>NZ_BSST01000001.1:3755954-4381947 GCF_030161395.1 Thalassotalea insulae
TGGCCTCGATTTTGCCATCGCGGTAACTTTTATTGCATTAGTGGTCCCTACCATTACCAGTTTACCGGTATTGGTTACGGTATTGGTATCTGCATTGCTCTCGGTGGTGTTAAAACTTTATCAAGTCGAATTAGACCTAGTATTGGCGGCGCTATTTGCCATGTATGCCGGCTATGTCACTTTAACATGGCAAACTCGTACTAAATTGCGCGTTAACAGGGAGTAGTTTATGACGTTAGTGACAATTTTGTTAATGGCGATGATCACCTTTTTAAGCCGTTATTTACTGATCCACCCTAGAGTACCGCTGAAGCTTGGCGCTAAAATGGTAAACTTTTTAAGCTTTAGTGCCCCGGCGGTACTTACTGCGATATGGGTTCCGATAGTGTTCATTGAAAATGGCCAGCTTAACACTCAGCTTTCTAATCCTTACTTGTTGGCATCATCGGTGGCGATAGTTATTGCCTGGAAAACTCACAATATATACTGGACCTTAGTGGTGAGTTTATTCGTTTTTGTTGGCTTACAATTATTATAAAAATTGCCGGGGTATTTGAAGCTTTATTAAGGTTAAAGTCACTAATCGCAAAAGGACGTTGCTTTCGGGCTAACATGCTTAGTGCGCTTATCAATAGAATATCTTTTTTATCTCCATATTCAGTCAATTGAACGAATAATGCCAGAGTACCCCTTGTTATTAACAAGCATTAGCTTTTATTATAGGCGCGAGTTTTTCTAAGAGAAATAATAATCATATGAAATTAAGAACAAAACTAACAAGCCTCGCGATTATCAGTGCGTTATCATTTTCAGCGATCAGTGTTGCGGCTGATAAATCATCAAGTGATGAAAAGGCAAAGGAATCAAGCTGGTTAAGCTTATCAAAAAAGGAATTAGAAAAAGTTGAAGCTTATGCTCAAGACTATAAAGATTATATTTATCGCGTTCCGACTGAGCTAGCGTTTGTTAAAGAAACGCTCAAACGAGTAGAAAAACAAGGCTTTAAAAAGCTAGAAGAAAGCAGCCAGTTAACGCCAGGTGCGCGCTTTTACGATGTTAATCGCGACCGTACTATTTCGTTAATTGTCGTGGGTAAAAAGGATTTAATGCAAGGTACGCGTATTGTTGGTGCTCATATAGATTCGCCTCGTTTAGAATTAAAAGGACGTCCACTGTATGAAAAGCAAAAATTTGCTTTGTTTCAAACTTATGTCCATGGCGGCATTAAAACTTATCAATGGGTTAATATCCCATTGGCATTAATTGGCCGTGTTGATAAAAAAGACGGTAGTGTGGTCAATATTTCCGTTGGATTTAATGAAGACGATCCTATTTTAATGGTGCCTGATCTTGCTCCTCATGTCGATTATCCTAACAGGAAACGTACTAGCCGTGAGGTGATTAAAAAAGAAGAACTCGATGTGATCGTTGCATCTAAACCCGATCTGGATAAAAAAATTAAAGACTTGGTGGCTGATTATTTAACCAAAGAATATGACATCAGTTTAGAAGATTTAGTTTCAGCTGAATTAGCTCTGGTACCAGCGACTAAACCGCGTGATGTTGGTTTAGATCGTAGCATGATTGCTGCGTATGGACAGGATGATAAAGCATCTTCAATTGCGGCAGTAAAGGCGATCGTAGAGCAAGGTACACCTGAATATACATCTATAGCTTATCTGGTTGATAACGAAGAGGTAGGTAACATTAATAATACCGGCGCAAGTTCAAGTTATTTAGTCGATTTAATGAGCGGACTGCTTTATAACGAGCAAGGAGATAAATATAATGATTATCAATTGCGCAAAATGTTACGTAACACTAAAGTGATTTCTGCCGATGTAAACCCTGGGGTGAATCCTAGTTGGGCAAGTGTGTGGGAATTAGGCAATGCACCACGCTTAGGCCAGGGGATCAATCTGAAACTTTATGGTGGCGGTTTTAACGCTAACTCAGAATACATGGCATGGACCCGTAATTATTTAGATAACAACAAGATAAAGTGGCAGACTTCTACTTACAAAGGTAAAGCGTCTGGTGGCACAATTGGAAGTGATTTGTCGAATGATAATATGGAAGTGATTGACTTTGGCGTGCCAATTTTATCGATTCATTCACCATATGCCGTTGGGTCAAAAGTGGATTTATATTCATTATACAAAGCAATGTCAGCATTTTATCGTCAACAATAACGATACGGTTAATATTGATGTTAATAAAAAACCCGCTACTAGTAGCGGGTTTTTTATGTACAGGAAGTACGGTATATCGAAATTGCAGGAGCATTATTTCGTGTATGTACAGGAAGTACGGTATATCGAAATTGCAGGAGCACTATTTCGTGTATGTACACGGTGCCATAGAAGGCAAGAAGTGTCGTTCTGAATCTTAAGTCATTATTACTAACTTGGGTAAATACAGTTATTGCACTTCAGTAAGCGCTTTTTTTGCTAATACCGGATTTGCGTACATAGTTAAAAGCCAATGCTGCTGTTCTTTAGTTAAAGGTTTCATTCGATCTGCCATTTGTGAACCTAATGAGCTTTGCGCTTCGTTATCGCTCAGCTGCTGGAAGGCGGATAGATTACTGTCATAGAGTTTGTAGTGGTTAATGATCTGCTGATCAATCGCCATAGCAATGGCCTTACTATCGGTAAACTCCCCTTTAATTGGCTGACAGAAAGATAAATGTACTTTGCCTTTTTGACCTAGCAATCCTTGGGTGATGCTTTTTAAATCTTCATGTTCCGCTTTTTCATAAACGCCAGTTGCTTGGATCTCTGCTAACTCTTTCGCTTTATCACAATCGCATGGGTCATATTGATATGAAATGGCGACCGGAATAATATTCAGCTGTTCGAGATAATCCGCGATACTGGTGCTTTTTTCCTTATTGAGGAGCAGCATAGAAATTAGCGCTGCATTGGTTTTATCAATCCCATCTTTTGCGCGGCCTTCTTTTTGTGCAATCCAAATGTTTTGTTTTTTCTCGGTCAGGCTGTGATAAATATATGCTGATAATTGCTTCGATGCGGTTAGCATCGCACGTTTAGTTTTTTCTCCGCGTTTAACAATAAAACTTTTATTTATTCGCATGAGATCTGCAACCCAAGTTTTACCGAGTAAATTGTCACCTACGGCTGCTTCAACAGTAGCGATATTATTTTGGTGCAGCGCATAATTGACTAAGGCAACGTCCAGCACAATATCCCTGTGATTGCTGATAAACAAGCAGGGCTTGCTGGAATCGATATGATTAATACCGTCATAACTAAAGCCGTCGGTACTTTTTTTGATAATTTTATGCAAATATTTCGCGACTTCATTTTGAATATCGTTAATGCTGTGCAGATGCTTTAATCGCCATGATAACGACAACTTAACTAGTAGATTAGCCAGGTCAGGAAGATACTTTTTTAGTCGGGGAATGGAAAACTGTGCAATAGAAGACTGTAGCTCAGCTTCATTAATTAAGCGATGAAGAACCTGATTTACTTCATCATCGTGATAGGGACGAATATCGTCAAACATTGATGGAACTCTTTAACGGGAAAAAATTTACGCGTTTATTATAGCGATAAAATAATCAAAACCACAGTGTTTCTCAGTTAAAAATAATTCAGTATTGTTTTTAAGTTCAATATCTTATTGTTGGTTTTTTATTCAAAAATATATTGTAATGTGATGGTACTTGCTATGATATGGCAGGGGTTAAACTTTATTTTAATGTAACAAGGAGTAGCCGTTTGAACGAAAGTGTTGCAAGCCCAGTAAGTGTATCTATAGACACGCCGCAATTAATAATGCGGTTATTAAATGAGTCTGATGCTCCTATGATACTTGAGTTACTGAATGAGCCGGCATTTATTACTCACATCGGGGACAAAGGTGTCAGAGACCTGAACGGCGCTTTGAATTATATCAACTCTGGGCCGTTGAAGATGCAAAAGGAGCTAGGGTTTAGTCTCTATTGTTGTCAGTTAAAAAGTAACAATGAAGCGATTGGCATTTCAGGTTTGATTAAACGAGATGGTGTTGAATACCCTGAAGTTGGCTTTGGATTTCTAGCACGTTATTGTGGTCAGGGCTTCGGCTATCAATCATCGAAAGCTGTAATGGAGCATGCTAAGCAACAACTGGGAATAACGCGGTTGCAGGCAATATGTAATCCAGATAATACCGCTTCAATTGCTTTATTAACCAAATTAGCTTTTCAGTATACTGGTAATATTGTACTGCCTGGACAAACGAAGAGGGTTAAACTGTTTGATAATTTGAACTAGAGGCTGGTTGAACTTTAAACTATTTTCGCAATAAAAATAATCGTTTGATGATATTTGTCAAAGTTTTCTTGAAATTCACTTGCGTTTTTGTCGTTTAACCCCAAGTCTTATACTGAGTAACAACAAAAAAGGAACAGCTATGAAAATAAATCTTTCTGGTCATCATGTAGAAGTTACTGACTCAATTAGAGAACATGTTCAAGAAAAGTTTTCAAAAATCGCCACTCATTTCCCAACTATTATTGCATTAGACGTTATTGTATCCAAAGAGCATGGTAAGCATCACGTAGAGCTGAGTACTAGCTATGAAGGAGCAAAAGTAGCTGCTTCTGCTACAGAAGAAGTGATGTATCCGGCTATTGCCAGCGCGGCAAAAAAACTAGATTCCGCATTAAAACACCGCAAGGGGCAACTTAAAGCTAATTTGCATAGTAAACCTGCCGCTAGTGCGCCTGATATAGCGCATGAAAAAGTGCAGGAGCTTAATTTAGCCTAAGTGCTTAATCACTTAAAAAAAACAGGGGCTTAGGTCCCTGTTTTTATGTTTACAGATAAATAATATGACTACAGAGCAAGAATACATCTTTTCACTAGCTGACGTCGAAATAAGTGCTATTCGTGCGCAAGGAGCCGGTGGACAAAATGTTAACAAGGTTTCTTCTGCGGTGCATTTACGTTTTAATATTCTTCATTCCAGCTTATCGGATAAGTTAAAAGAACGGTTATTGGCACTAAAAGATTCTCGTGTTACTAAGCAGGGAGACATTATCATCAAAGCGCAGCAGTTTAGGACGCAAGAGCAGAATAAAGCCGATGCGCTGCAACGCTTAAATGCTTTAATTTTATCTTGTACTGTGACACAAAAAGTAAGAAAAGCGACTAAACCAACCAAATCATCTCAGCGTAAACGTTTAGAGAAAAAGACGTTACGCAGCCAGAAAAAATCACTACGCTCGAAAGTGAAATTCTAAATCTGCTTGGTATTTTGCTACAAATTTTGTAGTATGCTACATAATTTGTAGCATGTAAGGATGAGTTGTATGGCAATCCCACTTCCCGGTACCCCAGTGCGAGGTTCTAAAACCGGCAAGCCGATAATGGCATTATTAGACTTATTAGGACGAACCTGGTCATTAGGCATTATTTGGAACCTGGCTCGACAAAGTTATACCTTTAGAGAAATGCAGGGGGTGTGTGAAAATATTTCCCCGACCTTGCTTAATACTCGGTTAAAAGAGCTGCGGCAGGCATTAATTGTTGAAAAAACTATGGCTGGTTATGCATTAACTGAATTAGGGCAGGAATTGCTTCAGCTAATTTATCCAATGGGGGACTGGGCAAGGGATTGGCAAAAAGCCTTAAAAGCTGGAGAGGTTAACCATGAACAATAACCAATTAGCTTTGACCCATATGTCATTAGAGCGTAAAACCAGCGAACGAAAATCTATTGAGTGGTTAACATTACAGCTTAATCAATCAGCAACACAGTTTATTCCCATTTGGCAGGGCGAGTATTTCTTTGCTGATAACGAGTTATTGCAGTTAACGACAGCGCAGTTAGATTACCCGATTGAGCTGCTTATTGGTTGTTGCTATTTACTTGGCATTGATGATCTCAACGACTCAGCGGTATTACTGTTGGATTTATCGTTAGTCTTAGATGAGCAGGCTCAAGCACTCGCGTTGTTGGCTGCACATTTTCAGCTAGCAGAAGATACCATTAAACATACAGGTTTTCGCTGGCAAGTGCCGCTATTAGATAAAGCGCTTGCGGCAAACTTAGCTTATGGTCGGTCATTAGCGTTATGGCATCAAAGTGCCCGCTATTGCGGCTATTGTGGCGGTGAAACCCATAGCATTGAAGCGGGACACTGCCGTGAATGCCATCAATGCCAACACCAGTTTTTCCCTCGTACCGATCCTGTGGTGATTATGCTTGTTGAATATCAGGCATCTGATCAGCCTAATCGTTGCTTACTGGCGGGGCATCATCGTACGCCAGGCAATTTAGTCAGTACCTTAGCTGGGTTTGTTGATCCGGGAGAATCATTAGAACAAGCGGTACGCAGAGAAGTGTTTGAAGAGGCGGGAATACAAGTGGGGGATGTTGAGTATATTGCATCACAACCCTGGCCATTTCCACACTCAATTATGATAGGCTTTTTTGCTAAAGCGATAACGAAAGATATCTGTATCGATGCAGAAGAAATTAGCCATGCCCAGTGGTTTGATGCGAAGCAGGTGGCACAGTTTTCTGACTGGGGAGACGATGACGATAATATTCAAATTCCTAAAAAAGAATCTATTGCCCGGCATCTGATTGAATTGTGGCTGAGTAAAAATAAAGAGATGTAGGACTGCTATTTTGTCTTGACACAGGTGTTACGGCTGGTCATTATGTGACTGTTAATTAATAAAAATGAAACTACTTTTCTAAGAAACTATAATGAGTAATTTAACCCGAAATATCGTTGTCTTTAGCCTCAATCGCACCAGCAATTGGCTGGTGAATTGGTCGGTATTGGCTGTCGGGAACTCTCATTGATTAGTTGTTAATCATTTATAAAGAAACCGCAGTCAAAATACTGCGGTTTTTTGTTTAGCTATCAATAAATCTCAGTGTTCTTTCTGCTTTACCCCTTATTTACGCAGGAGAGTCAAAATGAAGGTGTCTGTCGCTTATTTGGCAGTGATATTGATTTGGTCAACTACGCCGCTTGGCATTGTTTGGAGCAGTGAATCGGTCCATCCGACATTAGCTGTGCTTTTGAGAATGCTAATTGCACTAGTAATTGGTAGCCTGTTATTGATAGCGCTTAAGATCAAGTTACCCAGAGACAAAAATGCACTAAGACTCTATGGTTATTCTGCTATTGGCGTGTTTGGTGGTATGTCGTTTTCGTATTTTTCTGCCAATTATATTTCTTCTGGCTTAATGTCGCTTATCTTTGGTTTAGCGCCTATTTTATCTGGTTTGCTGGCACAAAAGCTGATTAATGAAACAAAGTTTTGTTCGATAAAGAAGTTTGCCTTAACCATTTCGGTAACCGGATTAATGATTGTTTGTTATGACAAGATCTCTGCTGACACTAACGGTATTTTAGGGATAATTTTTATCTTGCTAGCGGTGTTCTTTTTTAGCTTAAGCGGTGTGCTAGTAAAAAGCGTCGATATTACCATTAATCCGATAGCGACTACTGTTGGCGCTTTATTAGCGAGTACGCCAATGTTCTTTATAGTCTGGCTTGTCTTTGATGCAAACTTACCTTATCAGCAATGGCAGACAAAATCTTTAATGGCTATTGTTTACCTAGGAGTATTCGGCTCTTTAGTCGGCTTTATTGCCTATTTTTATGTGTTGCAGAAGTTAACCGCAAGTACCGTGGCACTGGTGACTATGATCACGCCGGTCATGGCAATGACCTTAGGTGCAGTACTCAATAATGAACCTGTATCGTTACAATTGTTGATTGGAGCGGTTTTTGTTGTGTCTGGATTAACTTGCTTTCAATGGAGTCAAAAGGTATCAATGACGCTGGCGAAAAAACGAGTTAAGAGGCGTTAAGTTATTGCTTTAGTTAGAACATAAACGGATTTTTATTGTGTTAGTGAATGAAATTCGTTTAAATGGGCGTTGCTTTATTTCGTCAGCTTATATTAACTGCTTTATGAAAAATACCATCCATTTTCGTCGGGCTCAGCGCCAAGACGTAGAATTTTTGTTGCGACTGAGAAAGCTCACTATGGATGAGCATTTGAAAGCTGCTGGCTTAGTGCTTAACGACGAGCAACATTTGGCGCGTATTAGTGAATTTTTTGATGATTCTTTTATGATTTGCCGAGATAGCCAAGAAATAGGTTTAGTTAAATTCGCTTTGTTGACGGACCGTATGCATATTCGACAGTTCCAAATTATGCCTGAGTTTCATGGTCAAGGTATTGGAAGCCAGGTACTTCATTTATTAAAGAAAAAAGCGTTGGAACGGCAGCTGACGATTACCCTGAATGTCCTGTTAAAAAACCCGGCATTTAACTTATACCAACGACATGGTTTTGAGGTTGAAGGTAAAAATGAACTGGAATATCAAATGTGCTGGCGAGGCTGATGCAGTGGATTGTTTAGCGAAAATAAAAAAGCGCCTTAGTTCGGCGCTTTGTTTTATCAAATTATTGATTCGATTGACGGTATTCTTCACAGGCGTCTTGATCTTCACATTCGCCATATAAGTATAGGCTGTGGTTAGTCAGCTTAATATTATGTGAATTTGCAATATCGAGTTGGCGTTGTTCAATCATTTGATCTTCAAATTCCACCACTTTACCGCATTTTAAACAAACCAGATGATCATGATGCTTTTTATGACTCAGTTCAAAGACGGATTTACCACCTTCAAAGTGGTGACGGGTGACAATGCCGGCATCATCAAATTGGTTTAATACCCGATACACGGTCGCCAGACCAATTTCTTCATGTTGTTCAAGTAAGATTTTATAGACATCTTCGGCACTGATGTGTTGATTATCAGGCTCTTGTAAGATGGTTAATATTTTTACCCTAGGCAGAGTAATTTTTAATCCAGCTCTTTTTAGCTCTTCATTTTGATCTGCCATATTGTGACTTCTCGAATATATAAATAGAGTAAAATTATAGGGGTATTTTTACTCGGTTTAAAGCCTTTATTACGAAGAAATCAGGATATCTGGTCAGATTGTCGGAAATAACGGCAATTGTTTAATAATTGTGGGCAGCTATTTGATTTTAGAGTGTTTATAGCGAGTAAAAATGAAAAAAGCCCACAATTTTTGTAGGCTTTTTAGTAAGAAGCGGCTTTTATTAGTCAGCTAATTCAGCTAAACACATTTCGTCATAAATTTGATTGACCCATTTATCAACTCGCTCTTCAGTTAGCTCTGGCTGACGATCTTCATCAATACATAATCCGATAAAGGTATTTTCATCGATCAATGCTTTTGACGCTTCAAATTCATAACCTTCATTTGGCCAGTTACCAACAATAATGGCACCTTTAGATTCACAAATATCACGGAGTGGTTCCATTGCATCACAGAAGTATTCTGCGTAATCTTCTTGATCGCCAAGGCCAAAAATTGCAACGAGTTTATCGGTAAAATCAATTTCTTCCAGTTCAGGTAAAAAGTCATCCCAATCACATTGGTTTTCGCCATAATACCAGGTCGGAATACCTAAAATAATCAGATCAAATTCTGCTATTTCTTCTTTAGTGCTTTTAGCGATGTCTTTAACATCAACCAGTTTTTTTCCCAGTTTTTTCTGGATCATTTTACTGACTGCTTCGGTATTACCTGTATCACTACCGAAAAATAAACCTACAATTGCCATTGCGCTTAACCTTTCTTAATACTTTAATTTTCGTTTAACGTTAGTGCTTTTACTAACAATGATTCGATTAGCTCACTACGGTTGCAATTCGTATCTTTAGCTAACTGATCTAATTTGTTGATCAGGTCCTGATGCATTTTAAATTCGACTCGCTTTAAGCCGTTATTTTTGTCACGCTTAACCTGATTGCGTTTATTAATTTTGACCTGAACACTACGTGAGTGTGGGTTGGTTCTCGGTCGACCCGGGCGTTTTTCATCATTAAATAAATCGATGGTTGTTAAATCTGATATTTGCTTTGCCATTGTTAACCTATACCTTGGCTTTCCCAAATAAATTGAATGACACCTTTGGCGATAAAGCCGGCGCAGCCAAGAAATAACACAAAATAGACCACATATTGTCCCATTTTAGGTACATCATTTTTTTTCATGACATCATTAATAGATAAACCAATGAAAATAAAGATAAAAGCAAAAAACAGATTGAGCCCGATCGTTTCAATTAGTACAAAATGTTCTGCAAGCATAATTCACCTTAAAAAATTCAGGCGGGACTATAGCATATTGCCTCATTGAAACACATTATTTTTACCATGAATTATATTGCATATGCAATATTTTTGGTTGATTTTGATCATAAAGAGTCAAATTAATGCTAGCTTGTAATGTATAGCGCCTAACTCTTGGCTTTTATAAACTAGTTATTATTGCAAAAAATCCTTCACGATCTTATTAAACGCGACTGTTTTTTCAGCATGGAGCCAATGACCAGCTCCCTGGATCACTTTTGCTTTACTTTGTGGAAACAGTTGTAAGATTCTTGCTTGATGTTCGTTGGTGATATAGTCGGAATTACCTCCTTTAATAAATAGCGTTGCTTTATTAAATTTTTTGTCACCTTGATAACCTTTCACTATTTGCGGGTAACAATGAGCAATAAATGGCAGGTTACATTTAAACTTAAGTCCAGAGCCATCCGAATTTTTAGCAATGTTGCGCAGTAAAAATTGCCGAACGCCTGAGTCCTCAACATAATTAGCCAGTTGTTGATCTGCCATTTTACGAGAATTGATATTCGCTATATCTATCGATAATAATCCTGCAATAATTTGGTTATGATGAGGCGGATAAGCGATTGGTGAAATATCGGCCACTATTAGTTTTTCAATGCGTTGTGGAAAGTCTAGTGCCACCTGCATGGCAATTTTCCCCCCCATCGAATGCCCTAAAATGGCTGTGCTATTAATATTGAGATGATCTAATGTGTCAATAATATCTTGCGCCAGAGAAGGATAATCCATGGTATTTTCATGGAAAGAACCGCCATGATTACGCACGTCGACGTTAGTGACGCAATAGCTATCACTGAGTCCTTTTGCCACCATGTTAAGGTTTTCTAAACTGCCGAATAAGCCGTGGATTAATAAGATATTAGCGCCGCTACCGGATTGTTGGAAATGTAGAACAGCCATTAATGTCGTCGTAGTGAAATAATTTGTGGGTATTATACAAAATTTCACCATAAATGAGCTGGATTTTAGAAAACTTTCGACAATTTAAGATAAGCGCTAGAGTCTTTGAATTAAGCTCAGTATAATCTTGCGCGCAAACGTAATTATTAGGTATATGAATGAAACATATAGAAATAGATGAAGAACTTTATCAATATCTAGCTTCCCAAACACAATATATCGGTGAAAGTGCCTCATCGATACTTCGTCGATTATTAGCGCTTCCTGCCGTTAAGGCTGAAGATAAGGCCAGACCGGCCAAGGTTGAGTCTGTATTAGTTGCTCAAGCTGACCCGACAGGAACTCAAGTTACTTCAAATGAGTCTGTTTTTAATTATATTAATAAAGAAGAGTTAGCCACTCAGCGTGGCGTTGTTGGACGCTTCTTATTGATATTATCTGCTTTACATCGTGTTCATAGTGATGAATTTTCAACGGTTATCGATATTCGCGGTCGTGACCGCTTGTATTTTGCACGCTCTGAACAAGAGTTAGCGGCAAGTGGTAGCAGTACTAAACCTCGGCAGATACCTGACAGCCCATTTTGGGTGATGACTAATTCGAATACCACACGTAAAAAGATGATGATCACAGAAGTTGCAAAAGCTTTAGGTTATCAAGCAAGTGAAATAGAAAGAATTCGCGATCTTTTGTAGTAATAAGGAACAATAAAATGTCAGTGCACCCTATGGCAGGAACACCAGCAAAACCAGAAGATAGAGAGAATATTGCGCAATTGGTAAGTTATTACTATATCAAGCAGCCAGATATCAGTATTCAAGGTCAACGGGTCAGTTTTGGTACCTCAGGTCATCGGGGCAGTGCGGCAAAAATCAGCTTTAATGAATATCATATTGCTGCTATATGTCAGGCCGTAGCAGAATATCGTACAGAGCAGGGTTATCAAGGGCCGCTATATTTAGGTAAAGATACTCATGCTTTATCTGAGCCGGCATTTGCTACCGCAATATCTGTATTGATTGCTAATAAGGTGCCAGTGGTGATCCAGTCAGATCAGGGCTATACCCCGACACCTGTGATTTCTCGTTTAATTATTGTTCATAATAATAGTCATCCCGATCAGGCGGATGGTATGATTATTACACCATCGCATAATCCGCCATCAGACGGCGGTATTAAGTATAATCCGCCGCATGGTGGGCCTGCCGAAGGTGAAGTGACCGCGCTGATTGAAAAACGCGCGAACGATATTATTGCTCGTGGCATGTTAGATGTGAAACAGGCTAATTATCAGCAAGCATTATCGAGTGAGTTGTTAACTCAGCAAGATTTTATCCATTTTTATGTTGAGCAGTTAACCCAGGTAGTAGATTTGGAAGCTATTAGTAATGCTAATGTTAAAATTGGTGTCGACCCATTAGGTGGCTCAGGCATTAATTACTGGCCTGCTATAGCGGAAAAATATCAGTTAAATTTACAGGTGGTAAATCCAGAGGTTGATCCGAGCTTTGCTTTTATGCCGCTGGATAAAGACGGCAAAATTCGCATGGATTGCTCTTCACCTTATGCAATGTCTGGTTTGATCGCAATGAAGGATGACTATGATGTTGCTGTGGGTAATGACCCTGATTTTGATCGTCATGGTATAGTGACTAAATCTGGCGGTTTAATGAATCCTAACCATTTTCTTGCCGTAGCTATTCACTATTTGATGACCCACAGAAAATGGCCTGTAACTTGTAAAATAGGCAAAACCTTAGTGTCGAGTTCATTGATCGACCGGGTGGCTAATTCAATTAATCGACCATTATCCGAAGTACCTGTTGGTTTTAAGTGGTTTGTTGATGGGTTACATGACGCTAGTTATGCTTTTGGTGGTGAGGAAAGTGCGGGGGCTTCGTTTATCACCAAAGATGGCAAATGCTGGACCACAGATAAAGACGGCTTTATTATGGCGCTATTGGCGGCAGAAATCCTAGCTGTGACCAAAAAAGACCCGTACCAATATTACCTCGAATTAGTTGAACAGCTAGGTCAACCGTTTTACGGCCGAGTTGAAGCAGTTGCCACTTTTGAACAGAAAAAAATACTCACTTTATTAACACGAGATGACGTTAACCAAGAGCTGTTAGCGGGAGAAAAAATTACTCAAGTGTTATCCAATGCCCCAGGCAATGATGCGCCGATTGGTGGCGTTAAGGTTACGACAGAAAATGGCTGGTTTGCTGCCCGACCTTCAGGCACTGAAGATATCTACAAAATTTACGCTGAAAGCTTTATTAGTGAGCAGCATTTACAGCAAATTATTGCTGATGCGCAGCAACTAATTGATCAGGCTTTTAAAGCAAGTGGCTTGTAACTGATATAAAATATACAAACTAGTTTAAGTTTATTGAAAAAGGTGTATATTAATTCGTCTATTTTTATACGCCTTTTTATTATTACCAAGTGAATTAGTTATGTCTCATAAGAAGTATATTCATCGGCCAACGGTGATTAAAGATCTGATCATTTTGGTCGTGATAAACACCTTGCTGATGATTGTCTTTAGTCAGTTTGATGTTTTAGAGTGGATATACCAATTTTCCCGTCGTCATGAAACCTATCAGTTTGATGAATTGATCCCGTTAGGTATTAGCATTTCTTTAAGCATGTTGGTATTTTCATATCGCAGGATATTAGAGCTTGGCGTCATGGCAAATACGCTGGAGAAAATGGCATTGGTCGACCCGCTAACCGGCTTACCAAATCGTCGTTCTGGGCAAGTTCGCCTATTTGCCTGGTGTCAAAAAGCACAGCGTAAAGGTAAAACCTTTGTTGTTTATCAGCTGAATTTAGATGGTTTTAAGCAAGTAAATACCATTTATGGTCAATCGATTGGTGATGAGGTGTTAAAGCAGCTGGCGTTGATATTAACTGAATTTTTACCACCGGCGGCATTGGTCTGTCGTTGGCTTGATGATACCTTTTTACTCGCGGTGCGTTTAGACGCCATCGATAATCCCCATCAGTATGCCTACCAAATTCAATCTGCTATTCATGGCAAAATCTTAGCAAACACCATGAACTTAACTGCATCTATTGGTTATAAAATATGGCAGCATGATCAGCAGTTGGAAGAGCTATTTCATGATGTTGAACAAGCATTAATGGATGCTAAACATGCAGGCAAAGGTCAAATTAAAGGAAATTAGACTTATTGACTGCCATAACAGTAGAAATGTTTCCACGCCCTAAATCTTTACAGATAAATTTCGGATAAATGCTCGGGTAATCTACGAATTAGTTCTCTGATCCCTTACAATAGTGCCAAATTCTTTCAACAGATAAGAAATAGTTTTGGAAACGATACAGCAACAATTACAACAAAGCGGTGACTTTTTAACTATTACTCGAGCGCATGAGTGGTCACTACCTGGTTTTGATTTTGAAGTGACAAATAAGCAATCACAGCAAAAATCGAAAGTCACGGTGCTTGATACCGGTATTATTTTATTCGAGCCGCTTGATCGCCAAACAACAAAAGATATTGTACTTTCCAGTGGTGTTCACGGTAATGAAACGGCACCTATTGAAATCTGCGCTAAATTGGTTCAGCAGCTTATTGTGGGTGAACTAACGTTAGCAGAGCGAGTATTATTTTTATTTGGTAACCCGGCGGCGATGAATATTGGCCAGCGTTTTGTTGAAGAAAACATGAATCGCTTGTTTTCTGGCGGTCATTCTATTGATCAAGGTCAGGGAGCGGGGCTGATCAATAAAGAGCGTCATCGGGCGTTATTATTGGAAAATACGGTGCGCGATTTTTTTGAACAAGGTGATAAATGTGGTCCGAACCGTCAGCGTTATCATTACGATCTTCATACCGCTATTCGTGGCGCCAAGTATGATAAATTTGCCGTATATCCGCACACTCATGGCGCGCCGAGAAAAAAAGAGCAATTACAATTTTTAAAAGCCTGTGGTGTTAATACTATTTTATTATCTAATTCACCGACGACAACTTTTAGTTATTTTTCTGCTCGTCAGTTTGGCGCAGATGCTTTTACCGTGGAACTAGGGAAAGTACGCCCGTTTGGTGAAAATGATATGACAAATTTTGCTGCGGTTGAACAAACACTCACTCAGTTTATTTCAGGTCAAGCATTAAACTTAGCAGCCTATGATGAAAACGACTTTAATCTTTTTGTTATCTCGCAAATTATTGATCGCACACACGAAAACTTTACGCTTAATTTTGCTGATGATGTAGAAAATTTTACTGATTTTCCTGTCGGTACCATTCTCGCTTATGATGGTGATAATGCAATTAAAACTCAGCAGCCAGGTGAAGCTATTATTTTTCCTAATGCTCAGGTCGCAATAGGGCAACGTGCGCTATTAACGGTAATACCAACAAGTATTTAGCTGATTTTTTATGGGTATAGATGCGAAAAAATAGCATAAATAGCTTACTGTTTTTCGCTGTTATTTACGGTGAAATACTTGTATTTCAGTTTACGTAAAGGTAAAGTGAGCGCAAGTAATTATTACAACAACTCCCTTATAAAAAACAAAATTAATAGTTCTTATCAGTTGTCTATACTAGGTAAGCAAAGCTTATTAATTCCCTTGTGAGCAAGGACAATAATAAAGAGAATGCTATGAACACTGAAATATATAAAGAGAGCCCGGTTGTCCATCAGCCTGCTTTTATTGACGGTCATTCAGTAGAAATCCCTATCCTTAAAATATTACAACAAGACGGTAGCGTTTATGACGGTGCTGAGTTGCCGGAAATAGATCAAGACCATGCGGTTAAAATCTATAAAGCATTAGCGTTTCACCGAGTATTAGACGAGCGTATGGTGGCGGCACAGCGTCAGGGACGTATCAGTTTCTATATGGCGGCATTAGGTGAAGAAGCTGCCAGCGTTGGTGGTGCTGCAGGTCTTAAACCACAAGATATGATCATGGCGCAATACCGCGAGCAAGGTGCATTGATTTATCGTGGTTTTTCGTTGGAGGACTTTATGAATCAGATGTTCTCTAATGAAAAAGACTTAGGTAAAGGTCGGCAAATGCCAATTCATTATGGTAGTAATGAATTGAATTATATGACAATTTCATCACCACTTGGCACACAAATTCCACAGGCCTCTGGTTATGCTTACGGCCAGAAGCTGCAAGGTAAAGATGCAGTGACGATTTGTTATTTTGGTGAAGGTGCCGCATCTGAAGGTGATTTCCATGCCGGTTTAAATATGGCGGCGGTTCATCAGGCGCCAGTAATTTTCTTTTGCCGTAACAATGGCTACGCAATTTCAACACCATCAGATGAACAATATGTTGGCAATGGTATTGCTTCTCGTGGTGTAGGTTACGGCATTAAGACTATTCGTATTGATGGTAATGACATTTTAGCGGTAGTGAAAGCGGTACAGTTTGCCCGTGAATATGCATTAAAAGAAAATAAACCTATGATTATTGAAGCTATGTCTTATCGTCTTGGTGCGCATTCTACTTCGGATGACCCTTCTGGATATCGTACCCGTGAAGAAGAAGCTAAATGGCAAGCGCATGATCCGATTTTACGGATGAAAAATTGGATGCTAGCGCAAAGCTGGTGGGATGAAGAACAGGAAACAGCCTTATTTGAAAGCTTACGTGAACAAGTACTGGCAGCTGTGAAAGTCGCGGAAAAAATTGATAAGCCGCCAGTCGAAGATTTAGTCACAGATGTTTACGATCAAGTACCTGCTCATTTACAAGCACAATTAGACAGCTTGAAAACTCATATTAAAAAATATCCTGACTCTTACCCATTTACTGCTGGGAGAATTAAATAATGGCTCAAATGAATTTATTACAAGCGATTAATAATGCTTTAGATATTGCCATGGCAGAAAATGACAGCACCTTATGTTTTGGTGAAGATGTGGGGCATTTTGGTGGGGTTTTCCGCGCAACCAGTGGTTTGCAAGAAAAATATGGTAAAGCGCGTTGTTTCAATACGCCTTTGGTTGAACAGGGCATTATTGGTTTTGCTAACGGTTTAGCGGCGCAGGGCAGCCGCCCAGTTGCTGAAATTCAGTTTGCCGATTATATCTTCCCTGCGTTTGACCAAATCGTTAATGAATCGGCGAAATTCAGATATCGTAGTGGTAACGAGTTTAACGTAGGCCAGCTAACTATTCGTACTCCTTATGGCGGTGGTATTGCAGGTGGTTTATATCACAGTCAATCACCGGAAGCGTATTTTGCTCATACTCCGGGATTGAAACTAGTGGTACCACGTAATCCTTATCAGGCAAAAGGCTTATTATTGGCGTCAATTCGTGATGATAATCCGGTAGTGTTTTTTGAACCTAAGCGTTTATATCGTGCCTCGGTTGGGGAAGTACCCGAAGAAGATTATCAATTACCACTAGGTAAAGCTGAAGTGATGCAACAGGGCAGTGATATTACTTTACTTGCCTGGGGGGCGCAGTTAGAAATCGTAGAAAAAGCTGCTGAATTAGCAGCTAATGACGGTATTTCATGTGAAATTATCGATTTACGTACCATATTACCTTGGGATGTTGAAACTGTAGCTAACTCGGTATTGAAAACCGGACGTTTAGTGATTTCGCAAGAGGCGCCGTTAACGGCAGGTTTTGCCAGTGAGATTGCTGCGACAGTTCAAAGTGAATGCTTCTTGCACTTAGAATCACCGATTGCCCGTGTTTGTGGAATGGATACGCCATACCCATTAGCACTGGAAAAAGAATATGTCGCCGATCATTTAAAAATTTATGAAGCGATTAAACAGAGCGTAAATTACTAGGATATTGAACATGAGCATTGATTTTATATTGCCAGACATTGGCGAAGGTATCGTTGAATGTGAACTGGTTGAATGGCTAGTAAATGAAGGCGATACGATTGTAGAAGATCAGCCGGTGGCTGATGTGATGACGGATAAAGCGTTAGTGCAAATTCCGGCAATGCACTCTGGTGTCGTTGACAAACTTTATTACCAAAAAGGCGACATTGCTAAAGTACATCAGCCATTATTTGCTATGACACCTAGTGATGGAACAGGCTCAGCTACTGTTGAACAGAGCCAAACATCAGAAACCGTTACTTCGCAAGCGGAAGCCGCACCAGTAGCGACTGCAGCACAAAGCTCAGGCACCATGGTTGAAGATTTTATCTTACCGGATATAGGTGAAGGTATTGTTGAATGTGAAGTGGTTGAATGGTTAGTCGCAGAAGGTGATAAAATTGAAGAAGATCAACCTATTGCTGATGTAATGACAGATAAAGCGTTAGTACAAATTCCTGCAATGCACGCAGGTACTGTAGTGAAACTTTATTATAACAAAGGTGATATTGCGAAAGTTCATGCGCCGTTATTTGCACTTGAAAGAGCCGGAACTGCGCCCTCAGCTATGACATCAACAGCTGCGGCGAGCGAAGGTAAAGCTGAAGTTGCCAAGCAAACGCAAACTGCGCCAGCGAGCCAAACCGCGCCAGCTCAGAAAAAAGTGCTGAATGAAAAAGCGGTGGCAAGCCCAGCTGTGCGCCGTGTTGCTCGTGAATTAAATGTTAATATTCATCAGGTACCGGGTAGTGGTAAAAAAGGCCGGGTTTACAAAGAAGATGTATTAGCATTTACTAATGCTGAAACTGCACCAGCAGCTCAGCCTAGCGCTGCTCCCGTTGCTCAGGCAGGCGGTACGCGTGTAGAACCAATTCGCGGCGTAAAAGCGGCAATGGCGAAAGCCATGGTGAATTCCGTGTCGACCATTCCGCATTTTACTTACTGTGAAGAAATCGACATGACTAACCTCATTAAGCTACGTGGTGAGTTAAAAGAGGTTTATGCTAAACAAGACATTAAACTGACGATGATGCCGTTTTTTATGAAGTCGATGTCATTAGCGCTAAAACAATTTCCTGTGGTTAATTCACAGCCAAATGAAGATTGCACTGAATTAACTTATTTTGATGATCATAATATTGGTATGGCGGTTGACTCAAAAGTCGGTTTATTAGTGCCTAATGTTAAGCAGGTGCAAACAAAATCGATTATTGATCTGGCGATGGATATTAGCCGATTAACTGATGCTGCTCGTTCAGGGCGTGTTAGTACTGAAGATTTAAAAGGTGGTACTATTACCATCTCTAATATTGGAGCGATTGGTGGTACCGTTGCGACACCAATTATCAATAAACCAGAAGCGGCTATTGTTGCGTTAGGTAAATTGCAGACGTTACCTCGTTTTAATGATAAAGGTGAAGTAGAAGCGCGCTCCATTATGCAGGTAAGCTGGTCTGGCGATCACCGTATTATTGACGGTGGCACTATCGCGAGATTTAGCAACTTGTGGAAATCTTTCCTTGAAGAGCCGTCGAATATGTTAGTGCATATGGCCTAAACTGTTTTTATAATGATAGAAGCCTGCTTTATGCAGGCTTTTTTATTACCAGTCACTTTTGCAGGATGTTATTTTGAAGAGATTTCATAAAGTATTGGGTTTGATCATGTTGTTACCCTTTCTAGCCTGGACGGTAACGGGGATATTTTTCTTTTTCAAACCTGGTTATCAGGCCGCTTATCAGCCTATTTCAGTCAAACTGTATCCGCTTAAGCACGTTATTCCGTTACCTGAACATCATCAGTGGTTAGAAGTTCGGCAGTTACAAACCGTATTAGGTCCACACTTATTAGTGAGAGATGATAGCGGCTGGCATCAACTTGATAGTAAAACTTTAAAGCCTCGACCTGCACTCTCTGATGCAGAATTATTGTTACTTATTGAGCAAGCGATTGCTGATGATAAAGCACGCTATGGAGAAATTGTCAGTATTAATAAGCAAGTGGCTGAAACCTCAACAGGTGTTAGGATTTCAGTTAATTGGCCGCAAATGACGATGCGTCAGCAGGGCAAAGACACTGACTTGATTAATAATATTTATGATATTCACTATTTGCGCTGGACTGGGTATAAACAGTTAGATCAGTACCTAGGGGTTTTAGGATTATTGCTCGTAGCTTTGTTAGCTATTTTAGGCACTTGGATGACTGTTAAGCGAGCAAAAATAACTAATTAAATAGTATACTCTTGTGGTCTGACCTGTTATTGGGTATGTTAAGTCTAAGGTTTATTGGTTTTTACTTTTATATGCAGCAAGAATCACTCTATATTCAAGATGGTCATCATCAGCTACACCTCAGGCATATCCACCAGAATCAGGGCGGCACCCCGGTATTAATGCTGCACGGTACCATAGAGAATGGCAAAATATTTTATACCTTATCAGGTAAAGGATTAGCCTGCTATTTAGCCAAGCAGGGATTTGATGTTTATGTCGCAGATTTTAGAGGTAAAGGTGAAAGTAAACCAAACTTAAAACAAGATGCTGGGCATGGCCAATATGAAGCGATCACCCAAGATATTCCGCTGTTTCTTGATTATATTGAACAGCGTTGCCATCAGCCAATGCATCTGATCTGCCACTCCTGGGGAGGGGTATTACTGGCGAGTACATTAGCTCGTTATCCTCAGCGTTGTCGTCAGGTAGCGAGTACCCTCTGTTTTGGCACCAAGCGCTCTATTTATCGGAAAACTTTAAGTAAACGATGGACGGTGGATTTATTATGGAACCGATTGGCGCCGCTGTTAGCACGAAAAAAAGGCTATATTGATGCCGTTAAATTAAAATTTGGTGCTGATAATGAAAGCTTAAATTTCTTACATCAAAGTATTGAATGGGTGAAACCTGGTAAGTGGTGTGATCCTGTCGACGGCTTTGATTATCATCAGGCGGCGCAGTCGATCAATTGGCCAAGAACTTGGCATATTACTGGTGCCTCTGATCATTTACTTGGCTATAAAGAGGATGTTAAGGCGTTTATTGAAGAGTCGAATGCTCAGGCAACGTTTTCGTTACTGTCTAAATCTGCAGGGAATGCCATTGATTATGATCATATTAATATACTTACTCATCCATACGCGATAGATGATCATTTTCCTGAGGTTGCTCGCTGGTTAGCACAGGAAGAGTAAGGTTAAATTATTGTAGCCACTGTTTTTGCTCAGCTTTTGACGTCATTAAAATCAAAGCAATAGCAATAGTTAACACTAACAGTGGCATTATCAGGCTTGATAATCCTAATGCGCTAATAGAATCAATTACGAAGAACGTATAGTAGTTTTGTAGCAAAATTCCGATCAGAGACGCAACGAATAAAACGTTGGCAAAGGCTTTTTTTAATACTAAAAATATACAACCGGATGTCCCTGAAAATACCGCTAGCGCAAACGCTAATGTTGCCCAAATTGGCGTGTCTTGATACAAGCTCTGCTGAGCTTCTGGCAGTTCGGCGATCATTTCTGGTGTCATCATGACATGACTAATAAATGCCATTAATCCTAGCATATTCCAGATCAGGGCGAGGATAGATAATACTAAAAACCATTTAGGTCTATGCCTCTGATGCGGGTCGCTCATATATCACCTATCTTTATGTTTATTTTTAATTGTAGCAAATAATGTCGCTGTTTATGTAATCGCTTAGGGCAAACTAAATCAACAGCTTAGCTTTTTTTGCTGTACTCACAATGTCTGGCTGGGAACGCTATAGCCCTTGTTTAGGTGGCATTAGGCTGTGAGTTTGCTCAATTTAATGCAGTTAAGATATTACCGCTAAGTAATACCTTAACTGTGTGAGCTATTTGAATTTTCGTGTTAAACAGATGCTAAGTAAGGCAATCATCAACCAGGAGTAACTACCGCCATGACTGTGGCTGTTGCTATGAGGTTCGACGTATTCAGGGTCATAATCGCTACTTTCTAAAGGCAGTGCGTATAAGTCGTTGCTATCGTTTGAGCTATAAGTGGCAACAATATCACTGTAGCCGACTTCATATAAATCAATGAGCACATCGTAGTGGTTAGGAACATAGCCCTGATCTAAGGTGGTATAAACCTCGTATTCATCGTCTTCACTTTCACCATAAATGGTAAAGTTATCTGTGGTGTAATAGTGGACCCAATCACCACCATCTTCACTTAAATAAAGCTCGGCATAAACTCGTGCTTCATTAATAATATCATGGCTATAAACATCAGCATCAAAGGTCACACTAAAGGTCCGGTAAAAGCTATCACCGTCATAATCTTCAATCAGTTGAGCGTAGCCCTGATAAATATTAAATTCATTATGATATAAGTTGGTGCGTGCCATCGCTGTTTGGCTGCTGGTTTTACTGTTAACTGCACTGGTTAGTTTTGACGTTAACGTTGCTTTAAGTGTTGCTACCTGTTCTCTGGTTTTTCCTTTGAACTGATCTAGGTTATCGTCTGCTGGGGTTAATGTTTTTAATTGCTCAAGTGCTTGTGATTGTTGCCACTGATTTTTTACACCACCAAGTGACAGGTTATCGGCGTTAACTTGAGCAGAGGTAAATAAAGTCGTTATTAAAAAAGTGGTCATCGTTAACTTGTGAGTCATAATAAGTCCTTTCTTATTTAAAAAGTTAACCATATTACAAGCGAATTACCCTGAACCATTGCTGAACAAAATGACTAAAACTTACGCTAAATATTGTTCAGCGATCATTCAGTTAAGAAGGGTAAAATAGCCTTACTAAGGGATTTTTCTTGGTTTAACTTAAACGATCTTTTACACTGAAACAGTGAATTGTTGGGTGTTATTGGAAGGTGAAATGAAGGCTTTAGTTGTGGTACGTCAAATGATGTTATCTGTGGTGTTAGCATGTTTTTGCATGCTGAGCATTGATAGAGCATTAGCGACACCGTGGTCAAACACGCCGGCATATAAAGTCAGTAATGCGCAACAGGCTGCGCGAAAGGTGAAAGGGAAGTATGGCGGGAAAGTACTTAAAGTCCAGCGAACGAAAGTTAATGGTAATTCAGGCTATAAAGTGAAAGTGTTAAGGGATAACGGTCACGTGATTTCAGTGAAGGTTGATGCCAGAACCGGGAAAGTATCAGGAAATTAGCTAATGCGTATATTAATAGTTGAAGATGATAAAAGCTTACAAACTCAGTTAAAGCAGCAGTTGGAGTTGGCTAATTACAGTGTGGATACTGCAGATGACGGTGAGATCGGACTTTATCAGGGCACTGAATATCAGTATGATGCAGCGGTGATTGATTTAGGTTTACCTAAACTGGACGGTAAAGACTTGATCCAAACATTAAGAAAACAGGGGATCGACTTTCCTATTATCGTGTTGACTGCACGTGATCGTTGGCAGGATAAAGTTGAAGGACTAGATGCCGGCGCCGATGATTATCTGACTAAACCCTTTCATCATCAGGAACTACAAGCGAGATTAAATGCCTTGATCCGTCGTAGTGTCGGTCAGGCAAGCCCGATAATGGTGAATGGCCCGTTTGAGCTTGATACTGCGAGTATGCAGGTTCGGGTTAATCAGCAAGCCGTCAATTTAAGCAGTTATGAATATAAGGTATTTGAATATTTAATGCTGCATCAGGGACAAGTAAAATCAAAAACTGAACTTACTGAACATATTTACGATCAAGACTTTGATCTTGACTCTAATGTGATTGAAGTCTTTATTCGCCGATTACGTAAAAAACTCGATCCAGATGGTCAATATCAATTTATAGAAACCTTGCGTGGTCAAGGATATAAATTGCGTCAGTTTGCTGAAGCTGAAAAGTAGCTAGCTTAGGGTTATGCATTTGATAGCGGGTTACTTTAATTCTCTTAAATCTCGGTTGTTATTAAGTGCCTTACTGATGGTGGTTGTTTTACTCCCCATTGTCGGTATCACTATTCTTAACGCCTATCAACAGCATATGAACTCCAGCGTCGAGAATGAATTAGTCGCGTATTCTTATTCAATATTAGCGGTGGCAGAAGTGGAGCAAGGTAAGTTAGTGATGCCTGAAGCTTTGGCTGAAAGTCGGTTTAATACCGGCGAATCAGGTCTTTATGCCGTGATCACCTCGAGAGAAGCTTTGCCGCGTGAGCTGTGGCGTTCATCATCTTTATTAGCCATGGGAGAGCCAGATCATTTAACTGCTCCAGAAGTTGGCGATAAACGCTTTTATAGTGTCAATATCGAAGGGAACTCTCATTTTATTTATAGTTTTTCTGTCAGTTTTTTTGATGTCGAACAACAGCTTGATATGACGTTGCATATTATTAAACAAAAACGTGATCATATTGTGCTAATGAATGAATTTAAACGTCAATTGTGGTTTGGATTATTGCTGTTAATGGGGATTTTATTATTACTGCAATTTATCTGGCTAAAATGGAGCTTAAAGCCATTAGCAATACTAAAAAAAGAAATTGCAAATGTTGAGCAGGGACGGACAAATAAACTAAATGCAGATTACCCTCAGGAGTTACAGCAAGTAAAAGAACAACTTAATGTGCTATTGACTACTGAACAGAATCAACGAAAACGTTACCGTAATTCATTGTCCGATCTTGCCCATAGCCTGAAAACGCCGCTGGCAGTATTGCAAGGTCAGGTTAGTAATCAAGAAAACCTTGAACTTGTTAAACAAGGACAGGAACAAATTGATGTGATGAATCTTATGATTGAGCATCAATTAAAGCGCGCACAAAGTGCCGGTCAGTCATCCTGGCATTTAGGGGTTGAAATTCAGCCGGTGTTAACCAAGCTGGTGAACAGTTTAGAGAAAATTTATCGTGATAAACAGCTGTCATATCACAGTCAAATAAATGCTAGTGCTGTGTTTAAGGGAGATGAAGCGGATTTGTTGGAAATTTTGGGCAATCTGCTCGATAACGCCAGTAAAGCGGCGAGCGAAACAGTCAGCATTAGCATTAACGAACATGAACAACAATTGCAAATAGTTATTGAAGATGACGGCTGTGGTATTGCAGATAACGAAGTAGAAGAAATTTTACAGCGAGGTATTCGTGCCGATACCTACCAACAAGGTCATGGTATCGGTTTAGCGATTGTCCGCGACCTGGTTGACAGTTATCAGGGAAAGCTTGAGATATCCCGTTCAGTCAAATTACAAGGGGCTCAGTTTACCTTAACCTTTCCGCACTAGCATTTCTGCTGCGCAATAGCATTAACTTTACCTTGTTCAGTCTTGATTCAGTTTACTTCTATTAATATCACAGTCATAGCTGACAAAGAGGTGACTAAGATGATAATAACACGTAATGATAAAGCCGCTTTACCGATACTGGCGCTAATGTTTTCAGCCTTGTTTTACACTAATTCTTCGGCCGTTGCCGGTACCCGTATAGATACCAATACAACCGAGCAAGAGCATCAGCAAGAAGTGCTGTTTAGTCAAGGAGAACTGGCACAAATGTTAGCGCCTGTTGCCTTGTATCCCGACACGTTATTAACCCATATTTTAATTGCAGCAACTTATCCGCTGGAAGTCGTTGAAGCGGACCGCTTTGTTAAAAAACATCAGGGACTGAGTGAGCATACATTACTTGCTCAAGCCGAAGATATAGATTGGGATCCCAGTGTTAAGGCCTTATTGGCTTTTCCGCGGATATTGGCAAATCTAAGTGAAGACCTAGCGTGGATGCAGAAACTCGGCGATGCGTTTTTACAGGATGAAGCGCAAGTATTAGCCAGTATCCAAACGTTAAGAGCGCAAGCGGATCAGGCGGGAAACTTAGCACAAATGGATAATGTGCAAGTCGTGCGTGAAAAACAAACCATTATTATCGAGCCAGCAAAGCCTGAAGTGGTTTATGTACCTTATTATGATACTCGAGTCGTTTATGGTAACTGGCACTGGTCGCACTATCCGCCCGTATATTGGCATCGTCCTGTGTCATTTCATTACTATCATGGGCCATTTTATTATCACTCAGGTGTTGATATTGCCTTTGATTTTTTCTTTAGTGCTTTTCACTGGCATAATCATCATGTGGTACGTCACCATCATAAAAAGCGTTATTACCACTCAAATCGCCGTATAGCGACTAGTCATCATGCAAAACGATGGCATCATGAACCAAAACATCGTAGAGGTATCGCTTATCGCAGCAATAAAGTGAAGCATCGTTATGTTAGTCATCACCCTAGTAAAACTCAAACATCGATTGAGCGACAACGCATCAATGCAAAACCAGCAGCCAAACATTATCGGGCTAATAACGCAAGATCCGCCAGTAATAAGCATGACAAAGTGAAGCAAAAGCTTACGTTAAATCGTGCCATTAAAGTCAATCCAGTGGATCATTCTCGGGTAAAATTAACCAGCAAAGCAAGGGAAAAGCAACGTTTTGTAAAGCCTGAAAAGAGTAAGCAAACCGCACAGTTTATTTCCAGAAAGCAGCGAATATCAGAAAAAGCCCATACTGGCAAAGTAAAGACTCAGCGCCAGTGGCAACAACAGTCGACTGGTAAGTCGTTTACACCTCAGCATAAACAGCGTTCAGATAATAAAGTAAAAAGCTATGCTCGGGCTGATAAAAGTTTTACCAGAAAAAATAGCACACAATCTGGTAACCGTCGTGCTCAGGGAGGTCACTCAAGCAAGCAATATGCACGAGTGACAAAACACAGCGTTAGCAAACACAAGTCGAAACCTCGACATAAAAGCAATAATTAGTAACAGTTTGTTGAGCTGTGATACTAGGAGGAATGAGTTAGAGTACTTCTGGGAGCAAGTAAAAAGCCGTAATAAGAATTTGCTTATTACGGCTTTTTTATTTGATATAATCAGTTAACAATTAATAAATTTTTCCGTGTCCTTTAACATTATTAACATCAACCCGAGACGGCGTGATTTTACCGTCAACTAAACCTTGTGTAGCAACAGCTAAGTGCTCTATAACCTGATGCATAGAGGTGAGGTTTAAACTGGCTAAATCATCAGATGTTTGATGATAATGCTGATCTTTATCTAATTGGGTACTGCTAAAGCTATGTGCAGGTACTCCCAAACGTGCCAGAGTAGCGTTATCTGAACGGTAAAATAGATTTTGCTCAGGGTAAGGGTCCTGATAAACCACAGGCTCTTGGCTATTTAATCCTTGGTTCAGTAACAGACCAAGATTTGAGCGGTCCATGCCAGTCATCCAGACTTTTCCCGGACCAAATTTTGAAGGCTTACCGATCATTTCAATATTGATCATAGCAATGACATCATCAGGATTAAGCTGTTGGGAAAAATATTTAGAACCAAAGCCGCCAATTTCTTCTGCGGTAAAAGCGCTAAACATTAATGAACGATTATTATTTCCTGCTTTAGCGAAGTACTGTGCTAAATTGATAATGGCGGTTGTACCTGATGCGTCGTCATCTGCGCCATTATATATATTGTCTTCACTATCTGATGGCGTCGCACCTAAATGATCATAATGGGCAGAATAAAGTACTATTTCGTTTGTTTGTTGCTGTCCGGGTAATACACCTACGACATTGGTTAAGCGCTGCTCAGTTATTGTAGTAGTTGCGCTTATATCAATATCTTTTACTGTCTCTTGCTCAGTTAACACTATCACGATTGCGCCTTGATGCTCGATGGCCAGTTTGTTTAACCCTCTAGAGAAATAACCGCGATAGCCGTTAAATAACTTTGCATGTGCTGGATTGACTAATACTAAATGTTGACCACCTTGCTGATTGATTTCCCCCAACACCTGACGCATATTGTCCGCTTGACCGACAGTATGTGTGGTAAAATCTTTGGCACTTTGCCAGTGCAATTTCGCCATGGTACTTGCCATAGCAAGGTTTTTATCGGCTATTTCTTTGCCGTTTAATGACACAGATAATGTGACTGGAGCAATTTGACTAATAGTAAAAGACTGTTTGAAATCTTTATTGCCCGCCATAGGTACCAAACCTATTTCTTTAAACCGATTACTAATGTAGTCAGCGGCTTTATCAATGTCTTGAGTAAAGCTCGCCCGGCCGTTTAAATCATCGCTTGCCAAATAACTGATATCTTTTGTCACTTGCTCAAGTGAAATGTTATTGGCAAAACAACTGCCTGCAATTAGCGGCAAGCTGAGGGATAAAGCGAGAGTGCTCGATTTTTTAAGCAATTTATAGGTCATTGTTAGTATCCATCGCAGTGAAAGTTAGCACATTAACAAATTTGCAATAATTTACCAGAGAAAGCCACTAACTATTGGCTGAGGTGTTGTAAACATTCTCGTTCAATTGACAAGCTTTGTTCACCAACCGTTAGCCATAATTGACGATCTTGAATACTGACTTGGATCTCCATTGTGCGAGTGAGCATTTCGGCAAACTCTGCTAATGCGTCGTAATCAAAACGTTCTATTTGCAGGTTAGGGTATTGATTAAGCTTATTTTGGTTTTGTTGCCACCAGACATCAAATGCTGACTGATAGCCATAGAGGATCACTTTTTGTGCCTTATTGCAGGCTTTTTTTATCCGCTTTTCATCAGGCTGGCCCAGTTCAATCCATAGTTCGACTTCTTCGCTGTAATTAATTTGCCATAGCACTGCTTCATCTTCGTCACTGACACCTTTTCCAAAGGTTAAGCTGTCGCTGGCGTTTAAGACAAAGGCCATTAATCGGGTCATTAATCGAAGATCGGTTTCTGATGGATGTTGTGCCAGAGTTAAGTTTAAAGTGTCGTAGTAACCTCTATCCATATCGGATAAGTGTATGGTTGCTTTATAAATAATAGATTTTAATGCCATTGGCTTAAGGTCAAAAATTACGTTAACTCTATTTTACGCTGGTTTTGTGTCCTTGCGTACTTATTTCTCACATGAATAGCTAAAATAATCCTGATTAATTTAGTTGATGTGCTAAGAGGTGATAAAGTAGCGCTAAGTTATTGATTTGAGGTGAGCCATGACGATTTCTTCTTTTATTCCTCCACAGCGTACTTTAATGGGGCCAGGGCCTTCTGATGTCAGTGCTCAGGTTCTTTCAGCGTTGGCACGTCCGACGATTGGTCATCTCGACCCGTTATTTATTGGTATGATGGATGAAGTTAAATCTTTGCTGCAATATGCCTTTCAGACGGAAAATGAATTTACTCTTGCTTTATCTGCCCCCGGCTCGGCGGGAATGGAAGCGTGTTTTGTCAATTTAGTGACCCCAGAAGATACTGTGATAGTTTGTCAAAATGGCGTTTTTGGCAGCAGAATGGCCGAAAATGTTAAACGCATCGGGGCTAACCTAGTGCTAGTTGAGAGGCAGTGGGGAAGGGCCGTTGATCCACAGCAATTACAACAGGCGTTGCTAGCGCATCCTGAGGCGAAATTTGTCGCTTTTGTTCACGCTGAAACTTCTACAGGTGCATTGTCTGATGCAAAAACATTATGTGAAGTCGCCCGTCGCCATGATTGTTTAACCATAGTTGATGCGGTGACATCTCTTGGTGGCGTTGAACTAAAAGTAGATGAGTGGGGCATAGATGCTATTTATGCAGGCAGTCAAAAGTGTCTCTCTTGTGTGCCAGGGATTTCTCCGATTAGTTTTAGTGAGCAGGCGGTTCAAGTCATTAAGCAGCGGAAGACTCCCGTGCCCAGTTGGTTTTTAGATCAATCTTTAGTGATGGCTTACTGGTCTGGTGAAGGTAAGCGCGTGTATCATCATACTGCGCCGGTTAATTCGCTTTATGCACTACATGAATCGTTAGTGATGTTAAAAAATGAAGAACTGGAAAACGCTTGGCAACGCCATCAACAGATGCATCAACAGTTGGCACAAGGGCTGAAGGAGCTTGGCTTGGAATATGTTGTCCCGGCAAATGAACGCCTACCGCAATTAAATACTGTATATATTCCTCAAGGTGCAGATGATGCGAAAGTACGTCAGTACTTGCTTGAGCATTATAATTTAGAAATTGGTGCCGGCTTAGGACTATTTGCTGGCAAAGCATGGCGTATTGGATTAATGGGCTTTAGTGCCCGTAAAGAAAATGTTGCCTTGTGTTTAGCGGCGCTAAAAGACGCATTAGTGAATGCCTAATTTTGTTGCACTTTGCTGATAAACCGAACGGTATGGTTGAATTAACGCCTCAAAGTGTTTGATTTTTATATTTTTATTCTCGGTTATCAAAATTAAGTTAAGGTTTGTTTTACTGTGCCAGTTCAGCTATTGTTTATTTAATCAACGATAACGAACAAGGAAGTAGCGGTGAAACGTATTATTATCTGTGCTGACGGCACTTGGAATCGTCCAGAGCAGTTGGGTAAAGAGCAATATCCCACCAATGTACTGACGTTTGCTCGTCACATTTTACCTCAAGATAATACCGGGATTAAGCAAGTGGTGTTTTATGACTGGGGGATCGGTTCTTATCATGACCAATTGTCTGGAGGGGGATTTGGTGCAGGATTAGAGAAAAATGTCATGGATGGTTATCGGTTTTTGGTGCATAACTATGATATCGGTGATGAAATCTATTTGTTTGGTTTTAGCCGTGGCGCATACACAGTACGTAGTTTAGCTGGCCTTATCAATAACTGCAGTATTTTAAAAAGTGCACATGGACATCTTGTAGAAAAAGCCTTTGATATATACAAAACTAAAAAGCATACCCCAAAAAGTCAGTTTGCTATTGATTGGCGGGCGGAGCATGCCATTGAACCTACAGCGAATATTCATTTTATTGGTGTTTGGGATACCGTTGGTGCATTAGGCCTACCATTTAGTATATTTGGTTTGATCAAAGATAAGCACCTTTTTTATGATCGAAGTCTTGGCTCTAATATGAAAACTGTTCGTCATGCATTATCGTTAGATGAATTACGCGATGACTTTGAACCTACTATTTGGCAGCCGAGGCCGAATGTTGATTTGGCACAGGTGTGGTTTGCTGGTGTCCATTCTGACGTTGGTGGCAGCTATAAGCCTGATAGCAACGGTCAGCTTTTATCAGAAATACCATTGCAGTGGCTAATGACGGAAGCAGAAAATAGCGGTTTAGCCTTTGATGGTTTAATTCATCAGCGGGCATTAAAAGCTGAGCATAATGTGCACGCTAGTCAGCATAATGAATATAAGGGGAAATACAAATTATTAGGCAAACGCATCCGAGAAATCCCTCGACAAACTGATAACCCAACTTATGTGCATAGTAGTGTTAAAAAGCGTTATCAGTCAGGCTACAAAAGTCAGCCAATCGAAAATTACATCGCTAAATATGGTCAATGGCCACCGATATGGTAACTTGGCGACATATGCGTTTATATCATTTCTTACGTACTGAGGTTACTCTTTTTGATATTGTTTAATAAATTGCTCGCAGTCTCCTTGGTAGACATTATCAATAAGGTATTGGATCTTCCATTGCTTATCTTGTTTAATTAGCTGAAAACTATTTACGCCACAGTGACTTAATTTACCATCGAGATAAAAGGCAAAAGGAGTCCAGGCGCTGGCTAAATTACCACTTTGTAAAACCTGAATATCGAGGAGTTGCTCATCCAAATACTTGTTTGATTGGCTAACAAAGTCGGCAAATTTGGTTAAATCAGATGGATGGATGTTATTTTCCTTGGTGATTCGTTCCAGCTTAGCGTTTTCACTAAATTGCGCGATTAACTTAGCGCCGTTGTGTGCCCGCATGGCATCAAATAAATTGGTAATCGGTGCTATTGCCGCTTGATGCTGATTAGCAACACTCGGTAGAGTGCAGAGCATTAATAAAGATAGGGTCAGTGTTTTTTTCATCGGTAATAAACCTTGTTATTATATTTATTGTGATGTTTTACAATTATATTGTGGGTAGGTAAATAGTTTAACGAAATTGTTTTGTAACAGGGTATAATAGCGGCGTTGTTATATTTTATTAAGGAGCAGACTTTGCTATTTGAAGATTTTGGTTTAGATAAACGATTAATGTCGACGGTTGAACATTTGGGCTTTGCCGAGCCAACGGAAATTCAACAGCAGGCGATCCCGGTTGCTATGACAGGGCAAGATCTAATCGCATCATCTAAAACTGGATCGGGTAAAACCTTAGCGTTTATTTTACCAGCGATGCAAAGACTGATTAAAAACCGGGCGTTATCTAAACGGGATCCTCGGGTACTTATCCTGACGCCTACTCGAGAGTTAGCTAAGCAAGTGTTTGGTCAGCTGCGATTATTTACTGGTGGTACGCAATTTAAATCAGTGCTTATTCTTGGCGGTGAGAACTTTAATGATCAAGTGAAAGTCTTAGAAAAAGATCCGCATTTTATTGTCGCAACACCCGGGCGTTTAGCTGATCATTTAACTAAAGGACATTTTTATCTTAATGGCTTGGAATTACTAATTTTAGATGAAGCCGATCGTATGTTAGATCTGGGGTTTGCCAAAGAACTTAGTTTAATCAATAACAAAGCTGATCATAGAAAACGTCAAACTCTAATGTTTTCTGCCACGCTTGATCATGCTCAGGTCAATGAATTTGCCATGCAATTGCTTAATAAACCTAAACGCATTGCAATAGGGGCAGCCCATAGTGAACACAAAGATATTAATAAACGTTTTTATCTTGCTGATGACTTAGCACATAAACAAGCGTTATTGACTCATTTTCTTGAAAATGAAAACTACCAACAATTAATTATTTTTACTGCCACTCGTGCGGATACCCAAAGATTGGCTACTGAGCTGGCGGAAAAGCAGTTAAGTACAGCGGCTTTAAGTGGTGATTTAACGCAGGGGCAGCGTAATCAAATTATGGACAGTTTTGCGAAAGGACAGCAAAAGATTTTGATCACGACCGATTTGGCATCGCGCGGATTGGATCTGGTCAATGTTTCTCATGTCATTAACTTTGATTTACCTAAACATAGTGAAGAGTTTGTCCACCGTATTGGCCGTACAGGACGAGCGGGTAATAAGGGCGATGCCATCTCTTTGGTTGGCCCGAAAGACTGGCTTAGTTTTAAAAATATTGAGCTGTTTTTACAGCAACATTTTTCATTTAGTCAGGTGGATGGCTTAGTTGCTAAATTTAACGGGCTAAAAGCGAAAAAAGTAAAAACAGCTAATAAACAACCCCAACAAAAGACAGCTAACGCCAAGGCAAGTACTAAAGCGACTAAAGCGAAAGTGAAAAAGCAAACCTTATTTACTCAGGACGCTGGAGACATGCCGGTGCTTAGACGTAAAAAAGCGTTACCGACCAGTGAAATTGATAAGCAAGAGACGCCAGAAATAGATTAATATGAAGTGGGCAGTTTGTGGTTTTTTACTGTTTTTTATGACTCATGCGATTGCGTGGGGACAGGATAATGAGCTTACCATTCACATTGTTGCTCCTGAACTTCGTCCATTGGTCTATCAAAATGCTAACGGTCAGGCTGATGGCCTGTTTATTGATGCATTATCACAAGCTCAGCAACAAAGTCATTTAAATTTTCAGGTAAAAATTGTCCCTTGGGCTAGGGCAATGCAGCTGGTGAAAAATAATCAAGTAGATGCGATTATGCCGGTGTTATATACCAAAGAGCGGGCACAATCTCTGGTCTATCCACAAGCACCGCTCATTAATTTTTACGGCTCTGTCATCGTTAAACGCAGTAGTGACAGCTATTTATTTCATGGCTTTGATAAGCTTACCGACACTAAGAGTATCGCTAAAGTCAGGGCGATGTCATTTGGTAAAAATTTTAATAGGGCCATGAAAAACCCATTAATTACTATTACTGAAGTGGCACAGCTGGAAGATGCGCTAAATATGCTATTACTAAAACGAGTCGATCTCGTCGTTGCAGATGGTTTAGTTGCTGATGATATTATTTCTACTATGTCGATTGAAAATCAAGTTGAGATAATGGCAATATCTGATCATAAGGAATCCTCATACCTCGGATTTTCTCAGCGATTTTCCGAGCACTATGACGTTAACCGGATCATGGAGATGATTAATCAGTTTAATGATCCTGAATATTATCAAAAGAAACTTACGGCTAATTAAACAGTATGATTGAACAAGGAATGACATTTAAAATCATCGAAAAGGATTGGTATAAGAGGCGACAGTTAACAGGTAAAGAACTGTCTCCCGTTAGTGTTAGTATTCCTGATTACCAGGCGGTTCATAATCATTTTTGCAATATGTTTGTTCGTTATAACGATGGTTCAGAAAAGTCATTGCTGGCAAGGGTGATTTATAACAAATTAACGGCACAGTGGACGGTTGATGGTATGGAAGTTGCCGTTAAAGTAATTGAACAATAAAAACTCAGTTAGTGATAAAGGCGTATGTTATGACATCAAGCAATCAACTCCTAACAGGACATAAAAACCTTGCCAGCTGTTTATGCGGTAAAATTACCTTTGCTGTGACTGAATTCTTACCTGCTGTAGCCCATTGCCATTGTACTATGTGCCGTAAATTTCATGGTGCCGCTTTTTCTACTTTTGCCGAAGTAAAAAATCAGCATTTACACTGGTTAAGTGGTCAAGAGTATTTGTCATCTTATCGTGCGGAAAACGACTCTGTGAGGCAGTTTTGTCAATGCTGTGGTTCCAGTTTAATGTTTGAGTCGACATTTAATCGTCAGGCAAATACTATCGAAGTGGCACTTGCGGTGTTTGATAACATAGAGCATATAGAGCCACAGGCCCACATCTATACCCAATCTAAAGTTGACTGGTTAAAACTAACCGATAATTTACCTAAGTACTTAGCATTTAGACAATAAATCATTGCTTGGTGATAAGGTGCATAAATCTAGTGCCTTAGCTATGATTAATAAGAGGTTATGATTATGTGCTTTTATCGGTTTGTCTTTATTATTGCATTATGTATTTCTTGTCGCATTAATGCACAAACTATTACTGTCTTTGCCTCGTCTTATGATAAAACGCCAACTCACCAATACTATGTTGAATTACTTCGTTTTTTGCTCGATAAATCAGAACGTGAAGATATCTCAATTGTTACTTTGAAAGAAAATGTCTCTACTCATAAGCAGGTACTGACCTTATTGCAGAAAAAACTGATTGATTTGACCTGGACTGGTACCAAGAAGCATTACGAACAGGAAATGCGTGCAATTCCAATTCCGTTGCTGAAAGGCCTGTTAGGGCACAGGGTTTTTATTATTCATGGTAAACGGCGGGCTGAGTTTGAACAAGGTAGTTTATTAGCGCTTAAAAAACTAGTGGCGTGTCAGGGCAGTGATTGGCTAGATTCCGATATTTTATCTTGGAATGGTTTCAATGTATTACGTGTTGATCGTGTTGATCTGATCTTTAAAATGTTGGCTAAAGGTCGTTGTGATTACTATCCGCGAGCTATTTTTGAAGGCTATAACGAATTGAAAGTTGCTCAACAGCAATATCCAATGTTAGAGGTATTTGATGATTTAATATTGGAATATAAATTTCCACTATATTTTTTCGTGCATCAAGATAATCAGGCGCTTGCCCAATTATTAACTGACTCATTAAATCGGGCAATTAACGACGGCAGTTTTATCGATTTTATGGAGAATCATCCGTTGACCTCAGACATTTTTCCATTGTCTAAATGGCAATCTAAACGGGTGGTAAAGCTTGAAAACCCATATTTACCGAAAAGTGCACCAGTGGATAATAAAGCGATGTGGATTGCTTTGTAGCGTTAAATGCATTCAATTACTAATCGATTTCGACCATTCTTTTTCGCCTGATAAAGCAATTTATCGGCACTGAGTAGTACTTCTTCCTGAGTGTTTGACTGGTTATCGTCAATAACAACAGCCCCTATACTGATAGTCAGATGATCGGATATTTTGGAAAACTCATGTGGGAACTCTTTGTCCTCAACTGCTTGCAGCATGTTGTTAAGCACCAACGTCGCGCCGGCAAGATCACTATCAGGTAACAGTACGACAAACTCTTCTCCACCGTAGCGGGCAGAAAAATCACGGGGTCGATGTAAGTTTTCCCTGATAGTGGTAGCGACTTTTTTCAAGGCGATATCGCCAGCGCCATGACCATAGTGATCATTGTACTGTTTGAAAAAATCGACATCGATTAAGGCCACGGCCAGTTGTTTTTGATCGCGCTTATTGGCTGCTATTTCATCTTTTAAGACAATATCGAGCTTACGTCGGTTGGATATGCCGGTTAAGGCATCAAGGTGAGCGAACTTATCCAACATTTTTCTTTGCCTGATCAACTCTAAGTGCATTAATACTCGGGCGATCACTATGTTTGCTTTAAACGGTTTATAAATGTAATCACAGCCGCCAAGGTCAAAGCCCCGCTCTTCGTCATCACTATTAGCTAAGCCGGTGACAAAAATGACAGAAATAGCCATAGTTATCGGGTTGTTTTTTATTTCTTCGATAACTTCAAAGCCTGATTTGTCAGGCATGACGACGTCTAATAAAATTAAGTCTGGGACATGCTTTTTAGCAAGTTCTACCGCTTGCTCACCATTTTTGGCAAAAATAATCGTCGCTTCTTCTTGTAAAAGCTCTTTTAGAATTTTCCTGTTGGCTTTTTCATCATCAACTATTAAAACTTTTTGATCTAAACGTCCCATGGTTCTTTTATTAGTATTCTTATTTATTACGCTATAGCGGTATGTAAAGGGAGTTTCCCTTAGGCAATTTTTATCATCCATAATATGTTAATGCAATTCCGTCGCCAGTGCCTTAATTTTCTTTATTGCATCAGCATATTCGATATCTTCAATATTATCCGCTATTTGTTTTGCTGTTGCACTATGTTTAGTACCTTTGGTTAATATGAGCAGTTGCGGTAATAAATCTTCTGCTTCGGCGTTTTCTTGTTCAACTAATATTTTCATCGAGTCTAATAGCGCTGTAAGCTTGTTATGATCGCAAGGAGCGCTGTTTTCAGAACTGTCTGTCTTGTTATTATTGCTAGCTGAAACGCTGCTACTTTCGTTAACGTTTTCATCACTGGTAGGAATGGTCGCAAGTGCCATGACTATATTGTTTAGTTCTATACAGGTTTCCGCGACTAATAAGCTCGCAGCTTCAGGTTTTTCCTTAAGTTGAGCCTCCAGTTGGGTCGCTCTTTTTGCCAGAGTAACCGCACCAATGTAATTAGCGTTTGATTTTAATGAGTGGGCAATCCTAAAAGCTTCTTCAAATTGCTGATTGTGATAGATCTCTCTTAGGCCATCCACTGTATGTTGATAATTATTGTTAAAGTCTTGTACCAGTTTTTGGTAGATGTGTTTTCTACCCCCCATGGCTTTAATCGCACTGTCGATATCTAAACAATCAAGTTGGCGTAATGCCGCGATATATGCATCACTTTGAGCCTTGGGGGCTTCGCTATTTTTCCTCGGTTCAATGCTTTTCTTTGACTCTGTTTTTGCTGGTAATGCAGCCATAGGCATTGATTTATTATTTGGCTTTTTATCTAGCCATTTTGACACTAAGGTAAATAAAGCGTTTGGATCGATAGGTTTGGTAAAGTAGTCGTTCATACCGACATCCAGACAACGTTGTAACTCTTCCTGCATCGCGTGGGCGGTCATTGCGATAATCGGAAGGTCTTTAAATTGAGACTGTTTTCGGATCTCTGTCGTTGCGGTTAAACCGTCCATTTCTGGCATTTGTAGGTCCATAAATACCAGGTCATAGTGTTTATTTGCGAGTTTTTCCAGAGCTATTTTGCCATTTTCAGCAACATCAATATTGACATGAGTTTCTTCTAAAAAGCCTAAGACCACTTGTTGGTTTAAAGCGTTATCTTCAACTAATAAAATATGATCTTTAGATAAATCTAATAAACCTCTATTTACTAGCGGACGAGGTTTAGCGCTATCAATTTTTAATGCATTGGTCATCGCATCTAGTAATAGTGATGCATCTACTGGCTTTTCTAAGAAACCATCAATACTGGTTGAACGTGATAATGACATAGCATCATTTTTATCAAATGCCGTTACCATCAAGACTGCAGGAATAGCGTTTGGGCTGTCAGTTTGTGTAATAGCATGGGCTAGCTCAATACCGTCCATTTTCGGCATGCGCCAATCGGTGATCACCAAATCAAACGGTTGATTAGCAAGGTTAGCATTATTGATCAGCTCCAATGCTTCATGGGCATTGTCAGTACTGGTGATTTGACAGCCAAATTGTTGCAATAAGTCTTCCATCACACTTAAACACAGTGAATTATCATCAACCACCAAGACACTTATACCTTCAATCATCATGGTATTGCTGGCGATTATTTCACTCTGTTCTACTTGTTCAAAAGTGACGTTAAAGCTGAAGGTACTACCTTCGCCTAATGTACTATTTACCCAAATTTCACCATCCATTAAAGTGGTTAATTGTTTGCATATAGATAAACCCAGTCCGGTACCGCCAAACTTGCGGGTGATTGAACTATCTGCCTGACTAAATGACTTAAATAATTTGTTCATTGACTCAGCTTCCAAGCCAATACCGGTATCTGAGACATTAAACTCTAATTTATTTGATGCTTGTTCACTGAGTTTTACCTCGATTAGCACATGTCCGGTATCGGTAAACTTCACTGCGTTAGTGACTAAGTTCACTAGGATCTGTTGTAGTCTAACCGGATCTGATTTGATTTGTTTCGGCACATTAGGTGCAACTTTAACTACCAGTTCCAGCCCTTTACTGTGGGCTTTAAGGGCGCAAATGTTGGCGGTTTTTTTCAATAAACCTTCGATATTCATCATCACAGATTCTATTGTCATTTTGCCCGCTTCGATTTTTGAGAAATCGAGAATGTCATTGATTAATCCGAGTAGGGCTTGTGACGAATCCTGAGTTTTTTCAATTAAGTCTTTTTGATGATTATCGAGTTTGGTTTTCAGCGCCAAATGACTAAGGCCAATAATTGCATTCATCGGTGTGCGAATTTCATGACTCATTTTCGCGAGAAACTCACTTTTCGCTTGTGTTGCCTTTTCCAGTTCGGCGGTACGATTAGCTACCTGAAATTCTAAATTACGATTGATGTCGAGCAAACTTAAGTGATTTTCAACCCGAGACAATAATTCATGCTTAGAAATTGGCTTACTTAAATAGTCATTGCCACCAACAGAAAAACTTTCTACTAAATCAATGACTTGGTTTTTGGCAGTTAAGAATATGATAGGTAATTCATTAATAGAGAACGCTTTGCGCAAGTTTTTACATACTTCATAACCTGACATTTTCGGCATCATCACATCAAGCAAGATCAAATCGAATGGGCGTTTACTTTCTTTTTCCGGGTCAGGGTCATTATTATCATGCTTAAGATTAACTTTATCTATGAGGGCTAGAGCTTGCGGGCCACTGGATGCTTCACTGATTTGATAACCCATGACATTTAGGTGATTAATCAACACCTGGCGGTTTATTGGATCATCATCAACCACCAAAATATGAAAATCACTGTGATCTATGGTTGCTTCTTTGTCGAGTGTTGCCTCTTGTTCTTCAACACTGACATACTCTATTTCGTTTTCTAAGTATTGTAAACGGTTGAGTTTTTGCTGATTGGTCGATTTAATCACATTGGTAGCGTCGATTATCTGGTCGCTGTTAATCGGTAAGGTAAAGCTAAAACAGCTGCCTTCGCCAGGAGTTGAGCTCAGGTAAATATTGCCACCATGTAATTCAACTAATTGCTTGGTTACGGCAAGCCCCAACCCCGTGCCGCCCTGACCACGGTCATCACTGCCTTGTAATTGTTCAAAAGAGTTAAAAATGATGGCATGCTTGCTAGCGGGAATACCGACACCGGTATCTGTCACTGATATTTTAATGACATTACCGATATGTTCTGCATCTACAGTGACTTCACCTTGTTCAGTAAATTTAATGGCATTACCAATTAAGTTATAAAGAATTTGCTCAACTCGGCTTTCATCGGCATTGACTAACGGTAAGTTATTGGCAACGTTATTTTTCAATACCAGCGGTTTATCACCAATTAACGGGGTAGATACGGTTAACACGACATCGGTTAAGCTATGGAGTTCAACTCCACTGGTATTAAGTTTTAAGTTGTGGTTTTTAAGCTTAGAAAAATCAAGAATATCGTTTACCAGGTGCGACAATCGTTTACCACTGGCAACCACCATTGCAAGGTTTTGGTTGGCGGTATCTGGTAACTGACCTGCAACCCCGTCGATAAGCGACTCTGCCAGTCCAATGATACCATTAAGCGGGGTACGCAATTCGTGTGAGGTATTGGCTAAAAATTCATCTTTTAGCCTATCTGCGCGTGTTAATCGAATATTGATTGCATGCTCTTTTAACCGTTGATAATTCTGACGATATAAAATAAAACCAATAATACCGATGAAGGTTAAGGCATATAAAGTATAAGCCCACCAGGAGAGCCAGGGCGCTGGCAGTACAGTGATTGGTAATGATTTACCTTGCTCATTCCAATATCCATCACCATTACTGGCCTTGACCCTTAAAGTGTAGTGGCCTGACGGTAAATTGGTATAAGTAGCACGGCGGTTTCTCGCGTCGGTATAAATCCATTCATCATCAAAACCTTCCAGCATATAGGCGTATTGATTATTCATCGGGTCGGAAAAGTGCAGGGCAGCAAAATCAAACGATACCAGTTTCTCATTATGGGTTAGCGTTAATCGAGCTAATTCGTTAATCACAGAGTCTATGGTAAAGGTATTTTTGTCTTCAATTTCATTGCTGAGCTTGACGTGGTTATTGTTGATCCTGAAGTCGGTTAACACTATGTTTGGTAAAGTGGTATCGTCTTTGATATTTTCAGGAATAAAATGAACATAACCATTATTTCCGCCAAAGTAGAACTCACCTGATTGATTTTTATAAAAAGAAAATGTTGCAAACTCTTTGACTAATATACCGTCATTTTCACCATAGTTTTTAAAAGCTTCTGTCGTAGGGCTAAATTTTGAAATACCATTATTTGTGCTTAACCAAAGGTTTTCTTGATTATCTTCTAAAATGCCGTAAATAAAATTATTTGCTAAGCCATCTTCTTCTTTATAAGTAACAAATGTTTCAGTTATCGGATTAAACTTGTTGAAACCAGATTGAGTAGCAAGCCATAGGTTACCTTTTTTATCTTGGTGAATATCCAACACCCAGTCGTTGGTTAACTCACTATTGGTGGCTTGATAATGTTTAAAGGTATTATTAACAGGATCAAATTTATTGAGTCCTCTCATAGTGCCAAGCCAAAGTATTCCATTTTCATCTTGGTGAATAGACCAGACATTATCATCGGATAAAGAATTTTTGCTACTAGGATTATGCTTATAATGAGTGAATTTTTGTTTTTTAATATCGAAACGGTTTAAACCGCCACCCCAAGTCCCCAGCCATAAGGTATTTCTATTTTCCTGATAAATTGGTAGAACAATATTGTGGCTAATGCTGTTAATATTATTAGGCTCATTGCTATAGCGAGTAAATGTTTTGTTTTCAGGATTAAATAAATTTAATCCGCTATCTAAAGTACCTATCCAGATGCCATGAGAGACATCATAAATGAGAGTTCCTATTCCATTTGAGCTAATGCTGTTGGCATCATTAGGGATATTTTTGTAATGAATATATTTCCCTGTACTTTTTTCATACTCGTTTAAACCTGAATTGTAAGTACCAATCAATAATTTATCATCGTATTCTAAAAAGGAAATAATTGTATTACCGCTTAAAGTGTTTTTTTTATTTGTTTTTTGTACTGTATGATGAAACTGTTCGTTTAAGATATTGAACTTATCAACACCCCAAACAAAATTTCCAATCCATATATTGGTAGCGTTATCTGCAATAATTTGGGTGATTTCATTGTGACCGATACTGGTGGGGTCTTGGTCATCCGCTTGATAATGCTGAATGATATTTGTTGTTAAGCTTATACGATAAACGCCATTAGCTTTACTGCCAATCCATAGGTCATTGTGATGTTTTAATAGCGAAGTGATATGGATATTTGCCAGGTGGCTGGTGACCACATCATGACTGGTCACTTTTTGCGTATTGATGTCGTATAATACTAAGCCATTTTCACTACCTAGCCATAAGCTATTATTGTCCTGAATGATTGTTGTTACAGCTTGACTATTTTGGGGGAAGTTTACAGATATAAAATCTATATTGTTGACATCTGATTGTTTTAAGCCGTTCTTTTTGCTTGCAACCCATAGAATATCAGTATCATCTATGAATACTGTTTTAATATTGTGATTGCTTAAGTAGTGAGTAAAGTTTTGTCCATCAAACTTATCAAGTCCTTTACTGGTTGCGATCCAGTAATTGCCATTACTATCTTGAATAATATCATTAATTGAGTTACTGATTAAACTATTACTATTTGATGGGTCGTTGAGATAATGTTTAAAGGTATTAGTTTGTTTATTGAAACGATTTAACCCGCCCCCATCTGTTCCTATCCATAATTGATTATTTTGATCTTCAAATAGTGCAAGAATATTATTGCTGGATAAAGCTCTCTTGTTGTCGGGAACGTTTTTATAAATGGTAAACTGATAGCCATCGTAACGGTTTAAACCGTCCGCGGTACCTATCCATAAGTAACCTTGGTTATCGTATAATAATGCTTGAGTGGATCCTTGGGATAGTCCTTGTTCCCGATAAAAGTGTTCAAATTCTGTAGATAAAACGGGAGACTGAATAAGGGAAAATAATAATCCACTAAAAAATAAAAGCATGACGCGCATATAATTATCTTCTTAAATTGGTTATCTAGTTTTAGCTTTTTATCTAAACAGCTTAAATTTATTATAGGATGACAACAAGTAATTATTTTTCTCTATTTCCCCGATTTATTTCTTGACTTCTTTTTTATAGTACAACTATTCTGGGGATACTTATTTGATAAGTAGCGTAATTTATTTAAAATAACTATTATTAACTTTCTAATTGATTTTAAGGATAAACAGCATGACTAATACCGAACACTTGCATCAAGAAGGCGTTTTGAATAAAGACGATTTATCTGCAGAACATACAGAAGCGATTGATAGCTTGTCAAAAGAAGAAGTTGAACAGCTAAAATCAATGAATAAAAATGCTAATAAAGGAAAAGATAAGCCAGTTGGCATTGCAATTTAATGAGCAGCCATTACGAAAAACTTTCACACCGCCTGGCTTTAATGGAAGCCCGGGCGTGTGAAATAAATAGGAAGTTTTTAGCATTATCTGTTAACCCTCAAGTTTGTATTGAACAGGCAATAATGAATTATAGGGTGTCAAATGCAACAGTTGCTTTAATGAAAGAAGTTATTCGTTGCTCTGCTCGTTATGATGAAAATGAAGTGTTACAGCCGTTAGTTCGTTATATGAAAAAACATATTCCTGAAGAGGCTGGGCATGATGAGTGGTTTTTGGATGATTTAACTGTTCTTGGTGTTTCACGTGAAGAAGTTAAAGCGAAATTACCAAACTCTAATATATCTTCACTTATAGGTTCACAGTATTATTGGATCAACCATGTTCATCCCGTTGCATTTATGGGGTATTTGTTTTGCTCCGAAACTCATCATCCCACTGTCGAATATGTTGAAAAACTAATTGCAAATTCTGGTTTACCAGCAGAAGGTTTTAGCAGTTTGATGCATCATGCTAAGCTTGATGTTCACCATAAAGAAGACATTATTAATGTATTGAATGGTCTCCCATTGACTGAAGACCTACTAAAGATAGTAGAAATGAGTGCGTTTCAAACTTATCGTTATATTGCATTGGTTATGGAGGATGTTTGTAAAACCGCACCTATTGTTCAAAAAGCTATAGCGTAAGTAAACTAAATTATAGAGCATCTTATGATGCTCTTTTTAGAAGGATATGAGAATTTAGATAATGGAAGTAGTGCATAGAAGAACGCTTTTACCTGATCCCTATGATGCAAGAGATCATCATTTTTGTGATATTCATGGCCATAATGCTATTCAGTTTTGTAATATTAGTTGCCTTACCGAAAAACAAGAAAAAATTTACCAGCAAATAAAGCCGCAAGTGGATTTGCGCGAATTGCTTACCTCAGAGATTATTAATCAGGGACTATTGAATTCCTGCTCTGCTTGTGCGATTGCAGTTGCGTCCGAGCTTTATCTTGTTCGAGAACGTCAGCCTTTCGTTGATGAAAATGCCCGTAATATAGATGCCTCACAGATGTTTGTTTATTACAATGAGCGGGTAATCGAAGATAAGGTCGATATTAACGCACCTGTTTTTATTCGTAATGGTATTAAATCATTATTTAAATATGGCATTTGCTCTGAAAAATCCTGGCCCTATCCTGAAATGGCAATGCCTGCAAGCTTAACGAAAGTGCTGGCTAATGGAACGGCTGAACAGATAGAACAGGAAGTTAACCGTATTTTATCTGAGCATCAGGATGAAATTCAGGCAGCGATAAAAGAAACGCCTTCTAAACAGGCAGTTGATCAAGCGCAAAAGCATATTATTAATCGCTACTGTCGGTTAGATGAAGAAGATGATTTAACTGAACTGCGTTTAGCTTTGTCAAAAGGCATGCCGGTTATTTTTGGTATGATGGTACCAAGAAGTTTCTACGCTATTAAAGCAGATGGTGTTATGGCTATGCCAAGTCCTACGGATGTAAGATTAGGCGGACACGCGCTATTAGCCGTTGGTTATGATGATAAACGTGAAATGTTTATTGTTAGAAACTCCTGGGGCGAGGAGTTTGGTGATAAAGGCTATTGTTATATGCCGTATGAGTTCTTCAGTACTAAATTCAAACAAGGGGATGAAGAGCAAGACAACACCTTTAGTTATTGGTGTTTAACCCATGAATAAATGCTTGTTGTGACTCGCTACGCTCGTGACAACCTACATGTTTTTTGCTGAACTTCATATCGTTCAGGTCAACTTACAAAATTGAGCCAATATGTAGGTCGATTTGAGCGTAGCGAAACTCGACAATGAAGATATAATGTTATGCTTGTTGTACCTCGCTATGCTCGTGACAACCTACATTAATTTAAATTTAACACGCCTGCTGGTCTATCTTTAAAATCAGGCATTGGTGGTGTTTCTCCCACTAAAGCCAGTGCTAGATAACAATTGCTTAATGATAGTAATAACTTATTATCAATTAAAAATGAAAGAGACTGATTTATTTCGCTATCTAGCACACTTTCATGAATTGCTGTTAATTTTGATTTCAATCGTTGAAAGGTTACAGGTTCAGCACATAGACGATAAATATCCGCTGTTAATCCTGTTAAAGTATGAGTGAAATTTGTCGCTACTTTTCTGGTATCGATAATAACAACTTTATTCTCTTGGTCACTCATATAAAGCAGTGGAAATGAAGAACCACTCCATTGTTGTAACCATGTATCGACTTGAGCTTGTACTTTGTTGTGTGATTCAACTTCAAAAATAATATTGCCATTCAAGGTAAATACTTTTTCATTTCTTGCCGAACGATGATCGAAAAAGTAAGCAATATTCAATAATGCCTGGCCGCGTAGTGGGTAAATATGCTGGTAGCTTTTAAAAGGTTCTAAAGTAAGATCAAATTTTTCAGGAGTTTTATGGTAAGGGCTAAAACGAGGGAAAAGAATTTTTAAAAGGTGCTTAAAAGGCGGTTGTAGATGAGTGATAAGCGGAATAATTTCCGCCATTTCATCAAACCACTCTTCTTTTTCGCCGGGAGCACCACATAATATATTCCAGAACACATGGATGCCGTAATTTCTTAACCATTTTAAAGCAGAGATATTTTGAATGCCGGTAACGCCTTTACCTACTAATTTTAAAAAGTCATCATGAAGGCTTTCAAAGCCTGGCTGCACCCAGTTAATCCCCGCCTTAGCGTATTGCTCTACATGCTCTTTTCTTAAGTTGGATTTGGTTTCAAAAAACAGGTTATATTTACGTTCTTCACTTAACTCAGGAAGCAAAGTTTTCATATACTCCTGCGGAAAAATATTGTCGACAATCTCAAAATTTTGAATATTAAACTTTTCTGATTGTTGCTTAAACTCTTCTATAACCTTATCGGCTGGCTTGCATCTATGCTCCATACTAACACCATTTAAACCGCAAAAAGTGCAATGTTTTTTCGCACCCCACCAGCAGCCTCGTGATGTTTCTGCGAGTAATCCTGGAGTAATATTTTCTGTTAAGCCAAGTTTTTCAAGGGTTTCAAAATAGGTGTCGTAAGTTGGCGTTTTTACTTGATTCATGTCCTCAACATAACCGCGGGGTGGTTTTTTATTTTCTGCTGCATTGGTTATCAATAAATCACTATGGCCTTGGGCAATAAAGCCATGAGGCAGGTTATGCGGGCTGATATGTACATCTCGCATTAATTTATCTACAAATTCACCTATGACGGCATCGCATTCACCCGAAAACACATAATCGACCCAGGTGAAGTTTTCACTAAGAGTTTGCCCCATAATGCTTTCACAGTTAGCGCCTCCCATCATAGTAATAATATTGGGGTTGAGCTCTTTTAGTTTTCTAAGCAGTGCTAAAGAAGCACAGTTTTGTTGGAAGGTTGAGGTACAGGCGACAATTTTTGCTGGTGTTTTAGCAATTCGTTCTGCTAATTTAACGATAAAAGTCTCTGCTTTATCTCGTACACGGTAAATATGCTGGATTTGTTCTTCAGTTATATCGTTAAATAATGCAAAAAATTGTTCGTCAGTATTTGGTTTATCGGGAAAAGCAGCTTGTGAAAATATCCATTCGCCAAGTAAATGTTGAAAGTTTGAGTTATCTATTTCATCGTATTCTGCTAGGCCAATTATTTTGGCAAACTCTAAGTTACTGTATATCGCGTTAACTTGATGATCATATTCTCTAATATAAGTCTCTAATAACCCCAATGCTAATGATGGTCGGGTAACGGATGAATAAGGCATGTTTACTAAGCAGATATGTTGTGACATCTTCAGATTTTCCCCTGCAAAACCAGTTTGTGGCGAGTGTTTTTTATTTCCTTGTTGATTAACAGTAACGGAATGTTGGGCTAATTAAAATACTTGATTGATGTTTATCATAGCTTATTTAAGCGAATGGTTAGAAAGTCAGCAAATAGCTACGATCTCATAATATGTCGAAGTTGCTTTGTTTTTTACTGTCATATTTCACTGCGCTTTGGAACGAATTACTGGAGGTTAAATTGCTGATCAAAGTTCATTTCGACTTTTATATTTTCGTGCTTCGTTACTTTCTGTGGATATACAATTAACTTTTCCTTGTTTAATTACTGATAAAACCTAGCAATCAAGCTTAGGGTCAGTATAATGTGCGTGCTGCAATTTGGCAGCATATTATGAATGGTCCAAACTGTATAATTATTTACCTATTGTAAATGTGCTAATTGTTATGTGTTTTTAATAGATTAGCGGTTTAGTGAGTAAATAATTGTACAGATTGGATAAAGAATAAATCAGAAATTAAAGGAACAGATTTTATGTTCAATCCAGTAACAAAAACATTTGAGTTCGGTAAGCATACTGTAACGCTTGAAACTGGTGCTATCGCACGTCAAGCAACGGCTGCTGTTATGGCGAGCATGGACGATACCTCAGTATTAGTCTCAGTAGTAGGTAAAAAAGAAGCGGTTGAAGGTCAAGACTTCTTCCCATTAACTGTTAACTATCAAGAGCGTACATACGCGGCTGGTAAAATTCCAGGTGGTTTCTTCAAACGTGAAGGTCGTCCTTCAGAAGAAGAAACTTTAATCGCCCGTTTAATTGACCGTCCAATTCGTCCGTTATTCCCAGAAGGGTTTACTAACGAAGTACAGGTTATTATCACCGTTGTTTCTGCTAACCCAGAAATCTCACCAGATATTATTTCTTTATTAGGTACTTCAGCGGCACTTGCTATTTCAGGCGTGCCATTTAGTGGTCCGGTTGGTGCAGCGCGTGTTGGTTATGCAGACGGTAAATACGTGCTTAACCCGTTACAATCTGAGTTAGAAACTTCTCAATTAGATTTAGTGGTTTCAGGTACTGATTCTGCCGTATTAATGGTGGAATCTGAAGCCGACGTTTTATCTGAAGAAGTCATGCTTGGTGCTGTTGTATACGGCCATGAGCAAATGCAAACTGCTATTACAGCGATTAAAGAGTTCGCTGCTGAAGTTGCTACTCCTGCTTGGGAATGGACGGCTCCAGAGAAAAATGCGGATTTAGTCGCTAAAATTGCAGAACTAGCGACAGAACAAGTTAATGAAGCATATCAAATTACTGAAAAAGCAGCGCGTTATGAAAAAATTGCTGAAATTCGTAATGCTGTTATTGCACAACTAGAAGAAGCAGATGCGGAACTTAATGTGCAAGAAGCGAAAGACTTATTCCATGATTTGGAGAAGCAAGTCGTTCGTGGCCGTATTACACAGGGCTCACCACGTATTGATGGCCGTGATCCTGAAATGATCCGTGCATTAGATGTGATGACCGGTGTATTACCTCGTACTCATGGTAGCGCGGTATTTACTCGTGGTGAAACCCAAGCACTTGTTACGGCTACTTTAGGTACACAACGTGATGCTCAGCGTCTTGATACTATTATGGGTGAGAAAACTGACAACTTTATGTTGCACTATAACTTCCCTCCATATTGTGTTGGTGAAACAGGTTTTGTTGGTTCACCTAAGCGTCGTGAAATTGGTCATGGTCGTTTAGCAAAACGCGGTATGTTAGCCGTGATGCCTTCTGCTGAAGAATTTCCGTATGCCGTTCGTGTCGTATCTGAAATCACAGAATCAAATGGTTCGTCTTCAATGGCTTCTGTTTGTGGTACATCATTAGCGTTAATGGATGCAGGTGTACCAATTAAGTCTTCTGTTGCTGGTATTGCCATGGGTCTTGTTAAAGAAGGTGATGACTTTGTTGTACTTTCTGACATCTTAGGTGATGAAGATCACTTAGGTGATATGGACTTTAAAGTGGCGGGTACTACTGAAGGTATTACCGCACTACAAATGGACATTAAAATTGAAGGTATCACGCAAGAAATCATGCAAATTGCTTTGAACCAAGCAAAAGCAGCACGTACTCATATTTTATCTGTCATGGATTCTGCGATTAATTCAGCACGTGATGATATTTCACAATTTGCTCCGCGTATTCATACCTTAAAAATCAATGCAGATAAAATTCGTGATGTTATCGGTAAAGGTGGGGCGACTATTCGTCAACTTACTGAAGAAACTGGTACTACTATCGAAATTGAAGATGATGGTACAGTAAAAATTGCTGCAACCGATGGCCTGCAAGCTGAAGATGCGATTAACCGCATTAAAGCACTAACCGCTGAAATTGAAGTTGGTACGGTTTATACCGGTAAAGTTGTTCGTATCGTTGACTTTGGTGCCTTTGTTAATGTATTACCAGGTAAAGATGGTTTAGTACATATTTCACAAATTTCAGATGAACGCGTTAATGCAGTAAGCGACGTACTTTCTGAAGGTCAGGAAGTGACAGTGAAAGTATTAGAAGTTGACCGTCAAGGCCGTGTTCGTTTAAGCATGAAAGAAGCGGCTGAAAAGCCAGCTGAACAAGCAGCTCCTGCGCCAGAAGCGGATACAGCTGAATAATATTCTTATTTAGCACATTAGTCTTGTAAAAAACCAGCGTTTAGGCGCTGGTTTTTTTATGGCTGTGTTTGTAAGAAAATAGTAATACTGATTAAGTTTGCTATTTGAAGTTTAGCTGGTATTTATCCAATAGTTCTTGATAACTAGGTGTCGATTTTAGTTGTTGGATGAGTTGCTCTAAAGTTTGTTTAATTGTGTGTGAATCTTTCCTTTCTTTGGTTAACACCATATATACTGGAGTCATTGCGACATATGGCATTATTGCTCTCACTTTAGTATTTAGCTGTTCATGGTTTATTAAGCGACTAAACTTGAACGGATTGCCGATCAGCATATCGATTTGTTTATTCAATAATAGTTTTAATAATACCTCTTCGGTTAATGCTGGGCGTTTTTTTAAATACTGCGCTTGATCGAAAGCTTTTCCATAGGAATACTCTCTAAGTGTGCCAATTGCATAAGGAGCGAGTTGCGTTAGCTGACCGGTAAAATCAATATCAGTATCTGTTAAACTAAATAGTTGATTAATTTCACTACCATAACTAGGTTCGATAAAATAGTAAATCTGTTTGCGTTTAGGCGTTTTAAATAAGGTAAGTATCAGGTCAACCTTACCGCGTGCAACAAGATCAAGTGCTCTAGGCCATTGCAAGGTAATAAAGTTAAAATCAAAGTGAGAGTTCACTTTAATATAATTTATGATATCTACCGATAAGCCTTTTAGAGTATCTTTTTCTTTATAATAAAACGGGTAATACCCTCCCTCAGCTATTGCGACAGTTAAGGTCGTTTTATTACTTTTAGTAACGTCGTTACTTATTATCCCCTTTGTGTTTGCAAAAACAGAAAGAGGCAACAAATAAAATAAGATTAATACATGTATTAAATACTTCATAATAGATAAAAGTATAACGATTTCCTGCAATTAATCTAACCTAGGGAATCTTGTGTAACCATAGAACATTGTAAACAAAACTAAGCGTGACAAAAAAATTTAATAAAAAAGGCGCCTGAGCGCCTTTAGAATTTATTAGTTTTTAATTATTGCAACTTAACTAACCATCGATTAATGGGTTGTTAGGATAGTTTGCTGCTAAGACCTGTTTCGCATTACTTTTTAAGTCTTCTAACCCCATTTTATCATAACACTCGATCATAATTTCTAATGCTTGTTCTACTGCCTCACTTGGGTTGTAGTATTCCACAATATATCTGCCACGGTTAGCTGCAGAAGCGTACGCTTCACGTTTTAAATAAAAGCGTGCAACAGATAACTCATATTTAGCTAAACGAGATTTAATGCCTATCATGCGTTTTCTCGCGTCAGCGGCATATTTACTTTCAGGGTAATTCGTCAAAATGGTTTTAAAATCGTTAAAAGCTTCACGTGCCGCTGTTGGGTCTCTGTCAGCACGGTCAATGCCAAGCAAATCTTGGAACATATTCTCTTCGGTTGATAAGTGCATCAATGCACGCATGTAATAGACATAATCAATGTTGGCATGGTTAGGATTTAAACGTAGAAAACGTTCGGCTAATGCGATACCTTGTGCCGAATCACCACTTTTATAATAGCTGTAGATTAAGTCTAACTGTACTTGATGCGAAATAGGGCCGAACGGATAACGCGAGTCTATGGCGGATAATATTTGAATCGCTTTTTTATATAAGCCACCATCTAACGCTTCGCGAGCATCTGCAAATAGTGCTTGAGCCGATTTGTCGGGTATCTTATCTACTTCAGTATCGTTAGAAGACGAGCAACCTACTAGAGTAAGAAGAAGTGTTAAAAATAAAGTTTTAAATGTCAGTTTGTCCATAGACTTGGGTATCACTACTTATAATTGTTAAAATAAATTGTTTACTTGTTTTTATTTACTTAATGTAATTGCGCTGTCAAACAGGTAAAATACATATAAGCATTCTAACCTAGCAAACAAACCTTGCACAGTGCTAATTAATAGAGAATTTAATGGCTGAAATTATTCAACACCAAGATATAGTCCCTCAAACCTGTTTAGGTAAGCGATTCGACCAAAGCTTAGCGGAAATGTTCCCCGAATATTCGCGCTCTCGATTAAAAGAATGGATATTAGCTGGTCATGTATCTGTTAATGGGGAAGTATTAACCAAAGCACGTGAGAAAATGTTTGGTGGTGAAACTATCGTCATTGAAACTGAAGTAGAAGCAGAAGAGCGTTTTGAAGCGCAAAATATTCCACTTAATATCGTGTATGAAGATGATGATATTCTTGTTATCAATAAACCAGCCGGCCTAGTGGTTCACCCGGGGGCTGGTAATCCTGATGGTACAGTATTAAATGCTTTATTACATCATTGCCCTGATATAGCTGTTGTACCGAGGGCAGGGATTGTTCATCGCTTAGATAAGGATACAACAGGATTAATGGTGGTTGCTAAAACTATTGCGGCGCAAACTAATTTAGTAGAGTCATTACAGGCAAGAGAAATTACCCGCGAATACGAAGCGATTGCCAATGGTTTGATGACAGCAGGTGGCGTGGTGGACGAACCTATAGGTCGTCATGCAACAAAGCGTACTCATATGGCAGTGACTACGTCTGGACGTCCTTCTGTGACTCATTATCGAGTCATGGAAAAGTTCAGATTACATACTCGCTTACGTTTAAGATTGGAAACAGGACGTACTCATCAAATTCGCGTTCATATGGCACATATTACTCATCCACTCGTCGGCGATCCGGTTTATGGTGGTCGTCCACGTCCGCCAAAAAATGCGACATCAGAATTACGTGAAGTATTGAAATCATTTAAACGTCAGGCATTGCACGCCACAATGTTGTCTCTGTTTCACCCAATAACTGGCGAGCAGATGACGTGGCACGCAGAAATACCAGAAGATATGGTGCAACTCACTAATATCTTGCGCGAAGATACTAAACTTAATGCTCAGGCAGAGTATTAATCAAGCCTTTGATAATATTGATTTGCCTGTAGATAATATTCAGGCATTTCAAACGACTCGGTTGTCGCCTAACAAAGGAAAGGCAAGCGTAGCACCTTATGACGCGTTTAATCTTGGTTTGCATGTGGGAGATGATCCTCAACAAGTATTAAATAATCGCTCACAATTATTATCTTATTTACCAGCCAAAGCTAACATTCAGTGGCTTGAACAAGTACATGGCGCATATGTTGAAAAAATCTCAATAGTAAGTGACAAGCCTTTGGTTGCTGATGCGATTATTACGCAAACACCGAAGTTAGCACTGGCCATTATGACTGCTGATTGTTTGCCAATTTTACTTGCCAGTAAAGATGGCGATGAAATTGCCGCTATTCACGGTGGTTGGCGTCCGTTGGCCGCTGGCATTATTAAACATACACTGGAAATGATGCAAACCGACAACAAGGAAATAGTTGCCTGGCTAGGTCCATGCATTGGAAAAGAAGCGTTTGAAGTAGGAGCAGAAGTTAAAGAAGCTTTTATTTCGATATCTGAAACTTACGTCAAGGCCTTTACTCAGGTGACTGATGATAAATGGCTAGCAGATTTACCTTACATTTCGATACAAATGTTATTTGATTGCGGTGTTGAAACTATCATTAATGATCATTACTGTACCTTTAGTAATAACCATCGATATTATTCATATCGAAAAGCACCTCAAACGGGCCGTATGGCTTCGCTTATTTGCATTAACTAACAATAAATAATCAAAATATAGGGAATGTTATGAAACTGTGGAAACTTGCTTGTCTGTCTTTCTTATCGCTGTTGTTGATCAATTGCGGTTCTTCGAGTTCATCCGACAATAGCAAAAAAACTAGTGAAACGATTGTTATTGATCAATCGCCGGATGAAAACTTAGCAATTCCTGATAATACTGTAGTTTCTTCATATCAAGTATTACTAATCGGCAATAGTCATGTTGCATCAAATGATTTACCGGCTTTGATAGAGCGATTTATTAAACTTGGTAAGCCTAATGCGAAAGTCTCTGTTGAGCGTTTGTCAAATTACAATTATTTAGATAACAGAATTAATGATGGTGTAACTTTAGAAGAAATTGAACGAAAGAATTGGAGCCATGTGGTGTTACAAGGACAGAAATACTCACAAAGTAAATCTGTGCTTTATTCAACAAGAGAAGCTGAAAAATGGATATATTTAATTAAGCAGCGTGGTATTACCCCAATTTTATTTCCGGAACACCCTCAACGGGGGAGTACATGGGAAGCGCAATATGTTCATGATATTCATTTATCGATTAAAAATAATCAGCAATCCTGTGTTGCGCCAGTTGGTTTAGGTTGGAATGAGGTGTTATCACAGTTACCAGATTTAACCTTACATGCCCCTGATGGTAATCATGCCGCATATGCAGGTAGCGTTTTTACAGCATTAGTTTTTTATCAGGTGATCACAGGGGAGTTGGCGGATGCCTTACCTTATAGTGACAAAATAAAACTCGATAATTCAACACAGGCTAGATTGGGGGAAATTGCATCACAAATACTTGATGAGTATCAAGCATGTGATTATTAATTGCTTGAATTTTTTGTAAAAGCCCATAGTTTTATAAGTGAGATTAATCGTAAGTCCAGTAATATGGCTGTAGGAGAAAAAACTTATGCGTTTAGACCGTTTCACCCAAACCTTTCAAGTCGCCATTTCTGATGCGCAATCGATAGCATTAGGTAAAGATCACCAATTTATAGAGCCAGCACATTTAATGCTGGCATTATTAAATCAAAACAACGCCAGCACTTTACCTTTGCTGAAAAGTGCCGGAGTTGATATCTATTCTTTAAGGTCCCAACTTGAACAGCTGATAGAGTCGTTTGCACAGGTGAGCGGTACTGGCGGAGAAGTTCAGCTTTCAAATTCTTTAGGTAATTTACTGAACCTATGTGATAAATATGCCCAGAAAGAAGGGGATAAATTTATCTCCTCCGAGATTTTTATATTAGCGGCATTACAAGATAAAGGTAAGCTGGGACAAATCTTAAAATCATTAGGTGCAACTGAAACTCGGATCAAAGATGCTATTATGCATATAAGAGGTGGTCAAAATGTAAATGACCAAAATGCTGAAGATGTCCGTCAAGCATTAGATAAATTTACTGTTGATGTTACAGCTAGAGCAGAAGAAGGTAAATTAGATCCCGTTATCGGCCGAGATGATGAAATTCGCCGTACCATTCAAGTATTACAACGCCGAACAAAAAACAATCCAGTATTAATAGGTCAACCTGGGGTAGGTAAAACAGCAATTGTTGAAGGTTTAGCACAACGTATTGTTGATCATGAAGTGCCTGAGGGGTTAAAAAATAAGCGCGTCTTGTCGCTCGATATGGGAACCTTGGTCGCAGGGGCAAAATATCGCGGAGAATTTGAAGAAAGATTAAAAGCAGTTTTAAACGAACTTGCTAAAGAAGAAGGGCAAGTTATTTTATTTATTGATGAGTTGCACACTATGGTCGGCGCAGGAAAAACAGATGGCGCTATGGATGCAGGTAATATGCTTAAACCAGCATTAGCGCGTGGTGATTTACATTGCGTAGGTGCAACGACTTTAGATGAATACCGACAATATATCGAAAAAGACGCTGCACTTGAGCGCCGTTTTCAAAAAGTGTTAGTGGATGAGCCAAGTGTAGAAGACACCATCGCTATTTTGCGCGGCTTAAAAGAGCGTTATGAATTACATCACAATGTTGAAATAACTGATCCGGCGATTGTAGCGGCAGCAACTTTATCCCATCGTTACATTAGTGATCGTCAATTACCAGATAAAGCTATTGATTTAATTGATGAGTCTGCATCGAGTATTCGCCTGCAAATGGACTCTAAGCCTGAAGAGCTAGATAAACTGGAACGTAAAATCATTCAGTTAAAGCTTGAGCAAAAGTCGATGGAAGATGAAACGGATGATGCTTCGAGTAAGCGACTGACATTGATTAATGAGCAGTTATCTGACTACCAACGTCAATTTGATGAGTTGGATGAAGTATGGACCTCAGAAAAAGCCGCTATTCATGGCACTCAAGCCATTAAAGAAGATCTAGATCACGCACGAATAGAGCTTGATGCTGCGCGAAGAAACGGTGATTTAAATCGCATGGCAGAATTGCAATATAGCCGTATACCTGACTTGGAAAAGCAGTTAGATTTAGCAACTCAGGCTGAAATGCAAGAAATGAGTTTATTGAGAAATAAAGTTACGGATGTCGAAATAGCCGATGTGTTAAGTCGTTCAACGGGTATTCCTGTAGCTAAAATGTTGGAAGAAGATAGAGATAAATTACTGCGGATGGAAGATGAATTGCATCAACGTGTTATCGGTCAATCGGAAGCTGTGCTTTCGGTTTCAAATGCGATAAGACGTTCACGCGCCGGATTGGCTGATCCCAATCAACCTATAGGTTCGTTTTTATTCTTAGGCCCGACAGGGGTGGGTAAGACAGAATTAACCAAGGCGTTGGCAAGCTTTTTATTTGATACCGAAGATGCTTTAATTCGTGTTGATATGTCTGAATTTATGGAAAAGCATTCCGTAGCCCGTTTAGTAGGAGCTCCTCCCGGCTATGTCGGTTATGAAGAAGGGGGCTATTTAACGGAAGCGGTAAGACGTAAGCCGTATTCAGTGATACTGCTAGATGAAATAGAGAAAGCACATCCTGATGTTTTTAATATTTTATTGCAAGTATTAGATGATGGTCGTTTAACAGATGGACAAGGTCGCACAGTAGATTTTAAAAATACAGTAGTGATCATGACGTCAAATATTGGTTCGGATATTATTCAAAGCTTCGGGGATGATAGTCACTACGAAGCGATGAAAAATCAGGTGATGGCGGAATTAAGTCAGCATTTCAAGCCTGAATTTATCAATCGTGTAGATGAATCAGTTGTTTTTCATCCTTTATTGTCTGAGCAAATTAAACAAATTGCTGGCATTCAAATAGATGATTTGGCAAAACGTTTAGCAGATAGAGATATTGATTTGTCAGTGACTGAGCAAGCCCTTGCATTAATTGCACAGGCTGGCTTTGACCCTTTATTTGGTGCAAGACCATTAAAACGTTCAATTCAGCAAGGAATAGAGAACCCATTAGCACAAAAAATATTGGCAAATGAGTTTATCTCTGGCAGTAGAATAGTGATCGATGTAGAAGGCGATAATTTAGTGTTTAGTGCTGACAATTAATTGGGAATAAAAGTGTGATAGAAGTTTATTGCTCGCAATAAACTTCTACATATTTCTCATTAATGGCAATTTGTTGAGATTTTTCCACTTCAGATAGTACTTTTGCCGCACCATTGCTATCAGTGTATTGAATATTATCAAATCCTTTGAGTGTATTGAGATTAGTTTTAGCTTCCTGGCATTTATTATTTAAGTCTGTTTGATCTTCTTGTGTTGTTTGTTGTTGATCTTGTGTCTTTTCAGCGACAGTGTCTTTTTCTGGTTTTTTTTCAAGGTTAGATAAGGTTAATTCGGTATAGTTATCATGACTAGGCTGATTTTGGCTAAAATGGACAACGTTATTTTTATCAACCCAACGATATACAGTGAAATTGTCAGCAAACGACATTCCCGAAACACAGAGTAGAAGGAATCCAACATTTTTAATTGCGCTATATTTTTGCATAAACTGATGCCTGAACATTCGCTGCTTAAAGACATTTTAAGCAAGTCTCTATAATGAATATATAACAACTCAATTGCCAGTTTACAAATTTTAACCATATTTTCCTGCGCTTTGTTTGGTAAGAGTATGTTATCTGACGTGAACTATGATAAATTAGCGCCATTTTACCAGTTACTTAAATTTTAGATTTTATGCCAAATAGAGATAATTTACCTACAACGCCAACTAAGGGAATATATTTATTACCCAATTTACTAACCACGGCGGGGCTTTTTTCTGGTTTTTTTGCTGTTGTATCGTCGATGAATGGTCATTTTGAGGCGGCAGCAATAGCAATCTTTGTTGCGATGATATTTGACGGCCTTGATGGTCGTGTTGCGCGAATGACAAATACCCAAAGTGAGTTTGGCGCAGAGTATGACAGTATGGCCGATATGGTTTCATTCGGTATTGCCCCTGGCTTAGTGGCTTATAATTGGGCATTATCCGGCATGGGGAAATTTGGTTGGCTTGCTGCTTTTGTTTTTGTTGCCGCAGCTGCGCTTCGTTTAGCACGTTTTAATACACAAGTAGGTGTCGCTGATAAACGTTATTTTCAAGGCTTAGCGAGTCCCGCAGCCGCGGCGGTTATTGCAAGTCTGGTTTGGCTTGGCACAGAATACCAGGTCAATGGTCAAGATTTAGGCTTAGTATTTGGCATTATCACAATAGTGACAGGATTGTTGATGGTGAGTAACTTTAGGTATAACAGCTTTAAAGATGTTGACTGGAAGGGCAAAGTAAATTTTATTGTTGTGTTACTTATCGTTTTAGTCTTTGTTGTTGTAGCGGCAAGCCCTGCTGAATTATTAAGTGCTATTTTTATTCTTTATGCTGCTTCAGGACCAGTGACTACTATTCGTAGTGTTAAAAAACTAAAACTTGAGCATGTCGTTGGTGATGATCAAGATGCAGAATTTAAGTCGTCAAATGATCAATCCACCAATACCGAAGATAATATAAAGGATGCTAAAAATTCAAAAGGTAGCTAGTCTCATTTATCACTGGTTAGTGTTGCAGCTATATAGTTATTAAGAAAAAGTCCGTTATTCGGACTTTTTTTGTTTTTGTTATTGGAAAAAACATCACCTTTGTACTATTTTTAAGCATCCAGACGATTATTTCAAAAAAAGTGAAATTAACTGTTGACGTGGTCGCAAAAATCCCTAAAATGCGCATCCACTTCTCAGGGACAGCCCAGAGGAGTGTTTTGATAAGTTTAGTTATCGAATTTGATAGGTAAACGGGTCAGTTAAGTTAAGAAAAAGTGCTGCGGCGAAAAAGCTAAAGAAATTTTCAAAAACTTGTTGACATCAAAACTGAGTTGCGTAGAATGCGCATCTCGCTTCGGGCAAGGCTTCTAGCCAAATCGAAGTGTCGGAGTTAAACGAATGCGATTTAACTTCAGTTATCTCTTCTTTATATAGAAAAGATAACGTTCTTTAACAATTAGTTATCATGCAATTTGTGTGAGCACTCACATGAGATTGATTCGACAGCTACTTAGGTAGCAACAATAATCTCAGTGAAGATGTTCATACAAAACAATTATTACCTTCGGGTAGTAAGTAAGTTTTATTTGTACAGAATTCATTGAGTCGAGAGCTTGTCTCTCACAAACGATTTTTTAATTGAAGAGTTTGATCATGGCTCAGATTGAACGCTGGCGGCAGGCTTAACACATGCAAGTCGAGCGGAAACGAGAAGTACTTGTACTTCGGCGTCGAGCGGCGGACGGGTGAGTAATGCTTGGGAATATGCCTTAAGGTGGGGGACAACAGTTGGAAACGACTGCTAATACCGCATAATGTCTACGGACCAAAGAGGGGGACCTTCGGGCCTCTTGCCTTTAGATTAGCCCAAGTGAGATTAGCTAGATGGTGGGGTAATGGCCTACCATGGCGACGATCTCTAGCTGGTTTGAGAGGATGATCAGCCACACTGGGACTGAGACACGGCCCAGACTCCTACGGGAGGCAGCAGTGGGGAATATTGCACAATGGGGGAAACCCTGATGCAGCCATGCCGCGTGTGTGAAGAAGGCCTTCGGGTTGTAAAGCACTTTCAGTCGTGAGGAAAGGTGTAAGGTTAATACCTTTGCACTGTGACGTTAGCGACAGAAGAAGCACCGGCTAACTCCGTGCCAGCAGCCGCGGTAATACGGAGGGTGCGAGCGTTAATCGGAATTACTGGGCGTAAAGCGTGCGTAGGCGGTTAGTTAAGTCAGATGTGAAATCCCGGGGCTCAACCTCGGAACTGCATTTGAAACTGGCTAACTAGAGTATTGTAGAGGGTGGTGGAATTTCCAGTGTAGCGGTGAAATGCGTAGAGATTGGAAGGAACATCAGTGGCGAAGGCGGCCACCTGGACAAATACTGACGCTGAGGCACGAAAGCGTGGGGAGCAAACAGGATTAGATACCCTGGTAGTCCACGCCGTAAACGATGTCAACTAGCTGTCTGTGTTCTTGAAACGTGGGTAGCGTAGCTAACGCGCTAAGTTGACCGCCTGGGGAGTACGGCCGCAAGGTTAAAACTCAAATGAATTGACGGGGGCCCGCACAAGCGGTGGAGCATGTGGTTTAATTCGATGCAACGCGAAGAACCTTACCATCCCTTGACATCCAGCGAATTTTCTAGAGATAGATTAGTGCCTTCGGGAACGCTGAGACAGGTGCTGCATGGCTGTCGTCAGCTCGTGTTGTGAAATGTTGGGTTAAGTCCCGCAACGAGCGCAACCCCTATCCTTATTTGCCAGCGCGTAATGGCGGGAACTTTAAGGAGACTGCCGGTGATAAACCGGAGGAAGGTGGGGACGACGTCAAGTCATCATGGCCCTTACGGGATGGGCTACACACGTGCTACAATGGCGTATACAGAGTGCTGCAAGACCGCGAGGTGGAGCGAATCACTTAAAGTACGTCGTAGTCCGGATTGGAGTCTGCAACTCGACTCCATGAAGTCGGAATCGCTAGTAATCGCAAATCAGAATGTTGCGGTGAATACGTTCCCGGGCCTTGTACACACCGCCCGTCACACCATGGGAGTGGGATGCAAAAGAAGTAGTTAGTCTAACCTTCGGGAGGGCGATTACCACTTTGTGTTTCATGACTGGGGTGAAGTCGTAACAAGGTAACCCTAGGGGAACCTGGGGTTGGATCACCTCCTTATCTTGAACGAATTAACTTGTGTTGAGTGTTCACACACATTGTATGATAACGAATTAGAAGAAGACAAAGCCTTTGGGGCTATAGCTCAGCTGGGAGAGCGCCTGCCTTGCACGCAGGAGGTCAGCAGTTCGATCCTGCTTAGCTCCACCAACTTTATCTGAGTGACCTACTGGCGGTGAATACTAAAATAGGTCTGTAGCTCAGCTGGTTAGAGCGCACCCCTGATAAGGGTGAGGTCGGCAGTTCAAGTCTGCCCAGACCTACCAAATTCTTCGTTACTCTGCGTTAGTTCGCAGCTCGTGTAAAAAAGCCTACACGTCGCTACTAACTAGCTTGATTAACTTGAATTGAACGTACTTCTTCAAGGAACGAAAGGCCAAACTTAACGTATCATTTGATGATGATTTAAGTTTGGTTTTTTAAACCAAGTTTTTAGCCGAATGCGCGCTAATTACTACTTCTTTAACAATCTGGAAAGCTGATATATATCCCGATAAATGTTGGTGTCGCGCCAATATTTATCACCGATAATCCTTTCTCCTCGACCTATGTTGAGAAGGAAAGATTATCAACCGATAGTTGAAAAACTATCAAATTCTTATTCAAGATACTCTATTGAGTACGTGAAAATGTCAGGCTTTACAATTGTTGGGGTTTAGTCACCCTGGCGTACCAAACTATTTGGGGTTGTATGGTTAAGTGACTAAGCGTATGTGGTGGATGCCTTGGCAGTTAGAGGCGATGAAGGACGTGTTAATCTGCGATAAGCTGTGTTAAGCCGATAAAAGGCGTTATAGGCACAGATTTCCGAATGGGGAAACCCAGTTGCATAAGCAACTATTCTTTGGTGAATACATAGCCAAAGAAGGCGAACCGGGAGAACTGAAACATCTAAGTACCCCGAGGAAAAGAAATCAACCGAGATTTCCTTAGTAGCGGCGAGCGAACGGGAATTAGCCCTTAAGCGTGTGGGCGTTAGTGGAACAGTCTGGAAAGGCTGGCGATACAGGGTGATAGCCCCGTACACGAAAGCAAACACAACGTGAAAACGAGTAGGACGGAGCACGTGAAACTTTGTCTGAACATGGGGGGACCATCCTCCAAGGCTAAATACTCCTAACTGACCGATAGTGAACCAGTACCGTGAGGGAAAGGCGAAAAGAACCCCTGTGAGGGGAGTGAAATAGAACCTGAAACCGCATACGTACAAGCAGTGGAAGCCTTCGGGTGACTGCGTACCTTTTGTATAATGGGTCAGCGACTTATATTCTGTAGCAAGGTTAACCGATTAGGGGAGCCGTAGCGAAAGCGAGTGTTAACTGCGCGTTTAGTTGCAGGGTATAGACCCGAAACCCGGCGATCTACCCATGGGCAGGTTGAAGGTTGAGTAACATCAACTGGAGGACCGAACACACGTATGTTGAAAAATGCGGTGATGACCTGTGGGTCGGAGTGAAAGGCTAATCAAGCCGGGAGATAGCTGGTTCTCCCCGAAATCTATTTAGGTAGAGCCTCGCACGAATACCATTGGGGGTAGAGCACTGTTAAGGCTAGGGGGTCATCCCGACTTACCAACCCTTTGCAAACTCCGAATACCAATGAGTACTATGCGGGAGACACACTACGGGTGCTAACGTCCGTTGTGAAGAGGGAAACAACCCAGACCGCCAGCTAAGGTCCCAAAGTCATAGTTAAGTGGGAAACGATGTGGAAAGGCCCAGACAGCTAGGAGGTTGGCTTAGAAGCAGCCACCCTTTAAAGAAAGCGTAATAGCTCACTAGTCGAGTCGGTCTGCGCGGAAGATGTAACGGGGCTAAACTATGCACCGAAGCTGCGGATTTAATCTTAGGATTAAGTGGTAGGGGAGCGTTCTGTAAGCCGTTGAAGGTGAGTTGTAAAGCTTGCTGGAGGTATCAGAAGTGCGAATGCTGACATGAGTAACGATAAGGGGAGTGAAAAACTCCCCCGCCGAAAGACCAAGGTTTCCTGTCCCATGTTAATCAGGGCAGGGTAAGTCGGCCCCTAAGGCGAGGCGGAAACGCGTAGTCGATGGGAAACAGATTAATATTTCTGTACTTCTATATATTGCGAAGGAGGGACGGAGCAGGCTAGGCAGGCATGGCGTTGGTAGTCCATGTGAAAGTGTGTAGGTTGAGAGTTTAGGCAAATCCGGACTCTTAAGACTGAGACACGAGACGAGACTCTACGGAGTTGAAGCTGTTGATGCCATACTTCCAGGAAAAGCTTCTAAGCATCAGATATATAGGAACCGTACCCCAAACCGACACAGGTGGTTAGGTAGAGAATACTAAGGCGCTTGAGAGAACTCGGGTGAAGGAACTAGGCAAAATAGTACCGTAACTTCGGGAGAAGGTACGCTGTTGCTGGTGATGGGACTTGCTCCCTAAGCTGGTGACAGTCGAAGTAACCAGGTGGCTGGAACTGTTTATTAAAAACACAGCACTGTGCAAAATCGAAAGATGACGTATACGGTGTGACGCCTGCCCGGTGCCGGAAGGTTAATTGATTGGGTTAGCTCTGCGAAGCTCATGATCGAAGCCCCGGTAAACGGCGGCCGTAACTATAACGGTCCTAAGGTAGCGAAATTCCTTGTCGGGTAAGTTCCGACCTGCACGAATGGCGTAATCATGGCCACACTGTCTCCACCCGAGACTCAGTGAAATTGAAATTGCGGTTAAGATGCCGTATACCCGCGGCTAGACGGAAAGACCCCGTGAACCTTTACTATAGCTTGACAGTGAACATTGCTCCTACATGTGTAGGATAGGTGGGAGGCTTTGAAACCGCGTCGCTAGATGTGGTGGAGCCAACCTTGAAATACCACCCTTGTATGCGTGATGTTCTAACCTAGGGCCCTTATCGGGCTTGGGGACACTGTCTGGTGGGTAGTTTGACTGGGGCGGTCTCCTCCCAAAGAGTAACGGAGGAGCACGAAGGTTGGCTAAGTACGGTCGGACATCGTACGGTTAGTGCAATGGCATAAGCCAGCTTAACTGCGAGACAGACACGTCGAGCAGGTGCGAAAGCAGGTCATAGTGATCCGGTGGTTCTGTATGGAAGGGCCATCGCTCAACGGATAAAAGGTACTCCGGGGATAACAGGCTGATACCGCCCAAGAGTTCATATCGACGGCGGTGTTTGGCACCTCGATGTCGGCTCATCACATCCTGGGGCTGAAGTCGGTCCCAAGGGTATGGCTGTTCGCCATTTAAAGTGGTACGCGAGCTGGGTTTAGAACGTCGTGAGACAGTTCGGTCCCTATCTGCCGTGGGCGTTTGAGAATTGAAGAGGGCTGCTCCTAGTACGAGAGGACCGGAGTGGACGAACCACTGGTGTTCGGGTTGTCATGCCAATGGCATTGCCCGGTAGCTACGTTCGGAACTGATAACCGCTGAAAGCATCTAAGCGGGAAGCAGGCTTTGAGATGAGTTCTCACTGGAGCTTTAAGCTCCCTAAAGGGTCGTTGGAGACTACAACGTTGATAGGTCAGGTGTGTAAGGGTTGTGAGGCCTTGAGCTAACTGATACTAATTGCCCGTGAGGCTTAACCATACAACACCCAAGTGGTTTTAAAGTTGTAGACTGACATATCGTCGATGAAAAACGTTCATCCATGAACCTCATCGACATTAGTGCATCCATGCACGTCAAATCACGTACTCAGAATTGAATAAGAAGATTGAAACAGCTTTCCAAGATTGGTTAATTGAGCGAGAGCTTGATTAACGCCAGTTTATGTCTAGCGACAATAGCGTTGTGGCACCACCTGATCCCATGCCGAACTCAGAAGTGAAACGCAACTGCGCCGATGGTAGTGTGGGAGTTCCCATGTGAGAGTAGGTCATCGCTAGACTTCTATTAAAGAGAGCCCGATACGAAAGTGTCGGGCTTTTTGCTATGTATTTTTTAAGACGTAGAGTGTAGGCACCAAGCGCCGGTCGCTCTTAGACTTCCTGTCTTCGCGCCATTAGTCAATCCATCTATGTCAGTAGGACATCGCTAGACGCTTATTTAGGTCGAGCTGCCATCCATGGTTGCTCGAGATTATTACACCCATGTAGCCAAAAGCCCGCTACACTGTAACGTTTTTTTGCTTTTTGGCGTTTAAGCACTCATGTGCGCAAATTGAAAGAATGTCGAGGATGGGTAATGCTCATGTTAGTTAAGCCTATATGAGAGCGTTTATGCGCTCTTAAAGCCTTGCAATGAGGGATTACAATTAAGCTCTTGTCGTTACAAGTTGCAATGTAATTATTCAGAAAGGGGACCGGTAAAAACCGTTAGCAATATTGCATTAACTAGATATAGATCTGCTAAAATGTCGAATTACGTGAGTTTTTGATTATCTAGCTATAGGGAGATTAATCCTTATTGAAAGAAGTCATTAGGCTGAATTAGCTGTATATAGATTATTATATTAAATGCAAAAGCCAATAGTAAGTTGTCTATTGGCTTAATGAAAGCTGGATTATTTACCGATAGATATTGTTAAATGGTCAAATATTTTTATTTTATCGATAACATTAACGACATGTTCGTGTGTGGTATCAACATTAGGTATTACTACCGCGCTATTCGTATTATTTGTTGCTAAGTAATTCTCAATTCGAGCAGGTAGTCTTTCTATATCAACAATTTTACCGTTAAAGGATACTAAACCTGTCTCAGATATTGTCACTACTATTACAGGGTTATTTTGATTATTTGCTGATTTCTGTGCTTTAGGGCGATTTACTTCTAAGCCTTCTTCTCTAACAAATGAAGTGGTAACAATGAAAAATATTAGTAATATGAAGACGATATCAAGCATTGGCGTCATATCGACATCACCTTCATTTCGTTCTTCATAAAATTTCTTTCTAGCCATAATTATTCTTAGTTTTATTTTAGTTGTTTTATTACTATCTACGATCTTTTTCGTAAATGAAAGTGTTATTTACATTTAATTAATAAAAAATTGATAAATTTGGCATTAGGTATCTAAAATTTAGTCAATCAAAAAATATATACAGGCGTAGCAGTCGATAGATTTAATATAGAAATAAAGTGGTTTTTTAAGTGATAAATTAAAGAAGTATAAGGTCTAGGAAGTGGTGGACGATACTGGGCTTGAACCAGTGACCCCCGCCTTGTAAGGGCGGTGCTCTCCCAACTGAGCTAATCGTCCATATAGTATATGAATCATGAGTGTAAATATTTGGTGGACGATACTGGGCTTGAACCAGTGACCCCCGCCTTGTAAGGGCGGTGCTCTCCCAACTGAGCTAATCGTCCAAATATTTATATACAGAGAATTTGTTTTAAAGCAAAGTGGTGGACGATACTGGGCTTGAACCAGTGACCCCCGCCTTGTAAGGGCGGTGCTCTCCCAACTGAGCTAATCGTCCGTCTCTGTGGTGGCGTATTATAGGTGGAACACAAAAACTGTCAACAAAAACTAAAGCATTTTTTCTATTTTTTTCACTAATTTGAATCAAGTGCTTTAATTTTCATCATAGTGGTGCTTTTGTGAGCTTGACTAAACAGGTGGAGATGAAAAATTAGCTATAGAGAGGATGTTTTCCATGACGTAGCCTGATAAAATGCCGCTAATTTTTTCAAGTTCATTTTACTGGTTACTATAACTGGTAAATAACAATTAAACAGTGTGGATTTTAATATGAGTTTAACGACACGTTTTGCGCCAAGCCCAACCGGTTACTTACATGTTGGCGGGGCGAGAACTGCTCTTTACAGTTGGTTATATGCGAAAAAGAATGGTGGAGATTTCATTTTACGTATTGAAGACACGGATCTTGAACGTTCAACTCAGGAATCCGTTGATGCCATTATGGATGGTATGAATTGGCTAAATCTTGAATGGACTAAAGGGCCATATTTTCAAACAGAACGTTTTGATCGTTATAAAGAAGTTATTCAGCAGTTGATTGACTCTGGTAATGCCTATCGTTGTTATTGTACGCCAGAAGAAGTTGAGGCGATGCGAGAAGAAGCACGCGCTAACGGTGAAAAAGAGAAATATAACGGTATGTGGCGTGATCGTACGGATTACCCTGAAGACAAACCTTATGTCATTCGTTTTAAAAATCCATTAGATGGCAATGTGGTTATTAATGATCTGGTCAAAGGCGATATCACTATTGCCAATGAAGAGTTAGATGATTTAATCATCGCGCGCTCAGACGGCTCCCCTACCTATAATTTAACTGTTGTCGTTGATGATTGGGACATGGGAGTTACTCATGTTGTTCGAGGCGACGACCATGTTAATAATACGCCACGTCAAATTAATATTTTAAAAGCGCTTGATGCACCTTTACCTGAATATGCTCATATTCCAATGATTTTAGGAGATGATGGCAAACGTTTATCAAAAAGACATGGTGCTGTCAGTGTGATGCAATATCGTGATGATGGTTATTTGCCTGAAGCGTTATTGAATTATTTGGTACGTTTAGGGTGGTCACATGGTGATCAGGAAATATTCTCACGTGAAGAAATGATTGAATTGTTCGATCTAACGGGCTGTAATCGTGCACCGTCAGCGTTTAATACTGAAAAGCTTATTTGGGTTAATCAGCACTATATGAAAAACTTAGCACCAAGCTATGTTGCTGAACATTTAGCCTGGCATATGGCTGATCAGGGAATTAACACAGAAACTGGGCCTGATTTAGCTGAAGTTGTCAAGGTTCAGGCCGATCGCGTTAAAACGCTCAAAGAAATGGCACAGATATCACGTTATTTTTATCAAGAATATAATGAGTTTGATGCAACAGCATTGAAGAAACATTTACGCCCGGTGGCACAGCAGCCATTAGAAGTAGTGAAAACTAAACTGGCTGCATTAACTGAGTGGTCGGCAGAAAATATTCATCAGGCAATTAATGACACCGCTGACGAGTTAGAAGTTGGTATGGGAAAGGTTGGTATGCCACTTCGGGTTGCAGCAACAGGGGCAGGTAATTCGCCATCATTAGATGTTACTCTTGCTTTACTTGCTAAAGATGTAGTGTTGGCTCGTATTGATAAAGCATTAGCTGCTATTGCTGAACGTATTGCCAATAGCTAATTTACTTATTTAATTATCATTTTGAGGCACTTTATCTTTAACTGTATAAAGTGCCTTTTTTTACTCCCTTTCTAATTTGCAGTTGTTCTGCTTTAATTTATTGGCATAAGTTACTAATAGTTTGTTAATCTAACAAAAAATTTTAGCATAACGCTAACCTTTTTCTATTAAATCATTGATTAATAAGGTTATATTGTTTTGGCGTGTGCCTTGCTTGTAAACCGCTAATAGTGATTGATTATCTAGAAGGGAATATTGGATGCCAGTAGTAGTAGAAGATCGACCGATAGAGTCGGTGAGAGAAGAAGTTATTGATCAACTGATTATGAATTACAGCCATGGAAAGCTTTCTTTTGAAGCGTTTGAACGCCGCTTAGATATTGCTATGGCAAGTAATGTTCACAAAGAAATCGCCGCTCTTGCTGAAGACCTTGAACTCAATGTTGATAAGGAATATGCCGAGAGTAAGCGAAACGACTTTTTTGCTAATGTTGCGCCATCAAAAAATGAGGACGTTGATTATTTAGTGAGTATTTTTGGTGGTAATAATCGCAGTGGCTATTGGACGGTAGCAAAAGAATTAAGAGCTATTAGTATTTTTGGTGGCAGTTCCATTGACTTTAGTGAAGCGAAATTTTCACAGTTACATATTACCGTTAAAGTATTTTGCTTATTTGGAGGGGATAACATTTATATTCCAGCGAATGTTAATGTTGTCTCGAAAGCGTTTTGTATTTTTGGAGGGGTAAATAATAAGGCACCGTCAGTTGCCGATAGAAATGCGCCGACAATTATTATCGAAGGACTTTGTTTGTTTGGTGGTTTGAATATTAAATTAAAACGGACAATTAAAGAAAGGTTTGTTTCCTTTGCTGATAATATGAAAAAGATGTTTAATTAAGCATAAGATAAAAACGGCAGCGAAGAATTCATCTCTGCCGTTTTATTTAGTTAAAACATTTTAGTTTGCTGTAACCTTGTTAGCAGTACAATAGAAAACAAAGCGCTATATAACCCATAAACGACGATCATCCACTGTGGCATACTATAACCTAGGAACTGCCAACTTATTTCACCACAATCGCCAGTAGCGGCAAATAACGATGGTAACCATTCATGAAGTGGTGCCCATTGTGGAAAGTTTGGAATAATCTCGCAGCCGAATAAAAATGAGGTTGTTGATGATTGTATTTCAACATGCTCAATTGCGATTAATAATCCCCAAATGGCACCGACTCCCCAGAAAGCATATGCAATTAATCTGAATAATACTTGTTGACACCCGAAGTAACCGATAATACCAGCAAGAAATATCGCCCAGATAGCAACGCGTTGGTAGATACACATAATACAAGGCTTAAGATCTAAGATGTATTGAAAAAATAGGGCAGCGAACTCTAAGGCCAATGCACTCAAGGCTAAAAGCAGCCAAGCATTTTTATTAACAGATAAATTACTAAAAAATTTCACGAAAAATCCTAATCATTATTTTTGTAGATAAGAGTATAAAAGTTAGTAAAAAATTTCACTATGGCTTTTGTAATAAATATTTATGAGAGAAATGAAAAACGCCTTAAGTTGTTGCTTAAGGCGTTTAATAAAAAATCAGTGATTAATGTTAATGGTGCTGCGAGTTGTTCGCCGCTCCATCTGTCACTTTATGATGTTTAATAATACCTGATTCATAATAATCTGCAGTTTTAGACTCTAATAGGCCAGTTGAGATAGCCAACATACCGACAATGGTTAATACGATAGTGTAAGGGAGAGCCATAATGACCATACGCCCGTATGACAATCTAATTAACGGTGCTAATGCTGATGTTAATAGGAATAAAAATGCTGCTTGCCCATTAGGTGTGGCAACACTTGGTAAATTGGTACCCGTGTTAATAGCTACCGCAAGTAAGTCAAATTGATCTCGCGTAATAGTACCTGCAGCGAGCGCTTTTTGAACTTCAGTAATATAAACCGTACCAACAAAAACATTATCACTTACCATAGATAATAAGCCATTAGCTAGGTAAAACATGACTAATTGCATATTACCTTCGAATGTTAATACCCAGGTAATAACCGGTGTGAATAATTGTTGATCAATGATAACTGCTACTACAGCAAAGAAGACAGCTAAAAGTGCGGTAAACGGTAGCGCTTCTTCAAACGCATGTCCTATTTGGTGCTCTTCTGTAATACCGGTGAATGTAGTCGCTAAAATAATGACTGATAAACCTATCATGCCCACTGGGGCTAAATGAAGGGCTAAGCCAATAATTAACCAAATGCCGATTAATCCTTGCATGACCAATTTGACATTATCGCGTATGTTACGTTTTTTACTTTCTTCAACATCAAAGTCATTTAAAATGGTGTAAACATTCGCGGGTATTTTTACGCCGTATCCAAACCATTTTACTCTTTCTAGTAACACACAAGTTAACATGCCTGAAATGAAAACTGGGATGGTAACAGGCGACATGCGAACAGCAAATTCTATAAATTCCCAGCCAGCTTGCTGTCCAATGATCAAGTTTTGTGGTTCACCAACAATAGTGCAAACGCCACCTAATGCTGTACCAACGCCAGCATGCATCATCAGATTTCTTAAATAACCACGGAATTGTTGAAGATCATTTCGAGAATATTCAGTGACTTCGTTATCTGATGTATGGTCATGCTCATGGTGAGCCTCTTTACCTGATGCGACTTTGTGATAAACAGAATAGAAGCCTACCGCAACACTAATGATTACGGCGATAACGGTTAGTGCATCTAAGAACGCTGATAAAAATGCGCCAGAGAAACAAAATAATAGGGATACTAAAGTTTTTGAGCGTACCTTAGTGATAATTTTAGTAAATAAAAACAACAATAAATTCTTCATAAAGTAGATGCCAGCTACCATAAAGATAAGTAGCAGGATCACTTCAAAATTAATCACCATTTCATGCATAACTTGTTTTGGAGAGGTCATGCCAATGGCAACTGCTTCTATTGCCAACAAACCCCCAGGCTGTAGAGGGTAGCATTTTAATGCCATTGCTAAGGTAAAGATAAACTCAATAACTAAGGCCCAACCTGCAATGTAAGGATTGACATAGAAAAACAATATTGGGTTTAAAACAAGAAATGCGATAATGGCTAATTTATACCATTCTGGCGAATTCCCCAGAAAGTTCTTATAAAAAGCACTCATAAATGATTGTTGCATAATGAACCTTTTGTTATGTACGACAATAGTTACTAAGGTATTGTCATTGTTATTAATTATTAAGTACTGATTTCTAGTGTAAGCATTAAAGTTAACCTTGTAAATTAGAATAGCTTTTAACTGCTACGAAAAAGTAAGATTTTTTGAGCAGAGCTAAATAAGCTTTTAATAGTTTGTATTACTTAGGTTACTGGGATGTAAACAGAGCGTATTTTTATCAATTTAGGGCTGTATATAGCGATGAGGCTTTGATTTACAATAAAGTTTGTGAGTCGTACTCTATCTCGGTTGAGTTTATAATTTCAGACCGTAATAATAATGAGCAAGTTAAGCGCCTGTTTATTTAAATGCCTGCAATAAGCCGTTCAAGAGGGAAAATTTACACTTGGCTGTCTTCGCTCCGTTCAACATTTAAGCCAACAATAAAATTCCCCTTAACGCGGCGTTAATCATTTAGGAGATCTGGTGAAAACTATTACCAATACTACTTTACTATTATTGAGTTTTACGGCACATAGAGAAGAAACACTAGAACAAAAAATATGAAAACTGATACGGAGTTATTTGACTCATTTAATAAGTGCTCGATTGACTCTGAATTGAAAAACATGAGTTATTCTATGATGTTAACCTTGAATTTCATCACGACCAAGCAGGCGTAAGTTGGGACCGGAAAGTCGTAATTGATTCCATAAGAACGACTGTTTGTCGGCAATCTAATCTGCTATTTACAACGTTAAATTCTCAGGCAGTGTAAAACATGTATGATCAGTTAAATTAACTTTGTCTGATCTAGCTTGTACCAAAATTATCTTCTGGTACAATCAGTTTTAACTTCCCAATTTATAATGAGTTTCGTGGAGCCCATGGTTATTAAAGCACAAAGTCCGGCAGGATTTGCAGAACAGTATATTGTTGAATCTATCTGGAACGGTGGGTTTCCACCTGGTTCAATTTTACCAGCAGAACGAGAGTTGTCTGAATTAATTGGTGTTACTCGTACTACGCTAAGAGAAGTGTTACAACGATTGGCTCGTGATGGCTGGTTGACCATAAAACATGGTAAGCCAACGCGAGTGAATAATTTTTGGGAAACATCAGGGTTAAATATTCTTGAAACATTAGCGCAATTAGATCAGGACGGTATTCCAGATCTAGTAGATAACTTAATGTCTGCTCGTACTAACATCAGCGCTATTTATGTTCGTGGTGCTATTAAGAATAATCCCGAGAAAACGATAGAGTTACTGCAAGCATACGAGTCTATTGCTGATAATGGTGAAGCCTTTGCCGAATTTGATTATCAGTTGAATAAAGAACTGGTAGTCGCTTCAGGTAACTCTATTTATTTATTGATTTTAAATGGTTTTAGAGGTTTATATTCTCGTTTAGGTTCTTTGTATTTTGCTCACCCAACAGGGCGGGAAATCTCTCGTCAGTATTATCAAAAACTGATCGAGTTAGCAAAAGAAGGCAAACATGATGAGTCTGTGTTTACCGTGCGAAAATACGGTATTGAGTCAGGTAAATTATGGGCAGAACTTAAAGATGACGTACTAAAAGAGTTATCTGAATAAACAGTATATCCGGTTGAATTAGATGAAAAGGCAAGCGGTTAGCTTGCCTTTTCTTTATCCACTTCCGCAGGGGGAATTTGAGCGATGATTTCTTCTTGACCTTCTTTATTATCCTGTACTAATTTGACATCAAATTGCCATAAATAATACAAATGCTTTAATACTTCATCTTTAGAGTCGGCGAGTGGGATATCCTGATGTGGTGTGTATTTTAAGGTTAAAGAACGGTCACCGTTAACATCTGCCTTAGTGATCTGAATATTCGCTTCTAAATTACTAAGATTGTATTGATTTGATAAGGTATTACGAATTTTTTGATAGCCTCTACTGTTATGGATTGACGCTATTTCGATAAAATTATCGTTTTCATCATCATGTATATGAAATAGTTTGAAATCTCGTATCAATTTAGGTGATAAAAACTGGCTGATGAAACTTTCATCTTTAAAATTTTCCATAGCAAAATGTACAGTGTCTAACCAGTTACTACCTGCGATATCCGGGAACCATTGTTTATCTTCTTCTGTTGGTGATTGGCAAATACGTTTAATATCGATAAACATGTTAAAACCCAGTGCGTAAGGGTTAATGCCAGAGTAATAAGGGCTGTTATAATCAGGTTGAGCCACGACATTGGTATGATTATGTAAAAATTCCATCATAAACTGGTCGCTTACTAAGCCTTCATCATACATGTGATTTAAAATAGTGTAGTGCCAAAAACAGGCCCAACCCTCATTCATTACTTGTGTTTGTTTTTGAGGGTAAAAATATTGCGATACTTTTCGGACAATACGTACTATCTCTCGTTGCCAGGGTTTAAGTAATGGCGCATTTTTTTCAATAAAATAGAGAATATTTTCCTGTGGTTCACTTGGGAAGTTTTCTTTCTTTTTGGCACCTTTTGCATTGCTATTTGGAATTGTACGCCACAGGGTATTAACTTGAGATTGTAGGTACTCCTCTCGTGCTTTTTGTCGCTCTAATTCTTGCTCTAACGAGATTTTTTGGGGCCGCTTATAGCGGTCTACACCTTGATTCATTAGGGCATGGCAAGCATCTAAGCAAGCTTCTACTTCGTCAATTCCATACTTATTCTCACACTTTGCAATATAGTTTTTGGCAAATAGTAAGTAATCAATAATTGAACTAGCATCTGTCCACGCTTTAAATAAATAATTACCTTTAAAAAAAGAATTATGACCATAGCATGCGTGCGCCATTACTAACGCTTGCATTGTCATTGAATTTTCTTCCATTAGGTAGGAGATACACGGATCTGAATTGATGACAATTTCATAAGCCAGGCCCATTTGGCCCCGCTTATATGTTTGCTCTGTTTGGATGAATTTTTTACCAAAGGTCCAATGATTATAACCAATAGGCATGCCAACACTGGCATAGGCATCCATCATTTGTTCTGCGGTGATCACTTCTATTTGATTGGTGTAAGTGTCTAAACGATAGTGCTTTGCAATACGTTCGATTTCACATTGATATTGTTCAAGCAGCTCGAAAGTCCAGTCTGGTCCATCTGAAAGCATTTTTTTCTTTTTGGCCATAATGACTCCTTAAGCGATGGTTAGGCGACTTTTTGGCTATCTTTTTTAAATAGCTCTCTAAATACTGGATAAATATCTTCGACGGAGCGAATATGCTGCATTGCAAAGTGTTTATGCTGTTCAGCAACCTGCAGATAATATTGCCATAAGGTTTGGTGTGCTCGTTGGGTGATTTCGATATAAGCAAAATATCGTGCAATGGGTAAAATCTTTTCTGACATTAACTCTTTGCAATGTGGTGAATCATCAGCCCAATTGTCACCGTCTGATGCCTGAGCACCATAGATATTCCACTCTCTTGGGTTATAACGGTCGTCCATTATTTTTACCATTAACTCTAATGCGCTGGAGGCTATGGTTCCGCCTGTTTCTTGAGAGTAGAAAAACTCCTGTTCGTCTACTTCTTTAGCTTGCGTATGATGGCGAATATAGACGACATCTATGGTTTTATAGGTTCGGGTGAGAAATAAATATAATAGTATATAAAATCGTTTTGCTATGTCTTTGGTTGCTTGATCCATTGAGCCAGAAACGTCCATTAAACAAAACATCACCGCTTTGGATGTTGGTACTGGTTGTCTGGCGTAATTTCTAAAGCGTAAGTCAAAAGTATCAATAAAAGGCACTTTGTTGATTTTTTCTTTGAGCTTTTTGATTTCCAGTTTCAGCGCTTTGATTTCTTTAATGTGCTCATGGGTATCATTTTCTAATTCAAATAGCTGTTGCTCTAGCTCTTTTAGAGATCTGCGCTTGCTTGATGTCATCGCAATGCGTCTGGCAATAGAACCTTGTAATGATTTAACTATGTCAATGTTAGCCGGAACACCTTCTGCACAATAGCCTGAACGTACGGTTTTATAATCGATCAGTTTATCCAGTTGGTTTTTTTCCAGATTAGGTAGCTCTAGATCTTCAAACAATAAGTTAAGGTATTCATCTTTAGAGATTGAAAAGACAAAATCGTCTTCTCCTTCACCCGAGTTGCTAGCTTCTCCTTGCCCACTGCCTTGACCTTGTTGTTGAGGAGGGCGTTTGATTTTATCTCCCTCACTGTATTGATCATTGCCAGGGTGTATTCTATCTTTCACGCCACCTTTACCTTGATGAAATACTGGTTCACTGAGATCTTTTTTGGTAATAGTGATGTTTTCGCCGCTGTCAACATCGGTGACCCCACGCTTATTGACAGCTTGTTCGACGGATTTTTTGATTTGAGATTTATAGCGACGAATAAAGCGCTGCCGATTGACAGTGCTTTTGTTCTTACTGTTTAACCTTCTATCGATAAAATTGGCCATCTAACTACCTCTATTAACCAGGGTTGCTTATCGTTATGAAGACTTTCTCACACGAAGGTACCATTCTGATAACAGGCGCACTTGCTTTTTAGTGTAGCCTTTGCTCATCATACGATCGACAAAATCATCATGTTTTTGCTGATCGTCGTTTGACGTTTTAGTATTAAATGAGATCACTGGTAACAAGTCTTCAGTGTTAGAAAACATTTTCTTCTCAATAACCGTGCGTAGTTTTTCATAGCTGGTCCACACTGGGTTTTTACCATTGTTATTAGCTTTCGCCCGAAGGACGAAGTTAACAATTTCATTGCGGAAGTCTTTTGGGTTACTGATACCGGCTGGTTTTTCTATTTTCTCTAGCTCATTATTTAGTGCTTCACGATCAAATAATTGTCCAGTTTCAGCATCTCGATATTCTTGATCTTGGATCCAAAAATCAGCGTAAGTAACGTAGCGGTCAAAGATATTTTGGCCGTATTCAGAATATGATTCCAAATACGCTGTTTGAATTTCCTTGCCGATAAATTCTATGTATTGAGGTGATAAATATCCTTTAATAAACTCCAGATAACGCTCTGCGGTTTCTTTTGGTAGTTGTTCTCGTTCGATTTGTTGTTCTAAGACATAAAATAAATGAACAGGGTTAGCGGCGACTTCCATATGATCAAAGTTAAATACCCGAGATAAGATCTTAAAAGCAAAGCGGGTAGACAGGCCTGACATGCCTTCATCAATACCTGCATAATCGCGATACTCTTGATAAGATTTTGCTTTTGGATCGGTATCTTTTAAGCTTTCACCGTCATAAACGCGCATTTTTGAATAAATGCTCGAGTTTTCAGGCGCTTTTAAGCGAGATAATACTGAAAATTGCGCTAGGGTTTCTAAGGTATCAGGGGCACATTGCGCTTCTGCCAGCTCACTGTTTCTCAATAGTTTCTGATAAATTTTAACTTCTTCAGAAACCCGCATACAGTAAGGCACTTTTACAATGTAGACTCGGTCTAAGAATGCTTCATTGTTTTTGTTGTTTCTAAAGGTTTGCCATTCTGACTCATTGGAATGCGCGAGTAAAATACCGTCAAATGGTAGGGCTGAAAGTCCTTCGGTTGGATTATAGTTACCTTCTTGTGTTGCAGTGAGTAACGGGTGAAGCACTTTAATGGGGGCTTTAAACATTTCGACAAATTCCATCACCCCTTGGTTTGCCCGGCATAATGCTCCAGAGTAGCTATAGGCATCAGGATCATTTTGCGCGAAGTGCTCTAATTGGCGAATATCAACTTTACCGACTAATGCCGAAATATCTTGGTTGTTATCATCACCAGGTTCGGTTTTGGCAATTGCTATTTGATCTAATATAGACGGATAGACTTTAACAACATCAAATTTAGTAATATCACCTTTAAATTCATGTAGTCGTTTTGCGACCCATGGGGACATGATGCAATTTAGATAGCGTTCCGGGATGTTATACTCATCCATTAAAATTTTGCCATCGGCATTTTTATCAAATAGGCAAAATGGATGGTCGTTTACCGGGCTACGTTCACCATTTGCACTCAGCACATAAATGGGTTCTTTTTGCATCAAAGATTTTAGCTTTTCTGCTAATGAAGATTTACCACCACCGACCGGGCCTAATAAATAAAGAATTTGTTTTTTCTCTTCCAAACCTTGCGAGGCATGTTTGAGGTAGGAAACAATTTGTTCTATTGCTTCTTCCATACCATAAAAATCTTTAAAGGCAGGGTAACGAGCTATGACCCTGTTAGAGAAAATACGGCTTAGCGCAGGCTCTTTAGAAGTGTCGATCATTTCTGGTTCGCCAATGGCTTTAAGCAGCCGTTCGGCGGCGCTAGCGTAAGCAAAATGATCCTTTTGGCAAATTTTTAAGAAATCTTGGACAGAGCAAGTTTCCTCTTGCGCTTGATCATAACGTGACTGATAGTGCTGAAAAATACTCATAACCGTCTCCACAAAAAAATTTTTACTACTCACTGAATAAGAGCTTGAAGAGTGTAATTGGCTGTAACAACTCTTGTGACTTTCCTTGTTGTTGTTCTTACTCAGTCTGCTAAATAATAAAGACCGAAAAATCACCTTATCTATTTATAAGCTTAGTCTTTATTTTTTATAACGTAGTAAAAAATGGATATTATTTTGTAAATTTAATGACGGGGCGTGAAAGAGAATTTTGTGGGGTTACTGAGGTTTAGTGATAAAAAAACCAGAGAAAAAAATCTCTGGTTTTATTTTTAACATTGAGTTGCTACTTATGCAAAGTTTGCTGAAGCAAAATCCCAGTTAGCTAATGCCCAAAATGCTTCCATATAGCTAGGACGTAAATTACGGTAGTCAATGTAATAAGCATGCTCCCATAAATCTACAGTTAATAGCGGAGTAACGCCTTCATCTGTTAATGGCGTTGCTGCGTTTGATGTATTAACAATGGCTAAACTGCCGTCATTGTTTTTAACTAACCAGGTCCAGCTTGAACCAAAGTTATTAATGGCGCTGTCAGTAAACTTGGCCTTAAACTCAGCAAATGAACCAAAGCTGGCGTTGATTGCGTCAGCTAAAGCACCTGTTGGTTCACCGCCGCCGTTAGGGCTTAAGCTATTCCAATAGAAAGTGTGGTTCCAAATTTGCGCTGCGTTATTGAATACCCCACCTTCAGAAGATTTTACTATCTCTTCTAATGATTTACCTTCGAAGTCAGTACCTTCAATTAAACCATTTAGTTTCACTACGTAAGTATTATGATGTTTACCGTAATGGTATTCTAAAGTTTCTGCTGAAATGTGCGGTGCTAAAGCGTCTTGTGCATAAGGTAACGCTGGTAATTCAATAGCCATTATATTCTCCAGGAATTGATTAGAAATATTTATTTTGCCCAAAATAAAAGAAGTAGTTTGTTTTTATAAAAATCCGAGTAAAATACTCAGGTATTAACAACTCTGCATAGTTTACCCAAATATATAGGTTTTGCCAGAGTAATTATCAAGTTAATATCGTTTCACTTAGAACGATTTATTAAATAGTGGTTATTGCATTGAATATAGCAATGAAAGTCACCATTATTCAATGCAATAAGTATTAAATTAGAGGTTGATATGGATACGATTGAACGTATTAAACAGCAAATCGCTGAGAATAGCATTTTATTATATATGAAGGGTTCGCCAAAATTGCCGAGCTGTGGGTTTTCTTCTCAAGCATCGCAAGCGTTAATGGCTTGTGGTGAAAAATTTGCCTATGTTGATATTTTACAAAATCCAGACATTCGTGCTGAATTACCTAAATATGCCGATTGGCCAACATTTCCTCAGCTATGGGTTGACGGCGAACTAATTGGCGGCTGTGATATTATTTTGGAAATGTATCAACAAGGTGAATTACAAACCTTAGTTAAAGACGTTGCAGCAAAGCAAGCGTCTGAGCAATAGATTATTTAAATTTATTAGTTGAAAAAATAGCTTCTGCCTCAATACTTAGTGAGGCAGAAATACATATATTAATCACGTAAATAAATCGGAGAAAAAAATGAGTGTATTAGTAGGTCGTCCGGCACCGGATTTTACAGCCGCAGCAGTTTTAGGTAGTGGTGAGATTGTTGATAGCTTTACTTTATCTGAAGCAATTAAAGGGAAAAAAGCGGTAGTATTTTTCTATCCTTTAGACTTTACATTTGTTTGTCCTTCAGAGTTATTAGCATTTGATCACCGTTTTGAAGAGTTCAAAAGCCGTGGCGTAGAAGTTATTGGTGTGTCCATTGACTCACAATTCTCACATAATGCATGGCGTAATACCCCGGTAAACGAAGGTGGTATCGGACCAGTTCAGTACACTTTAGTTGCTGATACTAAACATGAAATCTGTCAAGCTTATGATGTTGAACATCCAGAAGCTGGTGTTGCTTTTCGTGGTTCATTCTTAATTGATGAAGAAGGTAATGTTCGTCATCAAGTAGTGAATGATTTACCGCTTGGCCGTAACGTAGATGAAATGATCCGTATGGTTGATGCATTACAATTCCATCAAGAGCACGGTGAAGTTTGTCCAGCTGGTTGGAATAAAGGTGATAAAGGTATGACAGCATCTCCTGAAGGTGTTGCTTCTTACTTAACAGATAATGCTGATAAATTATAATATCACTGAGTTTTGTTAATTTAATAAAAGCCGCATTTGCGGCTTTTTTGTTATCTGATATTTAATACTTGAAAAAATTTGATTTAAATTTAATTATTTAGCATTTGCTACTACACTAAAACCGTTAACAGGGAGATCGTGGCTGTGGTATTACCTAAAGTAATTTATGAAAATTTGCCGTATTTATATTTTTTACTCAGTGGGGCATTACTCGCCTATGGCGATAGCTGGTATTATATTTTCTCTGGCGCTATTTTTTATATCGTTGCCTGCGTTGTTTTAGTGACTCGTTCTGCGCATAGGCGGTTAGACAAGCAGAATTATCGTGCAATTAAACACGCGTTGCCTGAATTATTATATGAATACTTACCTTATACCTATGGGGCAATAGGGATCTTTATTTTAATGTCTACCCGTCAACCCATCTTGCAGTTTGTTGCTTTTGCATTATTTGTCTTAGCGTTAAGAAATTTAGTGTGTCGCCGGACAAACCGGTCAAAGGCAAAAGGTTTGTTTTAACTTTTTTCTGATGGTGCCTCATTAGCAATCGGCCAGCCGCCTAATGATTGCCACTTATTGACTATGTAACAAAAAAGCGCTGCAGTTTTTTCAGTATCATATAATGCGGAATGTGCTTCTTTATTATCAAATTCAAGCTCCGCTGCCTGACAAGCTTTTGCTAATACTGTTTGGCCTAATGCCAAACCTGACAACGTTGTGGTATCAAAACTGACAAAAGGATGAAAAGGTGAACGTTTAATCTTACATCGCTCAGTTGCCGCATTGACAAATCCTAAATCAAAAGCGGCATTATGTGCCACCATAATAGCGCGCTGGCAACCGGCTGCTTTCATTTTTTTACGGATCATTTTAAAGATTGCTTTTAATGCTTCTTCTTCATTGATCGCACCCCTCAACGGGTTATTTGGGTCTATGCCGGTAAATTCCAAGGCCGCGGGCTCTAAGTTAGCCCCTTCAAATGGTTCTATATGAAAGTGAATCGTTTCATCTAAAGAAAACATTCCTGTGTCTTCATTAAGCGTTAAAGTGGTAGCTGCTATTTCAAGCAGGGCATCTGTTTGTGCATTAAAGCCGGCGGTTTCAACATCAACTACTACCGGATAATAGCCACGAAAACGATTTGCATAATGATATTTTACGGCTTCTGAAGATTGAGTATTGTTATTTGTTACTTCTGTCATGGGGTTATCTGAAGTCTTAATTTTACACTTGGTCTATTGTCAGCATTATCGCAGATTTTTAGTTGTAAAACTAAAGCGTTTCTAGAAAAATAGCCATTATCTGCGATAATTATAAAAAACTGTTAAAGTAATTGGCAGTAAAGTCGATAGTAAGAGTGAAGTTCTTGAAGATAGATAAGATCATGATGAAGAAAACTCTATTAGCTATATCATTAAGTATATTTGTCAGCCAAAGTCATGCCGGGATCAGGCAATACCAAGCCGATCTGGGGAGTTCTCAGTGGCAGTTGACTAATGCTTCAAGACTGGAATGTACGTTATCCCATAATATTCCGAATTATGGTAAAGCGAAATTCTATAGTCGTGCTAACCGAAATTCAAACATGGAATTTGAGTTAGATATGCTGCGTTTACCTGATAATTATTCGTTAGCGCAAGTTAGGGCGATAGCACCGAACTGGAAGCCAGGTATAGCAGAACGTACCATTGCAGATATGAAGTTGCATAAGCAGTTTTCCCCTGATTTACCTAAAAAGGTTGCTTGGACGATGCTCTCAGAATTAGAGCAAGGGATGAATCCTACCTTTTATTATGATGATTGGTATAACGAAAATGACCGTATTGCCGTTGGCTTATCAACGTCACGCTTTAATAAGGCGTACCAAGAGTTTATCGGTTGTGTTGGCAATCTATTAAATTACAGTTTTGATGATATTGCTTACACGGTGTTAAATTTTGAGTTTAATAGTGATCAATTTACTAAAGCATCGAAACGCCGTATTGCCATGATCACCGAATATTTGAGTTTAGATACCGAGCTTGAGCTGGTGTTAGTTGATGGTTTTACCGACAGTTATGGCGGCAGAGCAACGAACCAAAAAACGTCTGAACAGCGCGCAAATAAAATTCGCGATTATTTTGTTAAAAATGGTATTGACCCATCGCGTATAGAAGCAAAAGGTTATGGCGAAAAACGCCATATCGCATCGAATGATACAGTATTAGGTCGAGCGAAAAACCGTCGGGTTGTTATCCGGATGGACAAAGAATAGCTGTTACTATTTTCTCGTGTTAAGCCAATCCTTAGTGATTGGCTTTTTTATTGCTATTTGCTTATTTAGTGTATAAATTTTTTGCCTATTTTGGGGATAAAATAATATCCGAGTCCAACGAGTGCGCCGGATAAGTGAGCATTGATTGCCACACTGGCATTTATTAGGCTGGCAATGTCTTCGCTCGCACCAAAAAATTGTTCGTGAGCAATTTTGACAATCACACCAATTAATAACAAATAACCCGTTTTTTCTTTTGCTGTAATATCTTTTAACGCTCCCCAAACAAATAACGCATGCAAAACACCGGAAAGTCCAACATACTGCAGCATTTCTGGGTCAAAAATAAAAATACTGATACTAATTATAAGAGCACTAATAAGCGTTAAGCTTAGGTATTGAAATAAAGAATAATAGTGGCCGTGGATTAACCATAGTAGAATAACTGCCAGGGCATTGAGTAATAAATGTGCGTAGTTGGTATGAAAAATGTGTGCGGTGATCAGCCGCCAATATTGATGTTCAATAATTAAAGGTCTGTTATAGACAAAGTATTGGCTAAAATTTTCATTAAAAAAGTAACAAAAAACAGTTAAAATCAGTAATAGAACTGGGCCAGAAATATGCGTTGTATTTATTGGTAATTGTTTAATTTTCAACATTATATTGTAATAGGTTTTTATAAAGTTAATGTCTCGAGTCTATTGTAACTCATGTCATCGCCCGCAAGTTAGCTGTATTTGTCACTTATTTACTTCTATAGACAACAGTATTCATGTTGTGGTTTTACAACACCCTAGCGAAGTAAAGCAAGTTAAAGGCACTGCAACCTTATTAGTTAACTCGCTAGCGAGTGCTGAAGTCTTTGTTGGGGAAGACTTTGCAGAGCATCAAGATTTATTATCAATATTAACTAAATATCAGGGGCATATAGCATTGTTATATCCATCTGAGCATGCAGTTACTATTGATGCAGGGGATTATCAGTCCGATATTCGATGCCTGATACTGCTCGACGGTACTTGGAAAAAAGCGTATCGTTTATTTATGATCAATAGGTTTTTGCATCACTTACCGCATTTGATTTTACCGTCAGGGGTGGAAAGTCGTTATCAAATTCGGCAAACCAAAAAGCAAGGTGCATTATCAACATTAGAAGCGTGCTGTCATGCGCTGAATTTACTAGAAAGTAGAGCAAAAAATTATCATGAATTATTAAATCGTTTTGAACAGTTTAATCAATTGCAAATGTCATTTAGAGCAAAATAAAGGAAGTTTATGTTATCTCCAAATTGGTTAGGGCTCATTGCGAGTTTACTATTTATATTGCTGCAATCTCAGACTATTGCCGCTACTGCTGATCAGGTAAAGGAAGATCGTGAGCCAGAAGCCGCAACAGGTATAGAGCAAAAACAAGCGGTTAAAGCAAAGAAATTTATGGTGGTTGCGGCTAACCCTTATGCCAGCCGAATCGGGTACAATATTTTAAAACAGGGAGGCAGCGCGATTGATGCTGCCATTGCGGTACAAATGGCGTTAAATTTGGTTGAACCGCAGTCGTCAGGTATTGGTGGTGGTAGCTTTATTTTGCATTGGGATCGTCATCAGCAAAAATTAACCACCTTTGATGGCCGCGAAACGGCACCAAAGCGAGCACAGCAAGATTTATTTCTTGATCAAAGCGGTAAAGCAATTCCTTGGATAAAAGCTGTTGTCGGAGGACGTTCTGTCGGAGTGCCAGGGGTTTTATCGGCGTTGAAAAAAGCACATCAGCAATATGGTAAATTACCCTGGGAAATGTTGTTTCAAGATGCGATTAAACTAGCGGAAAGTGGCTTTAGGGTATCCCCTCGGTTACAAAAATTAGTGGAACTGGAGTTTAATCCTGGGATCACTGAATTACCGGAGATTTATCATTACTTTTTCCCAAATGGACGGCCAGTACAAGCGGGCGATAAACTTAAAAACCCGAAATTAGCCAAGGTTTATAGCACAATAGCGAAAGAGGGGATAACACCTTTTTATCGTGGCTGGATAGCGAAAAGCATCGTTAAAGCGGTGCAGGAGTCGCCGATTGCGCCGGGAGTATTATCATTAGAAGATATGGCTAATTACCAGGCAGTAGAACGTGCAGCGGTCTGTGGGGCTTATCGTAAGTATCAAATTTGTGGTATGGCGCCGCCGAGTTCCGGTGGAGTCGCGGTGATTCAAATTTTAAGTCAGTTAGCACCGTTTAAAATGTTTCAGCGAAAATTTGAAGATGTGCAAACCGTGCATTTATTTACTCAGAGCTCACGTTTGGCATTTGCTGATCGGGAGCGTTTTATGGCGGATAATGATTTTGTTAAGGTACCCGTGGATGGCTTATTAGAGCCAGCTTATCTGCAGCAGCGAACTGAATTAATTAATATTCATCAGGATGTAAATAGAGCACAACCTGGGATGCCGAAAGGTGCACTTGCGTTAGCTGATGATAATGCGTTGGAACTACCGTCTACTAGTCATATTTCTATTGTTGATGCAGATGGCAATGCGGTGTCTATGACCACAAGCATTGAAATGGGCTTTGGCTCTGCAGTGATGGTCGAAGGTTTTATTTTAAATAATCAGTTAACAGACTTTTCATTGCAGCCTGAAGTGAATGGTAAATTGGTCGCTAATCGTTTAGAACCATTAAAAAGGCCAAGAAGTTCTATGGCTCCTATGATGGTGTTTGAAGATGGCGCGTTGAAAATTGTCGTCGGTTCACCTGGCGGTAGCCGTATTATTGATTATGTCGCGCAAACTCTACTTGCTATGCTTGATTGGCAGTTAAATCCACAAGAGGCAATAAACTTGCCGAAAGTTACCAATCGTAATCGTGTTACTACCTTAGAGAAAGGTACTTCGATTGAGCAAATAAAATCAGGGCTTGAGGCGAAAGGTCATAAGGTCTATCTACGTGATTTAAACAGTGGCTTACATGCGATAGAGGTTACTCCTTACGGATTAGTTGGTGGTGCAGATCCTCGCCGTGAAGGTAAGGTGATGGGAGATTAGGCAAGCTCAGTAAAACGGGTAAAATAAAAAACGGTCATTTGACCGTTTTTTATGATTGATTATTTAAGCAACCGTCTAAAAAGGGTCTTTTAAAATTTTGTCTATTACCCAGCGATCATCAAGTTGAATTAGCGAGATGCGTTTGACATCTTTTAGTCTTTCATCGTTATAACTACCATCAAAATATAAGGTGATCACGGCTTTGTTTTTAAATTGCTCACGCACTTTAACACCACTCGAATCAGGCTCTACCATCACTTTATCATAAGACATATTAAAAATGTGTCTTGCCACAGCTTTCGGCGATTTATAATGCATAATGATCCGTGAAAGTTTTGGGCTACAGACGGATGCTGCTTTTTCTAGGTTTTTTTCATTATACAGGGCATTGAAAAACGCAATGGCGACTTTTTCAGGGTTATCGATTTCTTTGATTTGCTCTTCTTGATCTCCGCAAGCACTGAGCAAAAATAACAATGGAAATATTAAATATATAAAGTATTTCATCTTGATGTATTAACTAACGACTAATAGCCACATAATACATGATTTTAATTAATAAAAAAGGCGCATCATGCGCCTTATTTTTAAGTAGTTATGAAGAGCTACTGAACGAGTTCTTTGTCCGAGAAGCTGTCAGTGAATAGCGCGCTGGATAAATAGCGCTCTGCTGAGCTTGGTAAAATAACGACAATATTTTTACCTTCATTCTCTGGTTTTTCCGCTAAGCGTTTAGCAGCAACAACGGCGGCACCAGAAGAAATACCGGCTAAGATCCCTTCTTCTTTCATTAATCGATGCGCCATTTCCATCGCGTCATCATTTGACACTTGTTCAACTGCATCAATAACTTCTAGATCTAAGTTGCCAGGAATAAAGCCTGCGCCGATGCCTTGAATTTTATGTGGTCCCGGTTTAAGTTCTTCACCTGCTAATTTTTGTGAAATAACAGGGGAGTCCGTTGGTTCAACCGCAACCGATAAAACATCTTTACCTTGAGTATTTTTAAGATAACGACTGACACCAGTAATAGTGCCGCCAGTACCAACACCGGCAACAAAAATATCGATATTACCATCGGTATCTTGCCAAATTTCAGGGCCAGTTGTTTTTTCATGGATTTCTGGGTTAGCTGGGTTATCAAATTGACCCAATAAAACATATTTATCTGGATCTGAATCTTTAATTTCCTGAGCTTTTGCAATAGCCCCACCCATGCCTTTCGCGCCGTCGGTAAGCTCTAATTTAGCACCTAATGCTGCGAGTAATTTACGACGCTCTAAACTCATAGTAGCTGGCATAGTTAAGGTAATGGCATAACCGCGTGCTGCTGCGACAAAGGCTAAAGCGATACCCGTATTACCACTTGTTGGTTCGATGATTTCTTTGCCAGCAGTAAGTACACCGCGCTTTTCTGCATCCCAGATCATATTGGCACCAATACGGCACTTAACACTAAAACTTGGGTTTCTTGCTTCAACTTTTGCGTAAACGTTACCGCCAGTGACACGATTAAGTTTTACCAGTGGCGTTTTGCCAATTGAGGTTGAGTTATCTTCAAAAATATTTGACATCTGCAAATCCTTTGATAATTAATTAGCTAAAATTCGTGTTGAACTAACGTTTAAACATTACCATTCTCACGATATAGTAATAATAGTAATTGTTATTTCTATAAACAGAAGTTCCGATTAGTTATATCTTATATTTCAAAAAGTAATAAGTAGCATGTTGCTGCATAATCACCTAAATGTTGACGCTATTATCGTCAGTTGTTGAATTAAGGATAAGTTGTGGTTGATAAAAAGCAAATAATTGCCGTTGAAGAAGCGCAAGGAGCGAGTCCGCTCGATGCAGAAGAAACTAAAAAAATCTTAACACCGTTTGCTTTTGAAATAGACAAATCGTTATTTGGTTTACCATTGGCCGTTCCATGGAAACGTGGGCTGGCGTTACTGATAGATTTTATCTTGATCGCCTTATTAGCAGAAACGCCAGGTGAGCTATTGGCATTTGTTGTCGCAATGACATTTTTTCGCTTAGGCAGCAAAAAAAGGGCTCAACAGCAAGGTAAAAAGCGTAATTTTCGTCGGCGTTTATTACGTTATTTTGGTGCAATGATGTTATTAGTGCTGTTGTTGTCAACGTTACCTGAGTTCATTGAGCAGTATACAGATAGCGCGTCAGCTGAAATATCGGAAATGGCTAAACCTGTGATTGAGCAAAGTTCAGCACCGTTAAAAGAGCTTGAAAAGCGTGAGCGAACCAATGCTCCACATAGTAACAGCGAGATGATTTATAAAGGGGTAGAATGGCTCAAAGGCTTAATTAATGATTTAGGTTTAAGTTTTGGCTGGGCTGCATTTTATTTTAGTGTGCTCACTGCAATTTGGCATGGTCAGACACCAGGCAAGCGTTTAATGCAAATTAAAGTGATCCAGCTTGATGGCACGCCGTTGTCGGTATGGGATAGCTTTGGTCGCTATGGTGGCTATGGAGCAGGGCTGGCAACAGGGTTATTAGGTTTTATACAAATATACTGGGATCCTAATCGTCAGGCAATTCACGATAAAATTTCATCAACGGTGGTGATCGATTTAAAAAAGCTGAATAGCAGTGAAGCGCACTAATGCAATTCACTGCTTAATATCGGTTTATTTGCGCTAGGGGTTAAGGCATCCAAGCATAGCTGACTTTAGTAAAAAAGGTGCGTTGATCGCGTTCCAAGCTGTTTAGGTAGTCGTCCTGATAACTATTATCCGAATAACCAAGATAAAACACGGTTTGTGGGTTTAACTTATAGGCGTATATTAGCTGGCTTGATAGGTTTTTGTTTGTATTTGACACCTCAGCGTATGGATAGTTAGCGGTATTAATGTCGACGTCGCTGTAAACCAGGTTGAGCTTTAAATAGCTATGAACATCAAATTGATAAGAGACTCTAAGTTCAGTTAATTTAGCTTGATAAACATTAGCGCCATCGGCCGTTAACTCACTGTCGGTATAATATATATCAGCTTGTAAATGGCGGTTGATATTGTAAGAAATGCCAGAAAAAAGCTCTCGATAATCACCAAGACGATTATTGCGATAATCTATTTTGTCGCCGAATTTAAGCTCGGCTTCCGCAAAAACAGCATTGGTTAATTGTGCACCGCCATATAAAGTGAGTAATTTTTCATTAAATAGGCTGGTGTTATTATCGATTGCCAGGCTAGATTCATTGTGGCGTAAACCTACCTTACTTGCATAATCAAAGCTTGCTTCAAAATTTGATTGCATTGGGCCATCAATGGAAAAACTAGAATGCAGTGATCTCTCTAGCAGCTCGCCTTTTTGGTTATGATTAATCTGCCATTGGCCAGATATTTTCATTTCAGACCACAGAGATTCCGGTTGCCCGTAAAATAATCGATCAACTAATATCCGCTCAGAGCGGTAATCGACTTTTGGCATGTAGCCTAAATCTGCGCGAAAGTTTTTGTTGATTCGCTGATGCTCTGCGACTAAGTGCCAATCTTCAGATTTATGCTCGTAATTGGCTTTAAGTGCACTGCCGGTAAATTCACCCTGTTGTTGGGTTCGATGTACTTGCTCAGAATAAGAGCAGTTACCGAATGTGCAGCTAGTGGCTGTTTTGTTAGTGCAGTCAGCGGCATTGTCGCTAAAGCAAAAATCACGAAATAAATCATCCGGGTATTGTGTTGCTGAGTTAAGTACCTGCCCCGAGACAGTGTTTGATTCATCGATTCTATATTTCGAATCAACACCAAGTAGATAGTTGTGATAACTATCGGCTGTTCTTAAGGTACTGATAGCGCCGATGGAAAAGTCGTCATTGAAATCATAGCGATATTTAAACGCGGCCGAATGACTTTTTTTGTTTAATGATGCGATCTCTGAGCCGGTATTACCGGGAACAATAAAATTAGTTTCAGTATCGTTAGTAATAAACATGCCGTAGTTATGGTTGTTTTTCGTGCCGGTTAATTTTGCACCATAATCTGGATCGGCAATATTGCGGGTATAAACCAGATCATATTGACTGGCAAAGTAGTCGGCGTTGTCTAAAAAGAAGGGCCGTTTTTCATCATAAAATAATGAATAGGTTTTATTCACACTGAGCTGACCCGCATCACTTTCTACGGTAGAAAAATCTGGGTTTAGTGTGACATTGAGTAAGGTATTAGCATTGATGCCCCAGCGTAAATCTAAACCTGCATCTAGATCATTGTCGCTCTGCCAATCGCTTTGCGGCTGATATATGTCTCTTTCTTCGCTTCGGTTGGCAACTAAAGTTGGTGTTAACATTAGGTTTTTACCGGTCTCAGCGTTACTAAAGCCTGATATTTCCGGTGCTTGACATAACCAACAATCATTGTCTCTGTCGATTGGGATATGTGAGATGCGCAGTGCAGTATCTCTTGGATACAAACGGACCAGCTCAAATGCCCAAGTTTTAGTTTGTTTGCTATCGTCAAAATTTAGCATGCGGTAGGGCAGTGCGATTTCGACTTGAAATCCTTGGCTCGTTAGTTTACCAAACGAATCCCAAATACCGTTCCAGGAATCGTTTGCTGTGCCTTTCATCACGTTTTTGATACTGTCCATTTGTACGCCAAACGGATTTACAAAAAACTCATAATTGAGCCGACGATTATTATAGGTATCTAGCTTGATGCCGACGATATCATCGTCCCAGCGGCTATCTCTGTCCCCGAGAAACGCTTTGATGTGTTCTGGGTGTGGATCATGTGCCAAAAAACTGATGAAAATAAATTCACCATTTTCAATAATTTTTGCTGTTGTTGTAACGGGACTTTCTTGGTTATTCCACGGCCAGTTTACAGTATCGAGTGAAATAGTTCTTGCCTGCCGCCAGATGGGGTCATCTAAGTTGCCATCAATAGTTGCAGATAAATGACTATAGGGAATGTTAACAGTATTTTCGTTATTATTTGCTTGTACTTTATTTAAAAGCAGGAGTAGCGATAGTAAAAAAAATACAGGAAAAAATAACCGAGAGCAGTAACGACTCTTTGACTGCATGACAGCTCCAATTTTATTATTGTTATCTGCACTGGTGCACAGTATATTCTTGGGAGGGCAAATTTTTACAAATTTTTGCAGTGATTACAATTTATTCATATGAATTGAGATAAAAAAGCTTGAAAAATCGCTATGTTAAGCTTTTTCATCTTAAAGTAACTCTATTTTTACCGAGTACTGCTTTTTATATATTACTTCATCCAAGCATAACTAAACTTCATAAACATACTACGTTGATTACGTGCTAAGTCACGAAAGTTTTCTTCGGTATCGCTATAATCGGAATAGCCAAGATAAAACACCGTTTGCGGGTTTAGCTTATAGCCATATAATAATTCTGATGAAAGGCTTCTGCTGTGCTTGCTGATATCTTCTGGATCACTATACAAGTAATTGTCTGGGTTGCGGGAGGTATTATTGTAAACCAGTGTTAGACGAATAAAGCTGTTAACATTAAATTGATAATTAGCGCGAACATCCGTTAAACGGGCATTAAAGACATTGTTGCTGTCGGCATTTAGTTGTCTAAATACCTGTTTTACTGTTAATTCAATATGCTTATTGGCGTTCCACTTACTTGATAGTGTGAGTCGTTGTTGCTGACCTAAACGGTTATTACTGTAATCTATCGCGTCACCAATAGTAAAGTGACTATTGAGGCTTAAGCCTAATATAGGTTTTATATTGGCGGTTAACTGCCACTGATTTTCGGTAAACAGTGTGGTGTTACCATCAATTTTTAATGATGATTGATCAAGTCGGCTGCCCACCAGCTCTCTATGAGTGTAGCCTACGCGAAAGTAAGCGTTATAAAGAGCATTGAGTTGAGTATTGATTTCAAACTCTTTTTCAATGAGTTCGTTATCATCGTTATGGGTGATGTCCCAATCTGAATAAACCTTAATCTGATTCCACCATTTGCCCGGCTTGGCATACCATTTTCTATCTCCACCGATAGAAAATTTGTGGTGATCTATGTGCGAAATAAAACCTAAGTCTCCGCGAAAACCGGCATTTTTTCTATCATATGTCGCTCGGTAATACCAGTTGCTGTCATTATGATAAAAACCAGCTCTAAAGGCGTTACCGCTAAAGGCATCTGAGTTTAATGTTCTTAACGTCTGCTCATTATAATAACAATCACTAAACTGGCATTGTATTGTTTGTGGTGATTGACAATCGGCTAATAGTTCACTATCGCAAAACTGCTCCGCTAAATTATCAGGGTACTGAGTGTTTGAGTATAAAGATTGAAATTTAAAAACATCCGCTTGGTTAATGCGAAAACGTGCATCAACGCCGTGTACTGCATTATGATAGTCAGAGGCAGTACGTAACGTGCTGATCCAGCCCAGAGTAATGTCTGAATTATAATTATAACGGTAACGTAGTGCCGTTGCTTTTGACTCTCCCTCAATTTCCGCTATTGCCGAAGCTCTGTTGCCGGGGATCAGAATATTGGTCGTGCTATCATCTGTTGCGAATAAGCCGAAAGAGTGAGCATTTTTACGACCTGTTAATTTAGCGCCATAATTAGGTGCATTGATATTACGGGTGTAAATTAAGTTGTAGTTGGAATCAAAATAATCGGCATTATCGAGAAAGAAAGGCCTTTTTTCCTGAAAATGTAGCGCAAAGTTATTATTGATATTTAATTGTGCATTATCAGTTTCAACGGTTGAAAAGTCAGGATTAATAGTCGCGTTTAACAATAACTCCGGCGTGATCCCCCAGCGCAGATCTAAACTGGCTTCGGTATTTTTATTTTCTTGCCAAAGCTCAGTGTCACTGTCTTTTTCTTCGTGTTTGCCGACAACTAATGACGGGGTGACGGTTAAGTTATCCCCCTGTTTCGCACCGCTAAAACCTGTGGCGGTGTGCAGTTGACATATTTCACAGTTATTACTGCGATCTAAATAAATGTTAGAAAGTCTGAGTCTTTCATCACGAGGATACATCCGTAGCAGCTCGATGCCCCAATTTTGAAATTGTGATTTTTCAGTAAAATTAAGCATGCGCAATGGCAGGGCGAATTCAACAATATAGCCGTCATCGGTAATCGTGCCGGCACTGTCCCAAATGCCATCCCAGGAATCACTTTCTTTTTTCGTTACTTCATTTTCTATACCGTCAATTTGTGAGCCAAGCGGATTAACGAGAAAGCGATAAGCGCTACGTTGATCGTTAAAGGTGTCTATTTTTATCCCAACAATATCGTCGCCCCACGATTTATCTCTGTCTTTTAAAAATGCACGGATTTGTGTCGGGTTAGGGTCCTTGGCAATAAAGGCAATATAAAACACTTCACCGTCTTCCATTAAACGTGCTTCGGTATAAACTGGGCTAGTAATGTTGTCATAGGGGCGGGTAACATTATTGACTAATACCTTAGTTGCTTGCTGCCATTGTGGTTCATCTAACTGAGCATCTATGGTAATTTCACCTGAGATCCGTGATATTTCAATGTTTGCTTTACTCGGTGTTTTCGCTGCTAAAGGAGAAGATGTTAGCAGGAAAGTGCATGAAATAGTGGAAAGTATCGCGAGAAACTTTGTTTTTACTGCAAACATTTATGCTCCGCTATTGGTGAATTGAATCGTTAAATCAGCCATTCTATGAACTAAGCTTGTGGAGTCAAAAGATTAGCGATAACTGGCATCTTTCATAGGTTTAATGGCGATACTGTGCTGATTTTGTTAATTATTTGTTATTTTTAACATATCTGCTGGTCAGTTTAATTAGACTATTTAAAGGTCGAATTTTACCAATGATTTCGGCATAATTAGTAAACGTTTAATTAGCTGTTACAGTGGATTATGTCATTTTCCTTGTTAGATATTATCGCGTTAGCCTGTTTTCTTATTTCTTGGATGGGGTATACCGCATTTGCTCGTCGTAAAGCGAAAACTACTAACTGTATTGCCCGTTGCTTGCATCAACATCGTATTCATTGGATGTTTGAAGTGATGAGTCGTGAAATAAAAGTAGGTGAAGCGGCTTTATTGGCTAATTTAGAACGAAATATTGCGTTTTTCGCTTCTTCTACCTTACTGGTACTGGCAGGTGTGCTAACTTTATTTGCTCAGGTAGAAAAACTGGAAGCGGTGATTGCATCTATTCCTTATGCTGAAACGCCTAATCACGCGCTTATTCAACTTAAGTTGGGCGTGCTGGCATCTATTTTTGTTTTAGCATTTTTTCAGTTTACTTGGTCAATGCGTCAGTATGGTTTTTTAAATGTTATGATAGGTGCAGCGCCATTAGGGGAAGTGGATAAAAATGACAATTTAAAAAATTACGCTAAACAAATGGCGGTGGTACAAGATCAGGCAGCTCATTCATATAACTATGGTCTACGCTCTTATTATTTTTCTATGGCTGCGATTTGTTGGTTCTTTCATCCGTTATTATTTATCCTGGCGAGTTTGTTTGTCGTTTATACCTTGTTTATTCGAGAGTTTAAATCGAAAGCGGTTAGGGCGATAACCTTTGGTCAGGAACTGCTGGCGACAGAGCGTAAAGCACGTAGTTAATTGTTATGAGTCATAGATATGCCAATTACACCCCGGCTGATTTTGATAATTTTGATTGCGTAAAAATATCAAAAGGTATTTATTTATTATTGATCTTTGTCTTACGCGGGTATTTTGTCTGGCTAATGTCAGTAACCAATATGAAGGATAGGGTCAGCATTATTCAGTGGGTTTATCCTGATCCAACATTGTTTTATTTGAGCCTGATATCTGGTGCTGTAGGCTTGTATGTAGTCGCTGTTTTAAGTTTACGGCGGCCGGACGCCCGTACTTGGGTGCGCCGAAGTTGGCAAAAATTACGTGTTATTTTACTCGCCGCGTTAGCATTTGATTTTGTCGTTAATTTACTAGGCTTTATTTATTTATCACAAGTGGCCCTTTGGTGGGTAGTCGTTAATGCCATCATCGGGTTATTGTTTTGCTTGTTTTTATTTTACAGTAAACGGGTAAAATTAAATATTGAAGAGTTTCCACAACAGCTTCCTGAAAAGTAAGTAATAGGGTTTTATGTTAGATACAAAAAATAGCAAAAATAATAAAGAACAGCGTTTGATCATTCTCGATACGGAAACCACAGGGATTAACCCGAGAGAAGGGCATCGTATTGTTGAAATTGGTTGCGTGGAAATGATCAACCGCCAGTTAACTGGTCGTAACTATCACGTTTACATCAAACCGATGCAAAATGGCATGCAAATGGTGATGGAGCAGGAAGTTATTGATGTCCACGGCTTAACCGACGATTTTTTGCGTGATAAACCTAAATTTGAAGAGATAGCACAAGAATTTATCGATTTTATTAAAGGTGCAGAGTTAGTTATCCATAACGCGAAGTTTGACGTTGGCTTTATGGACCATGAGTTTATGCTTGCCAATATGGGGCTACCAAAAACTGAAGATATCTGTACGGTTACGGATACGTTAAAGGTATCGAAAGACGAGTTTGGCTCGCCAAAAACGTTGGACTATTTAGCGCGTTTTTATAAAGTAGATAAATTAATTGACCGCACCTATCACGGGGCTTTGATCGATGCCCAGTTATTAGCCTTTGTTTACGTGGAAATGACACGTAAACAAGCCGCGTTAAATTTAATGGTGGGAGATGGTACTAAAGACGGTGAAGATGTGAATGCCATCAGAAGGCTATCTTCGTCACGGCAAAAATTAAAGATTATCCATGCAACTGCCGATGAAGAGCTAGCACATAAAGAAAGACTAGCTATAGTTGCAGAAAAAGGGAGCGAGCCTATATGGCCAAATTGAGCCTGATAGTATCTTTGATTGTTGTATATTTATTATCATTTACTACTAAGGGATTTACCTTTAGTGAAACGCCCGAAATTAAATATTACGAACAGGATGATATTACTAACCAAATCCCATATTTTGATAATCGCTTTCATATTGATGCGCAATTAGAAGAAGTGACGTTGTTATTTTATCGTAGACGCGGCACACCACCGATTATTTTAGTCCGCCCTGATGGCAGCAAGTATAAAATTAATACGATCCCCCAAGATAAAGTGCAGTGGTATGACGATCAAACCTTTGACATGATCCAAATCAAGAAGCCTATGCCTGGTCCTTGGCAGGCGATTGGCGATATTTTGCCTAATAGTAAGATCATGTTAGTGACTGATGTGAGGCTGGAAGTTGAACCTTTGGCTGAGATCTTGTTATCGGGAGAAACGCTTAAGGTTGAAGCGCAAATTTATAATAGCGATAAGGTTATTGATGATCCGCTATTTAATGATGTCATTGAGCTCGAAATTGCATTTTATAGTACTAATAACTCAGCGTATGATAATTTTGGTGCTGAACCTATTGAGCTTGGTACGTTTCGTGATGATGGCTACGAATTAGATGAGTATGCCAGAGACAGTCTTTTTACCGGTGAATTTACACTGGACTTTTCTGCTGGTGAGTGGCTACCTATTTATAGGGTAAAAATGCCCATGGCAACGCGGGAATTAAGACAAAAGCCCGTCATTGTCAGGCCGAATCCAATAACTCTTTCAATTGAAACTTCTTTAAGCCCTGAACAAGGCCATACTTTAACCCTTAATATTGATGACACTTATGTCGATGTTAATAGTTTAATTTTTCAGGGCAAAGTTATTTTCCCGGATCGACAAAGTGAACCCTTTGCTATTATGGATGGTTCCGGGAAACAGCGAATTAAAATGATTGATTATTCTGAACCCGGTTTACACCGCGTTAGTTTAAATGCCTTTGGGACAACGATAAACGGTCGGGAGTTTCGTTTAGTCGTACCTGACTTTAGTTTTAACGTTGAACGCCCTGATGGGCCATTAGTGCCAACCTTAGATGGTGAATCCTCGGAAAGCTCTGCTGAGGCAGCTGCACGAGAAATGGCAGAAAAGATTGCTGAAGAAAAAGCGCAATTTGAAATGCAAATAGCACAGGCAAAAGCTGAACAAGAAGCTCAAGTCAAGGCTAGAGAACAACGAACCTGGATCATTATTGGCGTCGCAAATGGTATTATTATCTTGTTAGGTATTGGTGTATTTTTCTATTTGCGTAAAAAGAAGCTCGCTAATAAAGGATAATTTTTACCTGATTTGCTATGTTTTTCGACTTATTGCTCATCAATTGTCCATATAGTTAATTGATCGTAAAAAAGTGGTTGACGCATTCGATTGTTAACCGTATTATTCCCGCCGCATTCAACGACTTGTTGTTGAACGCAGTAATTAAGGCGCGGAGTGGTAGTTCAGTTGGTTAGAATACCGGCCTGTCACGCCGGGGGTCGCGGGTTCGAGTCCCGTCCACTCCGCCAAATTAATTATTGCATTATATCTTCTGCGGAGTGGTAGTTCAGTTGGTTAGAATACCGGCCTGTCACGCCGGGGGTCGCGGGTTCGAGTCCCGTCCACTCCGCCACTAGATATAACCTTAGACAAGTTGAAGTTTGAAATACTGCGGAGTGGTAGTTCAGTTGGTTAGAATACCGGCCTGTCACGCCGGGGGTCGCGGGTTCGAGTCCCGTCCACTCCGCCACTATTTCAAATGACTTATTGGAAATGCGCTTAAGAAAAATATCGCGGAGTGGTAGTTCAGTTGGTTAGAATACCGGCCTGTCACGCCGGGGGTCGCGGGTTCGAGTCCCGTCCACTCCGCCACATTTTTCCTTCATCTCTTCTTAGTTTAAAATTCTTAGTATTCTGTTTAATCATCTCATTGTATTAATTCTGATATTTATCTTTTATCTCAAGCCGTGGTTATTTATTTTGACTGGTGTTGACTAGAGTGATCAATTCACTGCGGGTATTAATACCGAGTTTTAAATAAATGCGGTAGAGGTGATTTGAAACGGTTGATGGTGACAGTTCAAGTTGCCTAGCGACTTGTTTAAATGTTCCTCCCTGACATATCTTATCTACTACTTGTTTTTCTCTGTTAGTAAGCTGATCTAATTGATTTTTTACCCGTACCGATATCTTGTATAATTCACCATAAGGCAGCACTTCAAATAGCAAATTATTGTAACTAAAGCTGGTTGAATGAGATAAAAAGTCGAATGGAAATTTTTGTAGTTTTGGCGCTGGAAAGTACTGCTCAATGATATCGAGAAATTTTTGCGTCACACTATGATATATCCCTTTAGCATCACATAAGGCGCTGCGATTTTCTAGTTGTCGTTGCGGGTTATAGTCAGTTAATTCCATGAACAAGCGATGGGAAGCACTGCTGAGTAAATGATAAAGCAGCCTGTTCTGTAATTGTTGTTCTTGTTCACTAAAACAATCTTCACGGTTAAAGCGATATAAGGTTAGCAAGGTAAAAATACCACTACGTTCATCTGAATGAATCGAGCTAAGGATACGTTCAATACCATAAGGGTTAAAACATTTGAGATAGAGTTCTGATTGATAAAAATCACTATCCTCTATTACATCACTCATATTCACTGCTTGTCCCTGGTTTTCAGTTAATTCACTGAAAATGGGATTTATATCGAGATATTTTAATAATTGCTCAAATATCTCGCCGGAAACATCAAGTGAATATTGGGTGTGGAAAGTTTTGGTTGATATATGACCGGTTCCCCAAATTGCACCATCAAAATGGATCACCTGGCGTAACTGCTCGAGTGCCCAGCTGGAAAATTGATCGAGTGCAATATTCGGGGCTTCTTTATAAAGCTGGCTGATAAAATGCTCAGCAGATAAATGTTTCATTGTCATGTTAACCATGTAAGTTACGTTAGGTAATTTTTACTATATTCAAGCAAACCATACTGGAGCAAACTAAAGTAGAGTTGATGCTATCAGCAGGTGCGTTAATGAAACAAGTAGAAAATTTGCATTGTGATACAGCTATTGCCGGCGGAGGAATTGCCGGTTTAGTTTGTGCTTTGGAGTTATTAGCACAAGGCGAACAGGTGATTATTGTTGACCGTGATAAAGCTGAACGGCTTGGAGGCCTAGCGCGCTGGGCTTTTGGCGGTATGGCACTTTGCGGCACTAAGCAGCAACGGCGGATGAAAATTCCCGATTCTAGCGATAAATTGTTAGCGGACTGGTACAGTTTTGCTAATTTTTCTGAACATGATTATTGGCCTAAGGCCTGGGCAAAGGAATATGCAGAACATTGTTTTGATAAAGTTTATCTTTGGTTAGATAAATTGGGGCTCAAGTTTTTACCTGCGGTTAACTGGGTCGAGCGTGGTCTTTATACACCGGGTAATTCCTTGCCTCGTTATCATGTGGTTTGGGGGACTGGCTGGCAGTTAGTGGAAACAGTTATTGAACAGTTAACACCTTATCTGGCCAATCGGCAATTGACTATCTTGTCTCAGCATAAGGCGACGGCATTTGCACAAGGGCAAGAGTTTCATTGTTTGTCGATAATCAATGAGCAAACCAACCAGAAGCTTGTCGTTAACGCTGCTAATGTTGTTATTGCTTGTGGCGGGGTTAATGGTGCGCTGGAAAATGCAAAGAAAAACTGGCTTTCAGGGTTTAATAATCCCAATGCTAATATGCTTAATGGCGCGAATCCTATTTCAGATGGCAAACTCCATCAGCAGTTAGCAGCTCAGGGAGCTAAACTGACTCATGTTGACAAAATGTGGAATTATGCCGCAGGTATACGTCATCCACAGGCGGAATTTGAACATCATGGACTCAGTTTGATCCCTTGTAAATCCGCGTTATGGTTAAATCACCGAGGGCAACGTATTGGTCCTACGCCGTTAGTGACAGGTTTTGATACTCATGAGTTATGTCAGCAAGTTGCCAAGCAGCAAAAGCCATGGACCTGGCAAATTCTAAACTGGCAGATAGCCAAAAAGGAACTGGCAGTTTCAGGCTCAGCACATAACCCATCAATTCGAGATAAAAAGCTATGGCAGTTTATAGCTGAAATTTTATTTGGCAATAAGCGTTTGGTGCGGCAATTATTAGAAGAAAGTGAAGATGTGATCTGTGCGGATTCGATTGACGGGTTAGTTCAGCAAATGAATCAGTTAACGGGTGATAATTTTGTTAATAGTGATGAGTTAACTAAAGTTATTAAGGGGTATGATCAACAGTTTGCTAATGGCGCTAGCATAGAGAATGATGATCAGGTACGCCGTATTCGTCATGCCAGGCAATGGCGCCCTGATAGATTAAGAACTTGTACTCCAGCACCGATTGGCAAAAATCCACAAAAGAATCCATTGATCGCCATTCGCGTACAACTTATCGCCCGTAAAAGTCTTGGCGGAATTCAAACTAATTTAAACAGTCAAGTACTAGATCAAGCAGGTAATGTGATGCAGGGACTTTACTGTATTGGGGAAGCCGCTGGATTTGGTGGTGGTGGTGCTAATGGAGAGAAATCATTAGAAGGCACATTTTTAGCTGGCTGTATATTGACTGCGCGTAATGCTGCAAAGGCGATAACTTCAGCGAGATAATAAAAATAAGGTAACAGTGTGAGAGTCATAATATGAAGAAAACAGCAGCCTGGTTAGTGCGCTATGCACTTGAACAACTTGAGATTAAGTTTACCTTTGGTATCCCTGGAGTTCATAACACTGAAATTTATGATGAGCTGGAAAAGTCACCGTTAATTAATCCGGTGCTAGTAACGCATGAAGGCTATGGCGCCTTTATGGCTGATGCAGTTAGTCGCAGCAGTGATAATATTGGCACGTTAGTAATTGTGCCGGCTGCAGGGGCAACACATGCGGCCAGTGGCATAGGCGAAGCATTTTTAGATGGTATTCCTATGCTAGTGATCAGTGGCGGGGTAAGAACAGATTCACAGTTTCAATACCAGTTACATGATATGGATCAGCATAAGATGCTTGAACCTATCACTAAGAAAACCTTTAAAGTAACGTCGCATCAGGACGTGGTTAGTACCATTTTTGAAGCTTATCGAGTGGCAAATGAAGGTGAGCCAGGTCCCGTTTTTGTTGAAATTCCGGTTAATTTACAACTGGATAAAGGGGAAGTGGACGACTTACCCATTTATAGACCTGAACCAGTTTCGTTAACTCATATGGCAAAACAGGCGATTACTGAGGCGGCACAGTTATTAGCTCAGGCAACAAATCCAGCTATTTTTGTTGGTTGGGGAGCGGTTCAGGCGACGGAAAGTACTGCGGCGATTGCTGAGTTGCTCGATGCGCCGGTGGCAACTACCTTACAAGGCTTAAGTGCTTTCAGTGCTAAACATCCGCTGCATACCGGAATGGGGTTTGGACCAGCTGCGGTGCCCGCTGCCACTAATGCGTTTAAAGCATGTGATTGTTTGCTCGCTGTCGGGACTCGTTTTGCAGAGATTGCGACGGGAAGTTTTGGTGTCACTGTGCCGGAAAACTTGATCCATATTGATATTAATCCCCAGGTGTTTAATGCTAATTATCCGGCTAAAGTTACCATTGAAGCAGATGCAACATTTGCTTTGGCTCAGTTAGCAACGTCATTAACTGAACAGACCATTAAAGCAAAACGTGGTGATGCTATCAGGCAAAGTATTGCTGATGATAAACAGGCTTACCTTGATAGCTGGTTAGCGCATCACAGCGGAGAGCGGGTTAATCCAGCACATTTTTTTCAGCAATTAAGGGCGCAACTGGCGGATGATGCTTTTGTGATTGCCGATGATGGTAATCATACATTTTTAACTGCTGAATTAATGCCGTGCTATCAAGCGAAGCATTTTTTCAGTCCAACAGATTTTAATTGTATGGGCTATGCGATCCCTGCTGTCATCGGTGCTAAGCTTGCCAATCCAGCGCATCAGGTGGTTGGGATCATCGGGGATGGCGCATTTTTAATGAGTCAAACTGAGCTTTTTACCGCGGCTCATTTATCTGTTGGCGGAATTTTTATTATCTTTAATGATGGTGAGCTGGCGCAAATCTCTCAGGCACAATCGACTCCTTATAATAAAAAAACTTGCACTGTGCTGCCTGATATTAAGTTTCAAGGGATAGCGCAAGCCAGTGGTTGTCATTATTTGAGGATAGATAATAATGACCAAGTGGCAGAAAAACTGGCTCAGGCGATTGAATTAAGTACTGAGCAACATCCCGTGGTGGTAGATGTTAATATCGATTACTCGAAGAAAACGCGATTTACTCAGGGGATTATTGCGACTAACTTAAAACGGATGAAATTGCCAACTAAAGTGCGGATGATCTCTAGGGCATTATGGCGCCGAGTGTAACGAATGAAACAATATTGAGCATCTAGTAATAAAATAAAGTGGTTAGACCAGTTGATTTTGCCGATAAACTCTCATAGTATTAGGGCTATTATAACAGGTCGTACCATTATGGAGTGTAGCTATGCTGACATACAAAGCGCCAATTGCCGATATTAAATTTTTATTTGAAGATGTTTTGGATTATTACAAGCACTATGAAAAATATCCTGAGTTTGAAGAGGCAACTCCAGATCTTGTTGATGCAATCATACAGGAGTGCGCCAAGTTTAGTGAAAACGAACTATTACCATTAAATCAAAGTGGCGATAAAGAAGGTTGTCAATTTGATAACGGCCAGGTCACCACACCCAAAGGCTTTAAAGAAGCTTATCAGCAATATGTGCAAGGGGGCTGGGCAGCATTGTCCCATGATTTGGAATACGGTGGTCAAGGGTTACCTTCTTCACTTGGTATGATCAAATCTGAAATGATGGGCACAGCTAACTGGTCTTGGGCAATGTACCCAGGTCTTAGCCATGGTGCGATGAACACATTAGATGTTCATGGCAGCGAAGAGCAAAAGCAATTATATCTCACTAAGCTTATTGAAGGCACTTGGACCGGCACTATGTGTTTAACCGAGCCGCAATGTGGAACGGATTTAGGACAGGTGAAAACCAAAGCGGTACCTAATGATGATGGCAGTTATTCAATAACAGGTACCAAGATATTCATTTCGGCAGGTGAGCACGATATGACGGATAACATCGTTCATATTGTACTTGCCCGTTTACCGAATGCCCCAGAGGGGACTAAAGGTATTTCTTTATTTATCGTGCCTAAGATGGATGTTGACAGTCAGGGCAATATTCTTGGTGAGAATAATGTTAGCTGTGGTTCCATTGAAGATAAGATGGGGATCAAGGCATCGGTGACTGCGGTGCTTAACTTTGATAAAGCTAAAGGGGTATTAATAGGTCCAGAAAATAAAGGCCTAGAATGCATGTTTACCTTTATGAATACCGCACGTGTTGGTACCGCGTTGCAAGGAGTCTGTGCGTCAGAACTTTCTTATCAAAATGCACTGATATATGCGAAAGAGCGTTTATCTATGCGCTCTTTAAAAGGTGCACAACAGCCAGAAAAAGTTGCTGATCCTATTATTGTTCATCCTGATGTTAGAAAGATGTTGTTAACGCAAAAAGCCTTTAGTGAAGGTGGGCGAGCGATGATTTACTATGCATCTCAATTGGTGGATGTGATTGAAAATTCTAAGGATGAAAAGGAGCGTAAGCGTGCGGATTATCGTTTAGGCTTTATCACACCCATTTTAAAAGCGTTTTTAACCGAAGTAGGCTTAGAAAGTGCGAACCTCGGGGTTCAGGTGTTCGGTGGTCACGGTTTCATAAAAGAGTGGGGCATGGAGCAAATTGTTCGTGATACCCGGATTGCTACCTTGTATGAGGGGACTACCGGTATTCAGGCGTTAGATTTACTTGGCCGTAAAATTTTATTAAGCCGGGGTAAGTCGTTGAAAAGCTTTACTATGGAAATTTTAGGTTTCTGTAAAGACAAGAGTATGATTTCCGGTAATCCACATAAACGCCAAATGAATAAATTTATCTGGCCATTAAGTAAAGCGGCAGCCAACTGGCAACAATATACCTTACGTTTAGCGCTGAAAGCGAAAAAGGACAGAGACTTTGTTGGTTCTGCCTCGGTGGATTATTTGATGTATTCAGGTTATATCACTATGGCTTATTTCTGGGCGAAAATGGCGCAGGCGGCATATGAAAAACTAGCCTCAGGCGTTGAGAATAGAGATTTTTATCGAGCTAAAATTAAGACTGCAGAGTTTTATTTTGAACGTATCTTGCCAAGAACTAAATCTCATGCTGCGACTATGATGGCAGATCCTAAATCACTGATGCAATTAGATGAAGAATTGTTATCTTTTCTTTAACTCTTAAATAGAGCTAAAAAATTAAGTTAATAAAAAAGCTGCAACTTGCAGCTTTTTTTATTTCTAAAATCAGAACTAAGCTTCGACCGTTTATAAGTGGCGGATCAAACGTAACAACTTAAATTTCAACTGCGTATAAGGTGCAAAACGTACTGGTAAGTCTTTGAGAAAAGGTCGAGTTAATACAGACTTTAAATGACTGAAGTTATCAAAACCTGCTTTACCACTGTATTGTCCTATGCCACTGGGGCCAACGCCGCCGAATGGTAAATCAGGCACGGCATTGAACATAATGACATCATTGACACATTGATTTCCTGAGCTAATTTCACTTATCCAATTATCAGTTTGCGCTTTATCTTTGGTAAATATATATGAAGACAGCGGTTTATCTCGTTCTTTAATAAATTGTTTGGCCTGCGCGAAACTTTCAATACTAATGATAGGTAGAATGGGACCAAAAATTTCATCTGTCATTAATGGGCTATCCAAAGCAGGATCGATTATCAATGTAGGTTCGATATATTTAGCGTCAATATCTGTGGTGCCACCAAAGGCAATTTCACCACTACTTAAGTAAGAGGCAATCCGCTTTGTATGACGTTGATTGACGATTCTGCCATAAGAAGGGCTAGCTTTTATATCTTCACCAAACATTTGTTTGATTTGTTTTTTCAGGGCAGTGACAAGTGGTGGGATCAAGCTTTTATCCGTAAGAATGTAATCCGGTGCAATACAGGTTTGGCCGGCATTCATCCATTTACCCCAGGCGAGGCGTTGGGCAGTAATCTCCAGATCAGCACTTTGATCTATATATACCGGGCTTTTTCCACCTAATTCTAATGTGACTGGTGTTAAGTGTTTTGCTGCGGCTGTCATAACGATACGTCCAACCTGACCATTACCAGTATACATAATATGATCGAATGGTTGTGCTAGCAGTTTAGTGGTTTCTTCAACTCCACCTTCAACGACCGAAAATGCACTGGTATCTAAATATTGTGGAACAAGTTTCGCTAACAATGCAGAGGTCGCTGGTGCTAGTTCTGATGGCTTTAAGATCGCACAGTTACCGGCAGAGATAACGGCGACTAATGGTGCTAACACTAGTTGCAGAGGATAATTCCAGGCACCTATAATTAATACGGTTCCTTGCGGTTCAGGTTGGATATAAGAACGTCCTGGTTGAGCGACAATAGGCGTACGTACTTTACGCTTTTTTGCCCATTTATCTATGCGCTTGACGACGTGATCAACGTCGCCTGATATGTAAGAGACTTCGGTGATCCAAGCTTCAACTGCTGGTTTTCCTAAATCTTGTTCAAGAGCATCTAGGCAAGCTTGTTCATTTTCTTCAACCAGTTTTTTAATTTGCAGTAACTGTTGCTTACGCCATTTGAGATCATGGGGTACCTGGCTATTGAAATAGCATCTATGCCCGTTCACCTGTTGTTCAAAGTTCACAAAGCGTCCTTATTATTATTCATTGGTCGGATGACTTAATCTACCTTAATTCGAACTTTTGTACAAAACAAGTTTTTAGCTATTAACACTTTGATTTAGAAACTGAAGCGCTATTGTTTGACTTGCAAAAGCCAATAGATCAGACGTTTTACCATGGCATAGATGGCGCTATTATCGACATCTTGCTGTGGAATAACAATATTTCGATATTCTATCTGGCTAAATAGGGTCAGCATGATATCGGCATCAATATCAGCCGTCTCCTGATTAAAGTAATGGCAAAGCTGTATACAGGGGGCTAATAGTGCGTCTCGGTGCGAGTTAGCAAGCTCCCTTAATTGGGGGCTACTTTGAATTTCGGTGAATAATAAACGTTTTACTGCTAATTCAACGGCATTATTTTGAATATTATCAATCAGGTATTGTGTTGCCATGGTTGTTAATAATTCAGCAAGTTCAGCACGTATCGCTAGTTTTTTTAGTTGTGCTTTTTTATATTTTGCTAGCATCTCAAATGCTGGTAACCAAGCGGTGTTAGCTCTGGTCGTGATTTGAGCACAATTAAGAATAAATGCTTGATGAATCAGCTCTTGAATATCCTTAAAGTAGTAGGTGGTTAACGATAGCTGCAGCTGTGCGTGATTAGCTATGGCCCTGTGGGTTGTTGCTTTGATCCCTTGGGTTGCTAATACTTCAATGGCGGCGTGTAAGATTTGGTTTCGAGTTTGTTCACCTTTAGTTCGGCGTCGAACAGGGCGAGGAGAGGCAACGACTGTCATTTTTAAAATAAGTTAACTATTAGTTAACGCTAAATTAACGTAACTATCGGGAGTTTTCAATGATGTCTGCGCTTTGGCACTATTTATTTCGCATTATACTGAGCTATTTTTGTATCATTTCGTTGCCATGTGGTGGTTAGCCAACGATGAAAATCACGCTTGTAATTTATATCTTCTATGTAATTTCCTCTAAGTTCGCTCAGATCGTCGATTTGTTCGATATCTATGATCACCTCCTTTAATCGTCCTTTAAGCATGTCTTTCATGATATGCCCGGGGTTTTGCGGATAGACTAAGGTGATATTAAGAATTTTATCAAATTGTTCACCCATCGTAGCTAAGGTAAAAGCGATACCACCAGCTTTGGGTATTAATAGGTGCTCGAACGAACTATTTTGCGCTTGATGCTTTTGCTCAGTAAAGCGGGTGCCTTCAACAAAATTGATAATAGTCGTCGGCTTGTTTCTATATTTTTCACAACTTTTTTTCGTTGTTTCTAAATCTGTGCCGATCAAATGAGGGTTTTTCTTTAAAAATGATTTACTGTAACGTTTCATAAATGGCATATCGAGCGCCCAGCAGCCCATACCGATAAAAGGTACTTTTTTTAAGGATTCTTTTAAAAAGTATTTGGGCTCGGGTGTGCGTGTTCGGGTAAAATGAGATAACACAAAAATGTCGAGCCAGCTTTGATGATTAGCAATCAATAAATACCATGATTCCTTATTTAAATTCTCATCTCCTTTAATCGTCCACTTGATGTTGTTAAACAAGCTCATGATCAGGTAGTTATTTAGTGCCCATAACCGATAAATAGCATGCATAGGGCGATATAATAATTGGTGAAATAATGAAAAAGGTAGCAAGTATTTTAGTAAGCCACCGATAAAGATTAATGAGCCACAAAATACCAGATTAAGGCAAAATAACGTAAAAGAGATCGGCATTAAAATAAAAGCAGGTAACACAGACAACATAGATGAATAGCGAGATCTTAAAAAAATTCATTAGAATATTTTACTTGTTTTCATTGTTATTTGGTAATGCTTTATTTGTTACAACTGTACGCTGAGTTGTTGATATTACTGATGATATCTATTCTAGCTATAAAAAAAGCAAGCGATTATGCTTGCTTTTTTACATCTGAATAGTCTGAGTTTAGCTAGATTGTGTTTGAGCAAATTTTGCCGAGATCAGCTCACTATGATCAAAGTCATCAACATTAATCGCTACCAGTCGAAGTTGTTCGGTGGTTTTGAGTAACTGTGCTTCTTCCTCAGTCAGTACCTTGGCTGCCAGTCCTTTTTCTGCGACTTTATCTAATTGATAAAATGGAAGTTTTTCTCCAATCGCCTGACAAACCTTATCAAATAAAGGTTCACATAAAAGGATGTTTGCTAAGGTAGTTTCTAGTTGGCCCAGCAAGTTTTTGCCATCATCGGTGAGATACTGACCTTTACCTAAACGTGTTCTTGCTTCATTCGGAGTTTGTAATAAACGGGCAACCTGGTGGTCAGTAACATCGGAAGGTCTTGTTAACCAAGTACCTAATGGGAAAATTACCGCCCGTAATATCAACGCAACTGCTTTATTAGGGAAATTACCTAATAATTCATCTATTGCTTGCTGTATTTGATATAAAGAGTCTTCAACCGCCCAGCTAACTAAAGGTAAATCGCTCTCTTGGCGGCCTTCATCGTTGTAGCGTTTTAATGTTGCACTGGCTAAATATAAATGACTAAGGATATCGCCTAAACGTGCAGAAATACGTTCTTTTCGTTTTAAATCGCCACCTAGGGTTAGCATTGCGATATCTGACAGCATTGCTAGGTTAGCACTAAAACGAGTAAGTAACTGGTAATAGCGCTTAGTCTGATCATTAAATGGTGCACCAACAAAACGAGCTCCCGTCCATGACATCCATTTACTGCGAACGATATTGCTGATGGTAAAGCCAATATGGCCAAATAACGCATGATCAAAATCATTTAGCGCTTTGATAACATCTGGCGTGTTTGCCGCTTCAAGTTCTGCTAACACATACGGATGACAACGAATCGCGCCCTGACCGTAAATGATCATGCTACGGGTTAAAATGTTTGCACCTTCTACCGTGATTGCAACGGGGGCTCCCTGATATCCACGGGCGAGATAATTATTCGGTCCCATGCAGATGCCTTTACCACCATGAATATCCATGGCATCAGTGACGCATTGGCGCATTTTCTCTGTTAAATGGTATTTTGAAATTGCTGAAACAACAGAAGGTTTTTCACCCAGATCAATCGCCCCTGTTGACAAAGTAGTGACAGAGTCCATTAAATAAGCATTACCGCCAATACGTGCTAGTGCTTCTTCAATGCCTTCCATTTTACCAATAGGTAATTTGAACTGGCGACGAATACGACTGTATGCGCCCGTTGCCAATGCAATAGATTTGATACCACCGGCACTATTAGATGGTAGGGTGATTGCGCGTCCAACCGATAGGCATTCAACCAACATACGCCAGCCTTGCCCCGCCATTTTGGGGCCGCCAATAATATAATCTAATGGAACAAAGACTTCATTGCCTTGGGTTGGGCCATTTTGAAATGGTACGTTTAACGGGAAATGTCGGCGGCCGGTGATAACACCTTCGGTATCGGTTGGGATCAAGGCACAGGTGATGCCTAAATCAGGGATTTCACCTAACAGGCCATCAGGGTCAGTCAGTTTAAATGCCAGACCTAATACAGTCGCAATTGGTGCTAAGGTTATATAGCGTTTGTTCCAGGTTAGTTTCATCCCCAGTACTTCTTCACCATTAAAAGTGCCTTGACAAACGACACCAAAATCAGGAATAGCACCGGCATCTGAGCCCGCTTCTGGGCTAGTTAGGGCAAAGCAGGGGATTTCTTCACCTTTGGCTAACCGTGGCAGATAATGATCTTGTTGCTCTTTGGTACCATAATGTTGCAATAATTCGCCTGGGCCTAATGAATTAGGCACACCCACTGTACTGGCGAGCACTGTGCTGACGCCGGATAACTTTTGTAGGACGCGTGATTGGGCAAAGGCACTAAATTCTAGACCGCCATATTGCTTCTTAATGATCATCGCAAAAAACTTGTTATCTTTTAGATATTGCCACACTTCTGGCGACATATCTGCTCGGTCATGCGTGGTATGCCAGTCATCCACCATACGACAAACCTCTTCGACTGGACCATCTAAAAAGGCTTTTTCTTCTGCACTTAGTCGTGGCTGCGGGTAATTGTGTAGTTTTTGCCAGTCAGGATCGCCGCGAAACAAGTCTGCTTCAAACCAGGTTGTACCTGCATCAAGCGCTTCTTTTTCAGTTTTAGACATTTCTGGCATGATTTTTTGAAATGCAGACAGCAAAGGTTGACTAATATATTTTTTACGAAACTCCAGCAGATTAACAGGCAATGCCAGTATGGCGAATATTAGCCAGCCGAAGAAAGATACGGCATCAAAAAAAGTACCTAATATCATAAGTACCGTGAATGAAAGGGTAAATGTTGACAGCGAAGATCGCTGATACGTCATAAAGCCAATCAAGGCGATAGCACAAAGCCACCAAGTTAATAATTCCACAAATATTCCTTATACAGAGGTCTGACCACTTTGGTTTTAGCTTAAAGCGATTTAAACGAATTTTCAATTATTAGTTTAACTATAACTGAAATTTTACAATACCTGCTATTTGCAATGGTAAAAAGCTAACTGATATTATCAGATAAGTTAATTAAATATCTTATATTAATAGGTTGTTTCTATGGTTAAGTTGCGTGATTTAGAGTATTTAGATGCCATAGCCAAATACCGACATTTTGGTAAAGCGGCTCAGGCGTGTTTTGTTAGTCAACCGACATTAAGCGGGCAAATCATTAAGTTGGAGGAACAACTTGGTTTAACATTGGTAGAACGACAAACTCGCAAGGTGATGTTAACGCCAATGGGAGAGCAGTTGATAGAGCAAGCTCGTAGAGTATTGCAGGCAGCAGAAGATTTCCAAACCTCGGCCAAAGCGTTACTTGACCCGTTATCAGGAGATTTACACTTAGGCATGATCCCGACATTAGCGCCGTATTTATTGCCGCATATTATGACGGATTTAAACAATGAACTACCGAGTATTAATTTTTATCTTTATGAAGATAAAACTCAGCATTTACTGACACAACTTGCTGAAGGGAAATTGGATGCTTTGATTTTACCCTGGCTAGATAGCATGGATAAATTTGAGCGTTATGACCTATTTAACGAAGCGTTTGTTATGGCCTCACCGAAAGGGCACGCATTTGCCAAACGAGAGAGTATAACGCTAAAGGATTTAGCTGATCATAATATTTTGACCTTAGAAGATGGTCATTGCTTGCGCGATCAGGCAATGGGCTATTGCTTTAGTGCCGGTGCCAATGAAGATCAAAGTTTTCGGGCAACCAGTTTAGAAACCTTACGTTATATGGTGGCAAGTAATATGGGGGTAACTTTATTGCCTGAGCTTGCAACATTAAACCGCACTGGGCATGAAGATGTTTATTACACTCGTTTTCAGCAACCTGAGCCGAATCGTCAAATTTCGTTATTGATCCGGCCGGGTTACTCTCGGATGGCCTGTATTCGTAAAGTTGTTACTTGTGTAAAAAATTCAATGGCGTCGTTTAAAATTTGAAAAATGCCAGATCTCTGAGATAGGTGAACTGGCATTTTAATCACAGCAAGAAGATTACACTTTATGCTGCTTGTTCGGTGTTAGCCATAGGTTGTGCAGTGCGAATTAAGTGATCAAATGCTCCTAGTGCTGATGTTGCGCCGCTACCCATAGCAATTATTATTTGCTTATAAGGTGAATCGGTAACATCGCCGGCGGCAAAGACCCCTGACATACTAGTTTGACCGTTACTTTGGGTGATAATTTCCCCGTGAGATGTTAGTTCGAGATCTCCGTGTAAAAACTGTGAATTGGGCACTAAACCAATTTGCACAAATACCCCGGCAAGAGTTAATTGGTGTTCGGTATTCGTTTTACGGCAGGTATACTTGATAGCCGTTACTCGTTTGCCATTGCCTAATATTTCAGTGGTTTGTGCATTGGTGATGATTTCAATATTGGCCATCGTTTTTGCTTTTTCTTGTAACACAGCATCAGCACGCAATGAAGAGTCAAACTCTAAGACAGTCACATGCTCAACGATACCGGCTAAATCAATGGCCGCTTCTATGCCAGAGTTACCACCACCAATGACGGCAACAGATTTACCTTTAAATAACGGGCCATCACAGTGCGGGCAATAGGCAACACCTTTACCACGGTATTCCTGTTCACCAGGAACATTGATTTCCCGCCAGCGGGCACCGGTGGCTAGCAATACTGAGCGGCTTTGCAAGCTGGCACCACTTTCCAACTCGATAGTAATCAAATCACCGGCACTTTGTGCTTCGATAATTTTTTTCACTCGCTGGCCGTTCATCACATCAACATCATAGTCTTTAACATGTTCTTCTAAACTGGCAACCAGCTTAGGCCCTTCGGTGGCCTTAACTGAAATAAAGTTTTCGATCGCCATGGTATCCTGTACCTGACCGCCAAAACGATCAGCAACTAGCCCTGTTTTAATACCTTTACGGGCACCATAAATAGCGGCTGATGCACCAGCCGGGCCACCGCCGACTACCAGAAAGTCAAATGCCTCCTTGGCATTAATTTTATCTGCCTGTCGGGCTTCGGCATTGGTATCCAGTTTATTTAATATTTCGGTTAGGCTAATACGGCCCTGAGCAAATAATTCACCATTTAGATACACCGACGGCACGGCAAGAATATCGCGACTATGCACTTCTTCACTAAACAAGGCGCCATCGATCATCACATTGGTGATATTGGGGTTGAGTGCCGCCATCATGTTCAGCGCCTGAATAACATCCGGGCAGTTTTGACAGCTTAATGAGACATAGCTTTCAAAACGAAAATTGCCAGGCAATTCACGAATTTGCTTAATCACTTCTGTTTCAAGTTTTTGCGGATGACCGCCACTATGTAATAACGCGAGCACGAGTGAGGTAAATTCGTGGCCCATAGGAATACCGGCAAAGCGTATTTTACTGTTAGTGTTGACTGAGCGCACCAGCATTGAAGGTGTGCGTTCTTGTGAATCATTGCCTTCTGGATTTTCATTAATCGTGATCAAAGGCGATAATGCAGCAATATCTTGCGCCAGGTTTTTAAGTTCGATTGATTTAGGGCTGCTGTCTAAAAAAAGTGAAAGCTCAACGGCAGATTGTAGTTGTTGTAAGTAGCTTGATAACTGTTGTTTTAATGTTGTATCTAACATAGTGAACTTCCTTAAATAATTAGGACTAACTTGATTGAAACAGGAAAAAGTGCCGACTTCACACGCTGTATATTAGAGCGTGAAGTCGATGATTAATGGCAAATGTTAGATTTTGCCAACCAAGTCCAGTGAAGGTGCTAATGTTGCTTCGCCTGGCTGCCATGCCGCTGGACATACTTCACCGTCGTGTGAGGCAACATATTGCGCGGCCTGAATTTTTCGTACTAACTCGCTGGCAGAGCGGCCAATGCCTAAGTCGTGAATTTCAGCTACCTTGATTTCACCTTCAGGGTTAACAACAAAAGTGCCGCGAAGCGCTAACCCGTCTTGCTCAATCATCACGCCAAAGTTACGGGTGATAGTGCCGGTTGGGTCGCCGATCATTGGGTAATTGATCTTGTTAATGGTATCTGAGCTGTCATGCCATGCTTTGTGGGTAAAGTGGGTATCGGTTGATACCGAGTACACTTCCACACCCATTTCTTGTAATTTCGCGTAGTGATCTGCCAGGTCGCCTAATTCAGTCGGACAAACAAAAGTAAAGTCAGCAGGGTAGAAGAAAAATACCGACCACTTGCCAGCGGTGTCTGCTTCTGTTACTTCGATAAAATCGCCGTTATGAAATGCGGTTGTTTTAAAAGGTAAAATTTTCGTATTGATAATAGATTGATTCATGTCATTCTCCAGTTGGTTTTTATATTCTTGATAACTTTTGTTATCTACTGTTTAACTGGTAACTATGATATGAATAATTTTGTCATTGATTAAATCGTTTATAATTATTAGTTCGATAGATTTTAGCTATTAAATTTAAGAGATGTTATTTGTGCAGTACTAAACAGCGGTGTTGCACTTGATAATTATCATTACAGTCAAATGAAGTGGTTTGTTTACAATGTATTAACATTTTGTGATAATGTTTTGTTTAAATATCGTATATGGCTAAGTAGTTACTTCTAGGGGATTTCTTAGCTAGTAAATCAATGGATGATTTTTAACAGTGAAAAAAATACTCCCTATTACAATTTTATTGATACTTCTTTTTTCGGTTGCTTTTTATAGTAATAACTCTAATCAGAATAATAATCAAATAGTTAAAACTCAAGACGTTCAAGTTGCTCCCCAATTAAGAGCTACCGATATTAGCCAGGAGTTGGAAAAAAGTCATTACATTCGTAATACTCTTCCAAGTTTTTGTGAGCACTATGTAACCCCGGTTGAAGACGTTTCTTTATGGGCAAATGAAAAAAAAGTGTTGATAAAAGAAATGTATCTGCAATTTGAAAAGAACAATATTGAAAGAATGGTGATCGATCATATCTCTGAGCTTTCAGGTATTGGATTTTTTAGAGGGAGAGTTCTTAATAGAAACAGGAAAAGCTCAAACGGTTTACCTGACGTGGCTGCGAAAGATGCAGGCATGATGTCAGAGAGTGAAAATAAATTATTTCAATCGCTTGTTGAGTCAGAACAATGGGATGAATTATTAGCGGCTTATCAGCAAAACAAATTATCGCCCACAGATTATTCCTTTACTTTTCGAGGTGTGTTGTCACCGATTAGTTTTATTTTAAAGAAAAATGCTGAACTTCAGGGGCAAGATATTGTTCTACGTTTAATATCAAGTGGGGTTAAACCAACCTTTGTCGATTTAATGACCGCTACAGAATTAGCATTACCAGTAAACTTTGTCGCTCTGTTATACAATGCTAGCGGCCTGGACGTGACACGTACTTATTTTGATTTAGGGTTTTATAGTTCACTTAGTGTCGTAGCAACTAAAGCATTAGCACCTGAATTACTGGAATACTGGTTGTCTTTAGATAGCCCCGCCACACCAGATTTATTTAGTAAAAGTGCACTGGATTTATTACCTGTTCCTGAAAATGAACAAGAAAAAGCAAAATATACTGAAATGTTTATTATTTTGATGAATCATAATATTAGGCCTAATAATTTAGGAACGGTAGGAAAATTACGTAGTTGGCTGCCAGAGCCGTTAATTGCCAATTATCAGACTATATTTACGCAATTGAATGAGAAAAGTATTTCTGATGTACAAAAGGAATTTGTTCATTCAAAAATAATTGAATTATATCAAATTGTACTGAGTGGCCGTTTAAAAGATGAAGGTACCGACAGCATAGAAAATAAGTGTTTTCTTAAAGCAGGTCGCAAATTGATAAAAACAATATTTAAGAAAAAGCATCGTACCGCTATTAGTAAATCAGCTATAAGAGTGTCTCCAGATAAGAAAGCAAGGGAGTTAGTTGCTAGTTTTGATAGAGATAGTTTGACAACTAATGAAATTATTGAACAGTTAAGTGAAAGGGATGATTTAGTAGCTAAGCTTGCTATGCAGCAATTAATGCTTGCTGAAATGCAGAAGAAAATCGAGATGGTAGAAGATGAATCGAAACAAGAGTTATCCCAACAGCAAAATGAAACTATAAATGAAGCAATAGCTTCGGCCGGAAATAATAATTGGGAAGTCACGCAAGAAATTATTGATAACATGGAAGATACCAAGGAAAGTGAAAAATTGGATCTTCAATTAATGTTGGCAATATCTTCCAATCAAGACTGGTCAATTATTCGTTCGTTATTAGAAGCTGGTGCGGTATTGCCTGAAGGTTACGTTTTTATGCTCGCTCGGCTTAATAACCCTGAATTAGCTGAACGACTTATTCCTTATGGTTTAGATATCCATCTTGTCGATAGCAATGGTTACAATGCCATCTATCACAGTACGATTAATAATGCGCAAGAGATGCTGATTTTTCTACTTGATAATCATGTTGATATTAATGTTATTCCTCGGGGCATGGATGCCTTAGATCACGCGTTATCTATGTTAAGGTATCGGCAGAAATTTATCGGTGTTATTGAGGTTTTAGTTAAAAGGGGAATGAAAATAGTGAAAAGTCATCGTGAACGAGTTGAGGAATATAAAAATTCATCTCCTGATACATATCAGTTGATAGCAACTAGGGTACCACAGTTGATTAATTCAGTAAGCGAGTAGGCTTGGCTGTATTTTAGTGCAAGGAAACAAAATGGAAGAGCAAGTAAAAGCGTTTAGAAATAAGAGTAAGAAATACGCAATTTTTGTCTCTATTATAGCATTAAGCCCGATCTTAATTGGTTTTGGTGGTATGTTGAGAATAAGCCCATTTTATGAACTTTTGGTTTTTATCACTAAAGAAAACCTTTTTCCATATGTGCTAGCGGGTTATTTTATTATTAGCTGGATGCTAGCACGTTATTTTAAGCCAAGTATTAAATGTGAAAGTTGTAACGAAGAGTTAGCGTATACTTATACTCAAAGCAAAAAAACGGTTATCGCTTGCCCTTATTGCGCAGCTTCGTTTAAATCACATTAATTGACTGGATGTTATTTGGCACCATAGGAAAAATATGGACAAGTATTTAATTACCAAAGAAGAAATAGAACAATATCAAGGGATTGACAAGACACATTTTCTCAATGATAACGCCAAGCGGGTAAATAAATCTTAGGGCGATCTTACCGGCTTAACCGGCTTTGGCTTTCATCTAATAGAAATTTAGCCAGGGCATCAATCCACCTAATTTCATAAACATTATCCTGAAGATGATGTCTTTATATTCTTGAAGGTCAAGGGGAGGCGCAAATAGGTGAGCAAAGTTATTCGGTTAAGGCCGGGGACGAAGCACATTTACTGATCAATAATAGTGATAGTGTGCTTGAATGTATTGTTGTTGGTCAGCGCCTGGCGTTTGATGTTGGCGATTATCCAAGATTAAATAAACGAAATTATCGTTAGTAAGGTCAACCTTGGCAGTTGGTGGATATTGATAACCTAGTAACGCCAGATCATGCGACCTTGGCAAAAGGTGCTAAGGTTAATTCAAACTCAGGAGGATGATTATGGTGAAGCAGGGCATGCTAAGTGATCAGGAAAGCTATCAAGACGTAATTACATTTTGGTTTGAAGAAATAGATAAAGCCAAATGGTTTGCTAAAGATACCAGCTTTGATCAACTTCTTCGTGACAAGTTTGCTGAGCTCCACGGCAAAGCCGTTGCTTGTGAATTATCTGGCTGGCGTGACAATGCGTTAGGTAGCCTTGCAGAAGTTATTATCCTCGACCAGTTTTCCCGAAATATTTTTCGTGATGAGCCACAAGCGTTTTTATATGATCCTTTATCATTAGCGTTAGCACAAGTGGCTATCGCCAAGGGCTTTGATAAAGCATTAACCGTAGAGCAGACCAGTTTTTTGTATATGCCGTTTATGCATAGTGAGTCATTAGTGATACACAACCAAGCGGTAAAACTTTTCACTGAGCTCGGCGCGCCGAATAATCTTGAATTTGAATTAAAGCACAAGGCGATCATTGAACAGTTTGGCCGTTATCCTCATCGAAATGAAATTCTTGGGCGATATTCAACGCCGCAAGAGTTGGAATATTTAGCACAACCGGGGGCTGGCTTTTAAGCTATAGTCCTTAATTAAAACTGTGTATAATCAGCTATTAAGAAACATTATTAAAAGATTGTACTATGTGTGAACTCCTGGCAATGTCGGCCAATGTGCCAACCGATATTTGTTTTAGTTTTACCGGTTTAATGCAGCGCGGTGGCAATACCGGACCGCATAAAGATGGCTGGGGCATTACTTTTTATGAAGGCAAGGGCTGCCGTAGTTTTAAAGATCCTTTGCCAAGTGCCGAGTCGCCGATAGCGACCTTAGTGACTGAATACCCAATAAAAAGTGAAGCGGTGATCTGTCATATTCGCCAGGCTAATTCAGGTGCCGTGTGTTTAGAAAATACTCATCCGTTTATCCGCCAGATGTGGGGGAAAAACTGGACTTATGCTCATAACGGCCAATTAAAAGACGTTCATCAGCAACTTTCGATAAAATATCATATTCCTATTGGTACCACAGATAGCGAACACGCATTTTGTTGGTTGCTAGATCAGTTACATTTAAAATTTGCTCAGCAGCAGCCAAGCAATGACGAGCTGTTTACATTTATTGCTCAGCTTAGTGAACAGATCAATCGTTTAGGGGTGTTTAATTTAATTTTATCGAATGGTGATTGTCTGTTCGCGTTTTGTTCAAACAATCTACACTGGATCACCCGCAGAGCGCCATTTGGTGAAGCGAGCTTAATTGATGCAGAAATGATGGTCGATTTTCATAAAGAAACCACAGATAAAGATGTGGTCACTGTTATTGCTACCCAGCCGTTAACTGACGATGAAACCTGGCAAAAGATGCTGCCAGGTCAATGGCAGCTCTTTAGTTTAGGGGAGGTGATTGCCAGTGGTCAAACAAGGACAAAAAGCCCTAGTTAGCTATTGGGTTAGCTTGTTTATCGTTGTTTATGCTAACAGAAGTCAGTTGCGCCTCAAATTGCTCAACCCCCCCTTTGGCTTGATAAAGCTTAACCAATAAATAGTTTAATTCTGGTGCAAACCAAGCATAGGTAATACGTTTTTTTTCAATCACTTCACGTTTAAGTTTGATCGCTTTGACTAAGCCATAGGGTAACATGATCTCTTCTTCACCTTCATATTGGTAAACGTGATTTTTAATTTTACCTGAGCTGCTGATCACCGGATACACAAATAGCTTTTGCTCGGGATTTGCTATTAGATTTAAGCGATTTTGTAAGTGATAACTGAGTTTATCTTGGATATTAAATGGAAATTCTACATCGATTGTTTGCTTCTTTTTAATATCAGTAGCTTTATTATTTGCGATATCGTATTGCCATTCATAATACTTGTCTCTACCTGTACCTTCTCGATTAAACTGATAATGTACAGGGGTGACATGACCATTTTCGATCGTTACAACAGAAGTTTCTTTGCGGCTATCAGAAAATATTAACCATTCTATTTCTGTTTGGTAGCTGTATTGAATTTGCCCATTCGCGAGTTGGGTCAGTGCTCTGATCCCTTTACCGACAGATGAGCCTTTATGAAGAATACTGTATTCTGCGGTGAATGGCTTAACCTCAATGTTTTGATTTGTTGGTACTGTTTCTGCCCCGCTGACGCTCGAAAGTGTTGCCAGACAGCAAAAACACAGTGCTCTGATCATAAAGTATCCTAATTTTCTGGTGAGAAAAACTGTTATTCTTCGTTTGCGTAGCCTGATAACGGTAATGTCTTACCGTCGAGTACCGCTTTTTCATCTTGCATCATTAATCTATCTGAGCAGAACCATTTTACCACCAGCGGGTAAATACGATGTTCTTGCTGATGGATGCGGCTTGCCAGAATCTCTGCATCGTCTTCAGCAAAAATTGGTACTTTCGCTTGCAAAATTACCGGACCTCCATCTAGCTCTTCGGTAACAAAGTGCACGCTGACACCATGTTCTGAGTCGCCGGCATCAATTGCGCGTTGATGGGTATTAAGTCCTTGGTACTTTGGCAACAAAGATGGATGAATGTTCAATAATTTTCCTGAAAAATGTTGCACGAATTCAGGTGTTAAGATACGCATAAAGCCAGCAAGTATCACAAGATCAGGCTGATAAACGTCAATTTGTTCTATCAATGCTTGATCATAGCTTTCTCTGCTGACAAAGTCTTTGTGTGAAATAACCTGATTGGCTATTTGAGCATTGTCAGCACGGGTTAATCCATAAGCATCGGCTTTATTGGAAATTACTGCAACGACTTCTCCTGGATAGTCAGGCGCTTTGCAGGCATCAATAATTGCCTGCAAATTTGACCCGCTACCAGAAATTAATACAACAATTCGGCGGCTCATAGCTTAACCTTGATTAATAATAACTTGCTCTTGACCTGCTTGCATTTCAGCAATTTCACCAATATGCCAAGCTTTTTCACCATTGGCTGTTAAAATCGCTAAACTACTTTCAACTTGATCTGCTGGTACGGCGATGATCATGCCGACACCACAGTTAAAGGTGCGATACATTTCGTGGGTGGTGATGTTGCCTTTTTCTTGTAACCAGTTGAATATTTCAGGCCATTGCCAGCTGTCACCATTAATAACGGCTTGTGCACTTTCTGGTAATACACGAGGAATATTCTCCCAGAAACCACCACCGGTAATATGAGAGAGGGCGTGGACATCAACTTCTTTTAATAACGCTAATACCGACTTAACATAGATTTTGGTTGGCTCAATTAAGTGGTCAGCAATCGATTTACCCTTTAATAATTCGTTAGTATCGGTATTGTTAACCTCTAATACCTTACGAATTAATGAATAACCGTTCGAGTGAGCGCCAGATGATCCCAGGGCGATAAGTTGGTCGCCTGCCGCAACTTTACTACCGTCAAGCAGGCGTGATTTTTCTGCAACACCGACACAAAAGCCCGCGATATCATAATCACCTTGATGATACATGCCCGGCATTTCAGCTGTTTCACCACCAACCAGCGCACAGGCCGATTGTACACAACCTTCTGCAATGCCAGCAACAACAGCAGAAGCAACATCGACATCAAGTTTTGCTGTGGCGTAGTAGTCTAAGAAAAATAGTGGTTCAGCGCCTTGTACGATTAAGTCGTTAACACACATAGCAACCAAATCGATACCGACAGTATCATGCTTACCTAAATCAATGGCTAAGCGAAGTTTAGTACCTACGCCATCGGTACCGGCAACTAATACCGGTTCTTTATATCCGGTTGGAAGCTGGCAAACAGAGCCAAAACCGCCTAAGCCACCCATTACTTCAGGGCGAGTTGTACGTTTTACCGCACCTTTAATGTTTTCTACAAGCGCATTACCTGCATCGATATCAACACCAGCGTCTTTGTAGCTTAGAGACTGTTTTTCTTCACTCACGGGGAAACCTCTATTTGTTACCGTTTTAAAAAATGTCACTGACAAAGAGTTAGTCAGCTATAAAAGCGCATATTCTACCAGCGCAAAGGGGCGGTGAAAATCTTTAAAGGTAATTATTTTATTTAAATGATTTTTAGTGGCTAATTTAGCAAAGAGTTATGATAATATTCCGCTATGAAAAAATTATCTTTAACGGGAATGATGAGATATTGGCTTGTTTTTACAGTTAATTTACTGGTGTTGTTAACACAGTCAGTAGTTAATGCAGTAGAAGTTAAAGATTTATATGTTGCTAAAGTAGCGGTAAATTCTCAAAGTAGTAATGATCGTAATCTTGCATTAAAGCAGGCTTTACGGTCTGTGCTGGTAAAAGTTGGTGGTCAGCAGCAAGTATTGTCAGATGATGAGCTGAAGAAACAGTTAAATCGCTATAATAGTTTAGTGACTAATTATCGTTATGAACGAGCTAATGGCCAGCAGTACTTGCGCGCAAGTTTTGATCCCGCAAAAATTAACGATCTCTTTGTTGAAGCAAGTTTACCGATTTGGGGCAGTTTGAGACCACAAATCGTCTTATGGCTAATAAATGAGCAGGGATTGAAGAGAAACTTAGTTGTTCCTGAGAAAAATGACGAGTTAACTCAGGCAGTAACTGAGTTTATTGAATTACGTGGGTTACCAGTGGTGTTACCTAACGCTGAATTGGCCGGTGGTAGCCTCAGTATTTCTGATATCTGGGGACGTTTCCAACAGCCGTTGATTAGCGCATCACAGCAATATCTTGCTGAAGCTATTTTAGTTGTTCGTGTTTCTGATAATACTTTATTGTCGCAAGAACAGTTAACGATTGCAGAGCAATGCCAGTTACTGTGTCAACCCGCCATAGCGCTGGACTGGAGTTTTATTTCCACTGCTAATAATGATGAAACTCAGCAATTTAGTGAACGCTATTACGGTACCGAGCGCAGTGAATTGTTGAGTCAGGCACTAAATGATATCGCTGATGATTTGTATCAGCGCTATGCATTAACGACGGGTGACAATAACCAGTTTGAACTGGAAGTTGCTAACATTGATTCGTTAGCGCATTACGTTCAGGTAAAAGATTTTTTACAACAATTGTCCGCAGTGCAGTCAGTGAAATTAGTTAGTGCTGTTGGCATGACTCGGCGGTTTAATTTAACCTTGTTAGGATCAAAGCAAGCCTTGCTTGCTTCGTTAAAACTCAATAGCACGTTAAAGCAATATATCGACCCGTTAGCGCCTGAAATTCCGGGCAGTGTGCCTGTTTTTTATTGGGAGCAACATGAGTAAGATTGCTCAGTTAACCTTATCAGTACAGCTACCTGATGATGAAACATTTATAAGCTATCAAAGTATCACTAATCATACCGTGACTGATTTGCTTAAAGCGTTTATTAATGGGGCGCCTGCTCAAACAAGATCAGGCAAAGAAAAGCAGGTGACTGACGATAGTGTTAAAGGTTTTTATTTATTCGGTTTAACAGGGGTTGGTAAAAGCCATTTATTACATGCCAGTTGTGCTTATGCGCAAGAGCTGGGATTGTCATCGGTTTGTTTGTCTTTTTCTGAGTTGCAACAGTTATCAGTGGCAGTGCTTGATGGCTTAGAAACCATTGATGTGATTTGTTTAGACGATGTGCAGCTCATCGCTGATAACGCTCAGTGGCAACAGGCAGTGTTTGATTTATTTAATCGTGTCTTTGAGCATAACAAAAAAATTATTATTACTGGTGATAAAAGTGTTAATCAACTTGGCTTAACGCTACCGGACCTTGGTTCACGATTATCTTGGGGGTTGGTTGAGCAGCTAAAACCTTTGTCCGATGAAGAAAAATTAACCGCGATTCAATTTCGTGCTCAACAACGTGGTTTGTTGCTATCGGAAGAAGTCGCTCGCTTTTTACTCACGCGCTTATCACGTGAAATGAACAGTTTGTTGGATGCACTAGATAAGCTGGATAAGGCGTCAATAAGGGAACAGCGAAGAATTACTATTCCCTTTATTAAACAAGTGTTGCTTGAATCGTAACTCGCTTAATCAATATTATTTCCTGACTGTAAGCCGTTACTGAGACTTAGCTAACGGCTTTTAAGCGCGACTACCAAACTACTTATAAATAAAGCGTCGGTTTTGCTGATGACGATCGATACCATCTTGTGGCACGAGTCGAGGATCTTGAGGCTTACTTTGTTTCAGTAAGTGCTCAGCTAAAGTATTAGGTTTGATCTCATTAGGCTGTTCAATCACTAAGCTACCACTCCAATCTTTACTGATATCGAGTGCTTGTGGTGGTGCTAAAGCGTTTACATAATCTGATACCAGTGTGAGTTCAGGTAATATGCGTGAGCTCACAAATTCAACTCGCGGTTTGATCCATGACTCACCAATACGACCCCGTTGCCCCCAAAATATTTGTTGATAAGCTTGATCACTGACAGCAACATCACGCAACACGTTATAGCGTACTTGCATCATAAAACCATCAAATAATATTGCGTAGTCTTCACGCGTCGAGCTATAGCTATAAAACTGTGGTGCCCCCTCGGTTTTAAACATATTAGCAATATCATCTGGTGTATATGCTTGTTGCTGTTCACTGGCGGTTTCGCCATGAAATCGTACTTGAGCAAGTTGGGTTAGCTCGTTAGCGTCATCAGGATATAAAGGATCTAACGGGTAGACTTGCTGTAAATTATCAGACTGGATTTGTTGTTGATAAAATCGTTCATTAACGATTTTCAATAAACTTTTAGTTTTACTTATTGAATGCCAGCTTGTGCTTGGAAAAAAATCATTAGCGTGGGCTAGTTCATGATAGAGCAGAGATGCCATATCGTATAAGGCGCTGGATAGCGAGCGTGATAAACGATAGCTTATTGGTGCATAATAATTAGCATATTCGTTATTTTTGACATAACGCCATGGCATTTCAAACTGTAATTCGCTACCAAAAGCAGCGCGATAATCTGGTGCCTGATTAATGGTGTCTCTTTGCTCAGGAGTTTCCCATAAATCACTGGGATCGAGATAAATCGCTCCGGTATAGGGGTGATAGAAAGAAGGGCGGATATCGTACGAAATTACTATTGCTGTGGTGGCGCGCAGCAGGTTTTTAAAATCATGGTGTTGATTATCATAGCTTTGTAAAAACTGTTTAAACTGATCTCCCATCCATTGATGAGACACAATTACCCGATCCATTATATCGTCTATCGTTGGCGATTCGCTGATATGAGCAATAAGTGGTGTTTGGCTTAAGGTACAAGAATTATCATAACTGGCCTTATTAGAGTAGACGCAATCGATTAGTGTTTGACCCGCGGGAGAGCTAGCGTTATATAAAAAGACCTTGGCTTTTCGGTCGCTAAACGGGGAATCATTACTGGATGCTACCGGAATATCGCTGTTTTCCACTAAAATCGCAATATTATCGGAATAGCTTTCACCATTCGCTTCGCCTGAAACGGTAAATTGTAGCAAGGTATCTTTATCAACGGCGGGAGCGTCAAAAAACACTGCGACTTTGCCTTGAGTATCATTATCGGTATAAGTAACTGCTGGGCCTTCTGTTTGCCGCCAGTTTAAAGAAGCTGGATCTATAGTGATGCCGTTATCAGTCGTTACGGGGTAACTAATTAATGAGACGCCATTGCCTTCAATTACCGCATGTCCTAAGCGAGCGGTTAACAATGCTTGATTTTGGGCAACGGAAAATTGATAGCTCAGCTGCTGTGGTTGAGCATTTTCATTTTTATAACTGACGGTGAAACTATAGTCACCAGCGACTAGTGGGGTAAAACCTATCGCCTTACTGGTGTCTGCATAGAAAGTTAATGGCTCTCCAGATGTCTGTTGCCATTGAATATCACTGATTTTTTCATCTGGGGCCAATAATATCAGTTCGGTAGATTGACCAATATAAATTTCTTTATCTGGCTGAACTATATTGGTGTCTATCGGTTCACTGGTATTAATCGGAGTAGTCGGCGTAACTGTGCTGCCACTACTGCCATTACAGGCGATAAGCAATAACGATAAAGAAAAGATCGCAAGTCTATTATTCACTGATGCTCCTTATGCTACGAATAATTTAGTACTTGGCATTATCATAACATTAAATAAAGAATGTTAAATAGTTGTAAACGCTTATTTTTTCTTTCTAATACTTAACCCCAGTTCCTGACCGCGATATTTAGCGTAATAAGTGCTAGAAATAAACATCATGGTAGCAAATAATAATTCCAAAGTGGCCCAGATGATGTCAGATGCCGATACCCATAATGTGGTCAAACTATGTAAAAAATAGATCATGACGATAAAGTTTGACCAGGCATAAGTATATGGATTGCCTTGAACTAAGCCTTTTAAAGGAAATAGCAAAGGTAAAGTAAACATGGTTAGCGTTAATACGGGGGATAAACCGTCGGATGGATTGAGTAGCAGCAACCAAACTGGCATATAAAATAATAATGAAAAATAGCCGGTTAAGGCTATTTTTTTATGACTAGCTGTTGAAAGGTATCTTTTCATGGTTCGCCATTTAGTTAAAAAGTGATAATACGTTTTCAGGTGGTCGACCGATCACCGCTTGCTCGCCTTTGACCACGATAGGGCGTTCGATTAATTTTGGGGTATTGATCATGGCATTGATTAACGTTGCATCATCTGCATCTTTTAAGTTTTGCTCTTTGAATTCGGCTTCTTTAGTTCGCATCATTTCAATAGGAGTTACTGACAAATAGCGTAATAATTGTTTAATCTCAATTTCCGTTAATGGTGTTTTCAGATATTCAATCACATTAACTGGCTGGTTATTTTCTTCGATTAATGCCAGGGTTTGACGGCTTTTTGAACAACGAGGGTTATGGTAAATAGTTAACATAAATGTCTTTCTCTTTAATTTTACTTTGAAATAATGGTGTTAAATAACTTAGTTTAATCGCTTAAGTTTTTCTTCTTGCTCTTGCAATTGAATAATACGAGCTTTAATACGCTTTTTGATCAATGGCTTTTCATTGCCTTTTTCGTTAGCAAAATTATAGCCAGTTTGTAATTCATCTATCGCGCGTGGGTAGGCCCCCAATAGGGCTAACACTTCTGCTTTAGTGGCATGCATCATTGCCATATTCTTTTGCGCCTGGTATACCTGAGTTAGTAAATCGTTGGCTAGGTAGTTATTTTTATCTATCAATAGAAAGTCTTGCAGTACTTGCTCTGCTTGTTGGTATTTTTTTGCCGATAATAAGGCATTGGCGTAGTTGAGCGCCACCACCTGATTTTTCGGCATCAGTTTTTCTACTTCCGCCAACATCGCTAATGCAGCATCAAACTGTTCTAACTGGATGTAAGTATCTGTTAGCACATCAATATAAAACAAGTTATTGCGTTCTTGTGTTCTCAACTGCTCTAAAATTTCTTGTGCTTGTGAATATTGTTTGTTCTCAAAATAAGCGATAGCCAAACCATATTGCGCGACCGCCTGATAACTATATTGCTGTTTATCCAGTTTTGCTAAATACAATCTGATATTGTCTTTTGGCGTTGATTGATAGCGTGCCTGAATACGGGTTTTAGCTAACTCAAACGATAAGCTTGGCGCGATCTGAGGAGCGCCGAAATTTTGTGCTCTTACCCTAGCTTCAGCAATGCGAGACTCCGGCATAGGGTGAGTGAGTAACATCGCTGGCGGTTTACTGGTATAGCGATATTTTTCCGATAACTTTGCGAAAAAATTTGGAGCACCCATAGGGTTAAAACCACTGTTTGCCAGCAGTTGAATGCCAACACGATCAGCTTCTTTTTCATTACCTCTGGTGTAGTTAATTCCCGCTTGTTGTGAAGCTGCCATTGTCGTACTTAGCGCCGCCATACCGACGGTTGGGTTGACTAACGCTAATAATACCCCAGAGATCATGCCGGCCATCGTGAGTGGTTGGTTGCGACTACTCGCTTCCATTTTTCGTGCCAGATGGCGTTGGGTAACGTGGGAAATTTCGTGAGCAAGTACAGATGCCAATTCGCTTTCAGTAGTGGCCGTAGTGATCAAGCCGCTGTGGACACCAATATGACCACCAAAAAAGGCAAAGGCGTTAATTTCTTTATTGTTTATCAGGAAAAACTCAAAATTATAGTTAACGTCCTGAGCATGACGCACCATACGATTACCGAGATCGTTAATATATTCCGTTAAAATAGGATCGTGAATAATCGGCTGTGATGCTCGTAAATGGCGCATCATGGCATCACCGATTTGGCGTTCCTTATCGATAGATAGCACACTGCTACCTGCTGCGCCAATCTCGGGTAACTTATTTTTACTGTCTTGTTGCGCATAACCAAACGGTGAAGACAAAAAAACAGTTAATAAAGCTGTTGTGATCAAGGAGGTTGTTTTGCTCAAATTATTATTCTGCATCTTTGATTGAGTTATTGTGTAAATCTGAGGTATCGAACAAATTTTTTCTCTGGTGAATTTCCTGACAAAATTGCGCGATGTTGTAACCTTTGACGCTAACAATATCAAATGATTCATTTAAAATTTCAATTAATTGTAATATTTTTATATGAGCATATCTAAGTAATGCCATATCTGCCTGATCGCCCTTATTAAAAGCAAACTGGATAAAGGCAACCAAATTACTGGCTTTATATAATTTGCTCATGGCTTCTGGCTGCCATTGAATAAAGGGGCAGAGTGGATGATTATTTAATGCTGTAATAGCACCTTCTCCTTGCACTATTGGAACGCATTGGAGTTCATAGTTTTGCTCGTCATAAAAATGTTTTAACATTATTTTGGGCTTGATTTTGACTCGTATTTCCTGCGCTGGTCCTTGATAGCCTTGAAGCAAGTCAAGGTTCCAGTTATTTCTGTCGAGAATACGCTTAAACGCATTGTCAAAGCCGTGGATAAATAGACCGTCCAGTTCACTTACCGTATTTTGCGCCATATGATAAATTGCTGGAACATCCCCCCAGCAAATTTTTTTCTTAAAGGCGTTAATTTCTTTGAGGTTTGCATCGACAGATAATTCGCTCATTAAAACTCGTTAGCATTTTATGACAAATTGATTGTAATCAATTGTCGCAGAATAGATAATTAAACAAAAGTGCTGATGTAAATTTCTTTATGATCTATAAGTACGATGCAACCATGGATAAGTGCCCGCTACCTTTGGTTAAAATGCGGTTAATATTAAAAAAAATGACACAAATTGACCGCTGTATTATCCGTATTGCCGATAAAGGTTCTAAAACTGATATTCCTAAGTATTTACAAGAAAAAGGGTTTCAATACACAATGGCACAGCTAGATTCATCCGTGCTTGAATTAACAATAACAACAGGTAACTAGTTAAATGGTTTCGTTTTTTACTCAGTGGTATAAGCAAAAATTTTCTGATCCGAATGCCATCACTTTAGTCGTGATTTTATTAGCAGCATTTTTAGCGATTTATTTTTTAAGTGGTTTACTAATGCCGGTATTTGTTGCTATTGCTATTGCGTTTCTTTTAGATTTACCGGTTAACCGATTAGGCCAGTATGGTTTATCGAGAAAATGGTCGACTGTGGTGGTAGTTAGTGTATTCGTTGGAGTGACACTGTTGACGATGTTAGGGTTATTGCCGGTTATCTGGCAACAAAGTAGTAACTTATTACAGGAAGTGCCGGAGATGATCACTCAAGGGCAAAGTTACCTGTTAACCTTACCCGAAAAGTATCCGCAATTTGTTAAGGCGGAGCAAATTCAGTCGATGATAAGTATGGTGAATGAAAAAATTATCGAATGGGGGCAGGCGGCGTTAAAAGCCTCATTGGCGTCGATCTCAGACTTAGTCGCTTTGCTTATTTATTTGATCTTAGTGCCGTTAATGGTGTTTTTCTTTGTTAAAGATAAGAAGGAACTGTTAGCGAGCTTTAGCGTATTTCTACCGAAAGATCGTCGCATGGCGACACAAGTTGGCGATGAAATGAACCAGCAGATCATGAATTATATCCGCGGCAAAGTGATTGAAATTTTGATCATAGGCACGGTATCCACCATTACCTTTATTGCCTTAGGGTTAAATTACGCAGTATTGCTTGGTGTGTTAGTTGGCCTATCTGTTTTGGTACCTTATGTCGGTGCAACCATAGTGACTTTTCCTGTGATATTAGTTGCCTTGTTTCAATGGGGATTAGGCTCGGAGTTTGGCTATGTGTTACTCGCCTATGGCATTATTCAGGCATTAGACGGCAATTTATTAGTACCACTATTATTTTCTGAGGCGGTAAATTTACACCCGGTTACTATTATTGTTGCAGTGATTTTATTTGGTGGCTTATGGGGCTTTTGGGGAGTGTTTTTTGCCATTCCATTAGCAACCTTAGTCAAAGCAGTATTAAATGCCTGGCCGTCATCGACTGACTTTCCTGTCTCCTGAAGGTAAAATTTATAAATTAACAAGAAACCAAGATTAAAATAAATCTTGGTTTCTTTGTATTCTGCATAATGAGAGCGAAAGGCAGATCGAATTTATGAGACAATTAACCGGCCTTAGGGCATTTTTATTATTGACTAGTCATTCGCTGCTACTCATAGAGATATAAATCTATTAACTGGAGTTGTGGTGATATGAAAATATGGAGTGGTTTGCTTTTATATGGATTACAGCTGTATTTGCGAATGAAGTAATAAAAATTACTGCGTCTGAATGACCATCTTATTTTTTCCAATAAGTATCTTATTATGGGGATGTTAGCCATATTCTTTCTGAAGCTTTGCAGAAATTTGTATTTATTTTATATAAGGGCAAAGTCTTAGTGTAAAAATTTCGGATAAGATCCGAATTTAGGTGTTGTGGAGAAGTAACTGTCAGATATTAATAAATTTTGACTTATTATTCTGACAGTTAGCACTCAAGTTTATTCACTTAACTATTAGCCAGTACTTCTAAGACAACTTCATGGTGGTTTTTAGTTTTAAACTTGTTAAAAACATGGCTAATTTTGCCATCTAGGTCGATCAAGAAGCTGATACGATGAATACCGTCATACTCGCGGCCCATGAATTTCTTTAATCCCCAAACACCAAAATCTTCAGCGACTTTATGATCAACATCAGATAAAAGCGTAAAATTTAATTGGTCACGCTGACAAAATTTCGCTAATCGTTTAGGTTCATCCGGACTGATACCCAATACCACTGTATTATGTTGCTCCAGTGCCGCTTTACTGTCTCTTAAGCCTTGAGCTTGTACTGTACACCCTGGGGTCATAGCTTTTGGATAAAAATAAACTAATACCTGTTGTTTACCGATGAAATCAGCAAGGTTAACTAAGGCGTCGTTTTCATCTTTTAGACTAAATAAAGGGGCGTTATCGCCAACGGTGAGAGTTTTCATAATTATCCTTTATATTAAGTTTGAATTGCATTTAGTGATACGCCCTTGAACATCGATTTGTTCGCATAACTCAAAATAATCTTTTTCCAACTGTTCAATTGGCGTTTCTTGCGTCAAAGCAATGCGTATTATGGCGCTGTTTTGATTGGTTTCCGGATCAATTTCTGATTTTAACGATGAGATATCGATATTGCGAGCGGCGAAAAATGCGGTGATCGCTTTTAAAATTCCCGGTTGATCTATGCCGGCATATTCAGCAAGGTAATGCTCGGTATAGTCCTGCAATTTATAATCGGATGTCCGTTTCATCATAGTGATAAGTTCACGTTTAACGGCAACTGCAGGTATTTTACTTTCTATTTGATTAATGGCTTTTGCGCTACCCTTAAGTAGCATGATCATGGTAAATTCCAGACCAAATATTGCCATACGACTGTCCACAATGTTACAGCCGCATTCACTTGCCAGCTTAGTTAAGCTGCTAACACTCCCTGTTCTGTCTGCTCCCATCACCGTAACAACGAGATATTGCGACATGTTTGAACCTTCAGTATCGAAAAAAGCCGACATTGTAGCTTAAATGTTCAGGTATCGCATTAGCAATTATTCTTGTGTTTGTTTTTACGGGCAAGTACCATGTGCCATCAAAAATAAACAAGTGTGAACTTTATTTAAGATCGAGCGTCTATTTATCCACTTGAAATAATAGAAATACTGTCAAATTGGTATTGTTACCAATCGTGATTCAGAAGTTATCCGCGGGAGTTTTAATGGATCGTAAAATGTTTTGTTTTTCCTTGCTCAGTTTAGCTGTAGTAGGGTGTGGTTCGCTTAATAATAAGCAGGCAACTGGCAGTTTTGATTATGCTCAGCAACAAGAGGCAAGTTTATTAACTGTACCTGCAGGATTAGATAAGCCAAAACAAAGTAAAGAATATTTCATCACTGATGATATCAACCACCGTGGGCCAGTGGCAGAACAAATGGATGTTAGAGCACCATCGCTAGTGTTACCTGTTGCTGCATCTACTCGGGTTGAATCTAACAATGCACAAGCCAAAGTGTGGTTTGATCAGGTACTTGATGATACTAACATTCACGACTTTGTTTATCAGGCACTAGAGCAGCAGTTAAGTGATGACGGCGTAGTTATAGAGTTGGTTGATAAAGAAAATAACACCTACGAATCGCAATGGTATAACAATATCACCGAATCGGGATTTTGGTTGTTTGAGGAAATCGAATCAACAGAAAGTATGCGTTTTAGATTTCAATTTGAAATTAAACCACACGGTCGCAGTGTGGGTTTGACCGTTTCATTAGTAGATTATGTCAAAACTGATGAGTCGGGTGAAAATACAGAAATGAACTTGATTGATAAGCAGCGTGCTGAAATGGCAATGTTAAATGAAATCATCGGACAGGTTGATTATCAATACCGTAAGCACCAGCAGGAAAACCGTTTATTACGCGCCAATCAAAAATTAGTAACCTTAGGGGCTAATAATGAAGGGCAGCCGGCTTATATAGTTGAAATGGAGCAAGACCTGTTATGGTCGAATATGCCTATTTTCTTTGAAGATCATGGTTTTTCAGTCGCTGATCTCAATGAAACGAAGAAAGTTTATTATGTTGATTATGAAAAGCCTAACGTTAGTCTTTGGGATAAGCTTTGGGGTGATGAAGTTCCGGTAATTGAACTGGATAATCAACGCTATCAGTTTATTCTATCTCCAGCTCAGGATGATGCAGATAAAACTTCGGTCACTATTGTCGATGCTAATGGTCAGCCGTTAACCAGTGAAATGTTAGAGCGTATCTTTAACGTGGTTGAACCTGGATTATCTTTTAGAGAAGGGTATTAATCATTATTGTGTTGTAGGGACTTCAGGCTTTATGAAAGCGCGGTAACATATTCTTTTCGCTTAAACAGACACTGAAAAGACCAACACTGCAAATATAAAAAGCCAGTCGTTCGACTGGCTTTTTATATGCTGCTAGCACTTAAGCAAATGACTCATGGCTTTATTTCTTTGTTACTCGCCAAAATGCGATGCTGGCGACTACGAGTAAGATCATTGGGTAATAAGCACTCGACACCACTTCGATTGGCGATATTTTTAATGTGGTACCTAATAATAATGCCTGAGCACCATATGGCAGTAAGCCTTGGTTAATACAGGCAAATATATCTAGCAGACTGGCCGAGTGAGCAGGGCTGAGATCGCCATCGGTGGCTAAATCTTTTGCGGTATCGCCGGTAACAATAATAGAGACGGTATTATTGGCAGTAAAAAAGTTACAGCTAAAAGCAAGGCAGGCAATGCCTAAACCGGCTGCGCGTTTATGGTTGTTCGGATTAAGTTTACGAGCAAATTTTTCTACTGCATGAGTTAATGCCGCAAGACCACCTTGGCGTTTGATCAGTTCACTTAAACCGCCAATAAACAATGCGAGAATAAAAATATCCTGCATATTGGCAAAACCTTTACTGATGTCTTCGATCCAGGTCGCGAGCTGGTAACCATTAGTAAACATGCCTACGGCTGCTGCAAGTACAATACCGATAAGCAGCACTAAAAAGACATTCACACCTAATAATGCCAGTACTAAAATTACGATATAAGGCAATAAGCCAATGGCATTGGTTTCGCTAACCGCTTCGTGAGGTACTGATACCCCTAAGCTGGAAAAAATAGCCAAACAGATCAGCGCTGCTGGTACTGCAAATTTAAAGTTTACTTTAAATTTATCCTTCATATGGGCGCCTTGACTGCGGGTAGAGGCAATGGTGGTATCAGAAATAATTGATAAATTATCGCCAAATATTGCGCCAGAGATGATGACCCCGGCTACGACACTGGCATCTAAGTTTGCTGATTCAATAAATCCTAAGGCAATTGGCGCTATAGCTGCTATGGTTCCCATTGATGTACCCATCGCGGTCGATATGAAAGCGGCAACTAAAAATAAACCGGGTAAGATCAAATAGTCCGGAAACAGTGACAAGCCTAATTGCACGCTGGCGTCAACACTTCCGGTTGCTTTAGCAACTACAGCAAATGCGCCAGCGAGTAAGTAGATGATACACATAGTGATAATGTTTTGGTGGCCAGCTCCTTGAATAAACTGGTTAATTTGTTCGTTGATACTGTCTTTACCAAGCCAAATAGCAACCAGAATTGCAGGTATAATGGCGATACTGGCAGGTAGCTGATAAAAAGCAAAATCAATTCCCTGTAGTGTCAATACAACACCAGTGCCCAGAAATAGTCCGAGAAATACAGCAAAGGGAAACAAGCTGAGTAAACGTCTATTAACGTTATTGTTATTTTTATTAGTTGTCGTCATGGATTAATTATAAATAGTAGTAATATCGGTATAATGGCAAACAATAAAGTAATTTAAGAAAATGTCTATGGTGTTTTGTGATTAACTCATGGCATTTTGGTATTAGCGGGGCGTTTTATGCATTTTGTCATTGTTGGTAGCGGTGCGGTCGGTGGTTATTTTGGTGCGCGATTGGCACAATCAGGACAAGAGGTTAGTTTTATTGCCCGTGGTGAACATTTATCTGTGATGCAACAACAGGGATTGGTTATCGAGAGCCTTAATGGTGATTTTGTTGTTAAGTCAATAACTGCTGTTGAACATAGCGCACAGCTCGCGATAGCGGATGTTATCTTACTGGCGGTGAAGTCATTTCAGTTAATAGATGCAATTAAGCTCATTGAGCCTGTGATCCGCAGCACTACTCGTATCATTCCTTTATTAAACGGTGTTAACGCGGCACAACTGTTAATAGATAATGGAATCGGATCTCAGCAAGTTTACGGTGGGCTGGCAAAAATTATTAGTCAGCTCAAATCTCCTGGAGTAATAGCTCATACCGGCGCGGAACCTCATATTACCTTAGGGTTATTACCACAAAATGATACGGTAACAGCTCGTCATAATGAGCAACAAAGGATGGAAGATATCGTGCAATGTTTTAAGCAGGCTAAGGTAAGTGTTGGGGTTGCTAAAGATATTAATCTCGCACTATGGCGGAAATTTATTTTTGTAGCTGCTTGGGGCGCATTGGCATCATGCTTGAGATTACCTGTCGGACAACTACGTCAAGGAGAGCAGCGAGATAAATTGTTAGCGATCATCAATGAATATGCGACAATTGCGCAATACTTAGGTGTTGCCATTACTGATGCTTTAATTTTGCAAACGGTTAAATTTATTGATGCATTGCCAGCGCAGAGCGAAACCTCAATGCAGCGGGATCTTGAAAACGGCCTGCAAAGTGAATTTGACACCTTGGTGGCATATCCTTACCAGTTGGCGATGCAGCATCAACTAACAACCCCCGTCCTTAAGCAATGCTATCAGCAGCTTACTAGTAAAAATTATAATAAATAACAAATAGTGGTTATCCAACACTACAGACGAACGCCTGTTTGTGATATCCTTGCGCGAATTTTTTATCACTCACCCTATTGAAATAGGGGGAACAAATAAGTGGGTACTATGTCCGAAAATACATTTGAAACTATTGAACAACGTGTTAGCTACGGTGTAGGCCGTCAATTAGGCGATCAATTGCGTAATAATCCATTTAAAGAATTTGACGTTACTGCGGTTCAGGCCGGTTTAGCAGATGCACTTGCAAATGCCGCAAGTCAGGTATCAGATGAAGATTTAAATGAAGCTTTCTCAATTGTTTCTAAAAAATTACAAGAGCAAGAGCAAGCAGCAGCAAAAGTAAAAGCGGCTGAAGGTGAAGCTTTCTTAGCAGAAAATGCTAAACGTGATGAAGTTACTGTACTTGAGTCAGGTTTACAGTATGAAGTGATCACTAGCGGTGATGGTGAAAAGCCAACGGCTCAAAGTACGGTACGTACACATTATCACGGTACTTTTATCAATGGTGATGTATTTGATAGCTCATATGATCGTGGTCAACCGGCAGAGTTTCCTGTTGGCGGCGTGATCGCTGGTTGGACAGAAGCATTACAGTTAATGACGGAAGGTTCTAAATGGCGTTTATATGTTCCTTATAACTTAGCCTATGGTGAGCGCGGCTCTCAAGGTGCGATTCCACCATATTCAGCATTAGTTTTTGATGTTGAATTATTAGCCATTGTGAGCTAATTCAGTAATAGTTAAGCCCTCTGTAGAGGGCTTTTTTTTGAGATTTTTTTGTGGTCACTGAAACGTTAGAAAATTTATTTAACCAGTATCAAGCGGCATTTGCTGGGTATCAGTTATCAGATGTCGCTGATTGTTATCACTTACCTTGTACTTTGAGTACTCCGGATAATATGGTGGTGGTGCTGCAGAAACAGCAGCTTGATCAAGTGTTAAATGAGATTTTTCAGCAATTAAAGCAAGCCCAAACGAAAGAAATTAAGGTATTACGGGCTAGTTATACTTTAGTTAATGACGAGATAGTGTTGGCCTGTGTTGACTGGGCATTTATTAATGCTGAACAACAGATCTTTGCTGATTTTTCCGCCTTTTATCACCTGATAAAAGAGGGAAACAGTTATAAAATTGTTAGTGTCAGTTCACAGCAATTATCGCAATCTGTAGCCTTAACTAATGTATTAAATATTAGTTAGTTGTTTGATTAGAAAATAAGAGATTAAGAATAAATGAAAGTAAAAGTTGCCATTCTAGGTTGTAGCGGACGCATGGGTAGGAATTTAATTCAAGCCGCAGTAGAGCATCAATCCATCGAATTAGTTGGCGGCAGTGTTCGTGCCAACTCCTCTTTTGTTAATGTTGATTTGGGTGAGTTAGCCGGCATCGGAAAAATTGGTCAGCAGACTAGTACTGAACTTGAGTCGTTATTAGCAGCGGATGTTTTAATCGACTTCACTTCAATAGAGGCAACTTTTGAGCATTTAGCCTGGTGTAAAAAACATAATAAAGCACTCGTCATCGGCACCACGGGCTTTAATGAGCAGCAAATCACTGATATTCAAGCATACGGCGAAAGTATTCCCGTCGTATTAGCGCCTAATACCAGCGTTGGTGTTAATTTACTCTTTAAGCTACTAGAAGTTACCGCAAAAGCAATTGGCGACTATACTGATATAGAAATTTTTGAAGCACATCATAGATTCAAAAAAGATGCGCCATCAGGGACAGCGATGAAAATGGGGCAGGTGATTGCTGATACCTTAGGTAGAGATTTAACGAAAGTAGCGGTTTATGGCCGCGAAGGCATCACTGGTGAGCGAGATAAAGACACTATAGGTTTCGCTACTGTTCGGGCTGGTGATATTGTTGGTGAGCACACGGCATTTTTTGCCGACTTAGGCGAACGACTAGAAATTACCCATAAAGCTACATCACGAATGACCTTTGCATTAGGTGCAATGCGCGCAGCTTTCTGGTTAAGCAACGCAGATAGTGGCTTTTATGATATGCAGGATGTACTAGGTCTGAACGACTAGTTTTAATAAGAAGTTTTTTAGAAAAGTGCTACTTTTAGCGCTTTAGATTAAAAAGCTAATAAAAGTAATGGTTTTTACATTTTTTACTAGACGAAAGCCAAGCTTAAGCGTAAAATAAGTGGATTTTGTCAAAAATTTGTTCGTTCCAGGGAATTGGATCAGGTTTTTGGCATTTTTTATGCGCTTTTATCGCGTATATTTTAGCATAGCTTTGGCGCTTAATAGTGATGACATTCGCTGGCTCATTATTAAGTTTCTTTCATCTTTACGGAGGTTAAATTGACTAAATCTGCCATTTTAGTGCTTGAAGACGGCACTGTTTTTAAAGGCACCGCAATTGGTGCAGAAGGGGCGGCTGTTGGTGAAGTAGTATTCAATACTTCAATGACCGGATATCAAGAAATTCTTACCGACCCATCATATGCAGAACAAATTGTTACCCTGACTTATCCGCATATTGGTAATACAGGCACTAACAGTGAAGATGAAGAATCATCAGCTATTTGGGCCAAAGGTTTAGTGATCAGAGATTTACCGCTATTAGCGAGTAATTTTCGTAATGAACAAGATTTGAGCAGCTATTTAAAAGCGAATAATATTTTAGGTATCGCAGATATAGACACTCGTAAATTGACACGTATTTTACGAGAAAAAGGTGCGCAAAATGGCTGCATTTTAGCTGGCGAGAATATTGAACAGGTAAGTGCGCTTGAGCAGGCCAAAGCATTTCCTGGCTTAAAAGGCATGGATCTCGCAAAGGTAGTTTCAACTAAAGAACAGTATCAATGGAAAGAAGGCAGTTGGCAACTTGGTCAAGGGCATCAAACGCCAGAAAATAGCGACTTTCATGTCGTTGCTTACGATTTTGGTGCTAAACGTAATATTTTACGTATGTTAGTAGACCGTGGCTGTAAATTAACCGTGGTGCCAGCGCAAACCTCTGCCGCTGATGTGTTAGCGATGAATCCTGACGGTATCTTTTTATCTAATGGCCCTGGAGACCCTGAACCGTGTGACTATGCGATTTCTGCTATTCAAACGTTCCTTGATACTGGGTTACCAATTTTTGGTATTTGTTTAGGACATCAATTGCTTGGTTTGGCTAGTGGTGCGAAGACAATCAAAATGAAATTTGGTCATCACGGTGGCAATCACCCAGTTAAAGATCATGATCGTAATGTGGTGATGATCACTGCACAAAATCACGGCTTTGCCGTCGATGAAAATAATATGCCTGATAATTTAACGGTTACTCATAACTCGTTATTTGATGGCACCATTCAAGGGATCCACCGCACAGATAAGCCTGCGTTTAGTTTTCAGGGGCACCCAGAGGCAAGCCCAGGGCCACATGATGCGGCTCCTTTGTTTGACCACTTTATTGAATTAATGAAACAGCACAACGCTTAACCACCAAAAGAGAGACGAAGAACTATGCCAAAACGTACTGACATAAAAAGTATCTTAATTTTAGGTGCTGGCCCAATTGTTATCGGTCAAGCTTGTGAGTTTGACTATTCAGGCGCACAAGCGTGTAAAGCGTTGCGAGAGGAAGGTTACCGAGTTATTTTGGTAAATTCTAACCCTGCCACTATCATGACTGATCCAGAAATGGCTGATGCCACATATATTGAGCCAATTCACTGGGAAGTTGTGCGTAAGATTATTGAAAAAGAACGCCCTGATGCGGTATTACCTACTATGGGTGGTCAGACTGCATTAAATTGTGCATTGGAATTAGAAGCAAACGGTGTATTAAAAGAGTTTAATGTCGAAATGATCGGTGCCACAGCCGATGCTATTGATAAAGCGGAAGATCGCAGCCGCTTTGATAAAGCCATGAAAAACATTGGTCTTGAAACACCGCGTGCTGAAATTGTCCATTCAATGGATGAAGCGCGTGAAACAGCTAAACGCATTGGTTTTCCTTGTATTATTCGTCCGTCTTTTACTATGGGCGGTACGGGTGGTGGTATCGCTTATAACCAAGAAGAGTATGAAACCATTTGTACTCGCGGTTTAGATTTATCTCCAACTAATGAACTGTTAATAGACGAGTCATTAATTGGCTGGAAAGAATATGAAATGGAAGTGGTACGTGACAAAAATGATAACTGTATCATTATTTGTTCGATTGAAAACTTCGACCCTATGGGGATTCATACCGGTGATTCTATTACCGTAGCGCCAGCGCAAACGTTAACGGATAAAGAATATCAAATCATGCGTAACGCCTCATTGGCGGTATTGCGTGAAATTGGTGTTGAAACAGGTGGTTCAAACGTACAGTTTGGTGTTTGCCCTGATACTGGCCGTATGGTGATTATTGAGATGAACCCGCGTGTTTCTCGTTCATCAGCATTAGCATCAAAAGCAACTGGTTTCCCAATTGCGAAAATCGCTGCGAAGTTAGCGGTAGGTTATACCTTAGATGAGTTATCAAATGACATTACTGGTGGTGCAACTCCAGCATCGTTTGAACCGACCATCGATTATGTTGTTACTAAGATCCCACGCTTTAATTTTGAAAAATTTGCGGGCTCTGAAGACAGGTTAACCACACAGATGAAGTCTGTTGGTGAGGTTATGGCGATTGGCCGTAATCAGCAAGAGTCGATGCAAAAAGCATTACGCGGCCTAGAGGTTGGGGCGACAGGGTTTGATCCGAAAGTGGATGTTACTCAGCCTGGTGCAAAAACTAAAATCATGCATGAATTGCAAGAAGCTGGCGCAGAGCGTATCTGGTATGTAGCCGATGCGTTTCGTTTAGGTTTATCGGTTGATGATGTCTTTCGTTTAACAAAAATTGATCGTTGGTTCTTAGTACAAATTGAAGATATTGTCTTACAAGAAGCAAAAGTGGCTGAAGGTGGCATGGCGGGTCTAACACCTGATTACTTACGTCAGTTAAAACGTAAAGGTTTTGCTGATGCGCGTTTAGCGGATGTCATTGGTGTTAGTGAAGCTGAAATTCGTAAAAAGCGTCATAATGCCGAAATCTTTCCAGTGTACAAACGCGTTGATACTTGTGCGGCAGAATTTAGCTCTGATACTGCATACATGTACTCAAGCTATGATGAAGAGTGTGAGGCGGCGCCGACTGATAAAGATAAGATCATGATCTTAGGTGGTGGCCCGAACCGTATCGGTCAAGGTATCGAATTTGATTATTGTTGTGTTCATGCGGCGTTAGCGTTACGAGAAGACGGTTATGAAACCATTATGGTTAACTGTAACCCTGAAACGGTATCTACCGATTATGATACTTCAGATCGCTTATACTTTGAGCCGATCACTTTTGAAGACGTTTTAGAAATTGTCCGTATTGAACAACCGAAAGGGGTGATAGTGCAATACGGTGGTCAAACACCATTAAAACTAGCCAGAGCATTAGAAGCAGCAGGCGTGCCAATTATCGGTACTTCACCTGATGCTATTGACCGAGCTGAAGACCGAGAACGTTTTCAACAGGCGGTTGAGCGTTTAGGTCTATTACAACCTGAAAATGCGACCGTTACCTCTTTAGACGAAGCGTTAGCAAAAGCAGAAGCTATTGGTTTTCCTCTGGTGGTGCGTCCTTCCTATGTCTTAGGTGGTCGTGCAATGGAAATTGTCTATGACCTCGACGATTTGCGTCGTTATATGACCGAAGCGGTGAGTGTGTCTAATGAAGCACCAGTATTGCTTGATCACTTTCTTGATGATGCGATTGAAGTAGATATTGATGTTATATGTGACGGCGAAAATGTGGTTGTTGGCGGTATTATGCAACATATTGAACAAGCGGGTGTGCATTCAGGTGACTCGGCATGCTCATTGCCTGCATACAGTTTAAACCAGGAAGTACAAGATGTGATGCGTAAGCAAGTGACAGACCTAGCGTTTGAATTAGGCGTCGTTGGCTTAATGAATACTCAAATGGCAGTTAAAGATGGTAAGGTTTACTTAATTGAAGTGAATCCGCGTGCCGCTCGTACAGTACCATTTGTTTCGAAAGCAACATCAGTACCATTGGCGAAAGTCGGTGCTCGTGTCATGGCAGGTAAAAAATTAGCTGACTTAGGCATCACTAAAGAGACGATTCCACCATACTTTTCTGTTAAAGAAGTCGTGATCCCGTTTAACAAATTTCACGGCAGCGACCCGTTAGTTGGCCCAGAAATGCGTTCAACTGGTGAAGTGATGGGGGTGGGTAAAACTTTTGAGGAGGCGTATGCCAAAGCTAATTTAGGGGCTGGGGTTTCAGTGCCGAAATCCGGTCGTGCGTTAATTTCTGTCCGTAACAGTGATAAGGAACGAGTCGTTGATTTAGCAAGACAATTAGTCGCGCTAGGCTATCAGTTGGATGCCACTCACGGTACAGCAGTAATGCTAGGTGAAGCAGATATTCCGGTACGCCTGGTTAATAAGGTACATGAAGGGCGTCCTCATATTCTCGATAGAATTAAAAACGAAGAATATAGCTATATCATCAATACCACTGAAGGTCGTAAAGCAATTGAAGACTCGAAAGTGTTACGAGGTGGTGCACTTCGTTATAAAGTTGCTTATACTACGACACTAAACGCTGCTTTCGCGACGTGCCAGGCACACGCGGCAGACGATAGAAACACTGTGACTTCTATTCAGGAATTACATAATCAGTGTCATTAGCGCTTTATTTTGCGTTCAGACTTGAATTTGCATTAGTCTGAACGCATAACTAAGACATAATAAGTTTGATAAAAAGTTGTTTGTAAAAACAACTTTTTTATTTTAAAGCATTAACAAAAATATAGAAGATAACAATGAATCAATATCCAATGACAGTACACGGGGCAGATGCATTACGTGACGAATTACATCATTTGAAAACAGTTAAACGTCCGCAAATTGTAGAAGCGATCGCCGAAGCACGCGAACATGGTGACTTAAAAGAAAATGCTGAATATCACGCCGCACGTGAGCAACAAGGTTTCTGTGAAGGGCGTATTCAGGATATTGAAGGCAAGTTAAGTAATGCTCAAATTATTGATGTTTCAAAGCTGCCAAATACCGGCAAAGTGATTTTTGGTGTAACCGTTACTTTACTAAATATAGATACAGATGAAGAGGTAAAGTATCAGATCGTTGGTGATGATGAATCTGATATTAAAAATAATCGTATTTCAATCAATTCGCCAATTGCCCGTGGTTTGATCGGTAAAGAAGTTGACTCTGAAATCGAAATTAAAACGCCTGGTGGTATTGTTGAATATGAAATTATCGCAGTAGAGCATATTTAATCCCCAAAACCACCTTATTCTTAGCCACTTTTGCGTCTTCTTTTGCTTCGGTGGCTAAGTTAGCTACATATCTTACAATTTCCCAACAAAATACTATTTGCTAACCCTGCAAATTACGATTAGTTTTAACTGATAGTCATTGAAATAAATAATTTGTTCAGCTTTGGTTAATTTAACTATCGATAGAATAATAATTAACGAGTTAAACAGTGTTTGCAACAGGTAGAAACTATTGAAGGAATTTACTCTACGCCTAGGGCTAATGTTGGCAATGCTCGCTGTAACAAGTTGCACCTCAATGCGTTTCGAGGATTTTTTCTCCGGTTATACCAAGCAATTACAGCAAACTCGCCGAGCGATGCTAATGGCAGATGTTCCCGCTGCGTTATCTTATTTACCCAAACAAGGTAAAGGTCATAACGCCTACAGTTTATCTTTGCTTGAGCAGGCCCGTTTACACTTTGTCATGGCGAATTGGTCTGAAAGTGCACGATTATTTGATGAGGTTTATCAAGAAATTGAGCACGAGGCTGCAAAAGCTAAAATCCAGATCAGTAGCGGATTTGAGCAAGCAGGAGCGGTAGTGAGTAATGATAGTGCGATTCAATATCAAGTACCGACATATGAGCAAAGTATGTTGCACTCATATCAGGCGCTTAATTACCTCTTTCAAGACGATTTTCAAGCGGCGTTAGTCGAAGTACGCCGGGCGAATTTAGTGCAGGAACAAGCGTTAAAGGATAACCAAAAAGTGATTGATCAAGCTGTTGAAAAAATGCGGGTTCAAGGAATTGCATCAAGTTCTCTTTATCAGGCTTATGGTGTTTTGCATCCTGAATTAGTAGAACTTAAAAACGGCTTTCAAAACGCTTATACCTTTTACTTATCCGGCGTGTTATATGAAGCTTCGGGAGAAATTAATGATGCTTATATTGATTATAAAAAAGCGTTAGAGATCTCACCTGATAATCCATTTATCCAACAAGATGTACTACGTTTAGCTGCTAAGTTACATATGAAAGATGATTTACAAGCACTTACCGAGCGTTATGGTGAGATTGATAATGTAAAGATCAAGCAAGATAACGGCGAATTAGTCGTGTTTTATGAGCAAGGAATGATAGCTGCTAAACGGGAAGCAAAGCTGAGTTTACCTGTTAGTAGTCGTCATGGAGATATGCGTTTTTTTAGCGTCTCATTGCCCGTTTATCAGAGGAACGCTGATTTATCACCGCCATTAGCGCTTATCTTCGATCAGCAAAGCTACCAAGCCAGTGATATCGTTAGGTTACAGCTTTTAGCCGAAAAAACACTGACAGAGCAGCTGCCTGCTATGGCCTCCCGACAAATTCTCCGTTTACTGGCGAAGGAACGTCTACGGCGGAAAATGAAACAGGAAGGTGGCGATATTGGTAATATTCTTGCCAGTTTATATAGTCTGGCATCTGAGCATGCTGATACCCGCAGTTGGCAAACGTTGCCACAAAATATTCAAGTTTTAAGAGTGAGTTTACCTCAAGGGCAGCATCAATTGATATTTGAGCACAGTAATGGTCGTTCGGAGGTTGAGGTAAAGATCGAAAGTGGCCGTATTTCACTAGTGAACATGACGTCATTTGGTGACTTTACCGATGTACAGACAAAAAATTTATAGTGGAGAGACAATATGAATAAGTGTTTTTTAAATCAGCTTGCTACAACGCTACTTCTGCTTGTGCTAGTAGGGTGTCACAGTACTTCTTCTCCTGTCAGTGCTGGCATTGGCGCAGAGTCTATGACTAATGAAACCCCGCCAGCGACATATTTAAAAGTTGATAACGATCTTTTAGCTGAGCGCATTACTATCAGTGATGTTAAGCATCGTCGTATTAATGATTTGTTGGAGGTCAACGTTGAGCTATCGAGCCAATATGATCAATCACAGCAACTGCAATATCAGTTTAACTGGTTTGATGAACAGGGCTTTAGTGTTGAGCCGGGAAAATCTCTATGGAAGCCGTTGGAAATACATGGCTTACAGTCTACTTTTGTCAGAGGCATTGCCCCTTCGGCAAAAGTGACTTCATTTAATGTTTATGTCCGCCACGCATCGCCAAAAGTGTAGTGGGTAGTAACTAAATAAAAAATTAAGTATAGGATAGTAATATGAACAATAAATTGACTTCGGCATTAGTAGTAGCAGTATTGTCTAGTACTTTGGGCTGTGCGCAACGAGCAGTAGTGAGCTATGGTGATGCGACCGCCGTGGAAACGACAGATATTAATTTTGGCTCAACAGATTTACAAAAGGTCGCCAGTGAAATGACGGATTCTTTGTTATTGTCACCTGTGGTCGGGACATTAACAGCAAATAAGCGCCCAGTGGTATTTGTTGAGCGAATTAAGAATAAAACCAGTGAGCATATTGATACGGAGTCTATTACTGATTCTGTTTCTACTCGTTTGTTAAGATCAGGTAAATTTCGTTTCGTTGATATGGCAAGAGTTGAAGCGGCACGTAAACAGCTACAGTTTCAAAATGAAGGTGGCATGGTCGATTCATCTAAGGCTATTCAGTTTGGTCGTCAAATCGGTGCTCAATTTATGCTCTACGGCAACTTATCAAGTATCGTTAAAAACAATCAGGATAAAGCGGATGTTTATTATAAATTTACATTACGTTTAATGGACTTAGAAAGTGGTTTAGTTGAATGGGCGGATGAAACTGAAATTCGTAAAACCCGCACTAAACAAACTGTGGGTTGGTAAATATTAATAGGTGAGCACTATGAAGCCAATAATTGTTATTTTCGCGTTAATGTTGATGCTTTTTTCGCTTAACGCCAGTGAATATCAGAGAAATAAAGCTGTGCCTGTAGAAAAAGTATTATTTGGTGCTGTGACCTCTGTTCGTAATATTACCGAAAAAGAACTCATTGAAGATCAGGCAAATGGCTGGCAGGTGTTTAGTGGGGCTGTGCTTGGTGGTGTTATCGGTCATCAATTTGGCAGTGGTAGCGGTAATGATGTCGCGACTATTTTAGGCGCATTTATTGGCGCTTCTATTGCTGGTAGTAGTAATAAGCAAGGCACGAGAGTCAAGCGTTATCAGTTGGTTGAGTTGATGATAAAAACTGATAATGGCGATGAATATATGGTGGTGCAGGAAAAAGACAGCCAGATGTTGTTTGCTATTGGTGACAACGTGCGCATGGTATACCTAGCGGGCGGCTTTGTTAGAATAGATAAGCAAATGTAAACAAGCTAACGATTTAATTGAGTGGCTGCCTAAATGACAACAACTTCTATTTCTTTGTCTTGTTGCTGTTCGAGATAAATTTTTGCCAGTGTAATTGAGCCATAATTAGACTTGATTTTTTTATGGGCTAAAAACTTTGCGCTGGCAAGTTTATGATCAGTCGATTGTGCTAAGAATACCCAAGTTTTAACTAGAGAAGGATTGATAGTAGTCATAGATTGCTTCCTTGCAATTACCAGTTACCGCAGAAATTAATTTCTATTATAGTTAATTTTCAGCACTCTAGCTAATTTGAGTAATATTTTTTGTCATGATAAAAAATAGCAAACGTTTAGGCGTTTGCTATTAGTGAATAAGTGACTTAATTGTTTTGCTTTAACAATTAGCGAGCTGGACGGGTTTTGTTTTTCCAGCTTTTATAGAGGCCGAAGGTTTTCATTGACGTTTCAATATCAAACTGCTTGACCATAGTTTCAATTTGTTGGCTGTTTTGTTGTTGCCATGGAATGTTATCAAGGTTGGCAAAACCGAGTGTCATTGCTGCCATCACTGCGGCGTTTAATTTTAATTGTTGCTGATCAACTTTTTCAAAAGTATCCGATTCTGCGTGATAATTAGAAGCGTAATTGGCATCTTTTTGGTTAGCAACTAAATTCGCCACGCCATTCATCATAAAATCATAATTGTCGGTACCAACAACAGGGTGATTGACATGCTCAAAAGGCCCTAACGATTTTACTGGGTTAAGTACTTGTTGTAACACAGGTATCACTTCGGCTCTGCCATTAGTAAAAAAGCCGGTGATTTTTCCTGTACCTATGTCTATGGTTGAGGCAATCATATGCTGGCTTAATTCATGATTATGCTGTTTTGTATAAGCCCATGAACCAAAGAGCCCTTGTTCTTCTCCGTTAAATAATGCAAAACGAATGGTGCGTTTGGGTCTAATATTCAGTCGTGTCATTTGACGAGCGATATCGATAACTAATGAAACGTTAGAACCGTTATCCAGCGCGCCTGTGCCAAGATCAAATGAGTCAATATGAGCACCGATTAAGACGATTTCATCGGGAAACTGTGAACCTTTAATTTCCGCAATCACATTTGCTGTTTGATATGAGGCTTCATTGCTGATATCTAATTTGGCAGTAAAGGAAAGCTGATGATTGTGAGCTAACAGCCGTTGAATTTTTAGTGCTTGTTCACGTTCAATCACTATGATGGGTAATTTATTGTCAGCGCCCTTACTTGGTAGGTGGCGATATAATAAATTTTTTGGCCGGGATGACATATAAATGATACCCGTTGCACCAGCTTCTTGCGCACGTTTTTCAATGCCAACAAAATCTAAATATTCCTGAAATAGCCCGTGGATGCCTGCTTGATCATCCAATAATGCGGTTTCTATTAGCAGCCAAGAATTTTTCAACTGCTTCGCCTGTTTGAACGCTCTGGCGTCCCCTTTGCCAAGGTCTATGATATTTGCAACTAAACCTTTTTCTTTTGTTGCACTGGTAAAAGGCATAGTAGCTACTTGGGTGGTAAAGTCGATACTGTCACCACTTACTATCCCCAATGCTTGATGTTCAACCCAGGCTCTTGGCATTTCGAAAGTTTCTTTGTGCGCTTTAACGCCGGCTTTTTTGAATTTACTTAGCGCCCAATCCAATGACTTTTCGTTTGCCGCTGTACCCGTCAGGCGACTGCCAATTTCGTCAGTGAGTTGACGTAAATCATTGATAATAGGGGTGTGCTCTGTCATTGCATTGACTAGCTTCTGGACATCATTGGCCTGACAAATAATTGATTGCACACTAAACAATAATATAAGAATAAAGCGTTTCATTAGATATTTTCTTGTTTGGTTTTTTATCATCATTACTAAGCGATAATAGTTAGTCAATATTTATACTTATATAACTACATGAGTATTTTGAATATTTTTAACAAATTCTTTACAGCTATTTGGCTAAATTGTCATTTCTTGTATACACTTGATTTTGCAAAATTAAAATTATGAAAGGCAGTAAATGGAGAATGCGGGAGGGGATCTGAATTAAATAATATAAGGGAAAAGATATAATGGCCGTCATTTTAGGTTAATTAGTCGTTAATTTTTCTGTTTAAATATCTTTACATGGAAAATATTTGTAACAAATATGATTTGATAATTTCATTTTAATTTTTAAAACAAGAAAGTAGTCTAGAAATGTCTACCGTGAATTTACTGGTGTAAATAACAGGGAATATTTACCGCTGTCGTTAAATTCAATATCTGGGAGTTAGGTAGGATAACTATAATAAAACACGAGGAATAACAACATGGTAAAACCATCTCCACTTGCTAAGGCAATTAAATTTGCATTGGCAGCTAGTGTCTCAGCGTCATTTTTATCAGCTCCTGTGTTTGCGGAAGAAGCCGCAGCAGAGGAAGAAGTTGAACGTATTGCAGTCACTGGTTCACGTATTAAGAAAGCAGAATATTCAAACGCAGCCCCGATTCATGTCATTAAAGCGGATGATGCGTTAAAAGCAGGTATTCGTACTGTGAGTGAATTACTACAAAACACTTCAATGGCTAATGGTCAGCAGTTTGATTCAACATTTAATTCAAATGCTGGTAACTCAAATGCGTCTGAGCCACCGCCAAGTGGTGGTGTTGGTTCATCTAACGTTGGTTTACGTGGTTTAGGACCTGAGCGTACCTTGATCTTAATTAACGGTCGTCGTTTAGGGGCATCCGGGGTGCGTGGTGCGCCTTCACAACCGGACTTAAGTTTATTACCAGTAAATATGGTGGAACGTGTTGAAGTGATCACCGAAGGGGCCTCGTCAATATACGGTGCCGATGCGGTAGCGGGGGTTATTAACGTTATCTTAAAAGAAAGCTATGATGGTTTTGAGCTTTCTGGTGCTTATACCGCTCCGGCTGATACTGGCGGTGAAGAAACTGATCTTTCATTTATCACCGGCTTCGAAGGTGATAAAGCGAAATTTGCTTTTTCTGCTTCTTACTACCATCGTGAGCGTGTTGCGGTAAAAGACAGAACCGACTGTATCAAAAAAATCTGGAAGAAACAGGACGGCGGTAAAGTTTCTGTGTGTTCCAGCCGTTTTTGGGATAATTCAATTTTAGATATTACGGAATATTATGATCCAGATGATCCTACTACATTTGGCAATCCCATGATGACCTATCCTCATCCGTCTGGTATAGGCTTTTTTACTACTCCAGGTTTTTCAGATATTGGAATTGATGGTTTTAGCTCTGCATTGGGGTTACCTCAACCTACAGACCCTAACATTGATATTACAAGTGAAAATCAATTTAATAGACGTTTATATTCTCCCCAATATTCAGATGCTATTGATCGTATGCAAGCTGATTTGATCCAACCGGTTACTCGCTTTACCTTAGCGGCTAATGGTTCATATATGCCTGATTGGTGGGGCGGTGATGAAGAAATTTTTTATGAGGCCTATTATTTCCATCGTCACTTAACGTCATTAGCATCGACTGAGCAAATTTTTCCAACTATTCCTGCTAATATTCCGCATGAGGATGAAAATGGTAACCTTGTTGTTAATGAAGATGGGAGCTTGAATTTAGTTGATAATCCATTGAATCCATTTCCTGATTTTGATGTTTCTCATATCATGACTTTGGAAGATTTACCGCAAAAGCGTGACGTAGAACTTAATCATTTCAGATTTGTCACTGGCTTACGTGGTGATTTTACCGGTGGCTTTCTGGAAGACAGAGGTTGGTCATATGAAATGTTTGCTTCATATGATCGCGGTGTAGGTAAACAAGATCAGCCAATTATGAACGAAAGTAATTTAGCGTTGGCTTTAGGTACTTTACGTTTGGATGTGAATGGTAATCCAATTTGCGGAGTTAATGCTCCATCAGGCATTGGTTTTATAACACCGAATGAGTGTGTGCCTATTAATTTCTTTGCTCGATCAATATTTGATGGAGGAAAATATGGGGGAGGTACTTTTGCTACGCAAGCTGAGAGAGATTTTTTAATCGGCACGCGGATGAACAGTACTACGGTTGAGCAGATAATGACATCGGCATTTATGACCGGTGATCTATTTGATTTTGAGCAAGGTGGAGCAGTAACAGCGGCATTCGGTATGGAATTTAGGCGTGATCGAATTCAGTCTGAAGCCGATATGTTAGGTGCGACTGGCTTAGTGGCGGCAGAAAACCCATTGACAGAAGGTGCTACAGAAGGTGAACGTGATGTCACCGATGTTTTTGGTGAAATATCGATGCCGATTGCAGTGGATCAGGATTGGGCAAATTTATTCGAAATTGAAGCGGCATTACGTTATACCGATGAGTCTAACTTTGGTAGCGAATTAACCAAGCGTGCGCGTGTTACTTATAAGCCGACGGATTCATTATTATTTACGTCGTCGTACGGTACTTCGTTCCGTGCTCCGAACTTACGTGAGCAATTTTTGGCTAATCAATTCGGAGGGGTAAGTGGCGGGGCTGATCCATGTGCTGTCTCCGAGTCGTTATTAACAGAAAACGCTTATGATCCAAGTAAAGAGAATCGTAGTGAAACAATTTTAAGTAATTGTACTTTAGCTGGGGCTGATTATACAGTTATAGGTACTTCAGGTGTTCCAACTATTCCTACATCTGCTAGCGGTAACGCTAAGGGATTAAAGCCTGAAACTTCGGAAAATATTACTGCGTCATTTAAATGGACGCCGGTATTTGATGGAGATATAGAGTTTGATTTAGGTATTACTTACTGGAGTTTGGAAGTAAAAGATACTATTCGAAGCATTAGCGCAGCTACTATGTTAAAGCGTTGTTATGATTCTGAAGGATTGTCTAGCCCTTTCTGTAGTCGTATTACGCGTGATTCAAGTAAGGCTCCAGCATTGAATTTTCCTGTTTTAGTTGATACATCTTTCATCAATATCGGTGAGGAAACGTCTAAGGGGGTTGATATTAACACTCACTTTGCTACCGGTTTAGGGGATGTCTTAGGTATGCCGGTGCATATGGTATGGAATAACCAGTATACCTTACAGACAGAGCGAGAATTAACAATTTTCAACGGTGAAAAAGCTGAAGATTTACTGGAAGATTTTGGTACGCCTGAGCACCGTTTAGTGTCGACTTTTAACTTCATCAGTGGCGACTGGAACTGGATGTTAATGGCCAATTACTTCTCAGAAACCCATGCAGCTGACGATGTTGAAGATACAGCTAAATGTAACGAGTATATTAAGAATGAAGATTTAGTTGGAAAACCACAAACGGTACCTGTATGTAGTGCTGATGCGGCTATCTACGTAGATACTTCATTAACCTATAATGCAGATAACTTTGCGGTGACGTTTGGTATTACTAACTTGTTTGATAAAGCGCCAGAGATGATTGATATTTCAGCTGGCTCTAACCGGGGGAATATGGTCACTTCATCTGGTTATGACTTGTTAGGTCGCAGTTACTTTGTTAACGCCTCTTATCGCTTCTAATACCTTGTTAACAGGCTAACTCATTAGTTAGTTTAAATGAAAAGCCAGTTGTTTATGCAACTGGCTTTTTTAATGTCTTCGTTTTACTTATGTCAGCGTCAATTAGTGGTATTGCTGATAGATTATTATGGTTCATGCTGTTGTTTTTATAACTGAGACGAAAATGCTATGACACGTAATGACCATATAAAAAATCGTTAATATAAAAGTAAGGAAATAAAAAAGGCTGAGAAGCTCTCAGCCTTAAAATACTATCTGTTGCCAGATGCCTATTTAGCTAATAAAGCAAAAATATTTTTCGCAATATCGGTATTGTTGATTGAGCCAGTAAATTGTTGTTGTTGCGCGCCAAAAGCAAAAACCGGAACGTCAACAGCGGTATGACCGTGACTTGTCCAGCCAGTGTTGGTATGTTTATCAACTAGTTTATTCAATGCTTGATATAGGGCTTTGACTACATCTGGTTGGCGTTTTTCTGCTTGTTGCTCTTTCGATAAGGTTAGATAGTTCGCAAGTGCTTTTTCTGCCGCTGATTTTGCATGATTAATTTCGTTAATGTCTTCAGACTGTAACTCTTCTCCGGCAAACATTTCACTTAATTTTTGTTGCGTAATTGTATGCTTGCTAAAATACTGGGCAATTGCATAGGTTGATTGCGTCATTTTCCTAAGTAATTGAGGACGCCATTGATAAACCCCATTAGCACCGATCGTAAAGCCGCCGGTACTATGATCAGCAGTAACTACCACTAAAGTGTCCGGATGTTGATTGACATAAGTTTCTAAATACTCAAGTGTGACTGCGAGATCTTTTACTTCACGCATCGCTGAATTAATATCATTGCTGTGGGCTGCCCAATCGACCTGACTGGCTTCTATTAACATAAAATAGCCGTTGTCGTTTTCCAGTTGCTTGATAGCGGCTTTAGTCATCGCTGACAGACGATAAGAATTAGTGTCATCGATAGCGTAAGGTAAACCAACATCAGCAAATAAGCCGATAACAGCTTTGTTCGGTTGTAATGAATCAAGTTGTTGATAGCTATTTATATATTGAAATCCTGCTGCTTGATATTCTTTGACAATGTTGCGGTCTTCACGGATAAAGAATTTCCAGCCGCCACCAAATAATACGTCAGTATTAATACCATTATCGATATAGCTGTTAGCGAGAGCATTATAGTTATTTCTGCTTTCGTTATGACTGATATATGAGGCAGGGGTGGCATGGTTCACTTGTGACGTGACTACAACACCGGTTTTTTTGCCAGCATTTTTTGCCGCCTGTAATACTGAAGTTAATGGCTTTTTATTGACATCAACGCCAATGGCACCATTATAAGTTTTAACACCGGTAGCAAGCGCTGTTGCTGCGGCTGCAGAGTCGGTAACATATCCGGAAACTGGAGCGGGATAAGTGGTTGCACTGCCGACGAGATGGCGGTCGAAAACTGTAGTCTCAATAGCCGAAGTCGCCGGATCATCGGAAAAATAACGATAGGCGCTGGTGTAAGCTGGTCCCATGCCATCAGACACTATCATAATAATATTTTTCGGCTGATTAACGGAAGTTTGTGCGACGTGCTTTTCAGCTATTGTGCTAGTGCAGGCCGCTAAGCAAGCTAACGATAGCAATATCGAAGGTTTATTCATCTTTGTTTCACTTAAATATTTTATTAATGTAACTATTTGCTGAGCTCAACATCAAGCCATACCAAGCGATGGTCGGATGATGCGCTTCTGTCGGCGATTAACCTATATTCGTTTGAATCTGTTGTTGGCCAAAACACGCCAGAATTTAAAATGTTAAATCCGGCTTTAGATGGCAGCACATAATCAGCACGCATCCGCCAGTAGGCGCTATGATGTTTTGCTATTGGATTATCAGGACTATGCTCTTGCCCACCAAGGCTAGTTGGTAGTGGATCTTGAATTTTTTTATGTGTGATTAACGAGTTTATTGCCCCTCGTAATGCATCGCCTTCAGTTGCGGAAGAGTTTTGGTCACCCATGATAATAAAGGGCTTGTCATCTTTGATACCACCGCTTACTTTGTTATCGTCATAAATATAGTCACTTAGATCAGCGGTGATATAGTCATGCCAGAAGCGAATTTCATCATGATTGCGTTTGCCGTTTCTATCTTCTGGGCCATCAAATACCGGTGGCGTAGGGTGACTGGCCAGAATATGGATTTTTTGCTCGCCAATAATCACAGGTATATCCCAATGCGACTTTGAAGATAAACGCAGTATTTGCCAGGCTTGTTTACTATACCAGGGCTTACCACTTTCCGGATCTATTGGCTGTAGGGCATTAGGCATATCTTGCCATTTAAAATGTTGAAAAGTACGGATGTTTTCTTTATCAAGTGGATACTTTGACAGTAATACCATGCCAAAGTGCCCAGGAAAGTAGCCAAAGCCGTAGGTGTCAACGGGGTGTTTTATCGCGCCATCATTATTTAAATCAATGGGTGTTTTCACGCCAGTATTAACGCTGTTTTGATAATAGTATGGGAAATGAATTGCTTTTTGCCCTTGCTGAGACTTAGCTAAATAATCGTTGATAAATAATTCAATTGCCTGATGATTTTTCTGATCTTGCTCAACAAAGTCAAATTCATTTAATAGTAAAATATCTGGGTTAACACGCTGAATTATTTCAGCAATATTCTTAATCTGCTGATGGTTGCTGTTTAAAGCGTTAAGTAACTCGTTACCGTTAACATTAGCTCCAGCGCCTTTTTCAATATAATTTAATGCCTCCATACTGACATTGAAGGTTGCGATCCGTAATTTCGTTGGAGTAGTGGTTGCCATGACATTAAATGAAAATAAAAGTATGGTGCAAAGTATAACGTTAATTGTATTTTGTATCGGCATTATTCTTGTATCGCTAATCCGCGCAGAATAAATGAAGTTAAAAATTGAGTGACATGTTCAATATCTTCCTCTTCATAATCTGCTCTGTTCATAATAGTTAAGATTTGAGTTTCAAAATCTGCGTAATGTTGAGTTGAAGACCAAACAAGAAAAATTAAACTGATTGGATCAACATTTACCATTCGACCTTCATCTATCCATTGTTGGAAGACTTTTGCTTTTTCTCTCACCCATTTGCGCAGGTAAGTGCGGGCAAACTCTTTTAAGTGTTGAGCCCCTTGGATGATTTCCATAGCGTAAATTTTTGATGCTTTAGGGTGAGCAAATGACATTTTCACTTTTGAGGCGACAAACTTTTCTATTGCCCGCTTAGGACCATCCTGATATTCGATCTCACCAATACCTTGATCCCACATATCGAGTGTTTGTTCGAGTACTGCATGATAAATATTTTCTTTATTTTTGAAATAATAAAGAACATTTGCTTTTGGTAAGCCAGCTAAGTCAGCTATTGACTGGACGGTTGCCCCTTTATAACCATTGGTGATAAATTCATCCAGCGCAGCGTCTAGTATTTTTTCCTGACTTTGTATTCTTATTTTACCTTGTCTTTTTTCAGTCATAACCGTCTTAGTATTATTTATTGTTATTGATGCAAAGCAGTTGGCCTTTTTAACAGGCTATTTACAAAAAGTCACGAAATGAAGTGGTTTTTACTGTTCAACTGGTCAAGCTAGTGTGTTTCACCATAGCAGAAATTCACTCAATTTTTCAATCTTAATAACCATTATTACGGATGGAAATACGAGTGGATGCAAATATAAATGAATAGTTTTACATTATTATGACTATAACTGTTGTGTATATCGAAAAACTTCTAGTTTTGATTTTTGTTGTTTTTAAATGGAAATTTTATTGAATATTTGGTGCTTTTATTGTTGCCTGTAAGTTGTTGAAATTCCGTTGAATAATTAAAAATAAAATTAAGTTGACTATTTGGTTATATTTTATCGTTAGGTTATTTAAATTATTTATTAAATAAAATTATATAGTTTTATTTTCTCTGAATTGAACCGTAATTACTTGCTGGTTTTTTATTTAACTTGTTGTTATTAAATTATTTTTGTTGGTTTTAATGTGGGTTTTAAACGTTTGTTTTAAATGTAAGAAAACTTGTATTTTTTGTTCAGTTGAAATAATGTAATAAAAATGTAAGAAATGTTTGCTCTAATTCAATCAAGTTTAGCATCAAATAGTCGCTAATAAGATTTTGACTAAGCCTGATTTAATAATAATTAAAATTAAATCAAAAAATTAAAAACTACACCAAGGGAAATATACAACATGAAAACCCAACGCCTCTCTCTGATTTCAGGTGCGGTAATACTCGCGCTTGGATTATCAACATCATCATTAGCTAATACAACGTCCTCGTCTATTAAAGGGGAAGTTGTTGGCCCTCTGGGAAATCCTGTTTCAGATGCCGTAGTAACTGTTACCCATGTGCCTTCTGGCTCTGTTAAAACAGTTCATGTAGGTGAAAATGGTGTATTTAATTTAAAAGGGTTGAGAGTCGGTGGCCCTTATAAAATCGCCATTGATTCTGAACAATTTAAAGATGCTGATTTTGCTGATATTTCATTAGCACTAGGTAAACCTTTTCAATTGGATGTTCAATTAGAAGCTAATGACGCTATGGAGACCATAGTGGTCAGTGGTGCTAGAACGAGTTTATTAGGTTTTACTAATGAACGTGGGCCAGCTGCAAACTTTAGTCAGGCTCAAATTGAAAATGCGCCTGCGATTAACCGTGCGATTACTGACATTGTCCGTGTAGACCCACGTATCTACGTTTCTGAAGGGAACGACGACGGTGATACTATCCAATGTGCGGGTAAAAATAGACGTTTTAATAGCTTTACCGTAGATGGTGTTCGTATGGATGACATTTTCGGTTTAAGTGATACTGGCTTACCAACTAATAGATTTCCATTTTCTTTTGATGCATTAGAGCAAGTTTCAGTTGAATTAGCGCCGTTTGATGTTGTTTATGGCGGTTTTTCTGCGTGTACCATTAACTCTGTTATCAAGTCTGGCTCTAATGAACTACATGGTTCATTTTTCTATGATTATACTGATGATGGTTTTAGAGGTGATTCTATTAAAGGTGATGATATCACTTGGCCTGAATACGAAGAAAAACGTTATGGGATGACACTTGGTGGGCCGATTATTGAAGATAAGTTATTCTTCTTCGCCGCTTATGAAAAATTAGAGGGTTCTGATGTTTACGAAGGTGGAGTTGTTGGCTCAGGAGCAGGAAGAGCATCTGATTTTGTGACCCAGGCACAAGTAAATGATGTTATTTCAATTGCAAAGGACCTTTATCAGTATGATCCCGGCGTAATACCATCTGAGTTACCAAAAGGTGATGAAAAATTCTTAGTGAAACTGGATTGGAATATTAACGATGATCATCGTACTTCATTAACCTATATAAACAGTGAAGATTTCGATACAAAAGATAGCTCATTTTATGACATTCAGTTAGCAAGTAATTTGTATAAAACTCAGAAAGAATTAACTTCCTTATCTGCTTCATTATATTCTGATTGGAATGATAACTTCACAACGGAAGTCAGAATTACCAGTTTGTCAGTCGATAATGACAATGCGCCTTTGTATGGTACAGACTTTGCCAATGTTGGTATTAAAATTGACGGCGATAGGGCAGTAACTTTTGGTGGCGATGTTTTCCGTCAAAATAATCGTGTTGAGTACGGTGTCGATACATTTGCAATTAAAGGGAATTACTACCTTGATGATGGCTCTATTATAACCGCAGGTTTTGAAAGAGAAGAGATTGACGTATTCAACTTGTTTGGTCGTTATTCTGAGTCAGAAATCATTTTTGACAGCATTGACGATTTCCGTAATGGTATGCCATCAAGTTTCCGTTATGAAAATGCCGCAACGGGTGACGTAAATGATGTTGCTGGCGCGTGGGAATATGCCACTAATACATTATATGCACAGTATGATTTTGAAGCAGCTGATGGTTTAGACATGGTATTCGGTTTGAGATATGACGAGTATGACACTAGTGACAAGCCGACGGCTAACCCTCTTTTTGAACAAGACTATGGTTACTCTAATGCTCAAACATTAGATGGCGTTTCTCTTCTTCAGCCTCGTTTTAGTGTTACATATGAGTTTAATGAAGATACAGTTATACGTGGTGGGTTAGGTTTATATTCTGGCGGCAATCCAGCGGTTTGGTTAACTAACTCATTTGTTAGAACAGGCGGTAAAACATTCTCAACGCGCGATGCTGGTTTAGAAGATGGTCAAAGCTTGTTTGATGTACCACACTCAGGTGCTGAGGATGGCAGACCAAATGGTCCGGGTTGGGGCATTCCAACGGCAGCTTACAATGACGTTAATAGTAACCTTAACTCATTTAGTCCATATGCTGATGTCAATTATTTAGACCCTGACTTTAAGATGCCTTCAGAATGGAAACTTTCGCTTGGTACAACTTATACCTTGACAGAGAACATCGTTTCTAACTTTGATATTTTATTATCACGCAGTCAAAATGCATTGATGGTTAAGCGTGGTGATTTAGATCCTGTTTTAGATGCTAATGGTAATCATGCGCTTACTGAACAAGGTTTCCCTGATTATCAATCAAATCGCATTGAATCTTATGCCGTGACTAATGCTGACGAGAATGCAACGTCATACGTACTATCTGCAGCATTTGCCGGTGAATACGACAATGGGGTTAACTGGACATTAGGTTATGCCTATAGCGATGCAGAAGATATTCAAGGTTTGGTAAGTTCACAAGCAGAGTCAAACTATCAGCGTACCGCTAGAAGAGATGCACAAGGTGACATGGCGGCAACGTCTAACTATAACATCAAGCACAGATTGACAGGTACATTAACTTATAAAACGGAGTTTTTCTCTGGTTACGACACTCGATTCTCCATGTTTGCTGTTTATCAATCAGGTGAAGTGTATAGCTTAACTGAAGATGGCACAGGTACTTATGCTCGTCGTGGACCTGTAGGTGAATTAACTGAAGATGGTTTAGTACTCGTTCCTGGTGCGAAACGTAATGGTGAAGAAGGTCCTTCTTGGAAGAAGATCGACGTGAAAGTTACGCAAGAACTTCCTGGTATTATGGAAGGGCATAAAGCTTCTGCTTTCATTGTTATTGATAACTTTACTAACTTCTTAAACGACGACTGGGGCGTTTTAGAAGAGCAAGATGGTAACTATCAGTTTAGTGAAGTAGATGATACGCCATTTAGAAAACAAAGTGCTTCTGCCTATGAAATTAGAGTTGGCGTAGAGTACAAGTTTTAATTAATGCTCGCCTATTAGTAAAAGCCGGGAAGTTTCCCGGCTTTTTTGTGTCTAAAATATAATTATCTACGGTTAAAAGTGGTTATTTATCGCTAAAGTTTAATATACAAGTCTAATTATATATATTATAGTTGACCAAATGGTTAAGTTTGTAGGTGGTAGTTATAATGAATATCACAGCACATGAAAGTGCATTGATAGTTAGGGCAAAAACTGCGTATCAAAACGCTTATGCCCCTTATAGTAATTTTCATGTTGGTGCGGCGGCATTAACTAAAAACGGCAACATTGTTAGTGGCTGCAATGTCGAAAATGCTTCTTATGGCTTAACGGTATGCGCCGAACGCAATTGTATCGCTCAGGCGGTGATTAATGGTGAGCAGCAGTTTGAAACTCTAGTGATTTACACTGAGCAAGAAAAACTAACACCGCCATGTGGTGCCTGTCGACAAGTGATTGTCGAATTTTTTCAGCCTCAAGCAACCATTATGGCAGTTAATCACTTAGCGGATAAGAAAACATGGACAGTAGAGGAGTTGCTACCGAACGCCTTTACCCCTAAAGATTTAATTTAATGGACAAGTTATGTATTTACCTCAAGCAATAATTCGAACAAAACGTGATGGTCAGGCGTTATCTGAGCAGGAAATTCAGCATTTTGTTCACGGCTTAGTGTCAGGGCAATTTAATGATGCTCAGGTCGGTTCAATGGCAATGGCGATTTTTCAGCAAGGTATGGTAACGGATGAAATTGTTAATTTAACCCGTGAAATGATGCAATCTGGGGATGTTTTATCCTGGCCTGAACTAGACGGCCCGGTAGTGGATAAGCACTCTACTGGTGGTGTTGGCGATAAAGTGAGTTTTATGCTGGCGGCAATTGTTGCTAGCTGTGGTGCTTATGTCCCGATGATTTCTGGTCGCGGCTTAGGTCATACAGGTGGTACCTCAGATAAACTAGAAAGTATTAAAGGTTTTAATGTTCAGCCTAGCATCAGTGAGTTTCAGCGTATTACTAAATCGTTAGGTATGGCGATCATTTCGCAAACGGATAATTTGGCACCTGCTGATAAACGTTTGTATGGTATTCGCGATGTTACCGCAACGGTTGAGTCAATTCCTTTGATCACCGCCTCTATTTTATCGAAAAAATTAGCCGCCGGCTTAGACGCTTTAGTTATGGATGTCAAAGTGGGTAATGGCGCTATGATGAAAAACTTGCCAGATGCTGTTGCTTTGGCGCAATCAATTGTTAATGTCGCCAATGGTGCTGGGGTGAAAACTCAGGCGATAATTACCGATATGAACCAAGTGCTAGGTGCAAGTGCTGGTAATGCGCTAGAAATGAAAGAAACCGTAGATTATTTAACGGGTAAGCAGCGTGAGCCAAGGCTTCATCAGGTCACTTGTCAATTGGCAAGTGCGATGTTGATCAATAGTAAAATAGCCGAAAATCATCAGCAGGCGATGGGAAAAATTGAATCTGTTCTACAATCAGGACAAGCGGCTGAACTCTTTAATCAGATGATTGCCGAGCTTGGCGGGCCGAGTGATTTTATTGAAAATCCATGGGATGCTATGAGCAGAGCTAATGTGATCACTGATGTTATTGCACCGGCAAACGGTTATATCAGTGCAATGCAGACTTATGATATAGGTATGTCGATCGTCGGTATGAAAGGCGGACGAACTGCTAATGGTCAGCAAATCGATCACAGTGTTGGTTATGACCGCATCTTACCAATTGGCACTTTGGTCAATAAAGGTGATGTAATTGCTCGGGTTCATGCCAGTGATAATGACAGTGCAGGGGCAGCGAAACATGCGTATATGACCGCTGTTGATATCAGTGAACAAGCGCCGGAAGCGCAAACGTTAATTTATCAAACGGTTAGTTAGGCAAGTCGTTCGACAATTCACTAAATAAGCTGTTATTCATGCTCTAATAAAAAGGTTATGTTTGTTAAACAATCATAACCTTTTTATTAGAGCGTGTTGACTATATGTACTATAAAAATTATTTAACTCCAAAGCTTTTTGGGGGCAGCGCTGGCTTGCAGGTAGAGTGGCCTACGTCAAAAGTTTGCAACGTTACCACAATCTCGATGTCTTGAATAAACTGCGCAAGTATCGTTGAAAATATATACGCCAAATTTCAACACTCCCTACATGAACTACCAATAAAAATGTAAATATAATTAAAGCTTTACTCATTAGTGCCGATAAGGGGAAAGGTTAAATAATAAAGTAGATCCCGTTAGTGCTTAAGCCGTTAGATACTGACATTTTAGTTGAAGAATTACAGCTAGGTGAAAAGCTTAACCAGAGCGTACACAGTAGTAGACGCTCAGACTTTGCTTTAATGCTAGCAATGTTAACGGAAGATGTTAGGGCGCATAGTCAGTTTCATTTACCTAAAACTGATGAGCCAGTTAACACTCTTGATGAAGAGCAACTTAGAAAACAATTTGACCTGCCAGAAAAACAACGCTTAGCGTTAAATAATATCGATGAAATTAGCGAGTTTTCGCAAGCTGAACTAATAGCAACGCAGCAACTAGCAAGTATTCATTTAGCTCAGGCAATTAAACCTAAACCATTGGCATTTCGTGATGATAGTAAACATATTGCGTTAGCTGTGATGGAAAACACCAGTTTGTATTGTCAACAGCAGCATCAACAGCCAAACGAGCTTGCCGATGCCCATCTGGCATTTAATGTTAATGAATGGCTAAAAACAGTGCAAACCACCATAGTTAAGTCACCATTAGTGGATGTGGCGGCTTAGTTTTCTTAGCTAGCGGCTAGTTTATCTACCGTTGCCGAACAGGCACTGAGAAAGGTAGCAAGAAAATATTCTACTTCCGGCATCTCTTTTTTTATTTCTGATAATTTCTTTTCTAAGCGAATTTTAACGTGATCAAATTCATGATTATTATGAGTTAACTCGTCAAGTGCTTTAATATAGGCGACTAAAATATCCGCCGCTTTAACAATTTTTTTATATTCATGCGCGACATTATCCTGCACTATGATGTCGGAAAAAATCACCTGAAACTCTTCGGGTAATGATGATAAGCACTCTTGCTCAGCCAGACTTTCAATTTTTTTAAATTCGCGGGCTATTTCTTTGTTAGCATATTTAGTTGGACTGACAATATCGCCGTAACGGGTTTCACTTGCTTCATGATAGAGGGCGATAGTTGCGGCTCTATCAACATTGAGTTGACCGTTAAATTTTTTGTTTTTAATCACCGCCAGCAGATGAGCAACAATGGCAACCTGGTGTGAGTGTTCGGCAACATTTTCTTCTTTGACGCAAAACATTAATGCCCAGCGTTTGATTAACGGCATGCGAAATAGCCAGGCTAAAAATGTACTCTGATTTTTCTCTTTCGTTGCCATAGGTGCTCCATTAGCAGGTAAAATCAAGTGTTATTCTTGGCGGTATGTACTGAAAAAATTCTTAATCTTTTCGATTGCAGGTCTAAGTTCATCTTCATGCGGTAAAAACACTAAACGGAAGTAATTCTTTTCTTTAATATTAAAACCACGACCATGAACTACTAATATTTTCTCCTGTTTCAGTAAATCTAACACCATTTTCTCATCGTCGGTGATATTAAATTTTTCAGCATCCACTTTGACAAATAAATACAGTGCGCCCATTGCCGGGTTACAGGAAATACCATCTATTTCATTGAGTAATTGGTGCGCTAAATTACGTTGCTTGATTAATCGTCCATCATCTTTGATCAGCTCGTTAATACTTTGATAACCGCCTAATGCCGTTTGAATTGCATGCTGGCAGGGCACATTGGCGCAAAGTCGCATTGACGATAGAATATTCAGCCCTTCAATATAATCTTCAGCGTGTAATTTAGGGCCGGTGATCACCATCCAACCGGCTCTAAAACCAGCAATACGGTAATTTTTTGATAAGCCACCCATAGTGATCACTAAGACATCATTCGCTAGACTGGCGGTTGGAATATGCTTAGCGTCATCATATAAAATTTTATCGTAAATTTCGTCGCTAAAGACAATGAGCTGATGTTTGCGGGCTAAGGCTAAAATCCCTTGTAATACGTCTTCAGAATAGACAGCGCCAGTAGGGTTATTCGGGTTGATCAAGACAATTGCTTTGGTTTTATCGGTGATTTTACTGGCAATGTCATCCAGATCAGGAAACCATTGATTTTCTTCAACACAACGGTAATGCACAGGAACGCCACCTGATAATGAAACCGCAGCGGTCCAAAGTGGATAATCTGGGGCAGGGATCAGCACCTCATCATCGTTATTTAACAAGCCTTGCATTGCCATAACGATTAACTCGCTGACTCCATTACCAATAAAAATATCGTCAACACTAACATTTAAAATGCCATTTTGCTGAAAGTATTGCATCACTGCAACTCGTGCCGGATAAATGCCTTTTGATTCACAGTAACCTTGTGCCGTTGGCAGGTTATGAATAACATCTTTTAAAATATCGTCAGGGGCTTCAAAGCCAAATGGTGCTGGGTTGCCAATGTTGAGTTTTAATATTTTATGGCCTTCGTCTTCTAAACGACGGGCTTCTGCGGCTATCTGTCCTCGAATTTCGTAACAGACATTATTGAGCTTGGCAGATTTATTGACGTTTTTCATAGGAGACCACTTGATATCGTTAAATTATTGAAGTTATAGCTAATTGCTAGACTCACTATTGTTGCTAATAATCCGACACTTTGAAATAGTTAGTTGCAACTTTTTTATAGCAAAAGTACTAATTAACGATAATCTTGTTATTAGTGGCTGTAAAATATGTGATTGGAGGTGTTTATGGCGTTACCTTTATTATGGCTTGGTGCTGCTGCCGTGTCAGCGTTAGCGGCAAAGCAGTTATCAGATGATCGCAAGGTTCAGCAACTTAAACGTTTACGCTACCGTAATGTACAAACATTAACAGATCTCAAGCCTCACGAGTCACCTATTGCGATTTATCCATCAGACTTTTTATCAACGGAGCAAAGTGTCAAGCCTGAGGTTGGGGCGGTAGTGTGTTGTGGCATCGGTGGTATTTTAGACCATACCGGTATCTGGGTCGATGATGATACCATTATTGAACTTGATGGGGAGGGATTAATTAAAGCTATTTCGCCATTAAGGTTTACCAAAGAGCGCTCCGGTAAACAAATTTTCATTGCTTGTGATTCTCACGCTCAGCCGCTGGTAAGTAGGCAAGCGGCACAACGGGCAGTTGAGCAGATATTTCAATATCGTGATTACCATGTGATCAGTAATAACTGTCATCAATTTATCTGGCAGTGTTTTAAGCCCGATGATAGTAAGATCTCTACGTTTAAAGAATTTAATCTCAAACTTGCCCAGCTTTTTAATCGTAAAATCTATTGGGACTTATGTGATATAGGCTAAAAGATAGTAAGCGTATTAAGTTAATTACTGAATTTATTTACTAAACGCAGTATCATCAGTATTAAAGCAATTCATTTATTTAGACACCTTGAAAAAGTTCTTTCTTGCATTAGTTATTAGCTTAATGGCGTTGGTAACCGTCACTGTACTTATGCTCTATCTGGCATTACAGTCACAGCCGAGCACGATACAAAAAAGTCAAATCAGCGCCAGTGCGGCGCAAAAAAGTCAGCATCTGGCCAAGCGAATTGCCAGTACATTAAAACAAAATAATCAGATCAGTGTTATCACCACTACGCAACATGAAATCGATGGTTTAACTGCGCTAATGCATCGTGCCTTTCCGCAGGTGAGCCTTGATGTTCGTTTATCGAAATTTGGTGCCTCAGCCAATGCGTCATTACAACTGCCACTGCCAGAATTCATTCGCTACTTAAATATTCATGCGTTTGTTTTACCATCAGAGCAAGGCCTTGCATTTGAGCAAATTACTGTCGGAGATCTGGCGATAAGCGGGCCTTTATTTATTAAGATCGCCCGTTGGTTAGTGAATAACCTAGTTCAAGATGGGATCGCCGATAAGGCATTAGCCATGATTAATGCGGTGGAAATCAATGAGCAGCAAATCGTTGCCTATATTGCACTCAAAGAGACGTTGGACTCGGCGCAAAGTAAATCTATTTTATTAACGCTTCGGGATGAATTAGCGTTATTTGGTGATGTTGAAAAAATATCATTTTATTATCAGTCGTTAAGTGAATTTGCTCAAAGTCAATCGCATCAATCATCGATAGCCGGCTTTATTCGCTATTTGTTTGAATTGGCAAGGGTGCGTGGCACCGTGACGGAAAACTACGTAGCGAGTGAGGAAAATCAGGCGGCGTTAATGGCGCTAGTGATCTACTTTGGCGCCGACAGGTTTGAACAACTGGTTGGAGATGTCATTATTCGAGATCATCAATCTTTAGTGCTTCGTAACCGAATGCGCCGTAACGTGACTTTGCAAGACAGGGTTGATTTACAACAGCATTTTATTTATTCCATTGCATTGCAGCTTTTTAGCACGCATGGAGCCAGTGATGCACTTGGTGAATTTAAAGAGTTTCTCGATACCAATGAAGGCGGCAGTGGCTTTAGCTTTGCTGACTTGCAGGCGGATCGTGCAGGCACCCGTTTGGCGATAATAGTGACTCGTTCAGAGCAACATGCAACACAAGCACAACAGCTGCTTGCTAAGGTGACTGATCAGGAATTACTCCCCAGCATTAATGGTTTGCAGGAAGGGTTACATCAGCAGAACTTTGAACAGCAATTTCAACATGCTGACTCTCAGCATTATCAACAAGCAATAGGTGAAATTGATAGCCGATTAAAATCTCTTCCGGTTTATCAGTTAGGGTGGGAATAAATTAGTTTTAATCTATTGTTTACCGCCTTAATAAGGACAATACTAATGCATCATTTTAGTTCTAAAGGATTAGGAAGTTGGAATCTAAGTTACTCAAAATAAAACTAAATTCAGGTTATCGCTCACAATTGGAGCGTTTAATTGCTTATATGCGAGAGAATATAGAATATCCGGCCAATGAAATGACGCAAAAAGGTTACTTTTGGGATTCAACCTTTATTGAGCAAACGGATGAAGCCGATTTCTTATACATAGTTCTCAAATCGCACGACTTTTCTAAAATTATGTTAGACGAAAATGAGCTTTCACCGACGCCATTTCGTGAAGTTTATGAACAATTTCGCCGTCAATGCTGGGCACCAGAGCCATACACGGATATAGAGCCGATATTTTGTTTTAATTCGTCTTTTAAATTTTCTCATTAATAAGTAGCTAGATTATTTTCTATAGGGAGTAGAGCATTGAATATTGAACAGGTTATTAATTGGGGCATTATTGGTTGTGGAGCAGTAACTGAAGTTAAAAGTGGTCCAGCTTATCAAAAGGTCGCTAATTTTAATTTGGCTGCCGTGATGAGAAGAAATGGCGCGTTGGCAAAAGATTATGCAAAACGTCACCAAGTAGAAAGTTATTATGCCAATGCAGATGAACTTATTAATGACCCTTGGGTTGATGCTATTTACATTGCCACTCCACCTGATACTCATAAGTGTTATGGCTTAAAAGTCGCGCAAGCAGGCAAACCATGCTGTATTGAAAAACCACTTGCACCTGATTATCAGCAGAGCAAGGAAATCGTCGCTGCGTTTAACCGCGCCAATGTCCCGCTATTCGTTGCTTATTATCGCAGATCATTACCTCGCTTTAATCACGTCAAGTCGCTGTTGGATAATGGAGACATTGGTGATGTCAGACACCTCAGCTGGCATTTATCAAAACCTGCTAATCAACTCGATATATCGCAAGAGTATAATTGGCGTACCGATAAAAATATTGCTCTTGGCGGCTATTTTGATGATTTAGCCAGTCATGGACTCGATCTTTTTTCCTATTTGCTCGGTGAGTTTGCTGAAGTTAAAGGTCTTGGTATCAACCAACAGAATTTGTACTCGGCTTATGACGCAGTTTCTGCGTGTTGGCGCCATAAAAGTGGTGTCACTGGAACAGGAAGCTGGAATTTCGCTAGCCGATCACGCCAAGACATGGTGACTATCTATGGCAGTAAAGGAGAAATATCATTTTCTGTTTTTGATGAGCAACCTATATCTATTATTAGTGAAGATCATCAACAAGATATTTTTATTGAAAACCCTGAAAATATTCAGTTCTATCATGTACAAAATATCAGAGACTATTTGCTTGGTGAAACCTCTCACCCATCAACAGGTGCGACAGCCGCCCATACCAGTTGGGTGATGGATGAAATATTAAGAACCTAGGGCTAATACTGCAAAGCTTAATTGAAGAGTAGACAACAATAAAAAGCTTGGCTAAGGCCAAGCTTTTTATCAGCGATTTGATTTTAGTTTTGAAAGTTATTGAGTAAATAAGGACAAGACTTCATCAATCGCAACTAGCGATTTTTCACCTGTGATGCGATCTTTTACTTCAATTTCCTGATTGTCGAGGTTACGTTCTCCAACAATTAATAAAATTGGCGTACCGATAAGTTCATGATCGGCAAACATCACTCCGGGGCGCTCTTTGCGATCATCAAATAATACGTCGATACCGGCTTGTTGCAGTGTCTGATACAAGGTTTCAGCTGTTTCTTTAACTCGCGCTGATTTTGCCATATTCATTGGCACAATTGCCGCATGAAATGGCGCAATCGCTTTTGGCCACTTGATCCCGTATTTATCATGATTTTGTTCAATTGCAGCGGCAACGATACGTGAAACGCCGATACCGTAACAGCCCATGGTTAAGGTTTGATTTTTACCTGCTTCGGTTAACACGCCGCAATTCATTGCTTTTGCGTATTTATCGCCTAACTGGAAAATATGACCGACTTCAATACCACGTTTGATCACTATTTTTCCTTTGCCACATGGACTTGGATCGCCGGCCACTACATTACGAATGTCAGCAACTTGATAGTTTTGGATATCTCTGTCCCAATTTGCTCCATTATAATGAGTATCGTTCTTATTGGCGCCACAGATAAAGTCAGCTAAGTGTGCGGCGCTGCGGTCAACAATGACTGGAATAGTTAAACCAACTGGACCAATAGATCCTGCATCACAACCTGCCACGTCAGCAATTTGTTCATCTGTTGCGAAGGTTAATGGGCTAGCAATTTGAGATAAATTTTCTGCTTTGATTTCATTAAGCTGGTGATCACCACGTACTACTATGGCAACTATGCCTTGTGGCTCACCGTTTTCGTCAGCACCAGCTACCAATAGTGTTTTGACTGTTTGCTTAGCGTCGATGTTAAAGAAATTGACAACTTCATCAATTGACTTGACATTCGGTGTTGCAACTTCTTTTAATTCCTGGCTAGCAGCAGGGCGTTCACTCGTAGGGGCTAATGCTTCTGCTTTTTCGATATTGGCTGCGTAATCGCTTTCGTCACTAAAGGCGATATCGTCTTCACCAGAATCCGCTAAAACATGGAACTCATGTGAGCCTTCACCGCCAATAGAACCGTTGTCAGCGATTACCGGACGATAATCTAAGCCTAAACGTTCAAAAATACGGCAATACGCATCAAACATGATCTGATAGGTTTTTTTCAAACATTCATCACTTAAGTGGAAAGAGTACGCGTCTTTCATTAAGAATTCTCGGCCACGCATTACACCAAAGCGTGGACGAATTTCGTCTCGAAACTTGGTTTGCACCTGAAATAGGTTTAACGGCAGCTGCTTGTAACTGCTGATTTCGTTACTTACTAACTTAGTAATTACTTCTTCGTGCGTTGGACCTAAAACAAATGGACGTTGATGGCGATCGTTTAATCTCAGTAATTCCGGGCCATAATCATCCCAGCGACCTGATTCTTCCCATAAATCAGCAGGTTGCACCATAGGCATTAAGGTTTCGATTGAACCGGCTTTTTCCATTTCTTCACGGACAATTTTTTCAACTTTACGTAGTACCTTTAGTCCCGTCGGTAGCCAAGTGTATAAGCCTGATGCAACATGACGAACGAGTCCCGCCCGTAACATTAATTGGTGGCTGATCACTTCTGCATGAGCAGGGGTTTCTTTCAACGTTGAAAGCATATATTGGCTAGTACGCATGGATGGATATTCCAAAAAATAGGGTTTATAAATTAGTGCCTTTATTCTAGCAGGGCGCAAGGGGATGAAAAAGAGAAATTGACCACAATTTGTGTTTTATTATCAGTTAATAGTCACAAATTGTGCTTATTTTTAGTAAAGAGGAAAATTTATTTAGCGGGTCATTTTCTTAACAAATACTACGACGAATAACGCGATGGTAAAACTGCCGGTAAAGGCTTCTATTGCGGCGATTGCGCGCGAGATACCAACAGGGGTAAAATCGCCGTAGCCTAAGGTGGTAAACGTGACGATCGAATAATATAAACAGGAGAGAAAGAGGGAAAAGTTCTCGGTGATGCTTTTGTTGCTATCGTAGGTGAGGACATCGCCTTGATAACTTAATCCGGTGTACGTATATAATGCAGCACATATAACAATAAGCAGTAAGGAGATACCAACAATGCGGATTGGGTCTTCACCATAACCACAGAATAAATCCACAATTTTGGAGCTAAAGCGCCGAAAACTGGCTTTAGGCATTTGCATTCGACGCATGGTGAGCTCTTTTTGAATAAGCTCGCCTGACATGGTAAATATACCTTCCATTTCAGCGTGCTTTCTTAGATCACGATAAATTTCTTCTGCTTGCTCAAACTGATCTAAAGCCAAAGCTTGTTCGCCTTCTTTGAGCAATTGTTTCGCCCGCACTTCCTGTACTAACTTTTTGCCAATGGAAAGGTGCTCGATTTTGCAACCTTTCCATTTGATCCCTAAGAGGTTGGCACCGTTAAGGTTGGCACAATTTAAGTTGGCATAACGAAGATCACTTTTCATTAAACTGGTGTGGTTAAAATTAATGTTAAAAAGGTGAGCACCGGACAAGTTAGCACGGTAAAAATCGGCGTAAGAAAAATCAAAACCTTCTTTATGGTAATGATTGACCAGATCAATATTTTTCAGATCGGTATTTTTTAAGCAAATGCCGCGAGTCATACCGCCCGAGCGTGTAAACTCTATCAATGCTTCTTTGACTTCGGGACCCGATTTATCGACACTGCTGTCATGCCAATAGCAATAATGCGAATGTTTCATCGCTTCTTCTAAACATGGGATCCCGTCCGGATCATCGTATTGGCACAGGTGATGATTTTTGTTCATACCGCCAGTATAGTCAGCAGAAAATATTTTGCCTAATTAGGTAGTTATCTAGAGCTATGTTAGTACTGAGGAGTAAAGGGGTCATTGCTGAGCTGATATACTCAGCAATGGTTGTGACTTTAAAATGAGATTTTTTTTCTTTTTCCTGATGCCGTAGTTTTTTTATTTGCTGAAGCTTTATTCGTGGATAACGGCGCTTTTTTCTTTTCTGGTTTAGCTTTAGGAGTCTCTAATGGCGTATGGCAAATGACTTCAATAAAATCACCATTAAACTCAACTACATCCTGATGATAAATTTTACGACGTTTTTGCAATGCAATTTCACCATTAACAGCAACATAGCCTTCGCTAATTACTATTTTTGCTTCGCCACCACCGTTGACTAGGTTGGCAACCTTTAACAACTTACATAGCTCAATTGGCTGATTTTCAAGTTCGACGCTAATGGTATTGTTCAATTTTTACACCTTAATTATTGCACTGTAGTTATTGTAACTTGCATGTTCAGGTGAGCACAAGATAAAGGCAGCGAGTGTGTAGAAACAAAGCAGATACAAAAAAGCAGGAATATCTATTGAACTGAACGCTTATTTCCGTAGAATGCGCGCCAGCTAGAAACGGCAAGGTGCTTGAAAGGGTACTACGCAAAACATCCGGTCTAAGGGCTTATGCCTACGATAGCGGAGTTACCTCAGCAACAAATCACTATGTTCAGGTAATCAAGCGTAATAGTACAACCGTTTCTTTAATACTAATTAGGTTGTTTATTAATAGGATTATTCATGAAAAACATTATTGCTGTTGCTACTATCATTTCTTTATCTGCTAGCTTTGCACCAAAAACTCAAGCCTCTACTATTGCGCAAAATTTATGTGAATACGTCAATGTTGATAACAAATCAAAATTACGTTCATATCTAAAAACTAACAAACTTAAAATTCGTAATGTATTTGACGGTATTCAGTGTAATGGTCAAAACTTGCTAGCATTTGCTGCGTCTCGTAATGCTACGGAAACAGGTGCTATGATAATTGGCAAGTTATCGAAAAAAGTGATTGAAACTAATTTATCTGCATTAGCTAATAGTGAATTAGCTAGCGTAGCGCAAAAGCGAGTGCAAGGTTAATTGCCTAATTAATTGCTGTTAATCTATAAATGAGAAGCGTTGTCTGTATTCAGACAGCGCTTTTTTATTGTCATTAATTGATACACAGTTAACGATAAGTACCGATAACATTTTCTACCGTCATAATGCCAAACATTACTTTGCGTATAAAAGATTCAGAGCTGCCGACTAAGTTAAAGTTTGGGTGCTGAGACCAGACTTTTTTTAATTTTTTATCTAATTCAATCGCCGCTTGCTCCGATTCGTTTCTGACCGGGTTGTTACTTTTTATACTTTCCCCGGACCTGGCTGCCGTTTCGAAAAATATCACCGCGTCATAACGGGCTAACTCTAGTTCTAAGGAGGTATTCATTTTAGTAAAAAAGTCCTGCTCACTTTCAGGCCAATACGCCAGACCGTCTAATGAACCCCTGTCACATAAAATTAAACAATCTGGATGTGCGGCTCGTTGAATATCTTCTAAGTTTTTTTGCAGGTTAAAGATCGCCACTTGCTGCGCTTTAAGTACTTCTGGTGTCATCGCACGACTGATACCACCACTAAATATCATGGTTGCAGCTTCCGGGACCGAGGCTATCTTCCCGCAAAATTCTCGCCGGATCAAATCAAGCGCGGTAGTTTTTCCGCCGCCCGGGCCACCGGTTAATACGATGCGTTTTTTTATTTTTGTGATATTCATAATGAAATAATAGGTTTGAATTCTCGTTCTAGTATCGCAGTACTTTCTTTATTATCACAGTAATTAGTAGGTTAAATTAAATTTAACCCTATGCTAAAAAAGATTTGCAATGTGGTTCATCGATAAAATTATGCTAATGAGCGCAATAGAATATTTACTCTTGCACTCATAACGCTATGTTAACAAAAACAATATGGGGAACACTATGAAAAAACAAATATTATTACTATCGACTTGTTTGTTGCTTAGTTCGTTATGCTTTGCGGCTGACTTTTCTTTTACTAAAGGGCAAAGGTCGGCAGCTGATCTTGCTTTGGATGTGCAACGAAAGGGGCCTCAAGTAATAGAATTAACAAAAGTTAGTTCAGGAATGACAGTATTAGATTTACTCGGAGGTGGAGGTTATTACAGTGAGCTGCTCGCAGAAAAAGTCGGGAATAGCGGTAAGGTTTATCTGCATAACAATCAAGCATATATGCCTTATATTGAAAAAGAATTGGCGGCACGACTAAAAGATAATCGTTTAGCTAATGTGATCCGTTATGACAGAGAAACCGATAATTTAGAGTTAGCCGATAAACAGTTTGATGCGGTATTTTTCATCCTTGGTTATCACGACTTGTACCATAAAGCCGAAGGTTGGGATATTAATAAAGCGCAGTTTTTATCGGATGTGCTGGGCGCGCTTAAGTCAGGGGGCCAGCTAGTGATAGTTGATCATTCTGCGGTAGCGGATAGTAAAACTAAACATGCGCAAGAATTACATCGTATCGATCAACAATATGTCATCGATGAGTTAACTCAGTTAGGGTTAACGCTGGTGAAAAAGAGTTCAATACTAGAAAATAAGCAGGATTCTCGGATGATTTCACCATTTAAGCCGGAAATTCGTCGTAAAACCGATCGCTTCATTTTGGTATTTGAAAAAGCCTAAGCTGAGTTAGCACAAATTAGACCTTAGCTGAGTTATCTTTTAACGGGGCTTAATGGCAATCATTAAGCCTAATTTATACCACTATTTCCGTACTTTTTTCTTTTTCTTTTTCTTTTTCTTTTTCTTTTACTTTGTTCTTACGTTTTACCGTCATATTTTTTAGCTTTTATCTCTCTAATATCGCTACTGAACTCAGGGCTAAATGTATCAAACTATGTCGTTAGATTTCAAAGCTTATCCATGCTGTAATTAAGCGCATTTTCCCGGTGATTAGTCGTATCTACACTACTTATTTTGCTTGAATCAACTAGCTTTAACGTTAATTTGTTCTATTGAGCTTGTTTGGCAATGCCCAAATAAGGAGGCGGTATGAAATTAACTGCTAGTGCGTTAGCTAGTCCGGCTGCGGTTGCAGTAGGAGTTGCTTTGATCATCTTAGTTGGCTTATTAAGCTTAGCTAAATTACCGGTGCAGTTATTTCCGGATATCGAACGGCCAACCATTGCCATTCAGACCTTTTGGCGGGCGGCATCTCCCCAGGAAATTGAATCTGAAGTTGTTGAACCTCAGGAGCAAGTGCTCAAAGGTATCCCAGGGCTTAGAGCGATGAATGCTTTTGCCAATCGTGGCAGTGCGTTTATTAATTTAGAATTTGGCGTTGGCACTAACATGGATCAAACGTTAATTGATGTTATCAGCCGTATGACCCGGGTAAACAATCTGCCCCGGGATGCCCGTCCTCCTAGGATCATGCTTGGAGGCTTTGGTGGCTCAGCACCGGCATTAACTTTTTTCTTTTTACAGGCGCTACCTGGTAACAGCCAAGCCATTGATGATTATATTGATTTTGCTGATGATGTAATTCGTCCCCGTATTGAAGCGTTGGACGGTGTTGCGAGTGTTCAGACGTTTAATCAGCAAAACCGCCAGCAATTGCAAATTCGTTTTGATCCAATAAAAGCAGCAGAATATGGTATCGAAATTCCACAGTTGATCGCTTTAGTGTCAGCGACTAATGATGTTTCAGGTGGTTTTATCGACGTTGGTCGCCGGCAATATACTTTACGTTTTACTGGTAAATATCAGGTTAGTGAACTGGAACAGTTGATTCTAACCGCTCGAAATGGCCGCAACATTCGTCTAGCGGATATTGCAAAAGTTGAAATTCGCCGCCCTGATAAACAAAGTGTTGCAGTACAAAATGGTAATCCAGCATTTGGCATGAGGATCAATAAAGCCAACGGCGCGAATGTACTGGAAACCCTTAATCGGGTGAAAAACGAGGTGGCTTTGATTAATCAGCAGTTGTTAGCTGAGAAAAAGTTGGTAATGGTGCAATCTTTTGATGCTTCGGTATTTATTTACCGAGCGATTAATTTAGTCACTAGCAACTTATTTGCAGGCGTTATTTTATCAATATCGATTTTATGGTTTTTTATTCGTCGGGTACGGGCAACGCTTATTATCGCGACGGCCATTCCTATCAGCTTGTTAAGTACCTTTATTGTGCTTGAATTTACCGGACGCTCGCTGAATGTCATATCGCTTGCCGGGCTGGCCTTTGCTGTTGGTATGGTACTCGATGCAGCAATTGTGGTGCTGGAGAATATTTTGCGCGCCAGAGATAAAGGGCTGGATAGCCATCAAAGTGCTATTGAGGGAGCGCAACAGGTGTGGGGGGCATTATTGGCTTCCACCGCAACCACAGTGGCTATTTTTCTGCCGGTGTTTTTCTTAAAGGATATTGAAGGCCAGTTGTTTGGTGATTTAGCGCTAACTATTGCTATTGCGGTGGCTATTTCATTAATCGTTGCCGTAGTTTTGTTGCCAGTGTTGGCGAAATATTTTTTAACAACAACCCAAGTTGCAGATCCGAATCAAAGGCTGTGGCAGCGCATTAGCGATATTGTTATTAAGCTCACTAATAGTGGTAAAAGACGGCTGCTGTTAGCGATATCCTTATTAGTGATGCCAGTATTTATCACCTATCTGGCAATGCCGAGTTTAGATTACCTGCCTCCAGTTAAACGAGATGCGGTAGATGCTAACCTGCGTTTTCCGCCTGGGGCTAATGTCGAAACCATCACAAAAGAAGTAATTGAACCGATTGTTGAACGCTTACAGCCATATATGGACGGTGAAAAGCAGCCGGCATTGAAAAATTATTATCTCTTTAGTGGGCAATTTGGTGGTCGTTTAGGGGTAAGGGCAAAAGATCAAAGTCGCGTTGACGAATTATTAGCGATAGTTAGAAATGAAATCCTGGTGGATTTGCCAGATACTCAGGCGTTTGCTGTACAAGGTAACTTATTTGGTGGCTTCGGTGGCGGTCGCCAGGTCAGAATCAACTTACAATCTCAAGATACTTTAGTGTTGCAAAGTGCGGCTCGTCAGGGCTTAGACTGGGTCAGAGAGGCTATTCCCGGTGTTAGCGTACAGGCAAATCCAGGGACGGAAAATGCAGAGCCTGAATTACGGTTAGCGCCCAATGATCGAAATATTCTAGAACAAGGTTGGAGCCGTCGCGAACTTGGACGAGTGGTACGGACCTTAGGTGATGGCTTATTTGTCGGAGAATACTTCAATGGTACTAAACGACTTAATATGATCTTGCGAACTGATGGTTGGGATGACCCTGACAGTTTAGCTGATATTCCTGTGGTAACAGGTACCGGCGCTATTACCCAATTATCTGAGTTGGTGGATATTACTCGCACCGTTGGTCCGTCTAATTTGACCCGCTTAGATGGTAATCGCACTATCAGTTTAAATGTAAATCCACCAGAGGGCTGGTCATTAGAGCGTACCATAGCGGTTTTAAAAGCAGAGGTTGAGCCGAAACTGCGTCAGGTGTTATCTGACGACGGGCATATTCTTTACGGTGGTAGTGCCGATCAGTTGACTAAAGCGATTTCGATAATGGCTGAGAACTTTGCTTTTGCACTTGTGATCTTATTTTTATTGATGGCAGCATTATTTAAGTCAGTAAAAGACAGTTTGCTGGTTGTGATCACCATACCATTGGCAACTGTCGGCGGTGTTATCGCATTACAGTTACTTAACCTAGTTGTTTTTCAGCCGCTTGATTTACTGACCATGATAGGTTTCGTCATTTTACTAGGGTTAGTGGTAAATAATGCGATTTTACTGGTACATCAAACTCGCCTGGGACAAAGCAATGGCCTAACTCGTTTTGCCGCGGTGGAACAGGCGTTGAGCTTACGGTTAAGACCGATATTTATGAGTACTTCAACCAGTTTTTTTGGCATGTTGCCATTGTTACTGATGCCTGGCACGGGCAGCGTGATTTATCGTGGTCTAGCGGCTGTAATCGTGGGAGGCTTAGCAGTTAGTACGTTATTTACCATAGTATTACTTCCTTGTCTGTTACGGATAAAACGTACGGACTTTACCTTGTTATTTGCTAACCCCGTAATGTCAGTTAAATCTTGTGCTGAGCAAGCGGCTGTCAAGCATCATTCTGCCTAATTAATGGAGCAGCGATTATGAAAAAATTAATATTAAGCTTATGTTTAACTAGTGCTTTATGGGCTTCATTGAGCCACGGCACTACGGCTAAACAAAAAGAAACGCCCGCTCAGCTGGTGTCTATTGAGTTAGCAAAACAGGAACGGGTTAATCCGACTATTTGGTTGCCAGGTAATGTTATCAGTCGTCATAATGCACCGATTTCCGCTGAGCAAGCAGGGCAATTGCTCTGGGTAGAAGAAATAGGTGCTGAGGTTGAACAAGGACAACTGATCGCTACCATTGATAATCGCCACTTAAAGCTACAATTAGCCCGTCAGCAGGCGCAGGTTAAGCAGCATCAGGCTGATGTCGATTATTTAACTAAGCAGAAGAAGCGTTTATCGGCGTTAAATCAAACTAATAATACCTCGGTTAGCGAGCTCGAACGGGTCAGCAAAGATTTAATTGTTGCCAAAAATGAAGTAATAGCGCTGGAAATGCAAGTTAAGCAAACTGCATTAGAGATAGAAAAAACTGCGATTAAAGCGCCGTTTAGTGGCAGTATCAGCCAACGTTTTGTTAACTTAGGTCAGCTTATTACCCGTGGCAGCCCGATCGTGCAGTTAGTCGATACCAAGCATTTAGATATTCAGATTGCCGCGCCATTAACGATTGCACAATTTATTGATACCAAGGCAGAAGTGATGGTGAAGTGGCAGGATAAATTAATCGAACTGCCGATCAGAACCTGGAGTCAGGCGGGGGATCAGGCTTCCCGTACTTTTGATGTTCGTTTATCAGCAGATAATATTGATTTAATCGCTGGTAGCGCAGTAACGGTATCATTGCCTAAACAAGATAGTAAGGAAGCGACATTAGTACCTCGTGATGCGTTAGTCTTAAGAGAGAATGAAACGTTTGTTTTGACCATAGATAAAGAAAACCAGGCGAAGAAAGTTAATGTCTTGGTTGGGCAAGGTAAAGGCCGCTGGGTCTCTGTTTCCGGAGATTTATGGGCAGGGGACGCAGTGATTGTTCGAGGGGGTGAGCGTTTGCAACATGGACAAAAAGTTCGTCAAGATCAACGTTTGTTCGCAAAAGCACAGATGCTAACGACTGAATAGTCTCAAGACCAGGGTTAGATTACGAATTAATCGCGCCTTAGTTCACAGCTAAGGCATTGGATTGTATTTTGTGCTCTAAATATAACGGGCAAACACTTTGAGTGCCGGTTGCTTGATTAAATAGCTGTAATAACGTTGTTGAAGGTGCGTCGGTAGTTGCTGAATTTGCTTTGAGGGTTGGTGTGTCATTGCAATTTTCTGATATAGCGGTGCTAAGCTTATCTTGGCAAAACAAAGTAATGATTGTTGCGCTTTATCTATTTCTAATAGCAATGCACTTGCTAGACCTTGCTTTTGATAATGACTATTCACTACGACAGCATGTAAAAAGTAGACTGGGCTATCTGCTTGTATTTGCGACACCATAGCAGCTGCAATGATGGTTTGTTGCTGTTTAATCATATAGACCTGATCATGGCCCAAATAGCGTGCTGAATAGTGCTGCGAACGATAAAAGCGCAGTATGGCTTTTTTATCACTTTTATCGGCACGAATTATTTGCATCAATTTGCTTTGTTCTCACTTCCCTACATAGCTCTGAATGGGTTAAATATTTACTTCAATTGGGATAAAGCGCCAACTTAGCGCTTTATCCTATTGGTTAGCAAGTTATTTAACTCGCATACCTGGCTGTGCACCATCGTCGGGATTGAGGATCCATAGGTCTTTACCGCCAGGGCCTGCAGCTAATACCATACCCTCTGACATACCAAAACGCATTTTTCGAGGAGCCAGATTAGCGACCATCACTGTTAACTTGCCTTCAAGGTCTTCCGGCTGGTAGGCAGATTTAATGCCGGCGAATACTTGGCGAGTTTCTTGACCATCGTTATCAAGCGCTAATTCAAGGCGTAGTAACTTGTCCGCTTTTTCAACATGCTCTGCTTTAACAATTTTGGCGATACGTAAATCGATTTTAGCAAAGTCATCAAACTGAATTTCCGGGGCAATTGGATCATCGGCTAGTGGGCCTGTTACTGGTGCTGGCGTAGTTTGCTTTAATGATTCTTTTGATGCTTCAGTCATAGCGTCAATTTTTTCCATATCGACACGTTGTAATAACGCTTTAAATTTATTGATTTTATGGTTGGTTAGGAGCGCTTTATGGCCATCCCATAATAGTGCATCATTTAAAAATGCTTCGCTGCTTTCCGCCAGTTTTGGTAGCACAGGTTTTAAGTAGATCATTAAAGTTCTAAACAGGTTAATGCCTAACGAACAAACGTCTTGAACTTGTTGCTGTTTACTTTCATCTTTAACCAATACCCAAGGTTCTTTTACCGCGATATATTCATTCACCTTATCTGCGAGAGCCATGATTTCACGCATCGCTTTAGCAAACTCGCGGTTTTCATAAAGCTCAGCTAGACGATCACCAGCGCTGGTGACTTCATCAGCTAGTGTCTGATCATCAATATTGCTTGATAACATGCCGTCAAAGCGCTTAGTGATAAAGCTGGCACAACGAGAGGCAATATTGACTACTTTACCTACTAAGTCTGAATTGACGCGTTGGGCAAAGTCTTCGAGGTTAAGGTCTAAGTCATCAATACGGTTGGTTAATTTTGCCGCGTAGTAATAACGTAAATATTCTGGGTTTAAATGTTCTAAATAGGTCCGTCCTTTAATAAAGGTGCCTTTCGACTTAGACATTTTTGCGCCATTAACTGTGACAAAACCGTGGGCGTATACCGATGTTGGTTTGCGATAACCGGCACCTTCTAACATCGCTGGCCAGAACAGGCTGTGAAAATAGATAATATCTTTACCGATAAAGTGATAAAGCTCAGCATCTGAGTTTTCACTCCAGTAGCGGTCAAAATCAATATTTTGTTTATCACATAAATTTTTGAAGCTCCCCATATAGCCGATTGGTGCATCTAACCAGACGTAGAAAAATTTACCTGATGCATTAGGAATTTCAAAGCCAAAGTAAGGGGCGTCACGGCTAATATCCCACTGCTGTAAACCAGACTCAAACCATTCGTTGAGCTTATTGGCCATTTCTTCTTGTAGTGAACCGCTAGTGGTCCAGTCTTTTAGCATTTGCTCAAATGCGGGTAGATCAAAGAAGTAATGTTCTGAATCTTTTAATACCGGCGTTGCACCAGAAACAACAGAGCGGGGATTAATCACTTCTGTTGGTGAGTAGGTTGCACCGCAATTATCACAACTGTCGCCGTTCTCGTCTTCACTTTTACACTTAGGGCAAGTACCTTTAACGAACCTATCGGGTAAAAACATACCTTTTTCCGGATCGTACAGTTGAGAAATGATACGGGTTTTAATATGACCGTTTGCGTGAAGTTTATTATAAATTTCTTCAGCAAATGCTTTGTTTTCATCGCTATGGGTAGAATGGTAATTATCAAAGCTGATATGAAAATCATGAAAGTCCGCCATATGCTCTTCGCGTACGCCAGCGATCATTTGCTCAGGAGTTACGCCTAATTCTTGTGCTTTTAACATAATTGGCGTGCCGTGTGCGTCATCAGCACAAACGAAGTAAGTTTCGTGACCGCGCATTCGTTGAAAGCGAACCCAAATATCGGTTTGGATATGCTCCAATAAGTGTCCTAAATGAATGGAACCATTGGCATAAGGTAAGGCACAGGTCACAAGTATTTTACGTTTATTTGATGATGGCGTATCTGAATGCATAAGTGTCTTCAACAATGAAAAATAAGTTTCTTAAAATAGGGTGGTAATTAAGGGGGGAATGGTACAGAATTTATTGGTAATTTTCATTAATAATTATCGACATTTATTGAATTTAGGGTCGATGAGTGGCAAATAATCATGTTTTCTAAATTTTTTTCTAAAAAATCGATTGCCAAAGAACAAATTGAAGCGATAGAGCAATTTTATCAAAGTTACCGTAGTGACATTTTTCCTGAGGGCATCGCCAATGTTTGTCAGCTACGCGATCTGGAAATAGTCGACGGTAATATAACCTTAAGCTTAACGGTACCGTTTGCTTGTGAAAGTGAGCTTGATTGCTTTGCCGAACAATTGCTGAGCGAACAGCAAGTTTCCATTATTGTCGATGGTCGGCTCGACGTGCTTAATATTAAAAAGCACGATATCACTGGCATTAAGAACATTATTGCTATTGCTTCAGGCAAAGGCGGGGTGGGTAAGTCAACGACTGCTGTTAATTTAGCATATGCTATGCAAGCAGAAGGGGCGCGTGTTGGTATTTTAGATGCCGATATTTATGGCCCGTCAATTCCTAAAATGTTAGGTAAAGAGGACGTTAAAGTAACCTCACGAGATGGTAAGCTAATGGATCCTATAGAGGTCAATGAGTTAGCTGCGATGTCTATTGGTTTTTTAGTCGATGAAAAAGACGCTACTATTTGGCGCGGGCCAATGGCGAGTAGGGCATTTGGTCAATTATTAAATGAAACCGCCTGGCAAGATATTGATTATTTAATCGTTGATCTGCCGCCGGGCACCGGGGATATTCAGTTAACTTTGGCGCAGCAAGTGCCGGTAGCGGCGGCTGTGGTGATCACCACGCCACAGGATATTGCGCTTGCTGATGCAGCAAAAGGCATTGCGATGTTTAATAAGGTGAATGTACCTGTGTTAGGTGTCATTGAAAACATGAGCTATCACCTTTGTCAAAATTGTGGTGAAAAATCACATTTGTTTGGTCAGGGGGGCGGTGAATTGCTTAGTAAAGATTATGGTACTCAATTACTTGGCCAACTGCCGCTAGATATCAGTATTTGTCAGCATGCCGATCAGGGCAAATCAGCACTCGTTGAAAATAGCGCTGGTGATATTGCCCAACAATACCGTAGAATAGCGGGGAAAATCGCCGCGGATCTATTTCGACAGTTTGATGCTCGTAGTCCAGCAACAAACGAAATACTGATCAAACAAGTCGATTAACCCGTTAACATCTGATAGTAACAAGTGAAGATTCCAGCAAATGAGACTTTGTGATAAAGATATTGAAACCCTGATCGAACAAGAAAAAATTGTCATCGTACCTAAACCAGATCTCAGCATGATTTCCGGGGTGAGTGTCGATATTCGCTTAGGTAATGAGTTTCGCGTCTTTCAAGATCATACCGCTGCTTTTATCGATTTAAGTGGTCCGCGAGAGCAAGTGCAAACCGCGATGGATTCGGTAATGAGTGAAGAAATAGTGATCCCAGACGGTGAAGCATTTTTCCTACATCCTGGAGAATTGGCGCTGGCCGTCACTTATGAATCGGTTACTTTACCTGATGATATTGTTGGCTGGTTAGATGGCCGCTCGTCATTAGCGCGTTTAGGCTTGATGGTACACGTAACGGCACATCGTATTGATCCAGGTTGGTCAGGGCAAATCGTATTGGAATTTTATAACAGTGGTAAGTTGCCACTAGCGCTGCGTCCTAAAATGAAAATAGCGGCGCTGAATTTTGAGACTATGTCTGGTAGTGCGCTTCGCCCGTATAATAAACGTAATGATGCGAAATATAGAGGGCAGAAAGGCGCAGTTGCCAGTCGCATTAGTGAAGACGAGAGGTCAGGCTAATATCTTTTCGATAAGTCAGCCGTTTTCTGTTCAGGAGTTGCTGACTTTTGCGAACGGCTCACTTTTATTTGCTTTATGTTTTGTTAAGGTAAGACATTGATTAAGTGCGGTGATTAGTTTTTTCCTGTCATGATAGTGGTGGTTTTCTTCACTGGCTAAGTCACAACAAAGTACTGGTACTAATTCAGAAACTACTTCCTTACTGTGCGCAATAACGCTGTCTATTGGCAAACAACCGATATTTTCTTTTATCCACAGTAACTTTTCATCTAAGGTTAGTGCAGCAGCAGGGCTAGCTTCAGGCTCAATGTTTTCAATAAATACACAATGCGCCTGACTTTTATTTATGCTTTTAACTATATCTCGTACCAAAAGTGGCGGAATAACACTGGTTAAAAAGCTGCCAGGACCGAGTATGATTAAATCTGCAGATAGAATCGCATCTTTGCATGAATCCAAAGTTTTGACTAAAGGGGCTAACATTAAGTTTTTCGGCATTACTGGCATTTCATCGACAGAAAGCTCTCCAACCCGACAACGTCCTTCCGGATAAAAAGCAATCAGATCCGTGGGGGTTTCTGACATAGGTAACACAGGTGTTCTAACCCTTAATAGGCGGCGAACGAGTTTAATTGAGTCTAACGGTCTAGATTGCAGCTGTCCCAGCGCAAATAAGATCAAGTTACCGAGGTTATGGCCGCCTAATTCATCTTGCCCATCAAAGCGAAAGTTAAATAACTGACTGCCAATGGATTCTTCGTCAACTAATTGAGTTAGACAATTTCTTAAGTCACCCCATGCAATAGAACTACTTCTTTTTCGTAAACGTCCGGTGGAACCGCCGTTATCTGTTGTTGTTACTATCCCAGTTAACTGTTTCTCTAAAAAGGAAAGTGTTGACAGAACTCGCCCTAGACCATGTCCTCCGCCAATAGCAACGACTTTTTTGTTTTCTAAATGCATGCAGTATTCTTATCTTTTAAGCGAGCCTAAACCATAGCGCTTTTCGGGGAAAAAATAAAGTAACTATCAGGCAGAGCAAGGGATCGCTGGATAATTGACTAATGTTAATGTTTAATTTGTTAACGGTTAAACAATTTTTAGTCTGTTGTGCTTATTTTTATTATTGTCACTATATCTATGAATTGATTTGAATTTAATCAATGTTGATAACAAAAATTAGCCAAGTTGTCGTTTATATAAGCACTTAAACTAATGTTGTTAAAAAAACGCTTGTTTATCTAAAATAAGGGTTGACAGTATCATGGCCTCTGCTTAGAATGCGCCTCGCTTTCGACGAGTAGCTATTTACTTGTTGAGACTGTAATTGAAGTACTAGGCCACGGATATTACAGCTAAGTGGGGCTATAGCTCAGCTGGGAGAGCGCTTCGCTGGCAGCGAAGAGGTCTGCGGTTCGATCCCGCATAGCTCCACCAAATTTTATGGAATGGTTCTATAACGATTCCTAATAGTGATAAGGTTGCTCAGGTAAACAAGTTTACCGTCCGCCTTACGCTGAAATAGAAAAGCATGCTTTTCTAACCGATTTCAGCGTCCCTATCGTCTAGAGGCCTAGGACACCGCCCTTTCACGGCGGTAACAGGGGTTCGAATCCCCTTAGGGATGCCACATTCATCTGTTGAGTAAAATCAATGGAGTAGGGTAAAGCAATCTAGGTCTTGTTTTATACCTTGGTGAAAGCCAGAAAAAGTTTGACGTTAATTGTGTTGTTTTCAATATAATTAGTATGAAATGTTCAGCGAGTAAATAAGGTCGCTCAGGTAAACAAGTTTACCGTTCGCCTTACGCTGAAATAGAAAAGCATGCTTTTCTAACCGATTTCAGCGTCCCTATCGTCTAGAGGCCTAGGACACCGCCCTTTCACGGCGGTAACAGGGGTTCGAATCCCCTTAGGGATGCCACATTCATCTGTTGAGTAAAATCAATGGAGTAGGGTAAAGCAATCTAGGTCTTGTTTTATACCTTGGTGAAAGCCAGAAATGAGTAGGTATGAAAGTACCTATTCGAAGATACTATTAGTTTTAGTGTGAAAAATGTCGTTCGCTTTCGCAAGCTCAAGACTCACCTTACACTAAAACCGCGAAATATATTTCGCGAGCAGTTTTAGTGTCCCTATCGTCTAGAGGCCTAGGACACCGCCCTTTCACGGCGGTAACAGGGGTTCGAATCCCCTTAGGGATGCCACATTCATCTGTTGAGTAAAATCAATGGAGTAGGGTAAAGCAATCTAGGTCTTGTTTTATACCTTGGTGAAAGCCAGAAATGAGTAGGTATGAAAGTACCTATTCGAAGATACTATTAGTTTTAGTGTGAAAAATGTCGTTCGCTTTCGCAAGCTCAAGACTCACCTTACACTAAAACCGCGAAATATATTTCGCGAGCAGTTTTAGTGTCCCTATCGTCTAGAGGCCTAGGACACCGCCCTTTCACGGCGGTAACAGGGGTTCGAATCCCCTTAGGGATGCCACTTTCAAAAGCCCGCTCAACTGAGCGGGCTTTTTCTTTATCTCTTCTTTGTTGTAACTCAGCCACTTCTTCATTTTTAATTTATTTTGTCAAATTTATTGATTTTCGCCATTATCCTGCTTTTATTTATAGTACACGCGCAAAGGATACTATGCATATTTACCAACAAGGAATCAGTTTATGCAGGCATTGAATTGTCAAAGTTTTATAAATCTCATTGGCGAAAATATTCAACTTACCGATGATAAAGGAAATTCGGCTGAACTTGAAATAACGGCAGTAAAACCAAGCAAGCACAGCAATGAAGGTTGGTGTTCACATGCTATTTGTTTTAAAGGCTCTCCAGAGTTTCATTTCACTCAAGGTAGTTATTCGTTAACCCATCCTGATTTAACGCTTAATAGTCTATTTATTTCTCCTAAAAGTTTAATTGATTATGAAGCAATTATTTCATCCCCCATTAAGGATTAGTTTCGCAGCTCAGAGCTGCGATTTTTTTAACTAAAGAAAAGGAAATCAATATGTCTGAACCTTTCTACGGCCAAATACAGTTATTTGGTTTTAATTATGCTCCTCGCGGTTGGGCTTTCTGTAATGGTGCAACTTTATCCGTTAGCCAAAATACCGCATTATTTTCATTGTTAGGTACTGCGTATGGGGGGGACGGCCGAACAAATTTTAAATTACCTAATTTAACTTCAAGATCTCCCGTTGGTTTTAATATGGGAAATGGTCCTGGGTTGGAAACGTTTGATTTAGGGGAAATGCATGGACAGCAAACCCATACCTTAACTCAACAACAGATGCCATCTCATACTCATGGTGCAACTTTCACACCTGTAGGTGGTAGTAATGCTGCACAGGTGCAGGTGACAACCGATAAAGGTGATAAATCAACTCCTGATCATGGGGATTACCTTGCTGCACCATCCGATATACCAGGACCGGATGCTCCTGAAAAAATGTTTAATAGTAGCCCTTCTTCTGGTTCATTAGTGTTGCTTGGTGGAGTTTCAGGCGGAGGTGCCTCTGCGGGTGGTACAGTCACGGTCGAAATTACTGGCAGTAGCCAAGCTTTTAGTTTGTTGAATCCGTTTACTGCCGTTAACTTTAGTATTGCTCTAACCGGCATATTTCCTTCTCGAAATTAATGCAGGGAAATTATTTGTTTTAGGAGATGATTATGTCAGAACCATATTTAGGGCAGATAGAACTATTTGCCTTTAGCTTTCCCCCCAGAGAATGGGCATTTTGTAATGGTGCCCTACAGGGAATTGTCCAAAATCAGGCATTGTTTGCGATATTTAGTAATAATTACGGTGGTGATGGTCGTACAAGTTTTGGCTTACCTAACTTAACTTCGAGAGCAAGTGTTGGTTTTAATATGGGTAATAATTATGGCCAACAAGCTTTTGTCATAGGCACTAAAAGAGGTGGGCAGTATCAATCATTGCATACAGCACATTTGCCTACCCATCAACACCAGACAAGCTTTAATGCGCGTGGTGGAGTACCAGAGGTTGATGTGGCAGTCACCCAAGATCAGGGAACAACTGCTACACTGACTCATGGCGATTATCTTGCTAGTCCTGCAGATTTACCTGGCACTGATGCGCCGGAGAAAATCTTTAAGACCAGCCCATCATCTGGTTCGTTAGTCAGTTTAGGTGGTGTTCATGGCGGTGGGCAGGGGGATGGTACGGTAAATATTCAAAACGCAGGTAACAATGATTCCTTAGTGTTGTTAAACCCGTGTACAGCGGTAAACTTCAGTGTCGCCCTTGCTGGAGTTTTTCCACCTAGGAACTAGTGATAAAGTCAAAATGTGCCCATTTAATGGGCACATTTTCAACTTAAACTTGTATTCTGTTTGCAGTAGGGTACCAAAGTAGAAACTGGTATATGTCATGAGCTTCTGCTAGTTGAAAACCTAAAGAAGCATAAAGCTGTCTTGCTTTAAGGTTTCTAACGTCAACAGTTAGGCCTAACGGTAGGGATTGCTTTAATGCGATATGCTGCACGGCTTGAATAATTGATTTACCATAACCTTTTCCTCTTGCATCGACAATTAGCGCAATATCTATAATATGCACAATATTTTTGCCAAAATCCAATACCATACGCCCAATAGATGTGCCTTGTTTATCTATAATAAATGTCATGGCATCGGGTGATTGTTGGCCATAACTTTCAGTTTGTAACTGTAATTGATGTGATTTCACCATATTTAGATAGTCAGTTTCAGCGTCAGCCAGATCGAGAAACTGTCGTGTCGAATTAAATAATTGCTCAATGAAGGCGTTGTCGGAAGTGTTTGCTAGGCGAATGCCTAAGCCGTCCGGTAGCTGAATTTTATTGTTCATCATTATCCTTGGTTATTTTTTTGTCTTCCATTGTTTATTATCTATACTTATTTTTATCAGTTGTAAAGACTTATGGTTTTAGGTCATTGCATAATAATGAAAATATCACGGATGGTTTATGACGAAGTACCATTTTATTTCAGGCTTGCCCAGGTCAGGCTCTACTTTACTTGCTGGGATTTTACGACAACATCCTCATTTTTATGCTGCTATGTCCAGTCCTATAGGCGCTTTGATCAATAGTGCTCTGAAGCAGATGGGGCGAGTAGCGAGTTTTATCCTTTTTTTAATCAAGAAATACGAAAATGGATCTGTCAGTCTTTATTTAATGCTTATTATTATCAACACCAAGACAAAGACATTATTTTTGATACGAATCGACAGTGGACGGCGCGTATGCACCAGCTAACAGAATTATTAGATGACGATTTTAAGATCATTTATTGTGTGCGTAATCCTGCTTGGGGCATGGATAGTGTTGAACGTATTTACCGGAAAAATCCTTTTGACTATAGCCGTATGTTTACGCCACAAACCCGACAAACTGTTTATTCTCGTTGTGAGTCCATGATGTCTACAGTTGGTGTTTGTGCATGGATCGCATTAAAAGAGGCCTACTATGGTGAGCACTCTGCCAGATTGTTACTGGTTGATAATGACTTATTAGTTAGCCGGCCAGCACGTTGCATGGAACTACTTTATCAGTTCATAGACCAATCACCGTTTCCTCATGATTTTGATCATGTTGAATACGAAGCTGGGGAGTTTGATACTTTATTAGGAGTTAAAGGCCAGCATAAGGTCAAACAAAAAGTAGAGTTTACTCCCAGACGAACCATTTTACCGCCTGAGTTATTTGCCAAATATAGCGATATGGCATTTTGGCAAGACAGTAATGGCACAAGTGCCAGTACGATTGTTGCAAAATCATCAAGTAGTTAGCATCTAAAAAGTGAGGGACCACAAGTGAGACAGTCTAAATTTAATCAGTTGATGGCAGTCATGATGCCTTTAGGTGTGGGAGCCTTAAGTCCAATGACCGGTGCCTATTCATACCTGACAACAAGTTATAGAACGGCAAGTAAAGAAAATTATCTGTTCTCCGACTTTTCAGATAATAATAAATTTAATCGTGAATCGCTAAGCTCAATAAATCCTTTTCTTGAACTTCCTCATGCTCATCAGTCATTGCAATTGTTGAGTTATAAAAATGACTTTAAGGTTGTTGAGCAGTATCCAGCTGTGCCATTAGAAATAGCCTCAGGGATGTTGGCAGATGAATTAGTGATTGTTGATAAAGGGGTTGCTAATTACTCAACCTTGTTACAGGGAATCAAAGCGAATGCTGAAATCAGGTTTATTGATAACACTAAGCCAGGGTTGGAACAACTGAATGAAATATTACAGCTATTTAATGGCTTACAAGCGTTACATTTAATTTCACATGCAGGTGACGGTTATATTCAGTTAGGGAAAGATAAAGTTGAGCTGAGCGAGTTAACCACCGCTAACAATGTTGATGGGTTAAAGTCAGCGATTAAGCCAGGTGGAGATATTTTCTTTTATGGTTGTAACTTGGCTAAGTCAGGTAATGGACAAGAGACTTTGGCGTTATTGTCTCACCAAACAAGTCTGGATATAGCAGCGTCTAATGATTTAACTGGACATGATTCTATGGGAGGCGACTGGGATCTGGAAGTTAAAAAAGGTGATGTTAAATCTGCGCCATTATTTGACTCAAAGGCTCTGCTGAATTTTGACGATGTTTTGGGGTTTAGTGGTAACTTGAGTTTAAACAATTTGCCCACGGGATATGCGGCTGCAAAATCTTACGTAGTACCGACAACTTCCTATACCTTTAAAGTGGTTTCTGACCCAAGTGGTGCCAATAACCTATATAATTTCGTAAGTGGTTATGTTTATGCAGGTACGGTAAGTTCCACCAATAATAAAACTTATCTCTATTTTTCCAATAATGAGACCTTTGACGTAACTTCAATTTACGTTTACAACGCATCCGGAGGAACTAAAGCGATTAGAATTACTTCTGACAAAGGTGGCGCAATGGATACGCCAAATCTAGTTAGCAACTCTGGCGCAACCATTAATGTTAGCGGTGCCAATTGGGAAGGTATTACTAAGCTTGCCGTAAAATATCCTGATGACTCGACTTTGTCTTGGTTAAAAATTGACGATATAGTGGTCGCCAATGTCACTGCTGCAAATAGTGCCCCAACAGATATTGGGCTTGATAGCAGTTCTATCAATGATATTGCTACCAGTTCTGGGGCTGTCATTGGCAATTTGTCTACCACTGATACCGATGGTGGTGATACGCATACTTATTCACTAGTCTCCGATGGTGCTTCGGATAATGGCAGTTGTGGCGCTTCTGGTGATGACGATAATGCCAGTTTTCAGGTTGATAACACTAATGATGATCTGGAAACATCAGGCAGTGTATCGTCAGGCAGTTATGATGTTTGTGTGCAAACTAGTGATGGTACGGCGAGCTATCAAGAAAGTTTTACTATCACTGTTAACAATTTTACAGACAGTGACGGTGATGTTACTGCGGCTGGAGGTGTATCTGAACCCATTGGCCTTGATACCACAGTGGATACAGTGGGTGAAGCGTTGGGGGTGTTTGATTTTACCATCAGTGATGGTGGTACTTCCGATGGGAAAGCATTAACTGTTTCTGCGATTACTGTTAATGTTTCTGGTACTGCGAGTGACACAGTAAGAGATCAGCTTACCTGGCGTCTTAACGGTAATGATGCGTCTAATGTCACGGGTGTTTACAATGCCGGTAGTGATACCATTACTTTTTCTGGCTTATCAATATCGGTTGCAGATGGTGCCAGTGAAACCTACACCGTAAATGCTTATTATAACGACAATACTAATTTAACTGAAGATCACACCTTTATTTTGAGTGTCGATGGTGATACCGATTTAACGATAGGTGGTTCTGGTACCCAGATGGGCACCACCTCGGCATTGACTAATGGTAGCGGAAGCACGGTGGATGTCACAGCTACCGCATTAGCCTTCACCACTCAACCTGCGGGTTCAACATCGGGAAGTGTGTTGAGTACTCAGCCTGTGGTGATGGCAAGAGATGCTTTTGGCAATATTGATGTTGATTTTACTGAAACTATTACGGTAACAGAAGCTAGTGCAGGCACCTTATCTGGAGATACAGACATAACGGCTGTTAGTGGTGTGGCGACTTTTACCGATGTGGTATATAGCGCAACGGCTGATCAGCAGAGCTTTACTTTGACCGCCAATGATGAAGATGGCGTTGGTTCTGATTTATCCACTGTTGATGCTAATGCTGTTACTTCAGATGTTGTAGCGAGTAAATTAGTATTTGATACTCAACCTGCTCCATTAACTGTACAAAGTGGTATAGCTGAAAGTTTTACTACAGTACCTGTGGTTTCAGCGGTGGATGCTAATAATGTTATCGATACTGGTTATAGTACCGATATTACACTAGCTGAAAATGGCGCTGGCACCGCGACGATGACCGGAACTGGTGATACTGACGGCAATGGTGCGACAGTAAGTATTACACCAAGCTCAGGAGTCTCTACATTTACTGGACTTAACATCACTTATACCGGAGCAAGTAGCAATGAAACCTTTACTTTAAGAGCAATCTCAGGGGGATTGACTCTGACGGATAGTTCAAATATTACATCGCAATCGATAACAATTACGTTAGCAACATATGATGCGAATAATGGCGTTGTGGTGGCTACGGGTACAGGTTTTACTGCAAATGGAGGGGGGGCTGATGTTGATGCTTCGCTTATGACATTAACAGGAGAAGGTGGAGCCACTTATACCTTAACTGATACCGCTGATGTAGAAATTGATAGTACAACACAATTCACTCTGACACTTAGTGCCACCGATAAAGCAGCAGTGAATCAAATAATGAATAAAAACGGCAGTAGTTCCACCGGTGGCACCAGTTATAATTTAAATGCAGCAGATGATTTTATTACTGTCGTCACTAGTGGTGACACTTCGGATGCAACAAGTGCCATTACTGTTAGCAATGTCGTTGCTCCAAGTATTAGTTTAGCTGCTTATGATTACAGCACTAACGTATTATCTGTCTCTGGCTCTGGTTTTTTAAAGTCCAACGGCGCAGCTAATGATATTGATGTGTCGATGTTGACTGTCACCGGTGAAGGTGGTTCGACTTATACCTTTGCTTCTTCGTCTGATGTAGAAATTAGTTCAGGTACCAGTTTCTCAGTTACCTTATCCGGTGCGGATATTTATAATGTAGAAGCGTTACTGAATAAAGACGGTACGACCTCGGCGACCTCGGCTACTAGCTATAATCTAGCGGCGGCAGAAGATTGGAACATAGGTGCTGATGCTACGGTAAACATAGCCGATCTCACAGGTAACAGTGTCACTGTGAGTAACTACACTACGCCAAGTGTAACCAGTTCTAGTTACGATTGGAATACAGGTCAGTTGGTCATAACGGCTTCTGAGTTGATAAGTCTGAGTGGGGGCAGCAATGATATTGATGCTTCGTTGCTTAGTGTAACTGGCGAAGGAGGGTCATATACATTAACGGATACTGCCGATGTTGAAATAACCAGCGATACTTTAGCAACTGTTACTTTAAGTGCAACCGATAAGCTTAATGTTCATGGCCTGTTAAACAAAAATGGTACGGTTTCCAGCAGTGCGGTGACTTATAATTTGGCTGCTGCGGACGATTGGGTAGCGGGCGCACCTGTTGGGAATGATATTGCTGATTTGACCAGTAATGCTATCACTGCCAGTAATGTTTGTGCACCAAGTATCACCAGTGTTGCTTATGATGTTGACACCGGTGTTGTGACAGTAGCGGGTAGTTGTTTTTATAAAAAAGTCGGCGCTAGTAATGACATTGATGTGTCTGCTTTTACTTTTACCGGTGGTGTTGGTGATCAAACCTATACCTTAACTTCTGCTACAGATATCGAACTTACTTCAGCTACTTCCTTTAGCTTTACTTTGACTGGCGCAGATAAAACCAATGTTGATGCTTTGTTAGATCAGCTTGGCGGTACTTCCAGTGGCGGTTCAACTTACAACGTTGCTGTTGCCGAAGATTGGATGACGGCAGCAGATGCTGCGACTAATATTGCTGATACAACGATTGGCACTAGCGTTGAAGTTAGTCCACAACTCGCATCAGCAGTGTATAATCCAGACACTGGGGTTCTGATTGTCACTGGTTCTAATATTCAAGCAAATGGTGGTGGCAGTGATATTGATGCCTCCATGCTCAGCATAACCGGAGAAACTGGGGCCAGCTATGGCCTAACTGATACTGCAGATGTTGAACGAGATTCTATTACTCAGTTCACCTTAACTCTTAGTGCAACTGATAAGTCAGCTGTCAATGCTTTACTAAACAATACCGGGAATCAGTCAGCTGATAATACTAGTTACAATTTAGCTGCAGCAGATGACTGGAATACTAGTGTTACGAGTGGTGATACCTCTGATGCTAGTGCTGGAATCACAGTGGCTAATACTGCGCCTAGTTTTAATGGCCTTAATGGTGATTCGGTTTCCTATATTGTTGGGGGGAATGACGTAGTATTAGATAATGGTGGTAATGTCACTCTAACCGATTTAACCACAAGCGAACTTAACGGCGGTAGTCTAACTGTCAGTATTATTGCTAATGCACAAGCTGCTGAAGATTTACTTAAAATAGGAGATCTAGGTACTATTTCAACGTCGGGCAGTAATGTCAATCATAGTGATAGTGGCGGGCTAATTATTGGAACATTTACTGGGGGAAGTGCTGGTACAGATCTCGTTATTTCACTAAACAACAATGCTACTCTTACTAGAGTACAGCAGTTGGTATCAGCAATTGAGTACGCTAACTCAGACAACTCTACACTTAATTTACTTGCCCGTACTGTGCGGATATATCTAGATGATGGCGAAGCAAGTAATTCAAGCTCAAGCAATCAGGATATTACGGTTAATTTAATTAGAGCGCCTCTAATTGATCTTGATAGCGACAATAGTAGTGGCGCAAGTAATAATGATTTTACCACCAACTATAGTGAAGGTGGCAGTGCGGTGGCGTTAGCTGATAGTGATGTGACTATTTCAGATGATGGTAGTTATAAAGCAGTTATCGCTACCTTAACTAATCGTCCTGATGGAGCTAATGAAACCTTAAGTTCAACTTTAGGCAGTGGTAGTCAGGTGGTGAACAGTGAGTCAGTCACTGTGTCTAGCTACAACGCTGCAAATGGGGAGCTAAGTGTTACTATAGATGATGCTTCCGCCGATAGTACGACTATGCAAGCGATAATACAAAGCATACAGTATGCTAATAGTAGCGGAGAGCCTAATACGACGATTCGTGCTATTGAGTTTATTGCGACAGACAACGATGATAATCAAGGCCCAGTGGCAGTTGCTAGGGTAAGTATTTTGAGTGTCAATGATAGCCCAACCGGAAGCGTCCTAATTTCTGGTTCAGCAGTAGAAGATCAAATCCTTAACGCTAGCAATACGCTTGCTGATGCAGATGGTTTAGGTGTGATTTCATACCAGTGGCTTCGAAATGACGTAGTGATATCAGGGGCAACAGGTAGTAGTTACGGCTTAGGTGACGAAGATGTCGGCAGCAATATTAAGGTGAGAGCCAGTTACACTGATGGCCAAGGTACGGCTGAGAGCGTTACTTCAAATGCAACAGCCGTGGTCGCAAATATCAATGATATTCCATCAGGTGGCGTTACTATTTCAGGTACTACGCATACAGGGCAAGTATTAACGGCTAGCAATACGCTTGCTGATGATGACGGTTTAGGAGATATTTCATATCAATGGTTTCGAGATGAGATTGCGATTGCTGGTGCTACAGGCGCTAGCTATACTTTAGTCCTCGACGACGTCGGTACGCAAATTAGTGTGCAGGCGAGCTTTACCGACGGTAATGGTACTTTTGAAAGTGTGGGATCTGAGCAAACAGCTGTGGTTGAATTTAGTAATCAAGCACCGATTGCCAAAGATAGTCATATTTCTCTGGATGAAGATACCAGTATTAGTTTCGAACTAGATATCTCAGATCCTAATCAGGATGAACTTACGGTTAGTGTCACAACTGGGCCAACTGTTGGCGAGCTTGTTCAGCAAGATAGTGGCTGGCTGTATACGCCAAATGCCAATTTTCATGGCGAAGACAGTTTTAGTTATCAGGTTTCCGATGGTCAGCTAACTTCAGCTGTCGCCAGTGTTACCATCACGGTAAATCCAGTTAATGATGCCCCGCAAGCACAAGATGATAGCTTTACTATAAACACAGATAGTGGCGAATATCAGCCACTTGATGTGCAAGCAAATGATAGTGATATAGATGGCGATGATCTTAGTATTTATCAGGCCAGTGCAGATATAGGTACCGTTGAAGTTATTAATAACCTGCTAAATTACTTACCGCCTAAAGGCTATAATGGTAGCGCTAAATTGAATTACATTATACAAGATGTTGCAGGGGCACAAGCGAGTGCAGAAGCTATGCTGACATTAGCTTCGGCAGTTAGCAATATTTCGATAACACCTCCAGCCGATGTGACGGTTAATGCTTCCGGGCTGTTTACGCAAGTAAATATGGGCACTGCGATTGCTACCAATGAACAAGGCAATAATATTCCTGTCAGTGTTGACGCTACTGGTTTCTTCGCTCCTGGTCATCATATTGTCTCTTGGTCTGCTGTTGAGGGGGATTCCCAAGTTGCTGCTAGTCAAAATGTTAATGTCATTCCACTTATCAGTCTGAGTAAAGACCAAGTGTCTACTGAAGGTTCAAACGTTAACTTTAGGGTTATTCTTAATGGACCTGCTGTCACTTACCCGGTAACAGTATCCTTTAATTTAAGTGGCAATGCCGATGAATTAGATCACGATCTTGTACCGGCTACGATAACATTTGAGCAGGGACAAATTGAAAAAGTTTTGAGCGCACATTTGATTGATGATGGCCCAGGGGAAGATAATGAAGCATTAGTTATCAGCTTAACTGAGCCGGAAAATGCCGTGTTAGGAGCAAAGGCTAGTCATACTATTACTATCGCCGAAGGTAATATTGCACCTGAGGTTCAGTTAATGGCTAGCCAATTAAACACTGTGACTCGGTTAGTTTCACAAACACAAGGTCCTGTGGTAGTCAATGCAACAGTGACGGATCCTAACCTAAGCGATAGCCATAGTTATGATTGGTCTGCAACTGATAGTAAGTTAACAGATATTGATGCAGATGAAGGAAGCTTTACTTTTGAGCCCGCTGAATTAACGCCTGGAGTCTATCCGATAAAACTGACCGTTAGTGATGGTGAAAAAGTCGGTCAAGACAGTTTGAAAATCCGAGTTGAAGCGACATTGCCACAACTGACCGAGCAAGATAGTGATGGCGATGGTATCAATGACCAAAATGAAGGATTAGGTGATAGTGATAATGACGGTATTCCTAATTATCTAGATGCAGCTCAAGTGGCAGCTAATGTGGTGCAGGAGAGACAGGCGAATGCAGAAGCCTTTTTAATGGAAACTGAACCTGGATTAATGCTCTCCTTAGGTGAAGTTGCATTTAGAGCCAGTGGTAGTAATACCGGCGTTAGTGAACAGGATATTGAATCTCATAGTAATCAAGGCCAGGGAAATCCTATTGACAGCGACTTTAGTTATGGCAATGGCTTATTTGATTTTTCTGTTGAACAGTTACCGGTCGCTGGGCAGTCGGTTAATATTGTTATTGCTCAGTTTACACCTATTCCTGCTAATGCCGTTTATCGTAAATTAGCTCAGGGTCAGTGGCAGAACTTTGTTGTTAATGAGTTCAATAATATTTCGTCAGCACCTGGTTCTGAAGGATTTTGTCCACCGCCTGCGGACGAAGCTTATACTATTGGATTAACAGAGGGTCACTGGTGCGTACAATTGACCATAGAAGATGGTGGTCCTAACGATGGTGACGGTGAAGTCAACGGGGCGATTGATGATCCTGGTGGTATTGCGGTGCAAGTAACCAATAATAATAAGCCGGTTGCTGAAGTTGATACTGTTACAGTGAAAAGTAACCACAATATCTACATTGATGTCTTGGCTAATGATTCCGATATCGATGGTGATAACCTATCCATTACCAGTGCAAGCAGCGATATCGGCCAGGTGTCGATAGTGGATAACCGTCTTTATTATCTCACCGAGCAAGACCATTATGGAGAGGCTCATATCAACTATGGAATTAGTGATGGTAATGGTGGTTCAGCCAGCAGCAAAGTGACCGTTACTGTCTTACCTAACAATATACCAGTAGCGGTCAATGATAGTGCAGAAACGGATGATAATACCAGCATAATTATCGATGTCTTAGTCAATGATTCAGACGCTGATGAAGAAGATACGTTGATTTTGACCGCAGCAAGTGTGGAACATGGTAGCGTTGTTATTAATAGCGATAATACCCTGACCTATACACCGGTAAAAGGTTTTGAAGGTGTAGATAATATTACTTATTGGATAACAGACGGAAGTGGTGGCGAAAGTCAAGCAAATGTAGCTGTGACGGTTACCCGCTATGAAACTATCACTGTCACTAAACGAAAATCATCCGGCGGCGGCAGCCTGTTTTTCGGGTTGATTAGTCTGGTGTTAGCGTTAATGTATCGTCGTTATCGGGAATATAGCAATAAGCGTTTTTAATCATCTGATTGTATGAAGCCAGTAAAGTTATTTAAGTTAAAACTATACTGGCTTCGCTATTTATCACGGAATCACCGGTGATTTTTTCAGGCTTGCTGATATAAGCTCATGCTTTCTTCTGCAAAACCTACCCCGGCTTCAGCATAAAAGTTAAATACTTTATCAACGCCAAGTTGTTCTAAGGCAATGCGTTCATCATCATAACGGGCTATGGCTGCGATTTGTCCCGCAAAGTGAGCATTTTTAAGTTGCGCTGTAATATTTGCTATATCTTCGACTGAAGGTAGTGCTAAAAGTGCTAATCTAATTTCACTGAGGTTGATTTTTTCCCATAATTCAACATCTTCAGCATCACCATAATAGGCATGAATATCTTGCTGAGTGAGGCGGTTAACTTTATCTCGGTCAGTATCTAAGCCCCAGACTTGGTTTTTTATATGTGAGTCTAACGCTCGGTATGCACCTAGACCAACACGACCCATTCCGACGATCATAATTGGAGCATTAACGGGTTGGGTAAATTCATCTTCCGGCAACCTTTTTGCGTGCTCGTATTGTTTTAATGGTTCTTTATAACGACTATATATCTTGTGAGCAAAGTTGTAGCAAATATTAGTGGTGATAAATGAAATAGCTACAGCTAACGATAAGATAACTAACCATTCTTTTGCTAACCAGTTTGCCTGTGTGCTAAGAGAAGCGATGATCAAGCCAAATTCACTAAAGTTTGTCAGTGCTAGCGCGGACAAAAACGCACTGCGTGCTCTGAGTTTAAATTTTGTAGCCAGTATAAAAAATAACAAAAACTTAATCGGTAAGAGTAAAGTGATCAGCGATGCAGTTGCCAGCATTTCCCAAGTTGGTAAAGCGGTAAAGCCAATCGATAGGAAAAAGCCAATTAAAAATAGATCTTTAAAGTTAAGTAATGACTTGGTGATTTCTGTCGATTTACTGTGAGTGGCTAAATACATACCCGCGAGCAGCGCTCCTAAATCTCCTTTAATATGCAGCAGTTCAAATAATTCATAGCTACCAAAGGCGATAAAAAATCCGGTTAGTGGCAGTAATTCACCATGGCCAGCTTTGTTGAGTAATTTACCTAAAATAGGTCTTAGCGGCAGTGCTAATACTAATAGCACTGCATACCAGCTCGGCATTTTACCTGTAGCCGCGACAAGAAAAATCACAGCAATTATGTCTTGCACGACTAAGATGCCTACAGCAAGTTTACCGTGGCGAGTTTTCATCTCACCATGATCTTCCATCAGCTTAACCACGCAGACAGTGCTGCTAAATGATAAGGCGAAGACGACAATAGCGCTTGATTGCCAGTTTAAGTCACTGATAAATGGCAGTGAAATAATAGCAACTAATTTAATCAGAATTAATATGATTAATAGCCAAAAAGCAGTATGGCTTAGGCTTGTTCCCCATACTTCCATTTTGGTGATGTCACGGATATTGAGTTTTAACCCGATAGTAAAAAGCATTAGGGTAATGCCAAGGTTAGCCAATTCTAGAACCATAGAATCAGCCTGAAAACCGAGAAAATGAAGAATAAACCCTGCTGCTAAATAACCGATAGATGGCGGCAGAGTAATAAGTTTCGCCGCTAAACCGCAGCTAAAGGCAAATAAAATCCAGATAAAATCCATAATTTATCAATTCATCAGTTGATTGAGCTGTTGTTCGACATAGTCGGCAATTATCTGTTGTGCCTTGACATTGGGGTGAATACCATCAGCTTGCATTAACGCTTTATTTAGTGCGACTTGTTCCATAAAAAAAGGGAGTAGGGTTGCATCGGTTTCTTGTGCAACCTCTTTAAATACCGCCTCGAACATTTGGTTATAGCGAGGACCATAGTTAGGCGTTATTTTTATTTGCATCAGCGAAACTGGAATGTTTTTTTCTTGCGCAAGCGAGACCATTTGTAACAAATTGTTTTTTATAGCTTTTGGATTATAGCCTCTTAAACCGTCATTTCCCCCTAATTCGATAATTAAATGAGCCACTTCATTATCGGCTAAAATGCCCGGAAGTCGAGATAAACCGCCACTTGTTGTTTCACCACTTATGCTAGCATTAAGGATAGAGTAAGGTGCTTTTTGCTCGCTGAGCTGTTCATTAAGTAAATGAACCCAACCTTGATGTTGTTGCATCCCGTAGCTTGCACTGACACTATCACCTAATAGTAAAATGGTGTTAAATGCTTGAGCTTTTGAGCCATTTAATAAAGAAAACAGTATTAAGTAAATAAACAGTAGGTAGTTTTTCATGCAGGTAAGTTCCGATACAATTCTCAAAGTTAATGATCTGACGAAGTCGGTTCAGTTAGAAGATAAATCATTATCGCTGTTACAGCCAACCGATCTAACGGTAAATGCTGGAGAAACCCTTGCAATAGTGGGTTCTTCTGGTTCCGGTAAAACCACACTATTGTCAATCTTAGCCGGATTAGATTTACCGAGTTCTGGTGAAGTGTATCTTAAAACTCACCCTTTACACCAGCTTAATGAAGAACAACGTAGCCAAGTAAGAGCGCAACATGTTGGCTTTATTTTTCAACAATTTCTGTTAGTTAATAGTTTAACTGCGCTAGAGAATGTTATGTTGCCAGCGGAACTTGCCAATATAGAACATGCAGTTGAACGCGGACAAAAGTTACTTGAGCAAGTCGGCTTAGGTGATCGAATGGATCATTACCCAGGTCAGCTATCAGGTGGTGAGCAACAAAGGGTTGCGATTGCTCGTGCCTTTATTACGGAACCTGATATTTTATTTGCCGATGAACCAACAGGTAATCTTGATACTAAAACGGGGTTAACGATCACTGATTTATTATTTGAGTTGAATAAAAAAACTGGCACCACGCTGGTGCTCGTTACCCATGATCCTAAGCTTGCAGCGCGTTGTCAGCGACAAGTTGAAATGGATAGTGGTGTGTTAACGGATGCCCAGTCAGATAGTGATTTTGTTGAACCTAGCACTGAAAACGTAGCGAACATGGGTTAATGATGACAGTAAAAAATAATATATGGATCAAACAATCGTTTCGTTTACTTGATCATGAATTAAGGCGAGGTGAATTAACGATCATCTTTTTAGCTATTGTGCTAGCCGTTGCTACTGTTTTTTCGTTAACAGGATTTTCAGGGCAAATTAAACATGCGATTGTCGCCAATAGCACGAATACCATAGCAGCCGATCGAGTGTTTCGTGCTAATGCTCCCGCTGATGAAAATATTATTAAACAGGCAGAATCACTGAATTTACAGATAGCTAATAAAGTGTACACCGATTCAATGGTATTTCACGGTGATAATATGCTGCTCAGCGAAATCGATGCGGTGAGTGAAAACTATCCTTTGCGAGGTGAGCTGTCTATTAAACGTTCAATTGACGGGAAGGAAGAAATTGTTGGCGGCCCCAACCGTGGCGAACTTTGGGTTGAACGTAGTTTGTTAAGTCGGTTAGGTGTCAGTATTGGCGACACTGTAGAAATCGGCGTAGCACCACTTAAAATTGCCGGTGTGTTAGTTAATGTGCCCGATCGCTCTTACCGCTTTTTAGTAGCAGGGCCTAGCATTATTATGCATGTTGATGACTTACCCGCTACAGAGCTTGTCAAACCGGGTAGTCGTCTTTGGCATGCTTATTTATTTGCCGGAGAGCAAGATGATATTGAAGATTTCGAGCAGTGGATAAAGCCACAGGTTAATGATACACAGCGCTGGTATGATGCTAAACGCGCTCAAAATCGCTTATCATCAACGTTAGACAGTGCTGAAAGATTTTTATCACTGGCCAGTATGCTAGGTATTGTTTTAGCGGCAGTTGCCGTTGCCGTTGCTAGTCGCCGATATGGTCAACGTCATCAATCCGTAGTTGCGGTATTTCGTGCCCTTGGCGCCACCATGTCACATGTTAGAAAGCTTTATTGCTTGCATTGGACGTTACTCAGTGTGATCAGCATAGCTGCAGGCTTATTACTCGGTTATGGTTTGTTGTTACTCGGTGCCAATGCGATTGCAAGCTATCTTTCATTAGATGATTCACCGCTGACCTTTATCCCTTTTGTCACGGCAATCGTCACCGGGCTGATCTGTGCGGTTGCATTTGCTATTCATCCGATTAAGGAACTTATTCAAACATCGCCACTGTCGGTTATTCGTGGATTTAAGAGCAATGCACTACCTACGTTTGGTGGGCATCAGCTAATTCCTTTGCTTGCGTTATTTGTCTTGTTGCTGATGTTTAGTGGTGACTTTGTCATGAGTATTTCTCTCTTAGTGGGGGGATTATTAGTTTCAGCAATTTTATTGATCATTGGACGCGTTGTGATGAACGCAGGACGAAGTGTCGGAACGAAAGCAGGGCAGTCGTGGCATTTAGCCTTAGCTAACTTAAAGCGTCGTGCCAATGAAAATAGCGTGCAATTAGTCAGCTTTACCATTGCCATTAAGTTATTACTGTTGATCACCGTGATGAAAACCTCAATCATTGATGAATGGCAAGCGCAATTTCCAGATGATACGCCGAATCAATATTTAGTTAATATTACCCAAGAGCAGATATCACCACTTAAGGCATTTACCGAAGAATACGATATTCCTCATCGCGGCTTCTATCCTGTATATCGTGGTCGCTTAACGGCAATTAATGGTGAAAAAACGGTGAGTATCGATCGCGATGACGAAAAACAAGGTGAACAATCAAACACTGAAAAAACCGATGGCGAGCAAGAAAGTGAAGGTCGTCGAGGTATGGGACGTGAGCTTGGTTTAACTTGGCAAGATAATGTACCGTATCAAAATGAAATTCTTGAAGGAAGTTGGTGGCAACAAGGTGATACAACGCCACAAGTGTCTATTGAATCAGGCGTTGCTGAGCGATTAGCAATAAAATTAGGCGATGAGTTATCGTTTGATCTAGGCGGGCGCACATTTTCCGTGCCGGTTACTAGCATTCGTGAGGTTGATTGGAAAACTCGGCAGTTAAACTTCATCATGGTATTTAACCAAGCGGTATTTGAAGACTTTCCAACGACTTCAATATCTGCTTGGAATGTTGCACCAGAAAAGAAAGATGCCTTCTATGATTTGATTGCACAGTATCCAACGATTTCGATGATAGATTTTGATGTCATTATGAAACAGCTGAATGAAATGATTGAGCAAGTAACTATCGCAATCGAATTGATTTTAGTGCTGGTAGTACTTGCTGGTAGTTTAGTGCTGATTGCCCAAGTACAAGCTAGTATGGAAGAGCGCGAACGTGAGCTAGCGATACTTAGAACCTTAGGCGCAAGAGGTTCATTATTAAGAAACAGTGTACTATTTGAATTTGTAGCCCTCGGTGCAATTGCCGGTTTTATGGCAAGTGTTGGTATGGAAATAGGTGTTTTTATTTTACAAACTCAAACCTTCGAGATGGATCCTACATTCCACTTTAGCTATTGGTTAGTTGGGATTTTATCGGGGGCCGCATTTGTTGGTACCATCGGTATGCTCAGTTGTTGGCGTTTGTTGCATTTAACTAGCGTTACCTTGATCCGCAGAACCATGTAGCCGTTATAAAGCAATTATTCGGGTTAGTCAGTAAGGGTAGGAAACGTTATGCAATAAGTTTCCTACCCTTTGAGTTATTTCACGTATATTATTGGTATTCATTTAATAAAAATAAATTTAATTATGGCATTGAATCAACAAACAACAGGGATTTTAAAGGCATTACTAGTAACCGCTGCGTTATTTATTGTCTTTGCCGGTGTTAAAACCGCAACTAATATTATTGTGCCATTTTTGTTATCGACCTTTATCGCTATTATTTGTAATCCGTTGGTGATGAAAATGCAGAAATATCGATTACCTAAGCCGTTAGCTGTGTTATTGGTCATTGCGTTATTTGTCATTATTGTGGTTTCACTGGCCGGTTTAGTTGGGAAGTCCTTGGGTGAATTGTCTGCGTTAATGCCGCAATACCGGGAGCAGTTAAAAGGCCAGTTATCCTGGGTGATAGAGCAACTGGCTCATTTTAATATCGTGCTGTCATCAGCGTTAGTGACGGAATATGTCGATCCCGCCGCAGCTATGGGGCTGGCGGCAGACATGCTAAGCGGTTTAGGCAATGTCATGGCGAACTTATTTTTGATCATTATTACTGTGATTTTTATGTTATTTGAAGCGCCGTCACTGGCTAAAAAATTGCATCTAGCGCTCGATGATCCGCAAATGCGTATTAAACAAATCGATCGGTTTTTATCCTCTGTTAATCATTATTTAGCGATTAAAACCTTAGTGAGTATTGCTACAGGTGCCTGTGTCTCGCTGATGTTATGGTTGTTTGGTCTAGATTTTCCACTGCTTTGGGGGGTGTTGGCATTTTTATTAAATTATATTCCTAATATTGGTTCTATTATTGCCGCTGTTCCTGCGATGTCGCTTGCGATATTGCAACTTGGTGCTGCACAAGCCGGCTTTATTGGTTTAGGCTATATGGTGATCAATACTGTGATGGGGAATATGGTAGAGCCTAGGTATCTTGGTCGCGGACTTGGACTCTCCACGTTAGTGGTATTTTTATCCTTAATTTTTTGGGGCTGGCTACTGGGCACCGTTGGCATGCTGTTATCTGTACCTTTAACTATGGTAATTAAAATTGCGCTGGAAAGCTCAAAAGAGGGGCGTTGGTTTGCGGTAATGCTCGCCGGTGATGATTTATCGGATTATCAGCAAAAGATAGCGCAAAAATCTGAATAGTATTTAGCGCTTACACTATCTAACAAATATCCTTATTTTTCTTACTTATTTGCCATTGTAAGTTACTGGCGGTGTTCGATATTATACCGCCATGTCAGTTTATTCCTCACTATTAATGTTTAAAATATACCTATTATTCTGTTTGTTATCTTTGCTTTGTTTACCTACATTGGCTAGTCAGCATGATCAGTTAGCTGTTTTTGTGAAATCTGAATTTAACGGTGATGACTATATTAATGGTATTGGTACTGAATTATGGCTGACTGATAACTTATCTAATTTGGGCTTGGCAGTCAGTAGCAGTTTGGGCAAAGGCAAAGTTAAAGATACTGAAGGTTGGCAACAAGAGTTTATCAGTTGGGATTTTGGCATTAAATATGGGTATTTTTCTGATGTCTTTGCTTATGTCGAAGTTGGGGTAGATTTGAGTGAATTAATTTTACAAGATCGCGATGAAGACGAATACGATGAGCGGCATTATGATGGCGAGCTTGTTATTGAAATAGCTGATGCTATGTTGTTTGGCGAGTCTCGTAAACGTTATGATCAGGATAACGATGTTGATGCTTATCTGGGGGCAGGCCTAGGGGTAAAGTTAGAGCATTTCGCCATAGAAGCCTTTAGCCGCTATCGTCAAATTGATGGTGAGTATTGGAAAGCCGATAACCAGGTATTTACCGGAGTGAAGCTAACGGTATTTTTTTAGTTTTTTAATGGCTATTTTCTCGATAACTGTTGCTAGATATACAAGCAAAATACTGCAACTCCGTCCATGGACGTTCAACACTAACATTCATGCGGAACGCTTGCTCTTATCGCCATAGCAACATTCTTATTTATCCATGGACTAGAGTAATAACCGATAGTTAAAAAGGAACATTCCTTTTATTTTTCCTTAGACTGCGCTAGCTCTTATTGCCAATTTTAAATTGGCCATTTGCGCTAAATTGCACAACTTCATTGCGCTTTTTGCCGATTAGTAGGCTGCCATCATCGAGAAAGAGAAAGTTTTTCCAGTAAGTTTTAAAAATGTTCCAGTTCGTTTCAATCACCTGCTTTCTACTGAGGCAGTAATAGACAACGGTATTATCGTCCCATTGAAGGTGAGTACTAATAGCTTGCGGTAATGCTTGCTCATCATTTTCCCATATACCTTGCCACTTGCCATTATCACTCCAGGTCTTTTTATCAAAGGGCCAATCACCTGCTTTAAAAAAGTCAGGGTGATCTGCTGATTTACTGATAAAGGTATCCCATAACACCATGGCACGTTGCTCTGTCATTACTTTTATTTGTGGTAGAGCACTAGTGGCTACCGGCATGCTTTGGTGTTTAAAAATCCAGGCGTATTTAAAATTATCGAGTGGAATGTAGTTCATTTGTTTTTATATGACTGGGAAATTGCGCGCTATTATATCAGTAGTTAAATGTTTTGTTGATGGAGAGTGCCAACAAAATTGAAATGTTGGCACATTTTGTTGTGCTTAAATGCTTAGACGAGCTTTATTTTGCTCTATGATTTTTTTGCCTATGCCTTCTACCTTTAATAAATCGTCGATAGAAGAAAAGTCGCCATGCGCTTGGCGATAGCTGACTATCGCTTGTGCTTTTTTCTTACCGATGCCTTTTAACAGGGCCAATGCTTTAGTGTCAGCCTGATTTATATTAATCACGCTGTCTGAAACGACGCTGGTTGCTACTGCTTTACCAGAATCGTTATCAAACGCATGATTAGCAAAACTTAGGGTGGAAAACGCGATCACAATCGCACTAAAAATGACTTTTTTCATGGTTAATGTCCTTATATTGTTGCTTCCATTTAAGATGGTTAACACCATTGGTATTAACATCTTTAGGTTTAGAAAAATAACCAAGATTTGTCAAATCGCTTTTGTTATTTTGCTGTTGTTAGATGAACAGACAGGCGCTTTATTCCGTTCTAAGTGCATCGATAGGCGTTAGTTTTGCGGCATTCATTGCCGGATATACGCCAGCAACTAAACCGATCAATGCTGAAAACAGCACGGCAATTACTAATACCATAATATTGAGTGTGACAGGTACACTGACTAAGAGTAATTTCGCTACCAGCAAGATAATGAAAACAATGAAGTAGCCGATAACTCCGCTAAATACTGCCAGCAAAATCGCTTCGGCTAAAAACAAATTACGAATATCAAGGGCTGAAAATCCCAGTGCCCGTAGTAAACCGATTTCACTGGTACGTTCGGTGACGGTTATCGACATTATCGTAGCGATACCAACGGCACCGACAATCAATGAGATCAAGCCTAATCCTGAACCCGCCATTTTGATAATAACCAGTATATTATCTAAACTTTTTATCATGTCATCTTGAGTGATCAGGGTAAAATCTTCCATACCATGGCGCTGAATAAGTTTAGATTTCACTAACTTGCTGACTTGCTCAGTTGATATCCCTTGGTGATAGAATAAGTCGAGCTCCATTAAGCTTTCGCGATTAAATAGCTGCATTGCTTTAGCGGCTGGAATATAGATCATATCATCGAGATCCTGTCCGATAAATTGGCCTTTGTCTGCTAATACACCAACGACTCTGAATCGCTGACTGCCGATATGAATATTCTGACCAACAGCGCTAGAGCTGCCGAACAATTCCCGCTTGAGTTTAGCACCAAGTACGGCAAAACTTCTTGGTCTTAACATATCATCGGCAGGTAAAAACTTGCCCTGTGCTAGCGTTAGCTGCCAGGCGTCTATCGCTTTATCACTGACTCCGGCAACATCCGTGTATCTTGCTTTTTGTTCGTACTTTATTTTGGCTGTGCCCATTAACACAGGTACAGCATATTTGATCGCGGATAAATGACTTAAATATTCACTGTCATTTAATGATAATGGTCGGACGGTATTTAGTAATCCACCCATACCAAAAGTTTCTGTTTTTCCTGGCGTTACCGCAATAATATTACTGCCAAACTGGGTAAACTCTTGCAATACATAATTTCTCATGCTTTCACCAATAGAGTTCATTAGCACTACGGCTGCCATGCCGGTTGCAAAGCCGGCAATGGTTAATAATGCACGGATCCGTTGAGATAATATCGAGGTTTTAACCCAGTAAAAAATATCACTAAATTTCATCTAGCTACCCCGTAATGCGATAACAGGATCTTGTTTAGCCGCCATGGAAGCTGGTAACCAGGAAAAGAGAATACCGATAATGGCAGCAAGCAGGGTACTTGATATCGTCGCCCACCAGGGGATGCGTAATGGAAAGCCAGGCCATAATTGATGAGCAAGAAAAACCAGACTGTAACCAACAAGTACACCAATGGTCACACCTATGCTGACTAAGATTACCGATTCGGTTAAAAACAGCCGACGGACTTCATTTTTACTGGCTCCCAATGCTTTTAACAGTCCTATTTCACTTTTTCTGCGACTGACAGAGACATAGCAAACATTCATGATCAAAAAGCCGGCGACGATCAGGCTAATGGCGGCAATAGCACCAATTGCTGCCGTTACTAAGGTGATGATGTTGTTAAAGGAATTAAGCAGGGCGTTTTGACTGACAATGGAAATATCGTCTTCTCCATCGTGACGTTTCGCGATCACTTCTCGAATTCTTTTTTCGGTATAGCTTTCACTGCCCGCTTGTTTTAACGTCAGTACGATACGAAACAGGCTAGGGGCATTAAACAAACTTTCTGCTGAGCGTATCGGGATAATTGCCATATCACGCATATCGAGTCCCATGGATTCACCGCGCTCTTCCAATACGCCAATAACGCGAAAACGCTGACCACCAATTTTCAGCCATTGGCCCAATGCTTGCTGCTGGCCAAACAGGAGTTTTTTTAATTTATAGCCGAGGACACATACGGCTGATGCGCGGTCATTGCTGTTTTGTGGTAATATTTTCCCTTGTTGTAATTTTAGTTGTCTGACCTCAAAAAACGCGGCTGAACTGCCAATGGTGATCACCTCACGGCTTAATCCCTGATAATTGACCAACGCAGTACCGGCGATAATAGGAGCCGTAGTTTCAACGCTGGGCAGTTGATTTAACGCATTAGCATCGTCAATAGTGAGGTCTCTAGGAGACGTTCCATAAATAGGCACTGCACCGCCAGTGGTTTCCTTTTTTCCCGGCAGCACCACTAGCATCTGATTACCAAGAGAGGAGAATTCTTGTTCGATAAATAGCCGTGCCCCTTCGCCTAAGCTGGTTAACAATAAAACGGAAGTAACACCGATAGCAACTGCTAATAACAATAACCCGGTGCGTATTTTGTGGCGCACAAGTGCGATATAGCAAAACTGAAGGTTATCGAGTACGCGCATGCTTAGCTACTCTCGGTTTCTATTGCGTTAGTGCTGTCTTTTACTATCTGGCCATCTACCATAGTTAACTGTCGCCGTGCGCGTTTGCCCAGGGCTTTATCATGGGTCACGACAATTAAGGTGATGCCCTGAGTATTTAAACGTTCGAGTAACTCGATAACTTCAATGCCGGAAGCTTGATCGAGGTTACCTGTCGGCTCATCCGCTAGCAATATATTGGGCGACATCACGGTTGCTCTGGCAATTGCTACACGCTGCAATTGTCCGCCTGAAAGCTGCTTTGGTAAATGATGGAGTCTATGTTCAATGCCGAGTTGTTGAAATAGTGGTGTCACAATTTCCTGGCGTTCTGTCAGGGGTTTACCGTCGAGCATCAAGGGTAAGCTGGCATTTTCAAATGCAGTTAATCTGGGGATCAGATGAAAATTCTGGAAAATAAAGCCAATATGTTGTCGTCGTAACAGTGCACGTTGTTCTTCATCTAATCGTGATGTTTCCTTTGATAGAAGCTGGTAAGCACCGGAATCGATTTGATCTAACATGCCGATGATATTAAGTAAGGTAGATTTACCTGAACCCGACGGCCCCATAATAGAGATATAGTCACCAGAACGAATGGTCAGGTTAATATGATTGAGTACATGTAATGGTTGTTCTCCCATCAGATAACTTTTGTTGACATCAGTGAGCTTAATGGCAATTTCATTCATAGTAATGCTCTTTTAGTTCCCTGTTGTCTGCTGTGTCTCAATAGCGACTTTGGCACCTGTAGTAACGCCCGTTAAACCGATAGAGGCTACTACTTTATCTTTTGTACTCAGGCCCTGGACAATTTCAGTGAATTGCCAGTTGCTGATCCCGGTTTTTATAGGTTGGCGCTCAATAATATTATCTTGATTAACCACTAAAACGTGCTCGTTATTTATGATCAGATCTGAAGGCAGTCTTAGCACATCTTCTTTCGTTGCTAAAATAACCTCAATATCAGCGCTATAGCCGGCCAGAAAGTGGGGAGACTGGTGGTTATCAATAGCGACTTCAACTGTCACGGTACGCGCTTGTTTCTCGTAATCTTGAATATAAGGGGCGATACGCTTTAACGTGCCTGCAAAGGTTTGACCGCGAAAGGCATCTAGAGTGATTTTTACCGGTCGACCTATTGCTAGATCAGCGGCATCAACTTCGTCAATCGGCGCGCTAATGTAATGACAATCATCGGTTAATATGTCCACAGCTGGTGGTGTGGCAACGCCAGGTGGAGACGGGGTGGTGTATTCACCTATTTCGCCGGTGATTTCGGCAATAATACCGTCAAACGGTGCGGTTAAATAATTTTGTTCTAAGTAGGCATCAATATTTTTTACCGCTGCCTGATTAGCCTGAACTTCAGCGGTTAACGCCAAACAGTTGGCGTGAGCAGCATCTGCTTGTGCTTGTGCTTGTTCTAAGTTTTCTTCTGAAGTCAGTTTTTGTTGTAACAAACTCACTTGCCGTTTGGCATCTTTTTGCGCTTTTTCTGACAAGATACAGGCCTGATTTTTGTGACCTTGACTGGCACGGACTAAGGCAAGTAATTGTTGTTTTTTCGTCTGTTTGTCTTTAGCCCATAAAGACAACAACAGCTGGCCTTGTTTGACATGTTGCCCCTCTTTTACCAGTATTTTTTCTATTTGCCCGCCTATAGGGAGTGACATTTTTGCTCGCTGACATGCTGTAACTGTGCCCGCTCGAGTATTTGCGATTGTTTGTTCAACGGTACCATGACTGGCATGCACTACTTTGATTTTTATGGTTTTATCTTGGCTAAGCCATAAATAAAGGGCCATTAATAGCAGTGCCAGCAATAACCAACGTAACCATTTCCACATAGTATTAATCCATTGTTCAACACTATTTTATACTAGGGGAAATAGTCATTGACAACAATGATCTAGATTAAGAGTTATTGTTTAAAAATTGTAACTGTCGCAAGCGTTAGAAAAATTAGCTCCTCGATTGAATATATTGCTGATAGTCAGGAATTGACTTTGCGTAGCTTGATGAAAATAGCGGTGAAGTTACCAACAAGTCCGCAGTTGCTCGGTTACAGGCGACGGGAATGTTCCATACTGCAGCAAGTCGTAATAGCGCTTTGACGTCAGGATCATGCGGCTGGGCTTCCAGAGGATCCCAGAAAAAGATCATGACATCGATCTTTTGCTCGGTTATTAAAGCGCCAATTTGCTGATCACCCCCTAATGGACCACTGATCAGTTTATTGATGGTTAATTCCGTGTGCTTTTCGATATGCAGACCTGTGGTACCGGTTGCGTAGAGAGTATGAGCTTGCAATGTAGTTTGGTATTCCTTACACCACTGAATTAATTCTGCTTTCATATTGTCGTGGGCGACTAAGGAAATTGATTTTGTTTCAGGTGCGTTAATGGTTTTATATTGCATGTTCTGTGCTCATTTTGGTTTAGCTTCACTTTCAGATTAGCATAAACACTTTCTGTAGTTTTACTGTTTTGTTAAGTGAAATGTTTCCACTATAGTTACCACAGTCGTGACCATGATTATTGAATGTATTGTTTTGCCGTGTTTCAGCTTTTTAATAGTGGTAAGACCTGTTAACCTTGATTGCAATTATATTGATAATGGAACCTTATTTTGTCTCAGCGCCCGCAACAAAAAATGATTAATCTTGGCTATGCGTTAAATCTGGCCGACGATGCAAATTTACCTTCATCAAAGCGTATCAAGCTGAGAGAAAAACCAGTGCCGGCCCTAAAAAAGGGACAGGTGCTAATCAAGATGCTGGCAGCGCCAGTTAATCCGTCTGATCTGGTGTATTTATTAGGAAAGTATGGCCTTGCGCCCAATAATGGTGCTTATGTTGGTTTTGAAGGTGTCGGTATTGTCATTGATGCTAATGCTGGGCTTTATGGTAAATGGTTAACCGGTAAGCGAGTGGCAGTTTCGGCGCAACCCGGAGAAGATGGCTTATGGGCAAAGTATGCGATAACTAAAGCCAATTATTGTCTGCCAGTGCGCAAGTCGATTAGTGATGAACAGGCTGCAACATTGATTGTTAACCCTTGTACGTCGGTGTGTTTAGTTGAACGGGCAAAACAACTTGGTGCGAAAGCGATTGTGATTAATGCTGCGGCTAGTCAGGTTGGCAAAGGAGTGATCCGTTATGCTAAGCGCCATAATATAAAAACGATTGCGACAGTACGTAGTCAGTCAAATCTTGAAGTATTGCAGCAACTAGGTGCAGATAAGGTGCTATTAACGACGGATGAAAAATATAGTGAGCAGTTAGCTAATGCTTGTCAGCACTATCAGGCCAGTGTGCTACTTGATTCCGTAGCTGCTGAAGATACTCCTAGGGTGTTAAAAGCTATGCCTAATGGCTCGACCGCTATTGTCTATGGCCGATTAACGGAAACGTATCACCCGCTAGGCGGCCTATTTTCCGTCGCTGATGTAATATTTCGTGATATTAAAATTGAAGGCTTCTGGCTAGCTAAATATATGCGGGACGCTAATCCGTTACAAGTGTTCCAGTTGAGCCGGCGTGTGCAATCGTTGTTTGCGCAGGGTATTTTTCATACCGATATTTATCAAACAGCCGGCTTTGAAGATTTCCCGGCAGCACTAGATCATTATGCCCAACATAAAAGTGATGGTAAGGTCATCCTTAAACCCGAGCAGTGATGCTTAATCGGCAATGTCGGCATGAATAGCGTTAAGTACTGAAAGTAAATCACTTGGCGCAATAGCTATTTCTAAACCACGTTTACCACCGCTAACGTAAATCTCGCTGTGTTTGAGTGCATTGCTGTCGATTATCGTCGGCAACTTTTTCTTCTGACCAAAAGGGCTTACTCCGCCTAAAACATACCCGGTAGTAGTTTGTACTTTTTTTGGAGCGGCCATGATCGCCTTTTTAGCGTTAAGTGCTTTAGCCGTAGCTTTGAGATTTAGCTGTTGAGCTACCGGTACGATAGCAACAGCGAATTGATGCGCTTCAGTTTCAATGACCAGTGTTTTAAAAATTTTTTCTGCCGCTATGTTCAGTTTTTCTGCCGCTTCTAAACCATAATTGTGATTGGTTTTATCATGATGATATTGATGTAACTGATAATAAATTGCTAATTTTTCTAACTGTTTGACTGCTGGGGTCACGTATTAACCTTTTAAACTTTATTATTCGACACAGTGTTTCTTCTGTGTTTTAGCATGGTAATGCAAGTTACTTCATCTATGAGAATATCAAGAATAAGTATCTTAACTTTTTGTTTAAATACTATGTATTGCTTAGGACAAATTTGCAAATGCGATTCTGTTCGTCCCAAAAGTAAGGTAAAATTTTACTATCATAAAAACAATAATTTCATAGTGAATGACATTTCGGATTTTACACACCTCTGATTGGCACTTAGGACAAAATTTTTACGGCAAAAGTCGTCTTAAAGAGCATCAGGGGTTTATTAACTGGCTATTAGTACAGGTAACGGAACAGCAAATTGACGCAATTGTTGTCGCGGGGGATGTTTTTGATACCGGGACACCGCCAAGTTATGCGCGAGAGCTGTATTTTGATTTTATCGTTCGCTTGCACCAGCTTAATTGTCAACTGATTGTCTTGGCGGGCAATCATGATTCGGTTGCTATGTTAGGTGAATCTCAATCGTTATTGGCACAGCTAGGCTGTTATGTGGTTACCCAAGCATCTAGTGTCACAGCGCAACAATTGCTTTCACTGACTAATGCCAAAGGGGAGCAACTCGTGGTTTGCGCGATCCCATTTATCCGACCACGAGATGTTGTTGTCAGTAGCAGTGGGCAGTCGGCAAAAGATAAACAACAGCAGTTACAGCAGGCAATTCAGGCACATTATCAGCAACTTGTTGAACAAGCACATCAGCAATATGGTGAACAAGTGGCAATTATGGCAACCGGTCATTTAACCACGGTTGGCGTCAGTTGCAGTGAGTCAGTGCGTGATATTTATATTGGTACTTTAGAGGCATTCCCTGCACAGTGTTTTCCCGAAGTAGATTATATCGCGCTTGGTCATATTCATCAGGCGCAAAAGGTTGCAAAATCTGAGCATATCCGTTATTGCGGTTCTCCTATTCCATTAAGCTTTGATGAAGCTGCGCAGCAAAAGAGCGTTAATCTAGTTGATTTTTCTCAAGGCAAACTTGCTCAGGTTACTGAACTTGCTATTCCGTGTTTTCAGCCGATGGAGATGGTAAAAACAGATCTCGATAGTCTTAAGCAGCGGCTAACAATGCTAACGGCTACTGATCATTTAGCCGAACAACAAGCAGGAGAAAGTGATGAACAGTGTAGGATCTGGCTCGATATCGAGTTAAGTCATAGTGATTATTTGAATGATTTAACTTTGCGGGTTGATGAAATTGTTCACGATTTTCCGGTTGAAGTGATTTTAGTGCGCAGGGCAAAGAAAAACCGAGCGCTAAATTCGGTGACTGAGGAAAATACGACCTTAGCAGAGCTCAGATTGCAAGATGTGTTTGATACGCGTTTAGCACTGGAAAGCTGGCCTGATCCACAGGCAGAGCAGCGTAAAACGCGCTTAACGACATTGTTTAATGAAATTGCCGATCAAGTGAGCCACCAGGAAGCTATTGAAGAACAACAGCCGCTGCAGGAAGAACAACAGCAGGCGAGCAAATGAAAATACTCTCACTAAGATTTGAAAATATCAATTCATTAAAAGGTGCCTGGTGCATTGATTTTCGCCAGCCGCCATTTGACTCCAGCGCACTATTTGCTATTACTGGCGCAACCGGTGCCGGAAAAACCACCATTCTCGACGCTATTTGTTTAGCGTTGTACCATCAAACACCACGAATTAGCAGTGTTACTGATAATCAAAATCAGTTAATGACGCGACATAGCGCCAGCTGTTTAGTGGAAGTTGAGTTTGAGGTAAAAGGTAAAGGCTATCGGGCATTTTGGAGCCAGCGCCGAGCGAAAGGGGCGATTGATGGTAAACTACAAAAGCCAGTGGCGGAATTGGCAGAACTCGACGGTGATATCCTCGCATCGAAAATATCTGACGTTAAGCAGCAAGTAGAGCAGATCACCGGCCTTAATTTTGCTCGTTTTACCAAGTCGATGATGTTATCACAAGGGCAATTCGCGGCATTTTTAAACGCTCAGGATAAAGATCGCGCCGAGCTGTTAGAGCAATTAACCGGTACTGAGATTTATAGCTTGATCTCTCAGCGGGTATTTGAACAAAACAAAACGGCAAAGGAACAACTTGAACGTTTACAGGAAAAGAGCAGTGACATTGAACTGTTAAGTAACGAGCAAATAGCTGAGATTGAGCAGCAATTATTAGAGCTGACTGAGCAAGAAAAAGCGCAACTTGAAAGTCAGAAAAGCTGGCAAGCACTGCTTAATAATCTTGAGCAGCAAAGCCAATTAGCGCAAAAGCAGCAACAGGCTGAACAAGCGCTTACTGATAGCAAACAGCTTGCTGTTGATAATCAAAGTGCGTTTGCTAAATTGGCATTGGCTGAGCCGGCAGAATACTTACGGCCGGTATTTAGTGTGTTTGAACAAGTATCTGCCCAGCAGCAGCAGCTTACTGATCAGCTTAAAGCAAGTCAGTTGCAAGGTGAGCAGGGACAAATTTTACTACAAAGCGTTGAAGCGCAATTTCAGCAGACTGAAAAGCACCATCAGCAACAAGTTGAAGAGCTTGAGCAAAAAGAAACGCAGCTGGTCGAACAGGTCATGCCACTCGATAGCCAAATAAGTTTTACCCATGAGCAATTAAAGACCAGTAACGAGAATGAACAACAATTAACGGCTGAGCTTAAACAGCAGCAACAGCAGTTAGCCGATCTGCAACAGGTTGAACAACAACAGCGTACTCAGTTACAAGCATTAGAGCAGGAGTTGTCGCAACAACATTATTTATTATCGCTCGAAGATAAGTTACCGCTATGGCAACATCAAGGCGGACAGTTGCTTCAGCAACAACAGCAAATAAGCCTGTTAACTCAACAACAATCAGGGATAGAGAAAGAACTAGCGCAAGAACAACAAGTACTAAATCAAGTGCAGCAGCAATTGGCTGAAACAGAGCCAGTTTTACAGCAATTTAATCAGCAATTGCAATCACTTAATGAGCAGCAGCAACAAGTGTTAGCTAGTGTGAATTGTGACAATGAAACTGGATTGCAACAGGAGTTACAACAAATAAGAGAGCGTCAGCAAGGGTTTTCACAGTTAATCACTTTGGCCACGCAACTTACGCAAACCTCTGATCAATTAACGGAACAGCAAAATTTACTAGTCAGTCAGCAACAACAGAAAGCTCAGCTTGAGCAAAAAATTAATCAATGTCGTACTCAATATAAGCAGTGCCGAGACAGTGTTCAGGATATGGAAACCATTGTCGAACAGCAAAAAACTATTCGTTCACTTGAACAGTTAAGGACGCAGCTGCAGGCAGAGCAGCCTTGTCCGTTATGCGGCTCAACTGAGCACCCTTATGTTGAGCAGTATCAGCATGGCGTGAGTGATGAACAGCAGCACAGACTGACGCAATTAAAACAGCAATTGACTGATTTAGAAACGCACGGTAATCACATTAAAACCGAATTGGCGACCACCGATAATAATATTTTCCATTGCCAGCAGCGCATCGCTGAATTGCAACAAAGTCAGACAAACCTGCAACATTCAATGCAAGAGTTTAGTTATGCGTTACCAGGTGATTTGTTGAAGGGGGACGTTGAACTAATTGAAAAACAAAAAGAAAATAATCAAAGTCTCTTGCAACAATTAGAACAGCAACAACAACAGTTTATCGCCGATAAACAGGCGATAGAACAATTAACTCAGCAAATAAATGGGGTACAGCAACAACAAAATGAGCAAAAAAGTCAGCTGGCAGTTAAAGAAAATCAGTTATCTCATTTGCAAAAACAGGCGCAACAATTAACTGAGCAATTAGTCAGCGCCGAGCAACAAATAACTGCTGAGCAGCAAGCGCTTATAAGTGAAATTCGCCAATATTTACCAGAGCATTCATTAGCATTTATTCAAAATGCGAGTGGCGGGCAGCAACTGATCGCGCCGGATAATTTGCTCAGCTGGTGTCAACAACAGCAGCAACAGCTTGCGCAGTTAAAACAACAGCAGCAACAATCAACCACGGTCAATGACGAATTAAAAGAACAACAAAAGGCGATTGAGCAATTAACTCTTAGTATTGAACGAAGCGTTAACGAACGGGCTAAAATGAGTCAAACGGTGAGTCAGTACAACGAACAATTAACGGCGTTAATTGCGCAGCGTCAGGCACTTGTTGGCGAACTATCAGCCGAAGAAATTCGCCAGCAGTTAAGCCATAACAAACAACAGCTTGCTCAGCAGTTAACGGAAAATCAGCGCAATCTTAATAACAAGCAGGCTGAGCAAGCAAAAATACAAGGACGCATCGATAGCTTAACTACCCAGTTAAGTGATCTAACCCCTGAATATGAGCAAAAGCATCTTGCATGGCAACAAGCACTGGCAGACAGTGAGTTTGATAGCCAAGCGGCATTTATCGACGCATTATTACCGGCTGATGAAAAACAAATGCTAACCACGTTAGCCAAGCGAATAGAAGAACAAATAGCAAAAGCGAATGTGCAATTAGCCAATTATCAGCAGCAATTGGCGGGTTTAATTAGTCAGGAGGAAAAGCTTAATAACGCAGGAACTAGAGCGAATGATGTTGAATATTGTCAGCAGCAATTAGCAGCGTTATCTCAAATATTAAAACAAACCCAGCAATTGCAGGGACAGAAACAGCAACAATTGAAACAAGATCAGCAAAATAAGGTGAAGCAACTAGGCTTAGCAGAGCAAATTAGTCAGCAGCAGCTATTTGCTGATGATTTATCTTACCTTAACGGTTTAATTGGCTCGGCAACCGGAGATAAATTCCGCCGTTTCGCCCAAAGCCTGACCTTGGCACACTTGGTACATCTAGCGAATATTCAGTTGGCTCGATTACACGCCCGTTATCAACTCAGTTGTAGCGATGATGAAAAGCTTAGTCTTTTGGTGGTTGATACCTGGCAGGCAGATAGCGTCAGAGATACTAAAACCTTATCCGGCGGAGAAAGCTTTTTAGTGAGCTTGGCGTTAGCATTAGCTTTATCTGAGCTTGCCAGTGCGAAAACCAGTATCGATTCACTATTTTTAGATGAAGGCTTTGGTACGTTAGATAGCGAAACTTTAGATATCGCATTAGATGCGCTCGATAACTTAAACGCTAGTGGCAAAATGATCGGTGTGATCAGTCATGTTGAAGAGTTAAAAAAACGTATTCCGGTGGAAATTAAGGTCCATAAAAAAGCAGGGCTTGGTATCAGTGAACTGGATAAACAGTATCGTTTCACTGCAGTAACAGCTGAGGCTTAAAATAAGGAAATAATATGAATATTGGCATTTATATTTACCAGAATTCAGAGGTGCTGGACTTTTCCGGGCCATTTGAAGTGTGTTCAACCGCTAATCGTTTTCTTGAACAGCCGCATCAGGTGCTGCTTATTGGACAAAGCACTGCGCCGGTTAAGGCGCGCGGCGGTTTTACTGTCACGCCACATTATTCCATTGCGGAGCATCCGCCACTTGATGTGCTGATTGTTGCTGGCGGTATCCATGACCAGGAAATGTTTAATCAACCTGTGATTAACTGGATAGCCAGGCAGTACACTAGGGTGAATGTTTTAGCCTCGGTGTGTACTGGCGCATTTTTACTGGCAGAAGCAGGGGTATTGTCAGGATTAAAAGTGACGACTCATTGGCAGGATATTGCCAATTTACAGGCCAGATATTCTGATGTCGAGGTTTGCTCTGATCTCAGGTGGCTTGATCAAGGAAAAATTATTACATCGGCAGGCATTTCTGCTGGTATAGATATGAGCTTGCACTTAATAGAACGGCTGTACTCTCGGCAACTGGCTACACAAACGGCAAAACAAATGGAATTTGACTGGCAAACTAATTAACCCGCAAAGAAAGCGAGAAATAGTGAGTATCAAATATAACGTTTTGGACTGAATAATTTAACGACATCCGTGATTAAGTTATTTAAAATACTAGTCTTTTCTATTTTCATCCATTGAATAGGTTACTGAATTGGAAACCTGGGTTTATTTCACTTTACTCGCCGCCTTTATGCAGGCGGTACGTACTGCAGGACAAAAACAATTATCAGGGCATCTTAATGCCATGGCAACAACGGCAGTGCGCTACCTCTACGCCTTACCTTTTGCGATTGGCTACCTGGTTTGGATAGTAGACTATCGCGATATCCCCATACCTGAGTTAACTGAGTCCTTTGTTATCTATGCACTTATTGCCAGTGTGATGCAAATTCTCGGCACGGCCTGTTTAGTAGCGGCATTTAAATATCGCAACTTTGCCGTGGCGACCAGTTTGTCAAAAACTGAAGCGATTCAAGTGGCGGTGGTCGGTGCTATCGTATTTTCTGCGTCATTGAGTTTACTCGGTTGGTTGTCGGTGATCATCGGTGTTATTGGGGTATTGATTGTCTCGAAAGTTAGGTTTACCTACGCCGACGTTTTTCAAAATCCGGGCGCCGGCTTTGGTCTGGCATCAGGCTTAGGACTTGCGATTACTACTTTGCTTATTCGTGAAGCCAGTCTGGCATTAAATACCGATTTGATGGTCAGTGCAGCGACCGCTTTAGTATTTATGATCGTGACGCAATCGTTGATTTCATTAATTTATATCGTTGTTACTGATAGCAAGCAGTTAAAAACTATGGTGTCACAATGGCGTTTATGCTTGTTTGTAGGCATTACCAGTGTGCTTGGCTCTATTGGCTGGTTTACCGGTGCTAGTTATCAAAATGCCGCTTATGTCAAAGCGTTAGGGCAAGTGGAGTTTTTTATTACCTTGATCCTTACTTATCGTATTTTTAAAGAAAAAATTTCGTTAAGAGAGTATCTGGGGATGGTGTTAATTATTGCTAGTGTGGTGATTTTGTTGCTATGGGCGTAGAGCCTGCTATTGCTTTTTGTTACACTCGCGCAAAACAATTGTCCATTTGGAAAGATAATGAAAATTACTGATAAAAAAGTTGTGCAGTTTCACTACACTTTAAAAGATGAAGCCGGTAAAGAACTGGAGTCTTCAAAAGGCTCTGATCCGCTAGCCTATTTGCATGGGTTTAACAATATGTTGGTTGGTGTTGAAAAGGCGCTAACGGATAAAGCTGCGGGTGATAAGTTTTCGGTGACCCTACAACCTGAAGATGCTTATGGCGAGCGTAAAGAAGATCTGATCCAACGTGTACCGGTTAAACATTTATTAGGTCTGCCGTCTAAAAATGCTAAGTGGAAGCCGGGGATGGTCGCTGTGGTTGAAACCGAGCAGGGGCAACGTCAAGTGACTGTGATTAAGCCAGGACGTTTTATGGTTACTGTCGATGTTAATCCACCACTTGCTGGTAAAGTGTTAACTTTTGATCTTGAAGTGATTGATGTGCGCGATGCCACTGATGAAGAAGTCGAGCATGGTCATGCCCACGGCGTTGGTGGTCATCATCATTAAATAATCAGTTTACCATATGAGAAAGCCGACAATTTGTCGGCTTTTTTTATTTTGCTGACTTTACGCTTTATTAATTACTGAGGGCGGTACGTTTAAATACTGCCAACATCCCCGTGGTTAATGCAACCCCTATTAAAATTAAGGCACAACCGGCTAGCATGGTTAACGTGATGGTTTCTTTAAGAAATACAGCACCCCAAAACAAACCGAAGGCCGGGATCAAGTAAGTGACGGAAATCGCTTTAGTCGGTCCCATTTCAGCAATTAAGCGAAAAAACAAAATATAGGCAAAGCCGGTACATAGTACTCCCAATAATAATACTGAATTAATGGCGGCAATACTCGGCAATTGGCTTGGAAAATAAAACATGCTCAGTGGTAATAACACCGAGCTTGCGGCGAGCTGGCTGCCGGTGGCTAAGGTCAGTGGCTTTAATCCGGTTAAATATTTTTTAGTGTAATTTGCGCCAATGGCATAGAACAATGCCGCTAATAGTACGGCAAACATCGGTATAATTACCTGACTATCAGGCGCATTGATTTTATCCAGCATCAATACGTAAACACCTAGAAAACCAAGGCATAAACCTAGTATTGCAGTGATATTTAGCCTGTCCTTTAGCCAGAAAAACGCAACGATAGCACCAAACATAGGAACCGTGGCATTGAGTACGGATGTACTGCCTGCAGACAAGGTTAAAGTTGCCCAGCCAAATAAGACAAAGGGGATCGCGGTATTCATTAAGCCAACAATAAACAGTTGTTTTTTATGGGATATTAAGCTTGTTAACTGCTGCTTGCGAGCGAGTAAAATCAGTAAAAATATGCTAGCGATAATAGTACGTAGTGCCATATATAGTATAGGGCCAAATTCCGGTCCGCCTATTTTCATTAATAAAAATGAGCCACCCCAAATGGCGGCGAGTAGCGGCAGTTCAACTATCGGACGAACTATCATAGTTACTTTCCTTGCGAGATAAATTAAAGTGTTAGCTTATTTCAAATACTTCAATCGTGCTGGCGGAAATCAGACGCCACTTAATATTGCGCTGATACAAACGAATACCGTAAATTTTGTTATCGCCCTTTGCTTGCTTATAGGCCGGACGAGGGTCTTGTGCTAATACCTGAGTGATCAGTGATTTTAATTCAGGGATTTTATCGTTAAGCTGCTGTAAAGTTGATTGTGCTGCGAGGGTAAAATGAACGTCAAGCTTATTATCTGGCGCTTGATCGGCAAATCCGGCATTGGCAGTTGTTAACGCATCCGAATACGGGATATAAGGTTTAATATCGATAATTGGGGTGTTATCCAGTAAATCCAGACCGGAAATATGCAGCTCTACCTGCTTATTATTAACTTTTATCTCATCTAACTTTACCACCGACATACCGATAGGATTTGGCCGAAAAGTGGAGCGGGTTGCCAGTACACCGAGTTTCTTATTACCGCCTAATCGGGGGGGCCTAACCAAAGGTTTCCATCCTTGTTCGGCGGTGCCATGGAAGATGAATAATAGCCAAATGTGGCTAAACTGCTCTAATCCGCGCACTAACTCGACGTTATTAGCATCACCTGTTAATGTTATTTTCCCTTTAGCGGCGCTAACAAGCCCGGGTTGGCGAGGAATAGCAAACTTTTCATCATATGGAGATGTCACCACCCCTAAAGTGTTTAATTGAAAGGTTGCTGAGTGTGTCATTTAGCGCTGCTCTACTTGATAGGCTTTGCCGTAACAGACGCGGGTAGTAATGCATTGCTTATCTGATTCCGCAGAATCAATTAAGGTACAGCCGGTAAAAATAATGGCATTGGCACCAAGCTCAAACGCATTGCGTCTGGTGTTAGTACGAGCGGTAACTTCGTTTGCTGGTTCGTGGCGACTGTCCGTTTGACAAGACTCTCCTTCAACAGCGGCTAAATAATGATATTTAGCATTGAAAGCTTGTTCATTTGGATAAATTTTTACCTTAGCAGGAGAAAAATACTCAGTGAAATTTTTTTTATCTAGGTTGGTTGATACTGAATAATGTTGTGCGCATGCACTAAGTAGCAAACTGGTGATAATGATTACTATGATGTGTTTCATATGCAAGATCTTAATGTTGGTATTTGATGTACTATTCTACCGAAAAACGTAACACGGTCTTTGGTTTTTCTGGCGCTACTTTCCGGGGGGCTGAAAGGTAAATTTCTCGATGAGTTTTTGATAAGCGGACTAATTCCTCAGCGTCAGCAAAGGCTTCCATTTGCTCAAAGCTTAGTGGTTCATCTTCAAACTTTCCTAAGTGCAACATCTGAATACTCTTTCCATCGGTGATAGTTTCAAATTTTACCTGTTTAAGCAATGGATTTGCTTTTTTCTCTACGACTTGTTCACGCATTTGCTGAAAATATTGTTCACTGACAAAATGTGGTTGGCGGATCATTAGCTGATAGACCAGATCGTCTTTACTGATGGTGCCGTTAAATTGTTGTTTTGCTTGCTCGTTAATATCCCAAATGCCTTCGAGGGGATAGACGGTAAAGTCTTGATAATTTGCCGGCGTATTTTCTGCTTTTTTTAAGGTCATTTTGATCGCGTAGGCAACAGCGTATAAAGTGGCGATATGCTGTGTAAATTGCTCAGAATTAGGGTTGCCTTCACCAGCGAGGGTAATAAAATTCATTGCTGGTACGTTGATGATTTCAGGCTTGTTTTTTGGCAGATAGATTGCTTTTTCTTGTTTTCGCCATTCATATTTTGCTGACATTATTATTTTACTATCACTCTGTTAGGTGACTGTATAAAATAACAGTGTTTTAAAGTGGAAGTCAACAAGTAAAAGTTGATAAAAATGCAGATGGTTATTAAAGGCAAAAAAGAGCAGACTAGCTGCTCTTTTTAAATATTATTCTCTGGCTTGAGTGACAGCGTTTGCTAACAATTCAAGCATATCTTCACTGACCTCAAGATCAACACAGGCATCAGTGATGCTCTGACCGTAAGTTAGCGGCTGATCTGCGATGACTCTTTGCTTACCTTCAACCAAAAAGCTCTCTATCATCACTCCGGAAATCTTTTGTTGGCCTTGAGTGATTTGCTTGGCAATATCTTGAGCGACATCCATTTGCTTAGTGTGATCTTTATAGCTATTACCGTGACTACAGTCGATCATTATCCCTGAATGTATTTGATTTTCAGCTAACTTAGTTAATGTTTGCTCAATATCTTGAACGGAATAATTAGGCGTTTTACCGCCACGTAAAATCACATGAGCATGTGGATTGCCATGGGTTTGATAAATACACATTTGTCCGCTTTTATCCGGTGAGTACAGTACGTGCGGTACACTGGATGCTTTAATGGCGTCAACGGCGATTTGAATATTACCATCAGTGCCATTTTTAAACCCCACCGGACAAGATAATGCTGAGGCTAATTCTCTGTGAACCTGGCTTTCGGTAGTACGAGCACCAATGGCGCCCCAGCAAATTAAGTCTGAAATATATTGACCGGTAACCATGTCGAGAAACTCAGTACCGGCAGGTAAACCTAACTCGTTGATTTCCATTAACAGCGTTCTTGCCAGGTTTAACCCTTTAGCTACATGAAAAGATTTATCTAAATCCGGATCACTGATCAGGCCTTTCCAACCAACGGTAGTGCGGGGCTTTTCAAAATAAACCCGCATGACGATAAGTAATTCGTTTTGATACTTCTGATGCAGTTGCTTCAGTTGTTTAGCATAATCTATCGCCGCTTCAGTGTCATGAATAGAGCAAGGGCCAATGATAACGAGTAATCTGTCATCATCACCATTGATAATAGCTTCTATTTCTTTTCTGCTTTTGATAATAAATTCGGCGGTTTGGTCCGATAGGGGGATTTGCTCAGCAAGCTCAGCAGGCGACACTAAATTCTCAATGAGTGTCGTTCTAAATTCATCTGTTTTGATGGTCATGTAAGTAACTTTTTTTCGGCTGCATTGTATTTAGCTAAATACAATGCAGCGACTCAACTCTATCGCGCTAACATACAGAAAATCACTGGCGTTGTGAACAGCTTTGCTAGTAAAAGTTTAAATAACTTGAAACAGATCAGTATTTATATCTTTGCAGTCCGGTTTCATTCAATATTTTTGCGGTAATTTCTTCCACCGAGAACTTAGTGGTATTTAAATATGGAATTTTTTCTTTTTTATAGAGCTTTTCTACTTCTCGGACTTCCATCCGACATTGACGCGCGGAAGAGTATTTACTGTTTGCCATTCTGCCTTCCCGAATGTCCATCAGTCGCGGGGCATCTATGGTTAAACCAAAAATTTTCTTTTTATGGGGAATAAGAAAATCTGGCAAAGTTAAATCATCCATATCATCATCGGTAAACGGATAATTTGCGGCTTTAATGCCATATTGCAGTGCTAAATACAGTGATGTTGGCGTTTTACCAGAGCGGGACACTCCGACTAAAATGACATCAGCGTGTTCATAATTGGAAATATTAGAACCATCATCGTTGGCAAGCGAGTAGTTAACCGCATCAATACGGTAATCATAGCTGTTCTCATGAATACTGTGAGTACGATGAGCTTTGGGTTTAGCGCTAACGCCTAATTGTTGTTCGAGTGGCGAGACAAAATGCTCTAAAAAGTTATAAATAATGGCATCGCTACTGTCGATAATTTCTCTGATTTCCGGATTAACAAAGGTGTGAAACACTAACGGTGGTTCGCCTGCTCGTTTAGCTGCGCGATTAATTTTATCCCTGGTTTCATAAGCTTTATCGAGCGTTTCGACAAAAGAAATGGTGTCGTGATTAAATTCAACCGGAAATAACGACAACAACGCATGACCAAAAACTTCAGAGGTGATCGCTGTGCCGTCAGAGATATAAAACGCGGTGCGCATGACAAATTCCTTACGTAATAAGTTTTGTATATCTAAGAATGAAAATAAATATGAAAACTTTCTAAATGTGTTTTAGTTTGTTGGTTGAGCAGTGTAAAATGATCACCGCTATAATTAAATACTATACTTAACTTTTTGTCCTATTTGGAGATTTTGTCGTGCAAGAGAACGTACTTTGGTATGAAGACTTAGGAATGAATGATGTTGACCGTGTTGGTGGTAAAAACGCATCATTAGGGGAGATGATTTCAAACCTAGCAAATGTTGGTGTGCAAGTTCCTGGCGGTTTTGCGACAACATCATTCGCCTTTAATGAATTTTTAGAGCAAAGTGGTTTAAATGACAAAATTTATCAACTGCTTGATGGTTTAGATGTTAGTGATGTTAATGCTTTAGCAAAATGCGGTAACACCATTCGTCAATGGATCATAGATACGCCGTTTTTACCTCAAATGCAGCAAGATATTGAACAAGCTTATGCAAAATTAGCGGGTGAGTTCTCCGACGATGCCTCATTTGCCGTGCGCTCATCTGCTACTGCTGAAGATATGCCGGATGCCTCATTTGCCGGTCAGCAGGAAACTTTCTTAAATGTGCGTGGTTTTGATGCGGTGATGATCGCAATTAAACACGTATTTGCTTCATTATTTAATGACAGAGCGATTTCTTATCGTGTTCACCAAGGGTATGATCATCGCGGCGTGGCGCTTTCTGCTGGTATTCAGCGTATGGTACGCAGTGATATTGCATCAAGTGGTGTGATGTTTTCTATCGATACCGAATCGGGCTTTGAAGATGTGGTCTTTATCACTTCAAGCTATGGTTTAGGTGAAATGGTAGTACAAGGGGCGGTAAACCCGGATGAATTTTACGTTCATAAGCCAACGTTAGCCAACGGCAATCCTGCAGTGGTACGTCGGAATATTGGTTCAAAAGCGATCAAAATGGTTTATACCAACACTCAGGAACACGGCAAGCAAGTGGAAGTGGTGGATGTTGAAGAAAACCTTTCTAACCAATTTTCATTGACTGATGAAGAAGTACAGCAGTTAGCGAAACAAGCAGTGATCATTGAACAGCATTATCAGCGTCCAATGGATATCGAATGGGCTAAAGATGGCTTAGACGGCAAGCTTTATATTGTTCAGGCGCGCCCAGAAACAGTGCGTAGTCGTGAAAGTGGCAATGTGATGGAACAGTACCAGTTACAAACTACTGCTGAGGTGATTTGTCAGGGCCGCTCTATCGGTCAGAAAATCGGTAGTGGTAAAGCTAAAGTGTTAGCTTCACTAGAAGAAATGGATAAGATCCAGCCCGGTGATGTACTAGTGACTGACATGACAGACCCTGACTGGGAGCCGATCATGAAAAAAGCGTCAGCGATCGTGACCAATCGTGGCGGTAGAACTTGTCATGCCGCGATTATTGCCCGTGAAATGGGGATCCCTGCGGTAGTCGGTTGTGGTGATGCTACCAGTAAAATAGCCGCTGGTGACGAAGTCACCGTCTCTTGTGCCGAGGGTGATACTGGTTTTATTTATCAAGGCTTGCTTGATTTTAAAGTGACCACTTCTACCGTAGATGATATGCCGGAATTACCATTAAAAATCATGATGAATGTTGGTAACCCGGATCGAGCGTTTGCTTTTGCAAAATTACCTCATGCAGGTATTGGTTTGGCGCGTTTAGAATTTATCATTAATAAAATGATCGGTGTTCATCCTAAAGCGCTAATTAACTATGATCAGCAATCAGACGAGCTTAAAGAAGAAATCAACGATTACATGGCGGGTTATAGCGATCCGGTTGAATTTTACGTTGCTAAATTAACCGAAGGAATTTCGACGCTGGCAGCGGCTTATTCGCCGGAAAAAGTTATTGTTCGGATGTCTGATTTTAAATCAAACGAATATGCGAACTTAGTTGGCGGTGAGGAATTTGAGCCGGACGAAGAAAACCCTATGATAGGTTATCGAGGTGCATCTCGTTATATTTCTGAAGATTTCCGTGAGTGTTTTGCCCTGGAATGTGAAGCGATCAAACGAGTGCGCAACGACATGGGCTTAACTAATGTGGAAGTGATGATCCCATTTGTTCGTACTTTGGAAGAAGCACAAGCGGTTATTGAAATTTTAGCTGAGCATGGCTTAAAACGCGGTGAAAATGGTCTGCGGGTCATTATGATGTGTGAATTACCATCAAACGCTTTATTAGCGGATCAGTTCCTTGATTATTTCGATGGCTTTTCTATCGGTTCTAATGACTTAACTCAGTTAACATTAGGTTTAGATAGAGATTCTGGTTTAATTGCGCATTTATTTGATGAGCGTAATCCTGCAATTAAAGCGTTATTGGCTATGGCGATTAAAGCTTGTAAAGCCCGTGGCAAATATGTGGGTATTTGTGGGCAAGGGCCATCAGATCATGCTGATTTTGCTGCCTGGTTAGTTGAGCAGGGTATTGATAGCGTTTCATTAAATCCAGATACGGTGCTACCGACCTGGTTATATTTAGCGGAACAACACGGTAAAGCTTAATCATCCTTATTTAAATAATAAGGCCCAACGTATTAATGTGCGTTGGGCTTTTTTTATGCTATTTACAACGGCTGTAAACCTTTCATTACGTTACGCTAGAGCACAATGTCAAGCTAGATAGCGAAAATATGATCTCGATCAGGGTAGTGACCTTAGGCTGACTTTATGGTGTCGTCATTAGTTCAATTGGGAAGACATTATGACGACTTCATACGAATCAAATTTTGGTAAAGATTACAGTGACAGTTTGCCGTTATTAGGCGCTGTTATGGCAGATGTGATTGAGTTTTTTGGTGGTAACACTGTTTATGGCGTCGGCGGTGATTTTGCCGCTAATTTAATTGCTGCGATGGAGCAGCGATTAGATATCTGTCCGTCCAGTAATGAAATGCATGCCGGTTTTTCCGCCTGTGCTCAGGCAGAAATTGATGGTTTAGGCTTTTGTTTAACTACTTATACGGTTGGTAGTTTACCTTGTACCAGCGCCGCGGCGTTAGCTGTGACCGAAGGTCTACCTGTTGTGTTTATTTCCGGTGCGCCGGGTGAGGTTGAGGTTCATCAGCAGGCGATTCATCATACCGTACATCCGAATGCGTCCTGGAAAACGGAATACGACAATGCGTTAAATGCTTTTGCTGCGCTTGGGATGAAAGTTGAACGTCTACAAGGCGATAGAGCCAGCAGTCAGCCGAATGTTGCCGGAAATCGTTTTTTTCATTTAGTGGCGCAAGCCTATAAAACCAAACAACCGGTATTTATTGAAGTGCCAAGAGATCTGGTGTTTAGTAAAACCCAGTTGCTACGTTTGCCACCATCGCTTGAGTCAATTTACTGGGGTGACAATGTGCTGTGTGGTAGTGAAATGATCGCAGCTAAAATCATCAGTAAGTTAGAGCAATCACAGGCACCTATGTTGTATTTGGGCGATAAGCTCAAACACAATGAAAAATTAAAATCTTTGATTTTGGCGTTTGCGGAAAAATATCGTATTCCATTTGCTACCAGTTGGTTTGCTAAAGGATTATTTGATGAATTTCATCCGTTATCATTGGGAGCCTATAACGGTGTCTTTACTCAAACTATCGGTGGTGAATATATAGATCAACAGGTAGATTATGTGTTGGATGTGGCGACTAGTATTTACGCGCAAGATACAAATACCGCGTTTGGTACAGGCACTCACAAAATAGAAAATTTTGACAATCGTACCTTACTTAAAGGGGGCACGGTCTTAGAGCGGGACATTATTGAAGTGTTTGAGCATTTAATCAATGCGAATATCACGCCGTTTGAATTTTCACTTGAGCAAGCTAAAACTCAGGCAGATGAAGTTAACCCCGCTGAGCCGATTGATTTTAATAATCTGGCACCCGTATTAAATGAGCTGCAACAGCAGCAAACAACCCCTTTTGTTTATTTGCCTGAAGTCGGAAATTCCTACTTTGCCAGTTACAGTTTAAAGGTTCGTCAAAGTAGTTTAGGTCGTGCTTGGCTGACCAATCCTTGGTATGGCGCTATGGGCACAGCATTGCCTTATGCCAGAGCCGTCGCTAAAAAAATCAAAGCAACTGGTAATCATGACCGTGCTGTGGTGATCATTGGTGATGGAGGGTTCCATTTTCAGTTAAATGAACTGATCCATTTCTTAAAAGATCAAACTGACGTCACTATTATTTATATGCGTAACAATGTTTTTCATTTAGGTAAAAGTGGCGACTCCAGTATCTATCATTGCAACAGCGAATTATTTGATGTCCATAGTGTAGTAAAGGGATATCAGGGCCACTCTTATTGTTGCCAAACAGTTGCTGATTTTAAAAAAGTATTTGAGCAAAGCTTGCAAGGTCAGGGCATTCAGTTAATTGAAGTTTTAGCACTACCCACTGAAGAAAAACAATGCAACGAACTAAGGTTACTGAACCTTTATATCAAAGCAAAAAATGGTCACCCAGAGGCGGTTGAGAAATGGCAGGCGTTAACAAAAATGAATTAATTATTATCGGCATCTATATCGCGATAATATAGCTGAAATACCACACGAAAAGGCATTTGGTCTTGTTTCATTTATAATAAATTCAACCTGCGTTAAATGTTTGAGAGAGCTTGATATGTCGTGGTGTTGAGCCATAATTTAATTTGTCTATTAACTTTTCAAATGAGGAAAGTAAAATGAGCCACATGCTAGAACAAGGCAAATTATTTTTTGAAGCCTGTGAAACCGGTAAGGGGTGGGATGTCTGTAAGTCATTTTGCTCGCCAAATGCAACTTTTTCGGCACAAGCAGCGGCGCTAGCTGAAATAAAAAGCCTCGAGGCGTACACTGATTGGATGAAAGGTTTACTTACACCAATACCTGATGGTCGTTATGAGTTACGTTTTTTTGCGGAAGATCAAGAACGTAATTCTGTTGCGGCCTATGCCGTTTTTCATGGAACACAAACAGGCCCCGGAGGTCCAGGTGAGCCTACAGGGAAAACGATTAAAGCTGATTACGTTTATGTCATGCAATTTGAGGGTGGTGTGATAAATCATATGACTAAAATTTGGAATGATACCATTAGCCTTCAACAGTTAGGCTGGGCTTAACTTAACGAATTCAGCTTAATTAATTTAGTTCAAGAATGGTAGTAATGGCCAATGGCTGTTAAAGCGAACAAAAGCCGTTTATTTTGTTCGTTTAGTTCTGGCCAGCTAAAACATTGGCGGTAAGTTTTAACCTGAATTACTGGCTTAACCGTAAGAACTTCACAACAGACTATTAGCGTAAAAAGTTCTTAGCCTATGCGCTATAAAGCTAAAATTTCATTTTGAGCGGTGATATACTGCAAACAACTTTAATTTGTCTATTATTATGCTGTTATGTTACCTCGGTTAGATCCCCAAGAACTTATTGATCCGCTTTATCAAGAATTTGCTCATGCACTTGCCCAGCAACACTTTACTGGTGAGGTTAGTAACCAGTACAGCGCACGTCTTGCGGTAGCAACAGACAACAGCATTTATCAGCAATTGCCGCAACTGGTGTTACATCCGCGTACTAAGCAGGATGTTCAGGTGATCACGCAATTGGCCAATCAGCAGAAGTATCAGGCAATAAAATTTAGCGCCCGAGGTGGTGGTACTGGCACTAACGGCCAAAGTTTAACGCCAGGTATAGTGGTGGATTTATCAAAATACATGAATCGTATTTTAGAAATTAATGTCAAAGAAAACTGGATACGGGTGGAAGCCGGCGTAGTAAAAGATCAACTTAATGATTATTTGCGTCCCTTTGGTTTTTTCTTTTCGCCTGATTTATCCACCAGTAACCGGGCAACCATTGGTGGGATGATCAACACTGACGCTTCAGGACAAGGTTCGTTAGTGTATGGTAAAACCTCAGACCATGTTTTAGCGTTAGAATCAGTGTTAGCGAATGGTGAACTGTTATCAACTAGTCCATTAGCTCTAGAACAAGCCAAAGAACTGGCAAATCAGGAGACAACGCTAGGTAAAATCTTAGCGCAGGTTATTGCTACTAGTATTGATAAACGTGAGCAAATATTAGCTAAGTTTCCTCGTTTAAACCGTTTTTTAACTGGCTATGATCTTGAACATGCCGTTAGTGAAGATTTGCAAACTATCGATTTAAGCCGTTTGATCACTGGCTCTGAAGGCTCATTGGCTTTTGTTTGTGAAGCAAAACTTAATTTAACGCCGATCTCAAAAGCGAAAACTTTAATTAATATTAAGTACGATAGCTTTGACTCTGCGCTGCGTCATTCGCCAACCTTAGTGGCTGCGAATGCTACTTCTGTTGAAACGATCGACTCCAAAGTATTAAACCTCGCCAAGCAGGACATTATCTGGCATTCGGTTAGTGATTTACTTTGTGATGTTGATAATAAGGTTATGGATGGCATTAACATTGTGGAATATAACGGTGAATCTGCAGACGCGTTAGCTGTCGAGGTGGCAAAACTTACGGCGCAGCTGGATAAAGATATTGCCGCTGAAACTGGCGTTATTGGTTATCAGGTCACTTCTGATCTTGCTAGTATCAATAAGCTTTATGCGATGCGTAAAAAAGCGGTTGGTTTATTAGGTAATACTCAGGGCAATCAAAAACCGTTAGCTTTTGCCGAAGATACTGCTGTACCACCTGAGAATTTAGCGGATTTTATCGTTGAGTTTCGAGAGTTGTTAGATAGCTACCAATTGCATTACGGCATGTTCGGTCATGTCGATGCTGGGGTATTGCATGTTCGTCCGGCACTGGATATGTGCGATCCCGAGCAAGAAAAAATTATGCGACAAATCTCCGATAAAGTGGTGGCATTAACCGCGAAATACGGCGGTTTAATGTGGGGTGAACATGGTAAAGGTTATCGCAGTGAATATGGACCGGAATTTTTTGGTGATGAGCTGTTTACAGAATTAAGAAAAATTAAAACCGTTTTTGACCCGCTTAATAAAATGAACCCAGGTAAAATCTGCACCCCGATAGATTCCCATGAGCAATTGGTCTCGGTTGATGGTATCAAACGTGGTACTTTTGATCGTCAAATTCCGGTAAAGGTCAAAGACTCATTTAAATCGGCGATGGAATGTAACGGTAATGGTTTATGCTTTAATTACGATGCAGCTAGCCCTATGTGTCCATCCAGTAAAATTACTCGGGATCGCCGCCATTCACCAAAAGGTCGTGCTGGTTTGATGCGGGAATGGTTACGATTGCTAGAGAATAAAGGTATTGATGTCTTAGCGCTTGAGCAGCAAGTTAGTGGTTGGTCGGTCAAGCAGCTGCTGGATAAAGTGCGTAATAAACTAACTAACAGCAATCAGGATGATTTTTCTCATGAAGTGATGGAAGCCATGTCAGGCTGTCTAGCGTGTAAAGCATGTGCTAGCCAGTGTCCAATTAAGGTGGATGTTCCCGATTTTCGTGCGCGCTTTGTCAACTTGTACCATTCAAAGTATTTTAGACCGTTAAAAGATCATTTAGTGGCTAATGTTGAAACCTTAACGCCGTTAATGGCAAAAGCGCCGAAGTTAGTGAATAAGGTGTTGTCGAGCAAGTTATATGATAAGGCCTCAAAAGCGACAATTGGCTATGTTGATACGCCATTACTATCAGTGCCAACATTAAAACAACGTGTTAAACAACAAGGCTTTGAACACTTTGATTTAGCTAAATTTGCACAAATGTCGACAGAACAGCGTCAGGATTATGTGTTTATTGTACAGGATCCTTTTACTTCATTTTATGATGCTACTGTGGTGGAAAATATGATGAAGCTTGCCACCGGACTAGGTTTTAAGCCGGTTTTACTGCCGTTTAAACCAAACGGTAAGCCGCAGCATGTTAAAGGTTTTTTAAAACGCTTTGCTAAAACTGCGCAAAATACCGCGGCATTTTTAAATCAATTACAGCAGCTGAATATTCCAATGATAGGTTTAGATGCATCATTAGCACTGTGCTATCGTGATGAATATCAACAGTCATTGAAAGCTAGCCGTGGTGAGTTTAAGGTGTTGTTGGCCCATGAATGGTTGTTATCGGTGATCGAGTATCAAAAAATAAAAAATCATCAATATTCGGGCGAAAATACCACGGTTTATAAGTTGTTTGCTCATTGTACTGAGAAAACAGCACTTGCTGGCAGTGAGCAACAATGGCAGCAGATATTTGCATTTTTTGGCTTAACACTTGAAAGTGTTTCCGTTGGTTGTTGTGGCATGGCGGGCACATATGGACATGAACAATCGAATTTAGACAATTCAAAAGGGTTATATCAGTTAAGCTGGGAGCCTAAGCTAAAAGAACTCAATGAAGAGCAACTGGTGGTGACTGGTTATTCTTGCCGTTCACAAACTAAGCGTTTAGGAAAGCTTAGTACTCGACATCCAGTGGAAGTCTTATTGGAAAATATTGCTTGATAATATAGCAAGTGAAATAGCGGATAAATAACCCAAAAGGAATAATGAGATGAAGTTAGTTGTGGGGACAGATTCTACTTGGTCATTAAGAGCGCTTATTTGTGCTGAATTGGTTAACATCAAATTCGATGTTGAAGTGATCAATTTAACTGCTGATAACTATAAACGGCAGATCTTAACGTATTCTCCCACGGGACTGGTCCCTGCATTGATTCATGATGAACTGGTGCTTCACGACTCATTAGCCATCGTAGAATATTTTAATGAATATGCAGATGGTTTACTTTACCCGCAAGCTGTTAATGAAAGGGCATTAGCGAGAAGTTTATGCAGTGAAATGCATTCAGGTTTTAGTCAGATAAGAACTGTATGCCCGTTTACGCTCGATGAAGTTACACCATTAACAACATATTCCAGTGAAATGACGGCTGAGCTTGAACGTATAAGTGAGATATTTGCAAGTGCGCAGTTGCCGTTTATGTTTGAGCGATCAGGCATAGTTGATGCCTTTTATGCCATTTTAGCATTCAGGTTACAGACTTACGGTGTTGAATTGGCAGGTAAAGCGGGTGAATATCAGCAAAGTTTATTGAATTGGCCTTTACTGCAATACGCGATTAAACAAGCACAGCGCTGGCGTAAAGTGTAGCAATTAATAATAACGCTCGGTTTATATTTGCCCAATTAGCGCGATGTTAGCACAATTTTTCAACGTGTTAGCATTTCGCTATATTTTGTCTGGCAGGTTTAATGTTACACTAGTTTTAATTAGTCATAATATAAATTGGGTAAATGGAAAAATACGAAGAACTACTAGTTTCTATTCGCAAAGTGATCCGCGCAATAGATCTACATTCCAAGCAACTTAATAAGTTGTCCGGTTTAACTGGGCCTCAGTTATTGATCTTACAGGAAATCGCTAGAATTAAAGGCGTGACTGCCAGTCAGGTCGCTAAGCAAATTAATTTAAGTGCCGCAACGGTAACTAATATATTAGATCGATTAGAAAACCGTGGCTTAATCGAGCGGGTACGAAGCTCAGAAGATAAACGTCGTGTTAGTTTGTATTTATCTGAAAAAGGTCGTAATTCATTGATTGATGCGCCTCAGTTATTACAAGAGCATTTTATTTCGCAGTTTTGTAACTTAGCTGACTGGGAGCAATCCTTATTGCTTTCTTCGATGCAACGTATTGCCACTATGATGGATGCCAATGAGTTGGATGCAGCGCCGGTATTAGAACTAAACTCAATGCATATGAGTGCAGTTCAGCACAAAGAATAGTTCAGTTTAACTCGAGATAATGAATAAGCGATTATCTCGAGTTGATCTTCATTTTGTTAATTATTCTCTTAGCAAGTGTAAAAAGTGCATATGTTTTTGGTATTGATCAATAATGTCGTTAATGACTGCTGTTTCTGACCAATCCATAATATCATAATCCTGCCCACCTTCTGACAAGTGTACTTCTGCACGGTAATAGCTTTCATTATCGTTATTTTCTTCAGCATTAAAATCCGGCTGAGTATGCTGCTTTTTATGAACGCCATAGATAAAATCTTGTTCATCACCGTGAAATACCGTTAAGACTATTCCGGTTGCAACAGTGGAAATCTCGGCTTTAATATCATTCACCTGATATTGTTCGATGATTTTTTCAAATGCTTTATTGACCCGGGTTTTAATAAAGATATCGACGTTTTTCTTATTTGGTGTCGCTAAAATATTATCTAATTTTTCCTGCCAGTTATCTGCATCGTCATTGTAATTAGTTGGTACGGTGTTAATTTGCAGGCTGTCTCGTTTTGCTGATTCAATACGCAGTGCTTTAATTAAACCAAAACAGGCAAGTAGCAGTACTATCGAAAAAGGCAGGGCGCTGGCAATAGTCATGGTTTGTAGTGCGTCCAGACCACCAATTAACGTTAATACTCCGGCGACGACACCAACACAAATCGCCCAAAAAAGTCGTTGCCATAGTGGCGTATCGCTTCGACCATTTGAACATAACATGTCAATTACCATAGCGCCTGAATCACAGGAGGTAACAAAAAATATCACTATCATAAGTAAAGACAATGCCGTTAGTGCGCTCGACCACGGAAAGCTTTCTAAAAAGACAAACAGACCAACCGCGGAATTTTGATTGATCATGACCGCTAATTTATCGATACCTAACTCAACTACCTGATAGATAGCAGCATTACCAAAGATCGTCATCCATAGCAGGGTGAAAGCGGTAGGCACTATCATCACGCCAAAGACAAATTCACGTATGGTTCTGCCTTTTGAAATTCTGGCGATAAATAACCCGACAAATGGTGCCCATGCTAGCCACCAGCCCCAGTAAAATATGGTCCAGCCGCCAATCCAGTTTTTCTTTTCGTAGGCAAACAAATTAAAGGTATTGGAGACGATATCAGACAAGTAACCGCCGATATTTTGTACATAAGCTTTGAGTAAAAATACCGTAGGCCCTAATATGAAAATAAAGAGTAGCAGAGCGATAGCGAGCAGCATGTTGATTTCGGATAAAATTTTAATACCTTTATCCAAACCGGTTGCAACAGATATTGATGCCATTGCAGTAATTACCAACATGATCACTAGTTGATTTGACTGACTGATGTCGATAGAAAATAGATAATTAAGGCCGGCGTTCACTTGAGTTGCTCCTAACCCTAATGACGTTGCAACACCAAACACCGTACCTACTACCGCAAAAATATCCACTAAATGTCCTGGCCAGCCGTAAATGCGATCACCAATAATAGGATGCAGTGCTGAACGTAAGGTCAGTGGCAATTGATGACGATAGCAAAAATACGCCAGAATTAACGCGACAATGGCATAAATCGCCCAGGCATGTAATCCCCAGTGGAAAAAAGTGATTTTCATCGCTTCTTTGATTGCTTCCAGTGACCCTTTATCTGCGGTTGGCGGCGACAAATAGTGCATGATGGGTTCAGCAACGCCGAAAAACATCAAACCTATGCCCATACCTGCGGCAAATAGCATCGAGATCCAAGTGGAGAGTTTATAGTCTGGCGTGGCGTGATCCGGTCCTAATTTAATTGAGCCGAATCTAGACATACTGAGGTAAATAACAAAGCCGAGAATAATACCAACCGTTAATACATAAAACCAGCTGCCATTAGTGGTGATGCTTTCCTGAGCGCTAGAAAAAAACTTATTTACCACTTGTGGTGAATAAATAGAAATCACTAACAAGGACACTATGATCAGTGTCGAGGTAAAAAATACTGAAGGATTAATTGTTGTGTTGATTTTTTTCATTAAACATTCATACATCTAAAAATTAGAGTTCATAGTATTATATCGTTAACTCACCAGTGAAAGGAAGAAAATGTGCGCTAGTTTGTGTTTGTTATTAGGTGTTTACTTTTGAATTAAATGTTATAATACAAACTAATTAACTTTAATTTGATTATTAAAAATAACTAATATGATTGGTTAGAGTTGAAATTATAAGAACGTATTGAGCTGTTAAGTCTATTTTTTTGCAGTAATTTGTTTGCTATTTATTTGAAGATAATGCGTTTTTGCATGACACTTTAGAATATTGTAGGGCCGAGGTGATAGTTGAGCGTCGCAGCAATGCGATTTAAAGCAAGCCATAGCGTATTAGAAATACCAAACAAATGTTATTTGCAAGCGTGAGCACAAAACAACACTCAAGTAATAAACACGCATACGTTCTAGGTAACAAAACAAAAACTGTTCAATGGGAGAACTATGTTTCAACGCAAGGCCATTACATGTGCCGTACTTTCCGCTCTGGGATTATCCACTTCTTTATCTGTTTATGCTGATACTAAAGAATTAGAAGTTATTGAAGTAACAGCAACGAAAAGAACGCAAAATATTCAATCAACGCCAGTTGCTGTGCAGGCGATGAGTGATGAAGATCTTAAAGATAATAATATAGGCAATTTTGACGATTTTGTTCGTTATATGCCTAATGTTACTGTTGGTGGACGAGGGCCAGGACAGGCTGATGTTTTTATTCGTGGTATGGCTATTCAACCGATCACTGTGATGTTATCTGGCGCTCAAGGAACAAGCCCAAATGTTGCTTTATATATAGATGAACAACCGGTAACGGCACCAGGTCGTAACCTGGATGTTTACGCTACAGATTTAGAACGTATCGAAGTATTGCCGGGGCCACAAGGAACCTTGTTTGGTGCTAGCTCACAGGCTGGTACGGTACGTTATATTACTAAAAAGCCAGATCTTTCTGGTTTTGAAGCAGGCTTTACCTCTGGCTTATCTTCGACCAAATCAGGAGAAATGAGCAACAATGTAGAAGCTTACATCAACTTACCACTAACAAATGATATTGCTTTTAGAGCGGCGATGTACAGTGTTCATAAAGGTGGTTATATTGATAATGTCTATGGTGAATTTACTTTAGACCCAAGCATTAATCACAATGTTGCAGACAGTGTGAAAGGTTTACCAAGTGATACGGTTTATCATACGGCAAATAATACTGACCTAGTGGAAAAAGACTTTAATGACAGCTTTTATACTGGCGGTCGTTTTGGCCTTAAATATGAGATCAACGAAAGTTGGGAATTGTTAGTTCAGCATACTCAACAAGAATTAGGTGCTGATGGGGTCTTTGATTACGATCCTGAATTGGGTGAGTTAGAAGTTCAGCGTTATTTCCCAGATAAGTTAAGAGATGAATTTGGTCAGACATCCTGGACGGTAAAAGGCTTTATTGATGAGCTTGAAATTGTTTATACCGGCGCATTTTTAGATCGTGAAGTTGAGCAGTCTATTGACTATACCGGTTATAACAACAGCGGTGGTTATATTCCTTGGTACACCTGTAGTTATGCGTCAGAACAAGTGAGCTATCGTGAATGTTTAGATCCGACTAAAGGTTTTAAAGGTCAGCAAGAACAACAGCGTAGTACCCATGAGTTTCGTGTCGCGACCGACGCCAATGAAAAATTACGCTTTATTGGTGGTGTGTTCTATGATGATTTTGACATCAAAACGCAAGATGATTATGTTTATGTTGCCACACCTGAATTAGGTTTTGCGCCGAATGCGCCAATTTCCACGGCAAATAGTATCAATCCGAATGCACGTCCATCGGGTGTTGCATTCTTTAACGATATCACCCGAACGGAAGAACAAATCGCGCTTTTTGGTGAGTTATCTTATGATTTAACAGATTCATTAACCTTAACTGGTGGCTTACGTTGGTATGAGATTGAATCTGATTTCACTGGGTCTTCAAACTTTGCTCAAACCGGCGTTGATGGCGATAGTGGTCGTGATTATGATGCATCAGGTGGTCATTCAAAAGAGCCATTAAAAACCGATGATGTTATCACTAAAATCAACCTGAGCTATCAGGCAAACGATGATGTCTTATTATATGCGACATATTCCGAAGGTTTCAGACCTGGTGGCTTTAACCGTGGTGGTGGAATTCCTTCGGCAAATCCAGAATTTCCAGACGTTGAAGTGACTTATGATACCGATGATGTCACCAACTATGAGTTTGGTTGGAAAGCAATGTTAATGGATAACTCATTACGCTTTAATGGTAATGTTTATTTTATCGAATGGGATAGCATGCAGGTATCACGTTTTGATCCGGTTAATGTTTCTATTTTGACTTTTATTGAAAATGCGGCAGATTCTGAGATCAAAGGCTTTGAAGGTGACATCACCTGGCAGGCAACTGATAATTTAACGTTATACGGCGCGTTTTCATACAATGAAACTGAATTAACGGCGTTAAAAGCTGAAGTGATTGAAATGGCTCCTATTGGCAGTACTTTGCCATTAACGCCTGAGTTTCAAGGAAACCTTCGCGCACGTTATGACTGGGAAGTTGGCGAGTATTACGCTAACTGGCAGTTAGCGGCTCAATATGCCGGTAGCTCGTACAGTTCAATTGTTGCCAGTGAGCGTCAAAAACAAGATAGCTACAGTTTATTAAATGCTTCAATCGGAATTGAAAAAGACAGCTGGTCCGCGAAATTTTATATTGATAACTTAACGGATAAGCGCGCTGAATTATTTATTAATAATCAGGATGATATTCCGCGAGTCACGACAAATAGACCGCGAACGATTGGCTTATCTTTTAGCTACAGTTATTATTAATCAACATTAGTTAACCTAAAGTCCCGCTCAGCGGGACTTTTTAATTGTCTATGCACACAGCAAATATTTCCACTATTCAGCGATATGTCCAACAAGGGCAGTTTAAATCGGCACTTGAGCTCGCTCAGCAGCTATTAGTACAACACAGTGATAATAGCGATGCCTTGTATTTAGCGGCAGTGAGTTGTCGTTATTTAACTGACTATGAGCAAGCGATTTCATATTTAGAACGATTAATTATGCTATCACCTGGTTATGGCCGGGGTTATCAGGAGTTGGCACATGTTTATCGCGCGCTCAATGACCAACAAAAAGCATTGGAATATTACCTTAAAGCGGTGAAATGCAATCCGTCCCTTTATGCTAGCTGGTTAGGAGTTAAAGAGTTTAGCCAGGATCAGGAACAATTAAGCACAGCGACGAATAATCTCGATTACTTAAAAACGCTGCCGAAAGAGTTGATCAGTGTCAGCAGTTTTATTGCAGAAGATAAACTCGATAAAGCGGAAAAGTTATGTCGGCATTTTTTAATGAAACAGCCAAAACATGTTGAAGCGATGCGATTATTAGCGAAAATTGCCGAGCAACACCATGTGCTCGATGATGCCGAATTCTTATTAAAAACCTGTTACCAATTAGCACCGAATAATCGCTGGGTGCAATTTGACTATATTAATGTCTTACACCGACGTCAGAAGTTTGAACTGGCGTACCAGAAAGCACTCGCGCTATCTGAATCACTGCCGGATGATTACACTAGCTTGTTAACCTTGGCAAATCAGGAAGCGGCGATTGGTCAATATGACAGCGCGCTTGAGCACTATCAATATCTAATGGCTCAGGATCGCAAAAATCCGGTTGTGCCATTATTAATGGGTCATGTCTATAAAACTATCGGCGATCAGGGTAAAGCGATCGACAGTTATCTGGCGGCAATAACTGCTGATAACGGATTAGCCGATGCGTATTGGAGTTTAGCCAATTTAAAAACTTACAGCTTTGTGCCAGAGATGATCGAGAAAATGCAGCACGTTGTTAAACAACCTGCCGTAACGCAAGATGATCAGGTACAACTACATTTTGCTTTGGGTAAGGCCTTTGAAAATCTCAAACAGTTTGAACAATCATTTTTTCATTATCAGCAAGGCAATACAATTAAACGTCAGTTAATTAACTATGATGCTGGGGTAATGAAACATAACTTTGATTTACAACAAGCATTTTTTAGCGCTGAGCGAGCACAAAAATTAAAGGCGTCAGGGCATAAGGCAAATGATGCTATTTTCATTTTAGGTTTGCCGCGTACCGGTTCAACCTTAGTCGAGCAAATATTATCTTCACATTCGCAAATCGACGGTACCTTAGAATTGCCTCAAATATTATCTTATGTTCAGGAACTTAATGGTCGTAAATTTAAGCACAGCGATGCTCGCTACCCCAAGATATTAGCTGAGCTTTCCGAAAAGGATATAGCCGATTTTGGTGCGCGTTATTTAGCTGAAACTCAGGTTTATCGACAAGGTGCACCTTACTTTATTGATAAAATGCCGAATAACTTCAGACATATTGGGCTGATTAAATCGATTTTACCTAATGCTAAGATCATTGATACCCGGCGTGAACCTTTATCTTGCTGTTTCAGTGTTTTTAAGCAATTGTTTGCTGAAGGTCAGGAGTTTAGTTATTCATTTGCTGATATTGCCGCTTATTATCAAGGTTATCAGTCATTAATGGAGCACTGGCATCAGGTATATCCAGGCGAGATTTTTACCGTGAATTACGAAACGCTAGTCGCTGAATCTGAGCAAACCATTAGAGATATATTCACTTACCTTGAATTACCGGTGGAAGCGAGTTGTTTTGAATTTTATAAAACGGATAGAGCGGTACGTACCGCAAGTTCAGAGCAAGTAAGACAGCCGATTAATAGAAAAGGGCTGGAGCAGTGGCAGCACTTTGCCCCCTATCTTGATGAGTTAAAAGCTTTACTCGCCTAAGGGCAGTTGTGATTGTTAAGCTTTGATTAATTTATTGGTTCGGATGGCCATGATTGGTTTTCACTATTAGGAATGTAATAGCTCAGCGGATGCAATTGCTTTAATTTAGCAAAGCCTTTGTTAAATTGATCTCTTAAATATTTTCCTTGTGGGTGCCGTTTAGAAAATAGCAAATAGGCTAAGTGGGTAAGAAACGGGCTAGGGTGGGTAGTAATAAGATCCACTGCTTCTTTACTATAGAGCTTATTTAATTGATACCAGCCTGCATTCGTTGCCGGATAAATATCGATATGTCCTGCCATTAGCATATGCCAGTTTTGTTCGTCTCTGCTGACCCAGTTTACGTTCAGGACGTTTTTATCTGCCAGATCATGAAACTCTTTGGTGTAGGAGTAACTGAGTGTCGCGCCTATTTTAAAACGGGATAAATCGATTAGCTTTTGCCAATTGACCCGAGTAGACTTCAAATGAAAAAGAAACCATTGTTCTTGGAATAAAGGGTCACTGAAATAGAATGAATCTAATCGTTCTTGTGTTTTTCCGTAATACATAATAACGGGGTTGTTACCCAGTCTGACCATACGTATCCCTCTTGCCCAAGGGCGAAAAGTAAACGTGGTTTTAATATCTGCCAGCGCAAAAGCGTCAGAGACCAAACGCGCAACGTAGCCATTATCGGGTGCTTGCTGGCTGATCGCTGGCGGGTATTCACCGGTAATAATTTCAATGCTCGTTAATTTTTGCTCTGCTGCCTGGCAGAATAAACACCATGACATGCTAACTATGAACAGCGCTAATAGCTTTGGGCGTTGTTTTTTAGTATGGAGTGGATCGTTATTTGTCATTATTATATTGCCTGACTAGTAGGGTAGTTATCTGGTCGAAATTTTCTGCCAGCATCTTATAGTTATAGCCCAGAAATGTCGAAAATATCCAATAATTATCATTAAGTGTCATTTATTCTGCTAATCGTCCTGAGTGTTATTACTCAGTTAACTAATGTTTTAACAGGAGAATCAAATGAAAGCACGATTAAATTATGTTGAATTAGCACCGAAAGCATTGGAAATTTTACTCGCACAGGAGAGTTATTTAAAAACTGAGTTTATTGATGGTTTACCTATGACGGTCGGTTTATGGGAACTAGTTAAAATGCGTGTTTCACAAATTAATCAATGCGCATTCTGTCTTGATATGCACTATCATGAAGCCGTGCAGCAGGGAGTTAGTGTAGAAAAATTATATGGACTTAACGCCTGGCGTGATATGCCGTTTTATTCACAAGCTGAATCTGTTGCTTTAGCATGGGCTGAGTCGCTAACTGCCGGTGAGCGAATTGATGAGCAAAGATATCAAGAAGCACTATCTGTTTTTGGTGATAAAGGGCTGATCAATTTGACAATAGCCGTTAATGCGATCAATAGTTGGAATCGTTTTGCCAAAATCTTTAAACCTGAAATTGGCAGTTATAAACCTAATTGATTGGATGGTAATGTGGCAACGCCGTTAAACTTTCACTTATTTCAACCGAAAGGAAAGTTATCTCCGTACCTTCAGGGAATATGGTCAGCTTCTGTGCCTCAATGGGCATCAGAGGCTGTGTGTCGCACCTTATTAAGTGATGCCTGCTCTGGCATCACTTTTGTCTTAGCTGGTAAAGTGAAGTTTGGTGACGCTTTCTATTCCCAAGGTGTCGTCATTTCGCCAACCAGTAAAGAAGCGCAAACCTTGATTTTATCTCCTGGTACTGTTTTAGCTGGTATCAGGTTTCACTCCGGCATAGGATTTGGCTTATTAGGTCAACATTTTAGTCAGCCACAGTCTATTCAGGCGCTTGAACATTTATCAGAAGCGCTCAATCAACTGTATCTTGCGCTGTTGCACACGCAGCTTCATTATAGCCGGATCTATCAGCTTTATCTGTGGTGCAGTGACGCAGTGAATGATATTCAGTTGAGACCAATATCACTAACAGTTGCACTAAATAAGATAAAAACCTGCGATACTTTAGCCGCTCTTTCACAGCAATTAACTATTGGGCAACGTCAGTTGGAGCGGCAATTTAAACAGTGGGTGGATATTACACCAAAACATTATCAGCGGATATGGCGAGTTAAAGAGACGCTTGAATATTTGAAACATAATACGGATGCGAACCTGGCTGCGTTAGCGCTTGAATACGGTTATAACGATCAAGCGCATATGTATCGAGAGATCAAGTTGATTGCCAAGGTAACGCCTAAAGCGTTTACTAAGCGTTACCTTTAATTTTTTACTTTCTTTATCCAAAGCTTAAACAATTCGTTCAATAAACCAATAGCTACCGGTTAACGCGATTACGGCACTTAGTGGAATAACAATACGCTGTCTATACCAGGGGCGGTGATAAAACCATGACAATAAACCAAAGGCTAGTGCAACAACGGTTAACTGACCGATTTCTACACCAAGATTAAAGGCAACGAGGCTGGTAATAAACTGCGCTGGCTGTAACCCTAATTCTAATAATACCGAGGCAAAACCTAAGCCGTGTAATAAGCCAAAGACAAAAATCAAAGGTAGTCGCCAGTGGGTAAGTTTTTGCTGAAAAATATTTTCTATTGCAACATAAGCAATTGATAACGCGATTATAGGTTCAACGATATTGGCGGGAAGGTTAACAATGCCAAAAATACCTAAAGCTAAAGTGATGGTATGTGCGATGGTAAAGGCACTGATTTGCCAAAGCAGGCTTGACGCTTTTTTTGCTAACAGAAATAACGCCAAGACAAATAAAATATGATCTAAACCTTTCGGTAAAATATGAACATAGCCTTGATAGAGATAAGTCATCGCAGTTTGCCACTGTGACAGGGCTTGTTCAGTCTGGTCGTCTTGTTTTAGTACAATCGGCGTGCTAACGGTATTCATGCTGACCAGACTTTTACTGGGCCTAGCAACGGTTAAAATGACATCACCAAGTGCAGGAGCAAAACGTATGGCAATGTGTTCGGTATTTTTTGGAATGCGCCCTGAGGTGGTCAGCGGTAAAATAAAGCCATTAAGCCTTGAACTATTTGATAACAGCGATCTTACTTCACCTAAGGTTAAACCGTGAAACTCGGGTAGTGGCGTTGACTGACCATTGACTAATAGTATGCTGTTACTTTGAATATCCTGTTTTATCGCTGCTAGCAGTTGTTTTAGCTCGCTGAGCGATAAAGCGGTGAGTTCTGTTGTTAATTCTGCATCTGTGCCTTGAAAGTCTAACGCCGCTTTTGCTAGATGCAGGGTATCAAACTCAATTGTTAATTGATAAACCTGTTGATCTAAAATATTGAGTTTAGCAAAGCTTTTGTCGACATTATGAGCTTCACTTAAACAACAAACACTGAAAAAAAGATAAACACTCAGCAAGCACTTTTTGGCAAAAGATGACATGATTTTATACCGGAAATAAAAAAAGCCGATGGTATCACCGGCTTTTTATTTTATGAAGATTTATTCGTTCAGCTAACTATATTTGGCGTTATTTGCCAGCGTTAGCAATAATCTCCCGTGCCATTTCATCGGCAACAACGCCTGTTGGCTTATCTTGTTTGGCTGCGTTTTCAAATACCGTCATTAAGGTGTCGTAGATTTTTTCTACTAAACGCGTCGCTTCTTCTGCACAATAAGGTTCAGGGTAAATTTCTAATGAGACATTAATAATACCGCCAGCGTTAATAACGTAGTCTGGCACGTATAAAATACCTCTATCTTTTAACAGCTGGTCGTGTTTGTTTTGTGCCAATTGATTGTTCGCACAACCAGCAATAATCGATGCTTTGAGTTGATCTATGGTATCGTCATTAATCGATGCGCCTAGCGCACAAGGAGAAAATACATCTACGTCTTGTGAGTATATTTCATCAAGGCCTACTACTTTGGCATTAAACTCTGTTGCAGCTTTGTCCAGTGCTTCTTGATTAATATCAGTCACTACTAGCTCAGCACCAGCTGCATGTAATTTTTCACAAAGATTATAACCGACACTGCCAAGACCTTGTACCGCGACTTTAATACCGGTTAAATCGTCTTTACCTAGTTTGAACTTAACCGCAGCTTTAATGCCTAAAAAAGTACCTAATGCGGTAAATGGTGCAGGGTTACCACTTTTACCATCCAGGCCAGCGACGAAATCAGTTACCTGATTAACGGTTGCCATATCAGTAGTGGTGATATTGACATCTTCGGCAGTATAATAACGACCATTAAGGTTGTTCACTGAATGACCAAACGCCTTAAATAATTCTTCTGATTTAATCGATTTAGGATCGCCGATAATGACTGCTTTACCGCCACCTAGTTTTAATCCTGCCATTGCATTTTTATAAGTCATGCCGCGAGAAAGGCGCAGAACATCGGTTAATGCAGCTTCATCACTAGCATAGTTCCAAAAACGACAGCCTCCAGCTGCGGGACCGAGTGTGGTACTGTGAACGGCAATAATTGCTTTTAAGCCAGTCTTTTCATCGCTACAAAATACAACTTGTTCATGATCGTCGAAATCTACTAAATCGAAAAATGCCACTGCGTTTTCTCCGTGGTTAGAATTAATAATGTAGTTTATGTTGTAATATTTCTTGGTGCGCACAATAGCATTAAGAATAGGGGATAGCTAGCTTGGAAATTAAAAAAAACCGACCAATTATTTGCGTGTTTGTTGCTAAATTTATACAGGTCTAATGGATGGGATATTTATTAGAATAGTGCGTTAATGTGTGAGGTAATAGTTGGCTTGTTTGATACTGTCGACTGAACATACCATACGTTGCCGTGGCATGCCTGCTTCCATAAATACAGCACCGGCACTGATAAAATTAAACTTTCTAAAGTATTCAACAGATTCGAGCGGACTATAGATAAATACTTCGTTTAAGTCGATATCTTTGGCAATCGATAATAATCCCTGCATTACCTTGTGATCGACATTATGTTTACGATAGGACATTAATACTGCGATGCGAGAAATTTCACCCGTGGAGAGGATCCTGCCAGTTGCTACCGGTTCTTGAGTGACATCATCACAGACCAGCATGTGATAGGCATAGCGATCCTTTTTATCAAACTCAACCTTTTTAGGAATGCGCCATTCGCAGACAAATACTTTTTCTCTGACATCTTTGAGCAGGGGAGCGGCTTGCTCCCACTGAACTCGACAAATACTAAACGACATCGCTCTAATCTATATACCAGTATCCCTTATTTAAAACTCTAGTTAACAACTGGTTATTTTTCAAACTATCCATGAAACTTTTTGCCTGCTTTGTGGTCAAAGGGGCGCTTCCTGCAAGTAATTTTCCTAATTCTTCTGTTTCATCAGTTAGTTGGAATTTATCGCCGTTAATAAAAAGGTTTTTATCTGGCTGGTCACAGATCAATGCTTTGATGCCTGAAACTGGCAGAAATTGAATGCTGTCATCTTCAGTAAAACCGGCGACCTGTTCATCGGTAAATGGCTCCATTGGGATCAGTAACTCTAGCGCATGATGACTTTGTGTCAGGTAGCGGGCGATAAATTGCGGAAATAATTGTTCATTATTCACTTCTGCCAGCATAAAAGACTTTAAGGCCGCAATATCATCCGATGCCAGTATTTCTGGCTCGTTAGTTGTTTGGCGCTGTTGATCACCAAAACGCTGTTCACCAATATTATTATCGATTAGCTGATCAGCAAATCCCGACCATAAATCCTGGCTTGATGGTGCTTGAAAGCCAATAGAAAAATTTAATGAATTTTCAATCGACACACCGTTATGCGGATGATTGGGGGGAATGTAAAGCAAATCGCCAGCTTCTGTGATCTCATCAATGATAGGGGTAAAATCACTGACCTGTTTTAAATCTGGGTGCGGCAATTGGGTTGCTAAGGTAGTATCAGGTAAACCGACTTGCCAGCGACGTTTTCCTTTACCTTGTAAAATAAAGACATCGTATTGATCCAAATGTGGACCGACACCACCATTAGGTGTTGAAAAGCTGACCATTACATCATCGATGCGCCAGCGAGGAATAAAATCAATTAATGAAATTAAATCGTTAGTTTGCCGTGACCAGTTATTGACAGCCTGTACTAATAAGGTCCAGTTTTGCTCACCAAATTGCTCAAAACTTTCAAACGGCCCATGACTGACTTGCCATTGTTGTTGTTCGTCTTGTGCAACGATACGAGATTCAATTTCCTGCTCCATCGCAAGTCCGGCTAACTCATCGGCTTCAATTGTGCCCTGAAACCCTGGCAGAGCACTCTTAATAAGGAGAGGTTTTTTTTGCCAGTATTCTGTTAAGAACTGCTCGGGAGTTAAGTCCCCCCAGTTAATTGCAAATGTCATGTTATCTTCCATCAGTTTAGGCAAATAAAAAGGAACCTCTTGGTTCCTTTTAAAATTTACTTGTCATTTAGGCATTAGTCTAATTCGGCAATAAATGATACAGCGCGGCCTATGTAGCTTGCTGGTGTCATTTCACGTAATGAAGCTTTTGCCGCTTCTGGTAATTCCAGATTGTCGATAAACTCACGCATTGAATCGCCATTAACACGCTTACCACGGGTTAATTCTTTTAATTTTTCGTATGGTTTTTCGATGCCGTAACGACGCATTACTGTTTGTACCGGTTCTGCGAGTACTTCCCAGTTTTGATCTAATTCAGCACGTAAATTTTCTTCATTTACTTGTAATTTGCTAATGCCTTTTAAGGTGGCAGCATAAGCGATTAATGAATGTCCAAAACCAACACCTAGATTACGTAATACGGTAGAGTCAGTTAAATCACGTTGCCAGCGAGATACAGGTAATTTTTGTGCTAGGTGGCTAAATAATGCGTTAGCTATGCCTAAGTTACCTTCTGAGTTTTCAAAATCAATCGGGTTAACTTTATGTGGCATGGTCGATGAACCGATTTCACCAGCAATCGTTTTCTGCTTGAAGTGTCCTAAGGCGATATAGCCCCAAACGTCGCGGTCAAAGTCGATTAAAATTGTGTTTAATCGCGCAACGGCATCAAATAATTCTGCGATATAATCGTGTGGCTCAATTTGTGTGGTAAAGGCATTCCAGGTTAAGCCTAATGAAGTAACAAATTCTTCAGAGAAGTTGTGCCAGTTAACTTCAGGGTAAGCAGAAAGGTGTGCATTGTAGTTACCAACCGCGCCATTGATTTTACCTAAAAATTCGATGTTAGCAATTTGCTCGCGTTGACGTTTTAAGCGAATATAAACGTTAGCAAATTCTTTACCCATAGTGGATGGTGACGCAGGTTGACCGTGGGTACGACACATCATAGGGATGGCTTGATATTCAATCGCTAATGCTTTAATTTCCGCTAAAATCTCATCAATTACCGGTAAGAGTACTTGTTCACGACATTCTTTTAGCATTAAACCGTGAGACAGATTATTGATATCTTCAGACGTACAGGCAAAGTGAATAAACTCAGTGACGGCATTTAATTCTTCATTATTAGCCACTTGTTCTTTTAAGAAATATTCTACGGCTTTAACGTCATGGTTAGTGGTCGCTTCAATGGTTTTAATGCGTAGGGCATCTTGTTCACTAAAGTTTGCTACTATGGCATCTAATACCGCGTTTGCGTCGGCCGAAAATGCTGGAACTTCTTGGATTTGTGCGGTTGCGGCTAATTTTTGTAACCAGCGTACTTCTACCGTGACTCGGTATTTGATTAAACCAAATTCGCTGAAAATAGGGCGAAGCGCTTTGACTTTACTGCCGTAACGACCATCGACTGGTGAAATTGCACTTAAAGCTGAAAGTTCCATAATAAGTTCCTAATTGAGTTAACTTACAAATTATCGATTAAAAAGTTGTGTAAAAAATTAAACCTGTTTGAGCAATTGCTCGGCACATTCAACAATTTTTGAACGTGAAAATAATATGTTTCGCCTTTTACCGCCGACTTGGCGCCATAAAACAGCAGAACGAATACCGGCTAATAATAAGGCGCGTATTTTATGCTGGTTGCCTGATTGTTTCAGTATTTCCGGGTTGCCGGCAACTTGTATTGGCGACCCTAGCGGGCTGATAATATCGCTATAAATGCTGGCGAGGCTGGCAATTAAGGTCTCACTGTTAATATCATAGTGAGCCAATTGACGTTGGCATTGTTCAATTCGTTGGCCAAGGGCAGCGAGTTTTTTCGGCTGTTTGGTTAATCGTCGTTCTAAACTTAACAGGCTGACCACATAACGGGTAATTTCAGGATCTTTTTGTTTGGCCTGATTACCTAAATGGGTCACTAATGTTTTTAAACCGAGCGATAAATTAGCGAGTTCACCACCATAAACCTCTAAGGTATTATCTGGCGACGTAACCATGATACTGTTAAGCAGACTGGTATAATCCTGCTCATTTGACTGGCCTTGACGCGCAAGCTTTTGTACTAGCTCTGCTACCTGACAGATAGCTGCTAAAGTGAGCGTTTGTTCATTAAGTTGTTGCATAAAAATTATAAAACCCTGAAGAAGACTTAACGAATAAGCGTATTGATAATGCCGCCACCTAAGCAGACATCATCTTGATAAAAAACCACTGATTGTCCAGGTGTGACTGAGCTTTGCGCTTGCTCGAACATGACAGTGAACGCGTCGCTGTTGTCACTATCAGGAGTTAAGGTACAACTGACATCTTGCTGACGGTAGCGGGTTTTCACTGTACATTTTATTGGCCCGGTTAATGGTTCACGTTTTACTAAGTGTAATTGGTCACCATATAAACCGTTGGAAAACAACCGAGGGTGATCATGTCCTTGACCGACGATTAACACGTTACGATCAAGATCTTTATCTACTACATACCAAGGGGCTTCGCCGGCATTGGCTAATCCACCGATACGTAATCCTTTGCGCTGACCTAACGTGTGATACATCAATCCATCATGTTCACCAATTACTTCACCTTCGGCAGATTCAATTTTACCCGGTTGTGCCGGTAAATATTGCTGCAAAAAGTCCTTAAACTTACGTTCGCCGATAAAACAAATGCCGGTACTGTCTTTTTTATTAGCTGTCACCAGATCTGCCTGTTCAGCAATCGCGCGCACTTGTGGTTTTTCAATATCACCGACCGGAAACAATGTGTTACCTATTTGCTCGTGGCTTAAGGTATATAAAAAGTAGCTTTGGTCTTTGTTATTGTCTAAACCGCGCAGCATGGTCCATTTGCCATCACGAAATTCACGTTTGACATAGTGACCAGTCGCGATGTAGTCGGCGCCAAGATCTTCGCAAGCAAATTCTAAAAATGCTTTAAACTTGATCTCTTTATTACACATGATGTCAGGGTTAGGGGTTCTGCCTGCTTTATATTCGGCGAGAAAGTACTCAAAGACATTGTCCCAATATTCGGTGGCAAAATTAATAGTGTGCAGTTTGATACCAAGCTTTTGACAAACCTGCTCGGCGTCTTTTAAATCTTCAGCGGCGGCGCAGTATTCATCGGTATCGTCTTCTTCCCAGTTTTTCATAAACAGGCCTTCGACTTGATATCCTTGTTGGATCAGCAAGTGGGCAGAAACAGAAGAATCGACACCACCAGACATACCGACGATAACTTTGGTATTTTTGGGATCTTTCACTACTAATTGCTCGTTTGGTGACATTTAAAATTATGAGTCTTAATAAAATGGCGCGAAATTATAGCACGGAGTATTAACCGGATATAGTACCTGCTATGAGATTAAAGGTTAGATTTGAATAAAGTTAAGTGAATTTTTTGACCGTTCAAATAATCTTTAATGCAATCAAGTACCATAGTGCTACGTAATTGTGCTTTTTTAGCGTTAATTTCTGCTAACGTTAGCCAATGTGTGGCTAATATTTCTTCGTCTTGCGGGCAGGTATCAGGAAACTCGTTAAGTTCAATAACAAAGCAAAAACGTAGGAAATATAAGTTAAGCTCCGGGCGGTGAAAATAATAAATGCCGCTGCAATAGTCGGGGGTAAGTTCCAGCCCTGTTTCTTCCTGTAGTTCTCTTTTGGCGGCAGCTAGCAGGTTTTCATTCGCTTCCAGGTGTCCCGCTGGCTGGTTAAAAACATGTACGCCATTTTCTATTTCTTCCACTAATAAAAACTTGCCCTGACAATGTACGACTACAGCGACTGTAGTATTAGGCTTAAATTGTTGTTCTGAGTGTGGGTTAGCCGTTGTTATCATTGTTAACCTCTTTGTAGGCACCGTTGTCGATGCCATTAATGGTATAATTGCCTATGCTATAACGGATCAGTCTTAAGGTTGGAAAACCGATATGTGCGGTCATCCGCCTAACTTGCCGGTTTCTTCCTTCGGTAATACTAATACTTAGCCAGGTGGTGGGAATATTGGCGCGCTCTCTAATTGGCGGAGTGCGAGGCCAAATATCTGGTTCATCCATTATTTTTACCTTGGCCGGTTTTGTTGGGCCGTCTTTTAAATCAATGCCTTTACGTAATTTATCCAAGTCAGTTTCCAGCGGGCTACCTTCAACTTGTACCCAATACGTTTTAGCGGTTTTCTTTTTTGGGGTAGCCAGTTGATGCTGCAATTTACCGTCATTGGTTAATAGCAATAAACCTTCGCTGTCACGATCCAACCTGCCAGCAGCATAGACATCAGGAATCGCAATAAAGTCCTTTAACGTTTTACGTTGGGATTTTAACGATTCATCATCGGTAAACTGGCTAAGTACATTGAAAGGCTTATTAAACAAAACGATTAACTGATTATGTTTGGCTGCTTTGCTATATGGCGGCTTCTTTCGTGAAGTGTGAACGGCTTTTGGGCGTGAGCGATTGTGCTGACGTTGTGCGGTTGCTAATTTCTTTTTAGTTTGCTTCATGTTGGTATTTTACAAAATACGACTGCTGTTACCTATGATTAATTTCATGTTTTTAATTTGATTTAAGCATGTAAGGTAATAATATGCTTGCTATCGCACCGTCATTCGTTGGCTTATTGATTAAAGACAAATCTCCTCCATGATTAAACATGATTTGCCTACTTAAAACCAAGCCTATACCACTACCATCTTTTTTAGTGGTATAAAAAGGTATGAACAAGTTGTCGGGGTTGCTGATACCGTTACCGTTATCGATGATATTGAGTTGTAAATACTCTCCAGATAATTGCTGGGTAATCGCCACCTTCGGGTTTTTATTGCCTTCCATTGCTTGCAGAGCGTTTTTTAGCAAGTTAACGATTACCTGAGCAATCTGATTTGGATCTGCGTAGATATCCGTATCCTCTACCGCGTTAGCATCAACGGTTAATTTGGGGAATAGGGATACTTGTTGTTTTATCAGCTGCATTAAAGAAAAAACTGATTTTTCCGGTTCAGGCAGTCGGGTTAATGATTGGTATTCTTTAATAAAACTATTAAGCATGAGTGCTCGTTGTGTCATTATCGCGAGACCATCGCTTATATCAGATTTACCTTCGAACTGGCCAGTTTCATTATTTAGGATATTGGTGAGTGATTCACCAATGGAGGATATTGGCGCCAGGGAGTTGTTTATCTCGTGACTAAGGACACGAAGCAAACGTTGCCAAGCGACACGCTCTTCATTTTGCAGTAATTTCTGTACATCATTTAGGAATAACAAGGTATGCTTTTGGCCATTAAGCTGGTAATTGTCGTTCTGCAAGAATACACGCTTTTGAATTTTATCCGTCGTTAAGGTCACAATCTGCTGAAATCTTTGCTCCAGCACATTATTTTGTAACCCGAGCATTTCAATCGGCATGCCGATCATCTCTTCCTGAAGATGGAATAACTGTTCGGCTTTGGGGTTAAGCAGGGTGATGATGCCATTGTGATCAACACAAATAACCGCAACATTGATATGCTCTAATACTTTAGACATCGCGATGTGATGCTCTTTCGATAGCAGCCTTTGTTCCGCCAGCTGTTCTGCAGCGATATTGATCACCTGATTGAGTTCGGCTAGCGCGCCACTTTTCACCGCGGAATTAGGCCTTAATGTAGTGTCTCCCACAATTAATGATTCGATAACATTGGTGGTCGTTCTTAATTGATTGCTGAGTCGGCGCCAGATAAATATATGGCCGATGAAGAGTACGCTACTACAAAACACAAAGATAATGATTTTTAAGTAAATTGATATCTCTGCCAAATAAAGAAATACCGCTAACAGCAGACCGGGCACAAGCGACAGATAAAGGCTGGTTTTGGTGATTTGTCGTTCAAACGACTCATGGCGGTTCGTGTTTTTCATTTAGCAGACGTTTAATCGGTATTTGTCGAGCCGACGGTAATAGGCACTTCGAGATAAGCCTAGAGATTGCGCGGTTTGTAAAGGATCATTGTTAAATCGTTGTAATCGCTCAATGATCACGCTTTTTTCAATTTGCTCTAATGTTAAGTCTGAAGGTTCATGGCTGTTTTTGCTAGCTAATGTCTGCTCGCCTGGTAAGTTTAAGTGTGCCAACTCTATGTATTCACTGTTCGATAAAAATATTGACCGCTCCATGGTGTGATGCAGTTCTCGAATATTACCTGGCCACTGATAAAGCAGCATAAATTCAATAGCCTGCTGCGCTAATTCTTTTTTATCTAAATGGTATTTATTGCATAATCTTTCCAGGAAGTGCTCCGCCAATGGCAAGATGTCTTCAGTTCTTTCTCTTAGTGGTGGAACACGCAGTTCGATGGTGTTTAGCCGATACAGTAAATCTTGGCGAAACTGGCCATCATTGATCATCTCGGTTAAGTCTGCATTGGTTGCGGAAATTAAGCGTACATCGTTATCTAACGTAATATTACTTCCGACGCGTTCAAATTTTCGCTCTTCCAGTACGTGCAATAGCTTAGCTTGTTGGTTGATATTGATGTTAGCTATTTCATCCAGGAATAAAGTGCCTTGCGATGCCAGCTCAAAACGGCCAACTCTATCTTCTTTGGCATCGGTAAACGCGCCTTTTACATGGCCAAACATTTCGCTTTCAAACAAACTCTCGCTTATGCCGCCCATATTCACTGTAATAAAGCTGTGATCGTTACGCTTAGATTGCTGATGAATATAAGAAGCCAATAATGATTTGCCAGTACCGTTTTCTCCCGTCAGTAAAATATTCATATCACTGAGTGCGATACGGTTAATTTGTTCTTGCAGCGTTTGCATAGCTTGAGACTGGGCGATAAGCGGTACTTGTTTATGTTGTTTTAGTAACTGATTTTCCTGAAGCAGTTTTTGATTTTTTCTTAGGGTTGCTACATGTTCTGTGTGCTGCCCAACTTTCGTCAGTAGCTGGTTATTACGCCAGGGCTTTTCAATAAAGTCATTTGCTCCTGACTGCATCGCCGATACGGCAATATCAATACTACCATATCCGGTAATTGCAATAATGGGGACATGTTTATCAATTTTACGTATTGATTGAACCAGAGAAATACCTTCCTTGCCTGATGTGGTGTCCTGGCTGTAGTTTAAATCGATGAGTAAACAACAGAATTGCTTGCGAGACAATAACGTCAGCACTTGATGGGGAGTACTGGCCGTTGTCACCCGGTATTGTTTCCCTTTTAGCGCTAATGATAAGGCAGATAAAATATCGGAATCGTCGTCAGCAATTAAAATATTTGCAGGCAAATTAGTCATAAAATTATTTTTATTTTCGTTAAAAACAGGCGGTCATTCGACCGCCGTTATTCTTGTTAGAATGTGCTGTGCCTTTATTTGATACATTTTCCGGCCAATCGTTGTGCTTCGCCATGTATCAACTGACAGCTTATCACGCCCTAATCATAATGCAGAGCATCACTAGGTTCCAACCTTAAAACATTTTGGGTTGGAATAATGGTGGCTAACAAAACCATTAAAGAAATCAATGTTGGAATAGCAAACAGGGCAATACCATAACTTTCCGGATTGATGATAATGGTGTCAGATATATAATTTGCTATGGCAACAGACAAGGCAACGCCGACAGATAAACCTATCAGGAGCTGAGTGCCTGCCTGTTTTAAAAACATATGGATGATTTTTCTATCAGGTATGCCGATGGCGCGTCTGATGCCAATTTCCTGTGTGCGTTGAATAATGCTGTTCGCAGACATGGCATAGATACCACTCGCCGCTAAAATGACGGCAACAATACCACAAAACATGAATATTTTTGTGACCGATAATAGCATTTTGACGGGTTGTCGTATCAAGTTGTCATAGCTTTGCACATGAAAAATACCAACGTCCGGGTCAACATTTGCCACTGCCTGGTTAAGCGTACGAATGGCTTCTACCTGATCTCCGCTATAATGAATGGCGATCGATAAGCTCATAAAACCAATGTTGTCATTGGGATGATAGGAATTATATGACGCGCTGGAAGAGCGCATGGTAGAACCATGATAGCTGTCAGAAACTACACCGACAATTGTATTCCAGGTATCACTTGCTCCAGTACGATGAACACGGCGCACTCGCTTGCCAACGGCGTCACCATCGGGGAAAAAATCGCGGGCAATTGATTCGTTAATAATAATATTATACAAATCTTCTTCACCGTCCCGGTGATCAAAATCACGCCCCTGAATTATCCGCATGCCTAAGGCTTGCCATGAGCCTCGGGCAATAACTTCGTTATTGCTATAAGGGTTTTCATTAAATACTTCAGCTGCTCTGCCTTCTATTTCAAAGTAACTTGTACCTTCTCCCGTTCCTGGCAACTGACTCATCATGGCAACCGCTTTAAAGTTTGGCATATTTTCAATTGCAGCTTTGATCTTATAAAAAAGTTGAGCACGGGCGACACGATCCTGATGTTCAAACTCGGTATCTCGGCGTAACTGGTATTTCTCCGGTGGAAGTTGTAATTCGGCTGTCAGGCGTTGCTCCGTTTCAACACCATAGTCTGCTATGCTGGCAAAGTAGCCGGTTGACAGTAAAAGCGTCGCTAGCACCAAGACAACACAGGAAAGGGCGATTTCAGAAGTCACTAACAATTTACTCGAAGCGGCGGCTTTTTTACCTAGTGCCCCACGAGTTCCATCCCGAATTACCGCGTTAAAATCATTCTGCAACGCCTTAATCGCCGGGATCAGGCCGGTAGTTAAAATCATTGCCGCCACAGCAACAATCAGTATCAATATACAGGTACTGTCGATGGTTAATGCCCACCAAAAGGGTTTTTCGTGGTTAACGGCGAAGGTTGCTTCAAACATTTGATTGGTCAATTCTATGCCATATGCCGCGAATAGCAGTGCGAGTGCTCCTCCCAAACTACAGATAACAACACTTTCCCATAGCATCTGAATGATTAGTTTTTTGCGTGGAATACCCAAGGCAACACGAATGGCAATTTCCTTAATACGCTCATTTACGCGGGCAAGTAATAAATTGCTGACATTGATACATGCCAATAACAAGATGAGAAATACCACTAACAAAAGGGCGATAAAGACATTGTAGTATTGGGTGATACTGGCTTTTTTAAATGGTGTGATTTGTAAATATTCACCACTATTAGGGATACGATATCGGTAATCGTCTTCTATCGTGGTGGCAAGTTCTTTATTGAAATTAGCAAAGGCCGTTTTAGCTTGCTCAAGTGATACGCCAGCTTTTAATTTTGCATAGGAAAATAAGCTGTTGTAAGAGGCCTTCGTTGGGTTAACCAGCGCTTCAGTTAAGGGCTGCCAAATTTCTGCATAATCCGGAAAAGAAAATCCTTGTGGCATAACACCGACAATACGTCCGGGTAAAGCGTCTAATGCCAGTTGTTGATTCATTACGTTTGGGTCAGCATTAAAATATTTCTGCCAAACCGGATAGCTCAGTACCACGACAGGTTCAGCGCCTTCGGCAAAATCATCGGCTGTTAGAAAACGACCAAAGTGGGGTTGTATACCGGTAAAACTTGCGAGATTCCAGCTTATGTAACTGGCATTCATTTTTTGAGCGGTGAATAATGCACTGTGCTTGCTGGAACCACCCCCAATAAATGTAGTTCCTCTTGAGTAAAAGCCGTGTTGTTCAAACAGGCCTGACTGTGCAACCGCTTGATTAACATGATATGGGTCTACACGGGTTCGGAATAAATGGCTATGGTCAAATTCTCCCTCGACAGCAAAAATTTCAGTTTCACTGTTGAGATATAAAGGTTTAAAAACCAGGTTGTTTAGCAATGAAAAGCTGTAAACGGTGAGGCCAAGGCCGATCGCAACTATTAGCACAGTTAACGCCGTAAACAACGGCTTTTTCAGTAACATGCGTAATGAATATTTTAGCTCTATTGAAACCATAATTTTGTCCTTAAAAAATACTAAACGGCAATGGCATTTGTGGTTTCAGAAATTTGGTCAGCAACTATTTTACCGTCAAATATTTCGATAATTCGGTCGGCTCGACTTGCTGAACGTGGGTCATGGGTAACCATACAAATAGTTGCCCCACCGGCATGTAACTTGTCCAGTAGGTCCATAACAGCCCCCGCATTTTTTGAATCAAGGTTACCCGTTGGTTCATCAGCCAGCAAAATGGCAGGTTTACCGGCAATTGCTCTGGCTACGGCGACACGTTGTTGCTGACCACCTGACAACTGTGACGGAAAATGATTTGCTCTATGTTGCATATCGACTTGTGCTAAGGCTTCTTTAACCAGTTTTTTACGTGTTGATTTATCTATGTCTTCACGGTATGACAATGGCAGTTCGACATTTTCTTCCACAGTTAAATCACTGATCAGGTTAAATGCCTGAAAGATAAAACCAATCTTTTCATTACGAATTGCTGCCCGTTGATCTTTATCCAGGCTAGTGACATCGTGCCCCGATAAATGATATTGACCATTTGTTGGCGTATCCAGTAAACCTAAAATGGAAAGTAACGTGGACTTGCCACAGCCTGAAGCGCCGGAAATTGACACGTATTCACCCTGATTAATTGTCAGGTTTACCTGTTCTAAAGCGTGTGTTTCAACATCGTCGGTGTAAAATACTTTGTCTAGTGCGGTCAGGGTGACCAAAGCGTTATTTGATGATTCTTTCATAACAGTTCCTTATTGTATCGCTTGTATTTGTTTTTCTTTCCACGACGATACGTCGGATATTACCACGTTATCGCCAATAGCAAGACCGTTTAAAATTTCAATGTGAGTTTGTGATGAACGCCCAAATTGCACCTCAGTAAGTGCGACTTCTCTGGTGTCGTGATCAACCATGTAGACCTTGCCGGTAGAATTAGCCTTGGCAAACATTGGTCGTTTGATATAGGCGGTGTTTTCCAGGTTGGCAACATGTATTACGCCATCAACGGTAAGCTCAGGCCGAGCTTCCTTAGGCAGTTGGCCGGTAATCGCGACATCGACTTGAACAGTGCCATTAACCACTACAGGTTCAATGCGAGTGATAATACCGGAAACTTTACTGGTCTTGGTGTCCAGCGTGACGGGCTGTGTCAACGCTATTTGATAAATTTGTTTTTCCGGTACGCGAATTTCGGCAATGAACTCATCGTTACGGGCAAGTTTTGCGATATTGGTGCCTGATGATACTTGCTGACCAAGTTCCAAGGGCATTTCCTGAACAATGCTATCGATGCTTGCTCTGACGGTTAAGCTATCCACTAAATGCTGCATACGGGCAACGGTACGTTCCATCCGTTTAAGCCGGGCATTAAATGCTCGATTCTGGGCGGCTAAATTTTCTTTCGCTTTTGCTAAACGTTTTTGTTCTTGTTGCCAGCGTTGCCGTAATTGTTGGACCTCAATTTTTACTTCTTCATGCTCAACGGTTGAAATGGCAACAATGCCTTGTTTAAGCAAGGTTTGCTGGGCATTGAGTGTTAGTAGCGTTCGTTCATAATTTAATTTACTGTTTGCTACCAGCGTTTCTTGATCAAGTAACTGAGATTCCAGTGCAACGCGCTGGGCATTTAATTGGGCTTGCATCTCTTCCTGCTCCCATAGACTTTCTTCCAGTTGCTGGGTAAGGGCAGGGTTTTTCATTGAAACGATTAAATCGCCCTTTTTAACCGCTGCGCCGGCTTTTATATAAATTTTGTCTACTCGCCCATTAACCTCAGCGGCCACCCAGTAAACTTCTTTTGGCACTAATACCCCAATACCGCGTACGTCTATTTGTAATGTTCCCTGTTTGACTGTATCGAGCAAGACGTTACTTGCCGAAACCTTACGTTGTGAACTAGCAGCCGACAACAATGCCCAGCTAAGCGCGATGATTAGGCATGCAACTATTACTGATTTATAAGAGATGCGCGTGCGATTCGTTTTTTTTCTGACAATATCCATTTAGCTTCTCAATGCAAACTTTGTATTAGCAGTGCATGCGGAGTACCAAATAAACAATATTTAGAAATTACAATGAGTTAACCGGTTGAGGTGTTGTTGTTTTGTAAACGAGTCTCGAAAGTGGGATAAAAAAACAGCTACTTAAATCTCGATATTGGGATTTATGCACTAGTTATCATTTAACAAGGGCTAAATTAAATACTGCGGTATACGGTTGTTGATGGATTTATAACAGGTACGACCTGGCGAGGTCGGCTCTTTCTACCTTAAGTGAATTGTTGTAGGATAGCTTGCTTTTTTATTTGGCCGTATAGGCGGTTCTTGTGTTAGCTACCTGGATCCTATACTATGCGCGCGCAAAAAAAATTTTCATAAAGCGAATATCTATGCTGATATTTTAGTTTTGTATTCACTTTATTGCATACTCGCTGATTAACGTAGGATAAAAAATGACCACAGAATCATCTAACATCATTTATACCATTACCGATGAAGCGCCAGCGCTTGCGACGCATTCATTATTACCCATAGTAAAAGCCTTCACAGCTTCATCTGGTATCAATGTGGAAACACGCGATATTTCTTTAGCGGGTCGTATTATCGCGAACTTCCCTAAATATTTAACACCAGAGCAGCGCATTGGTGATGCATTGGGCGAATTAGGTGAATTAGCCAAAACACCCGAAGCGAATATTATTAAATTACCGAATATTTCGGCATCTATTCCTCAATTGCAAGCAGCAATTAAAGAATTACAAGCTAAAGGTTATAACTTACCGGATTATCCGGCTGAGCCACAAAATGAAGCGGAAGAGTCAATCAAATTAACTTACGCCAAAGTATTAGGCTCTGCGGTAAACCCTGTTTTACGTGAAGGTAACTCAGATCGCCGTGCGCCAGCTTCGGTAAAAAACTATGCTAAGAAAAATCCTCACTCAATGGGAGCTTGGTCAACAGAGTCAAAATCACATGTAGCGCATATGGCGTCAGGTGATTTTTATGGCAGTGAAAAGTCTGTCACAATTAATGGTGATATGTCGGTTAATATCGAATTTGTTGCAGAAAATGGTGACGTTAAGGTGTTAAAAGAAAACTTAGCGTTATTAGATAAAGAAGTGATTGATGCGTCAGTGATGAGCAAAAATGCTTTAGTTGAGTTTTTCGAAAAAGAAATCGATGACGCTAAAGCGCAAGACGTACTACTTTCATTGCACTTAAAAGCGACCATGATGAAGGTATCCGATCCGATCATGTTTGGTCACTGCGTAAAAGTGTTCTACAAAGATGTCTTTGCAAAACATGCTGAAACGTTTGAGCAGTTAGGTGTTGATGCTAACAATGGTATTGGTGATGTCTACGCTAAGATTGAGCGTTTACCTGCTGAGAAAAAAGCAGAGATTGAAGCCGACTTACAAGCAGTTTACGGCACTCGTCCAGAAATGGCGATGGTTGACTCTGATAAAGGTATCACTAACTTACACGTACCAAGCGATGTCATTATTGATGCTTCTATGCCTGCGGCATTACGTGCTTCTGGTCAAATGTGGGGCCCGGACGGTAAGCAAAAAGATACCAAGTTTATGATCCCAGATCGTAACTATGCGGGAGTGTTCTCTGCGGTTGTTGATTTCTGTCGTGAACACGGCGCGTTTGATCCGACGACCATGGGTACAGTGCCTAACGTTGGTTTAATGGCGCAAAAAGCCGAAGAATACGGTTCACACGATAAAACCTTTACTATGGCGGCAAACGGTAAAGTGCGTGTGGTCGATGCTAACGGAGAGACCTTGATTGAACAAAACGTAGAGCAAGGTGATATCTTCCGTATGTGTCAGGCCAAAGATGCGCCGATTCAAGATTGGGTGAAATTAGCAGTATCTCGTGCTCGAGCAACGAATACACCTGCAATATTCTGGTTAGACGAAAACCGTGGTCATGACGCGGAAATGATCAAAAAGGTTAATACCTATTTAGCCGATCACGACACCAGTGGTTTAGATATTCGTATTATGGCGCCAGTGGATGCGTGTAAATTTACCTTAGCCCGTTGTAAAAATGGCGAAGATACTATCTCGGTAACGGGTAACGTATTACGTGATTACTTAACCGATTTATTCCCTATTCTAGAATTAGGCACATCGGCGAAAATGTTATCTATCGTGCCATTAATGAACGGTGGTGGCTTATTTGAAACTGGTGCTGGTGGTAGTGCGCCTAAGCATGTTCAGCAATTTAATAAAGAAAACCACTTACGTTGGGACTCTTTAGGTGAATTTTTAGCATTAGCGGCATCACTTGAACATGTAGCAGTAACAACAGGGAACGCCAAGGCACAAGTATTAGCTGATACCTTAGATGCTGCAACCGGTAAATTTTTGGATGAGAATAAATCACCATCACGTAAAGTAGGTGAGTTAGATAACCGTGGTTCGCACTTCTATTTAGCGATGTACTGGGCACAGGCATTAGCAGAGCAAACAGCAGATGAAGAACTTAAAACCGCTTTTACTGCGGTTGCTCAAGCGTTAACTAAGCAAGAAGAAAAAATTGTTGCTGAGTTAAACAGTGCTCAGGGTCCGGCTATGGATATTGACGGATATTATTTTGCAGATGCTGAATTAGCAGCGAAAGCGATGCGCCCGAGTGAAACCTTAAATACCATTCTTTCAAGCTTATTGTAATCAATAAATAGAATGAAACATCAAAAGGCTATGTAGTAATGCATAGCCTTTTTTGTTGTATTAAGGATTCTTAATAAATATCAGACAACGGGCTGCGCACGCCATTAGCACCACATTCGATGACATGGGTATAAATTTGCGTAGTACGGAGGTCGGTATGCCCTAATTGTTCCTGTACAGTGCGAATGTCTGCCCCACGTTGTAGTAAATGCGTGGCAAAGGAATGACGCAGGGTATGGCAAGTTACACGTTTTTCAATATGCGTTTTGGCGACAGCCTTTTTCAGTGCTTTTCTCAGGCAAGTTTCATCAATATGATGGCGTCTTACTTTCGTGCTATTAGCTTCTATACTTAACCGCTGTGAAGGGAACAGATAATGCCAGCCAAATTCAAATGGGGCATTGGGATATTTTTTATCTAGTCGATTGGGGAGCCAAACCCCTGAATAATTAGGGCTCATTTTATCTCGCTCAAATAATGCTCTGGCGAGTTTAATTTGTGTTTTCAATTCACCGACAAGTTCGGGAGCTAAGGTAACTCGTCGGTTTTTGCCACCTTTACTGCGCCATATTTGAATTGTATGGTAATCAAAGTCAATATCATGCACTCGCAATCTCACCGCTTCCATTACACGTAATCCAGAACCGTACATTAATCGACAAATAAGCGCATGATTCGAATCCACTGCGTTAAGCAGCTCGATTATTTCTTTTTTTGTTAGTACTACCGGCAGATTAGGAGAGGTTTTAGATTTGTTAAAGCTTAAGTTAATCGACAATGGACAACCGATCACTTGTTTATACATATAAACTAAGGCATTTAATGCTAGCGCTTGAGTTTTGGGAGCAACCATTGCCTGATTCGCTAGGTAATTTAGAAACTGTTCTACTTCACTATCACCACACTGGTTGGGGTGTAATTTATGGCAAAAATTGATATAGCCTTTTATCCAGTAAAGATAAGTATTAATTGTGCGTTTTGCATAGCGTTGAGTATGCATTTTTTCAGCAATCATCTGTAAAAATGGTGAAGGCATATTTAATTACTCCTTGAAATTTTATTGCTGTATAAATATACAGTTTAGGTGTTTTCCCGCTTTGCGCCAGAAAACGAGAAAATTTCTCGCTTTCTACAACTAGATCGTAGGTGTAATATTTGAATAAGTTATTGATATAAAGATATTAATGTATTAATGTGTGTTCAATTAAATTGAAATTATTAGTAGACAGGTTTACGACAGAAACCGAGAATTATTCCTACTAATAAGCTGTTATACGTTAATAGGAACATCATGGCAGAACTGAAGTATAAAAAATTATTCTCTGGACTTATTGACGTTTGTTACAGTCAATTCTATATAGAGTCAGAAGATCCCGATGATTATGATTCTTGTGAAGAACAATTTAAGGGTCAAAATAATGGGCTTTGCGGTGCTGCTACTCCAGAACGCATATTTTTTACAGCTAGGCCAAAGGATTCAGTCATTGATCTCGATATTAATCTTTACGCGGAAAAGCCTGAAATCAATGAAGAGTATACAGATATAGTTGAAGTTTCATATCGCCCAGGTGAAGAACCTGTTTTTCTATGCCAGTGGGCTCACGAAGAAGTATATCCTCTAAACCTAGAGAAATGTGAGTATCGAGTTCGTTACTCTATTATCGGTTTAGACAACGACTACGACTATGATGAAGAGGATGATGAATATTTTCAAAAGCCGGTACCAGGGCAAAAGTATCTCATCGAAATTTGGCCCCAAGAGAAAAGTCAGGATCAGATTATTAAGCAAACCTCTATGGAAGCTGCCTATTGGCATAAAGAACGGGGTTCGAGAAAATAACGTATAACAAGTCATTAAAGCAGGACAAAAAACAGTTGGCTTTTGCTCCTTCGTCGCTAATTTTAGCCAACAATTTTTTGCCTCTTAATGAGGCGTTATAAGCCTTTAAAGTTTGGAGTAATTTCATGGGTAGATGTTTTGATTGAATATTTATTGCCTTTTGTCGAAGAATTATCTCGTCTCTGTTTAACTTGGGGCCCTTTAATCGTTATAGCTTTAATGGCGATAGAAAGCTCTTTTATTCCCTTTCCAAGTGAAATTGTAATTATTCCCGCGGGTTTTATGGCTGCGAGGGGGGAGTTCTATCCAGGAACTGACATAGAATATGCGGTTGCTTTAATAGTTTTAGGTGGGGTAGCAGGTTCACTAATAGGTGCTTCCATCAATTATTTTCTTTCTCTTAAGCTTGGACGTCCTTTCCTGTATCGCTGGGGAAAGTATTTTTTCATTGATTCAGATAAATTAAAAAGAGCGGAATCTATTTTTTGTCAATATGGCGATTTGGCAACTTTTGTTTGTCGGCTTATTCCTGTTGTACGGCAACTTATTTCAATTCCTGCTGGAATATCAAAAATGAATTTTTACCGGTTTTCTATATTTACTTCGCTTGGCTCCTGTATTTGGGTTGTTATTCTTACTGTGGTAGGTTACCAACTTGGAGTATCATCAGAAAATATCGGGTATCGTGAACTTCTTAACGAAAGTAAAATTCTAATTAATGAAAACTTTAGTTTAATACTTCTTGGTTGCTCAATATTAATTGCTAGTTATATTTTAATTCATAAATATGTGATTGGAAAAGTAGCTATCCCAAATGGTGAATAGGCTTATAACAAGCCATTAAACAGGGACAAAAAACAGTTGGCTTTTGCTCCTTCGTCGCTATTTTAGCCAACAATTTTTTGCCCATTAATGGGGCGTTATATGTTGTTCAGAATTCTATGGTTGGTTGCTTCGTTAAAGGTTTAACGTGGTTTTATCAAAGGGTTTATTTAAGGTTTTAAACTTGGTGTTGTTTAACAAATTTGTTCAAAGTAACATTAGGTTAGGGCGCACTTAAAAGGTATTTACTCAATCAGGTTAATGGATTAACGTCACATTTCTTTTTCTATTAGCTTGTTAAACTTTTAAGTGTGTTTATAAATTTAAACTATGTGGTTTAATCAAGTGCTCAGGTGTTGGCGGCAGTGCCGCGAAAGCTTGGTTTAACATATAACAAGCAATTAAAGCGGGACTTTTTACAGTTTGCTCGGTTTCGCTGCGCTACACATTTTAGCAAACTATTAAAAAGCCCCTTAATGTGGGCGTTATATTGCAAAGGAGTGCGTCTAAATCAACAAGCGCAGTAAAGAAATAGATTACGAGGTTTTTTATCTCGTTAGTCCCATAGTAGTAATCTATTTCTTATTTAAAGTGGAACTAATTTTGTCGTTAACGAACGACTTAAGAAGTTGTATTTATTTGAAATGGCAATTGACTACCAATAGCTACTTTGATCCTTATTTTGTTTTTCTCGGAATTGCTATTCTATTTTTTGTTTGGTTTTTATTGCTGAGCAAAAAAGTAGTAACTAGGTCTACAAAGAGTAACTGGATTTTCGTATTCGTAGGTATCGTGTTTTTCTTTTATTGGTTTAGGGCTTTCTACGGTATGTGGTGGTACTTCGAGCTAGAACGTGAAGTTATTACTAAATCAGAATTTGTTGATTTAACAGGTGGTTTTCCTGACAAATTTCCATTTAATAGTTCATTTTATCAAATGGATAGTAGTAAACTTTGCAATATAACAAGGTAATTATGGATGGGACGTCTAAAGCTTGGCTGGCGCTCATTCTTCGCGATTATAGCCAAGCATTTATACGCCCCATATTACGGCGTTAGGTGCCTAGGAGAGGTAGTTGGAAGTCTACGAAGTTAAATGGAAAGAGCTAGCGAAATTTATGACGCGGCAGCTGTTTGTTATTCTGTCCGTGGGATTTATTCTGTTGATGCTAGTTAGACTAGTTTCTACAGGTTTCGATATAGCCGTGACTTTTGAGCATATAAAGTTATCTCATGTTCCAATCGCTTTTCTTATCATTTTCGTTTTTAGCTTAACTTTCGCGTTTTTAATCAGCGTACTATTAAAATGTGCGAGAGTTACAATAGAAAATGGGGTAATAACCGGTAGAAATTATTGGCTGTTCAAAAGAAGTTTTGAATTAGTTTCAATCAAAAAAGCGTTTCCATTTAATAGTAACGGAATGCCAGTTGTAATTGTCGATGCAGGTAAAAAAGGTGAAATCCATATTCCTGTCCATATTGAAAAATCAGAAGAGCTTTTCGCTCTATTGGATAATTACCAAAACGGCACCTAACAAGCTGTTTAAGCACGGGACTGCTAACGTTTGGCTCGGTTTCGCTTCGCTACACATTTTAGCCAAACATTAATCAGCCCCTTAACAGGGCGTTATGTGTTTTTCAGAATTCACTGGTTAGCAACTTCGTTCAAGCATCAAATTTGCTCAATCAAATAATTCGCAACGCATTAAAAATTTGGTGTTGTTTAAACAAATCGTTTTAAGTAACATCAAGTTAGGTTGTACTTAAAAGGTATTTTTTATTTAGGTTAATGGATTAACATCACATTTCTTTTTCTATTAGCCGATTAAACTTTTAAGTGTGTTTATAAATTTAAACTATGTGGTTTAATCAAATGCTCAGGTTTTGGCGGCAGTGCCGCGAGAGTTGGGCTAACCACATAACAAGCAATTAAAGCGGGACTTTTTACAGTTTGCTCGGTTTCGCTGCGCTACACATTGTAGCAAACTAATAAAAAGCCCCTTAATGTGGGCGTTATATAACTATGGAAGGCTCATGAGTTATCAGGAAGATAGAGACGAAATATTAAAAGAGCAGCAAATTTATCAAAATGCGGCAAATACTTTATGGGTTGTTTTATTCTTAATGTTTGCAGGTGTAGTTTGGTTTCCAGATTACGCATTTCCAATTGTAATTGTAGCCGTTCTAGTACTTGGTTTAAGTTTTTACTTTGTACGTACCGCTCGTAAAAACAATTTAACTTGTTCCAAATGTAATCTTAACCTTGTGCCTATAGTCTTAGAGCTTGGTAAGAAATCTGAGCAATGTTATTGTCCGGCTTGTGGTAACAAAGTTATATAACAAGCCATTACAGTAGCGGGACTGCTAACAGCTTGCTCGGTTCCGCTTCGCTTCACAATTTTAGCAAGCTATTATCAGCCCCTGAATGGGGCGTTAGGTGAACTACAGGGATTGGTGTTTTGAATAAGTTTTTGTTTAATTATTATTGGTTAGCATCATCAATTACAGCTAAATTGTTTTGGCTTATTCTTCCTATTATTTTCATAGCAATAAACCTGTTTATCCCTTTTATAATTTTTGTAGTCGCTCTTGGCTGGTCGGCGATCATGATTACAGCTTTTTATAAATGTCCTAGTTGTAATAAACGAGCTTTAGTTCATTCTGGTACTGTAGTTAAGCTACTTGAATCTAATCGTAGTAAATTCCAAACTTGGCTTTTACCTAATGAGTTTGTTTATAAATATTTTTATTGCTGCAAGTGTGGGCATAAAATACAATCGAAAGCGTAGTTTGGTGTATTGTTCACCTAACAAGCTAATAAACAAGGACAAAAAACAGTTTGCTGTTTTCGTTCCTCAACATTTTAGCAAACAATTTTTTGCCCATTATTAGGGCGTTAGCACTTCAAGGAAGTATGATGAAAATTTGGAAACTATGTGCATTATTATATATACCATTATCTGGAGTTAGTTTTGCTCAAAGCGATATCGAAATAGCTTTGACTAATTTAGGTGATTGCTTAAATGAAATAGCTACAAAAGAATTAGAAAGTGGAAAATCAAACCCAGTATTAGCAACTGCTTTATTAACAAGTGTGTACAAAAATATAGGACATGATGAAGGCTCAATAAAAAACGTTGAGGATAAATATCTCAAATTGTATAGAAAAGCTAACGATAGTTGTTCTAAACAAATAGCTGAAGTTAAAAGGCTTCTTAAAGAGAAGAGCTAACAAGCCATTACAGTAACGGGACTGCTAACAGCTTGCTCGGTTCCGCTTCGCTTCACAATTTTAGCAAGCTATTATCAGCCCCTGAATGGGGCGTTATATGTTTTCATGAATTCTGTGGTTGGTTGCTTCGTTTAAGGTTAACTTTGTGCAATCAAACAATTCAATTTGGTTTTTAAACCGTGGTGTTGTTTAACAAATTTGTTCAAAGTAACATTAGGCTAGGGCGCACTTAAAAGGTATTTACTCAATCAGGTTAATGGATTAACGTCACATTTCTTTTTCTATTAGCTTGTTAAACTTTTAAGTGTGTTTATAAATTTAAACTATGTGGTTTAATCAAGTGCTCAGGTGTTGGCGGCAGTGCCGCGAAAGCTTGGTTTAACATATAACAAGCAATTAAAGCGGGACTTTTTACAGTTTGCTCGGTTTCGCTGCGCTACACAATTTTAGCAAACTAATAAAAAGCCCCTTAATGTGGGCGTTATATACCGCAACTAATTCAATATAAAACGCTATCAGGTTTATTCGTTTTTATTAGCATTTAGTAGTGAATTCTTTGGGTATATTTTAGATTTTATTATTTGTAATGCTTTGGCAAGTAAAGCTGTAAATTCTGTAATATTCGCGTTCAGGTTTACGTTGCGGTAGTGTTGCAGTTATAGTAGTAAAACGTAGTGTAACTAACTGGTTTGGTTGCACATATTAAAAAATATATAACAAGGCGTTCAATCGGACTTAAAAAGCTTGGCCATCGCTTCGCGATTATAGCCAAACATTTTTAATCCGCTTAACAGGGGCGTTATATGTTGTTCAGAATTCTATGGTTGGTTGCTTCGTTAAAGGTTTAACGTGGTTTTATCAAAGGGTTTATTTAAGGTTTTAAACTTGGTGTTGTTTAACAAATTTGTTCAAAGTAACATTAGGTTAGGGCGCACTTAAAAGGTATTTACTCAATCAGGTTAATGGATTAACGTCACATTTCTTTTTCTATTAGCTTGTTAAACTTTTAAGTGTGTTTATAAATTTAAACTATGTGGTTTAATCAAGTGCTCAGGTGTTGGCGGCAGTGCCGCGAAAGCTTGGTTTAACATATAACAAGCAATTAAAGCGGGACTTTTTACAGTTTGCTCGGTTTCGCTGCGCTACACATTTTAGCAAACTATTAAAAAGCCCCTTAATGTGGGCGTTAGGGTTTCAGGGAGGTTCCAATCAAATATCTAGCATTTTTAATCGTTTTTCTATCTTTCACATCCTTTGCTCAAAAATATGAGTACTCAACAATTTATGGCACAACGGTAAATATTTCTGTTGATGAAGAAAAACAAGAGTGTAGAACACAAATGTTTGATGTAATTAGCATAACTAAAAACTGTGGTTGGGACATCGATAAAGAAATAAATATCATAGGTAATAACCTACGTATAAAATTATTAAATGATAATATTTCTCGTGGTTATCATGAGTGGGCAGACGAATTCGGGACTTATAAAGTACAAACGGTTAAAGAGTTAAATTTACTTACTCATAAATTTGAAAACGTATATGTTGTACTATTTTTCCAACAAACGCCTTACCCTGCGGTCTATTTAACATTAATAAATCGTCAAGTTGGTATTATTGGCTTTGGTCGTAGAACTGAAGCATATCCAAATCTAGAAATTACTGATTTAGCTTTTATAAACGGTGATTGTGGTTTTGCTGGGGCTTGTAACAAGAAACCCTAACAAGCTGTTAAACAAGGACAAAAAACAGTTGGTTTTGCTCCGTCGTCGCTAATTTTAACCAACTATTTTTTGCCTGTTAACAGGGCGTTATGCATTCACGGAAGTATGGCGAAAATGCCGATGATTGAGAATCGAAAAGAATATTATCGCAAATGTAAGTGCGGTAGAGATCACGAGAATAAATTTATCCGTGGTATGTTTAAATATAGTGATGAAGGTGAAACTGCTTTTTGTCTTGCTATGCTTGAGCATCAAAACGACCGCCATATTTGGCTTTCATTTATTACAGGTGAATGGCCAAACACCAATCAAGAAGATTGCGCAGTCACTTGTCATATCTATACAAATGAAAAAGGTCGAATTTTCACAATTCAAAATGGTGAGGACTCTCCATTTAGTAATGACGATATTTTCGACTGTTATCAAGTTACACGCGAACAAGTATTGGCGGTTAATGGCGCTAAAGAGTGGTTTATAGATACTTATTTATCGCTATTTAAAACAGATGATGAGATTGGGAACTACTTGGTAGCAGAGAATGCATAACAAGTTGCTCAAGTTCGTTCGTAAACTCACTGGGACAATTAACAGTTGGCTTGGCGCTTCGCGCAAGTATAGCCAACAGTCAATTGCCCCTTAGCAAAGCGTTATATACCGCAACTAATTCAATATAAAACGCTATCAGGTTTATTCGTTTTTATTAGCATTTAGTAGTGAATTCTTTGGGTATATTTTTAGGTTTAGTTTTGCAATGCTTCGGCAAATAAAGCTGTAAATTCTATAGTATTCGCGTTCAGGTTTACGTTGCGGTAGTGTTGCAGTTATAGTAGTAAAACGTAGTGTAACTAACTGGTTTGGTTGCACATATTAAAAAATATATAACAAGGCATTCAATCGGACAATTTACAGTTGGCTTTTGTTCGTGCCTCACATATTTTAGCCAACAATAAATAGCCGCTTAATGTGGCGTTAGCTTTCAATATAACTAGGATTTACCGATGAGAAAATTATTTATTTCTATGATCTTTGTGTTGATCTCACCTTCTGCATTTGCAGGAGATGGTTCAGGAAAAGTGACACGTATTTATGCTCATGAAAAAAATAATGGTGCGGGTGTCATTATGTTTGCAGTGCAAAATCACACAACGCCACCATCCAGCTGCCCTGGTCATGAATGGGCATTTGATGCTAATACTGATCATGGTAAGGCAATGTATGCATTACTTTTATCCGCAGCAGCTCAAGGGAAATCGGTCACTGTAAAAGGTGCTGGTGACTGCAATGCTTGGAGTGATCGCGAAAGACCTTCTTGGGTTATGGTGGATTACTAAAAAGCTAACAAGAACTTCAAACGGAAAAAATACAGTTGGCTGTTTTCACTCCGCTCAACATTGTAGCCAACTATATTTTTCCGCTTAAGTAGGCGTTATATGTTGTTCAGAATTCTTGAAAATATTCGTTGTTAAAACGTGGTTAAGAATTTAAAGTATGGCATTAATTTAAAGGAATAAGCCTTAATGTTCAGGGAGTGAATTCAATACTCACTTTTCTATTCCAGTTAAACTTTTAGGTTTATTTAAATATTTAAGCTTATGTGTTTTATCAAGCGCTCAGGTTAAGGCGGTAATACCGCGAAAGCTTGGTTTAACATATAACAAGCAATTAAAGCGGGACTTTTTACAGTTTGCTCGGTTTCGCTGCGCTACACAATTTTAGCAAACTAATAAAAAAGCCCCTTAATGTGGGCGTTATATGTTTAAGGAGGAATCGTGGCACCGCCATTTAAGAAGTTTTTACTAGTTGTATTTGCATTGGGTTTATTCATGTATTTTTGGAGTTCAGAGTGCGATGATTGCACCAAATCTACCTTCTCAACAGTAAAGGCTGTAAATTTAACAGAAAGTGATTTGAAAGAAATATCTCAGAAAATGTTTACTGAAGATCTTTACAAAGCTTTAGATGAAAAGTTTCCTAAATATGCAGGCACTTTTGAAAAGGAACGAATCACTTACAATATAAAAACACAAGTAGATACGTCCGACAATTATTCACAAACACAATTTACAGTTGGATTTAAATACAAAGGTTTTGAGAAAAAGACGGATCCATCGATAGTTAAAGATGCTGAGTTAGTATCTCGTTTTTTGGTTGAAAAACTTGGAGAAATCGTAAAGCCTTTCGCATGCAGGGATAGTGATCACGAAGTCTGTCAGAGTTAAAACATATAACAAGCCATTACAGTAACGGGACTGCTAACAGCTTGCTCGGTTCCGCTTCGCTACACAATTTTAGCAAGCTATTATCAGCCCCTGAATGGGGCGTTAGGCTTACTTCAATCGGAATCACTATCAAATTAAAATTTGTGACTATAAATGACTTATAACAGCAGTGAAATGATTAAAACCTTTGATTATGAAAAGGTTGATTTGTTCGAGCACTTTTATCACGGTAAATATTTATTTCTATTAGGTGGTGTGAGCTTCATTGGAGGCTGGCTTCGAGGTGCGCCTTTTGATTGGTTACTAGTAGTTGGTGGAACAATATTATTTACGGTGTTACTTTTCTGGTTAGGTTGGATAGACAAAAATATATTTCCCGTTATTAGTACTTATGAAAGTGGGATTAGCGTTAATTATAAAAAGAATACTATTTTCTATAAATGGAGCGAGATAAGTGAATTATCAGAAGCTCCAGATAGCGATGGAGATGACGAGATTGATAAAAAAGGTTTTTATTTGAGAATGAAAAATGGTGATGAGTACACCGTTTTAAAAAGGATTAATGGTTACTTAGAGCTTTTTGAAGCCCTAAAGGATAAAGTAGAGTAAGCCTAACAAGCGCATTAAGCACGGGACTGCTAACAGTTTGCTCGGTTCCGCTTCGCTTCACATTTTAGCAAACTATTATCAGCCCCTTATGCGGGCGTTAGGTTTCAAGGAGAATGTTGTGAAATTGGTTGGCTCTAAAACTGAAAAGGAAATAAAGTCGGAGCTTTTAAAAAACACTTCATCTGTATTTTCAAAATCAGCTGAGTCTCACGTAAAAACCTTCTTTTTAGATAATGACTTAGATACAACTAAAGTCATTGTTTTAGACTCTTTTCCTGATGACAGAATTGTTTATTATTGGTTACTTATAGAATCACGGATGGTTGGTAGAGTAGAAGTCGAGCTAGATTGTCCCGAATGTACAGGCATGGATACTTTTACTCTTCTAGAATATCGCCATAAATTAAGTAAGATCCAACAAATAAAGCTAGCTGTCGCAATGGAGTTATTAGCAACTGAAACCTAACAAGAATTTCAAGCGGGACTGCTAACAGTTTGCTCGGTTTCGCTTCGCTACACAATTTTAGCAAACTATTATCAGCCCCTTATGCGGGCGTTATAAGTACAAGGAGGTTAGGTGAACGAAATCAATAGAAAGCTTTTGGAGCTAAACAACAAAATAGTCGAAACTCTAAATGAGTTAGCTGAATTTACTCCACGGTTTTATCACGTTTTCAAAAACGGTAAGTTAAAAGGCTATAGTTCTCAACTCACTAATTTTAGAAAAGCGCTAACTGAGATTGATCATAGCCTAGAGCCACATACTAAAATCCCCGGTGATATAACTTCTGTCAAAATGGTATCCGGTCAATTATCAGTTACTTTTTCTATTCGAAATTTAACTTTAACAAGTTTAGATGAAGCACAAAAAATGCTTTCATCCTACGAGGGGCAAGCTGGGTTTAAGCTTTCTACAACGCTTTCTTTAATAGCTATTGTTATTTCAACAATAAGTTTGGTAGGTTAGTACTTATAACAAGCTAATTAATAAGGACAAAAAACAGTTTGCTGTTTTCGTTCCTCAACATTTTAGCAAACAATTTTTTGCCCATTATTAGGGCGTTATATTTACCTCTGGCAAGACATGTACTTCGACTTTAGGAAAAGGATGTCATATTGAAATTTGAACAAGGTTCACAGCAATCAATTATGTTTGTTTTTGAATTTCAGTCTTTACCTTCATTAAGAGGTGCGTTTAAGAAACATTATGAACGTGTATCTCAGTATGAGCCATCGATCAAAAAGCTAGAAAATGGTGCTTTTCATTTAAGGATTACCAAGCTAATTAAATATGAAGAAAGTGCAATTTTAAAAATAAAAAATGAATTGATCGAAGATACAAGCTGCTATGGTGGTAAGTTTGTCGAGTGGAAAATCCACAAAGTTAGTAAAGGTGACTCTCTTGAAAATAAGAATATTAGCCTCAAGTCAAAACTAGTAAACATCTTTACAGTAGCAGGCGATGCTAGGACTTCAAGAGTTTATAAAATGCCTTTCTATTCAGTGTTAGTAATTTTGGTTATTGTTTTAATTATCTCTATTGTAAGGAATTGAGTAAGGTAAATATAACAAGGCCATCATGGCAATTGGACGCAAAACGCTTGGCTTGCGCTCATTCTTCGCTAAGTTTAGCCAAGCATTTGTGCGCCCCATATGGCGGCGTTATACCTACTAAGGAATAGTGCATGAAAAAACTTTTTTTATTCTCTTTTTTAATTGTTTCGTTCTCCACATTTGCTGGCACTAAGCTGGCTTCTCAAACTATTGTGGGTGTTTCAATGGGGTGGACTGGAGAAGGTATTTATATAACCACAACAGAAAAACTGAATGCGGAGGGGTGTAGTACGGGAACGGCAGTTATGTTAACAGAAACCCCTTTGTTTGAAGAAAATTTATCAGTGCTTTTATCCGCATTTCACGCTAATTCAAAAGTCAGGCTTTATGTTGACGGTTGCGCTGGTCAACACATGAAGCTAAAGGCTGTCGCAATTGAAAAGTAGGTATAACAAACCATTCAACCTGACAAAAACTCACTGGCTATCATTTCGTGATTTTAGCCAACAAGTTTTTGCAGGTTAATAGGGGCGTTATATGTTTTCATGAATTCTGTGGTTGGTTGCTTCGTTAAAGGTTTAACGTGGTTTTATCAAAGGGTTTATTTAAGGTTTTAAACTTGGTGTTGTTTAACAAATTTGTTCAAAGTAACATTAGGTTAGGGCGCACTTAAAAGGTATTTACTCAATCAGGTTAATGGATTAACGTCACATTTCTTTTTCTATTAGCTTGTTAAACTTTTAAGTGTGTTTATAAATTTAAACTATGTGGTTTAATCAAGTGCTCAGGTGTTGGCGGCAGTGCCGCGAAAGCTTGGTTTAACATATAACAAGCAATTAAAGCGGGACTTTTTACAGTTTGCTCGGTTTCGCTGCGCTACACATTGTAGCAAACTAATAAAAAGCCCCTTAATGTGGGCGTTAGTTTTTAATCGTACACGGCAATAATGGAGTTTAAATGGGAATGGAAGCAGATATTAAAATTAGTAAATTGATGAGAGGATTAGGGGCTTTGTTATGTATATTAATAATATTCATGTTAGCTTTAAATATCTTCACTTTGCGTAATCACCTTCCTTTAGATGTTACTTTACAAATAGCTTTACTCTTAATTGTTTTCGGTCCTGTATGCTATTTAGGTTATATACCGGGTAAGTTTTTGGATGTTTTGCCAAAATTCTTGGTAAAAGCTATTAAGCTCGATTTCAGTTCTAAAAACTAACAAGTGACTATGGTGTCAATTCCTAATTCTCAACTCATTTTAGGATCCCACATGACACCATCTCTTACCATTGAATTTAAGATCACAATCATCTTTCTTACACAGGCAATTAATGCTGTTTTTTTGGTTTTTCCTGCCGCTAATAACCGTTCGTAAGTACCTTTAAAAACTGAGTTACATTGGATTGCGGACATCATCGCCATGTACATTGCCGTTCGAATTTTGGGACGTCCTCCTCGTATCTGTCTTGTGCCACGATAGATACCACTTTCTTTATTAAATGGCGCAACACCAATCAATGACGATGCTTGTTTATTCGTTAGATAACCGAGCTCAGGCATATCGCTTAGTAAGTTGAAAGCGACGACATTACCAACACCAGGCATGCTCTGGATTATCATGTTTTTAGTTTTATAATCATCACAGCTTTCCATTAGTTTAAGTAGTTTTTGGTCTAGCTTATCGAGCTGATTTTTAATGGCAGTTAAAATGGGATTAATCATACTGCTGATTGTTTTTGGCATGATTTTTAGACGGTTCTTTTCCATGGTTTGTAAACCTATTAACTGTCTACGACGAGAAAGTAAGTCGCTCATCAATTGCATGGTAGCGGGCTTTAGCATTGAAAGTTTGGGCTTTATCGCTTCACCGTAATAAGCAATAAGTTGTGCATCCAATTTGTCTGTTTTTGCATGCTGGCCTATGGCACCTGCAAATTTTTTGATATGTGCAGGGTTGGCTACAACAAAGGGCAAATTAGCTTTTGCGCAAGCCATAATAAAGTCTTGCTCAAGACGTCCAGTTGCTTCAATAGTGATGCGTGTTGGTTTATGTTTTTTGATTTCCTTAATCGCCTTTTTAATACCTATTTCGTTGTTAGTCACGGTGAAATAAATATCTAACGGGCGTATGTAAATATCGAGTTGTGATTTACCAGTATCAACACCAACATTTATTTCGTTTTGATTATTTTTGTTATTCATAATAAGCTGACTCTGCCTTGCTATTCGGGCTCGAGGCCCAGTTGACTATCCGAGTTTAGTGCTTGGAGTTTTATATGGCGTTCGTACTTGTTATCGGTCTCTCAATAGAGGAGCCTGCCAATCATCGAACTACCATATAAAAAGGCTTTGGTTGCAGCCAAAGCTTGGGCCTCACACTACCCGAAAAGGATTAAAAAGAATAATAAGATTTGGCTGTTATTATCCATACAAGCCATTGCAGTGCGGGACTTTTAACAGTTGGCTTTTCTCACTGCGTTCGTTATTTTAGCCAACAGTTAAAAGCCCCTGAATGGGGCGTTAAGTTACTAATCGAGATCGAGCATGGAACTCAAAGAATTTATCAAAGAAGCAATCAAAGATATTTCAGAAGCAATAGATGAAACTAATATTGAGCTTTCTGAATTAGGTGTAATCTCGAACCCTTCAGTCGTAAGTGTCGATGATAGAGATGATATTTATGGCCATATGTATCTAAACTCTGATAGCGATAAAACAACTAGACCTGTTCATTTATTAAAATTTGATATCGCTGTATCTGCAACCAAAAAAGATAATGGTAAAGAAGGAATAGGAGTTAAGGCTCTAGGTATTTCATTGAATAAAAATGGTGAAAATTCGGAAGAACTAAATAATAGTAGTAGGTTAAAGTTCAACTTACCGATAGCATTTCCCACTGGTAAAAAGTAACTTAACAAGCCATTGCAGTGCAGGACTTTTAACAGTTGGCTTTTCTCACTGCGTTCGTTATTTTAGCCAACAATTAAAAGCCCCTGAATGGGGCGTTATATGTTTTCATGAATTCTATGGTTGGTTGCTTCGTTAAAGGTTTAACGTGGTTTTATCAAAGGGTTTATTTAAGGTTTTAAACTTGATGTTGTTTAACAAATTTGTTCAAAGTAACATTAGGTTAGGGCACACTTAAAAGGTATTTACTCAATCAGGTTAATGGATTAACGTCACATTTCTTTTTCTATTAGCCGGTTAAACTTTTAAGTGTGTTTATAAATTTAAACTATGTGGTTTAATCAAATGCTCAGGTGTTTGCGGCATTGCCGCGAAAGCTTGGTTTAACATATAACAAGCAATTAAAGCGGGACTTTTTACAGTTTGCTCGGTTTCGCTGCGCTACACAATTTTAGCAAACTAATAAAAAGCCCCTTAATGTGGGCGTTAGATTTTCGTTCAACATAGGCATGAGAGTTCATGAAAGATATATTAGAAATTATTGACAAAGATATAAATGATCATCGAAAAGATGCCTCAAATATGCTTTTGATCATATTCATTGCATTCATTACATTTCTTATATTACTTTTTCTAACATTCGCACCAGATATAGCTAACAAACTACTCTCTGAAGAACGAAAGGCACTTAATGAAAACAAACTATTGTATGCATCTGCGGTAAGCGATTATAAAAAAAGATATAAAGATGACTTTGAATATATTTCTAATGAAAAATATTCAAAGCTTATAGATGAAGGAAAAATAACTGAGAAGCATGAAGATGCTTTAAAAATCTCTAGAATTAGTCCTATAAATGAACAAGACTTACAAACTTTAAAATTGATTAGTCACCTTTCTTTAAATGAAAAAAAAATTGAATCTATATTCCAGTTATTAACTTTGATTTTCGGTGCTGTTTTTGGGGGGTGTTTATTAACGTATAGAACTCACGCTATATCTTCAAAAGAGTTATCTCTAAAAAAAATGGATTTTTTGATTGAGTATAAAATTGATAATAAAGCTGAAGATACTAGGTTAGCTAGTATTTCCCAAGTTGATCAACTTAAAGATGACACCTTAGCTACTGATATTATGAATCTCTATAAATTGTCACCGAATGAATTTATACAAGAGGTTATTAACGCTAAGTCAGCGGTAGGATTTGCAGAATCGTTCGATAGATATCGAAAAAATAACGGTGTTGGCTTGAACCTTGACATAATTAAAGATAACCCACAGCCCTTTAAAGAACGTTTAAATGATTATCGTGAAATATTAGGTTTAAACAAAATAGAAGAAAATCAAGATAGTAAATCTAACAAGTCATTAAAGTAGGACAAATAACAGTTGGCTTTTGCTCCTACGTCGCTTATTTTAGCCAACATATTATTTGCCTCTTAACGAGGCGTTATATACCGCAACTAATTCAATATAAAACGCTATCAGGTTTATTCGTTTTTATTAGCATTTAGTAGTGAATTCTTTGGGTATATTTTTAGGTTTAGTTTTGCAATGCTTCGGCAAATAAAGCTGTAAATTCTATAGTATTCGCGTTCAGGTTTACGTTGCGGTAGTGTTGCAGTTATAGTAGTAAAACGTAGTGTAACTAACTGGTTTGGTTGCACATATTAAAAAATATATAACAAGGCATTCAATCGGACAATTTACAGTTGGCTTTTGTTCGTGCCTCACATATTTTAGCCAACAATAAATAGCCGCTTAATGTGGCGTTATGTTTCATAAGCAGGATTCTAGCATTGGGGACTTATTTAATAATTCTTTGCTAATCGGGTTTGAGACTCAGGTGGAAATTCGAAATTATGGAATCAAAAGGCAAGTTTGGAGTATGCATGTATAAATCCTTTATTAGTAAATTTTTATTGATCACACTTATTTTTCATTCGGTTATTTCATGTGGTGGAAGTGGAGAGAGCTCTACTCCTCCTGCAACAATTAACCAAGCTCCGCTTTCTAGTGCAGGAGAAGACCAAGAGGTATTCGAACACGTACAAGTGACATTGTCAGGTTCTGGCTCGGACAGTGATGGTAGTATTTCGAAATATGAGTGGAAGCAAGTATCAGGTACAGAGGTAGAATTAAGTGGTCTTGAAACAAAAAACTCTACATTTACGGCCCCACAGGTTGAAGATACGATAACTTTAAGTTTTCAACTCACAGTTACTGACAACGAAGGTAAGTCATCGAAAGATGCTGTCGATGTGGTTGTCAAAAATAATACAAGCCCTATTGCAAGTGCTCAAGGAACTATATTTCTGAAAAGTGGTGAAATGGCAGAATTAAGAGCTAATTCGTCTAATGATCTTGAAAGTACTTTACTTAAATATGAATGGTCACAGATTGATAACTCTAACTTAATAATTGAGTTGAGTGAACCTAACCTAGAGGTGATTACTTTTAATGTTCCGCATGTTGATGTAGCTACGATTATAACATTTGAACTAATGGTAATTGACGAAGGAGGTTTATATGATAGTGAAAAAATATCAGTAGCAATAAGCCCTCAAATATCTGAGAAATTAAATGATACCGGGGTTTTGTTATGTGGTAGTACGGGAGCTAATAATAATGAATCGTGTGAAAGTGAATTAGGTGAGAATGGAGAAAATATTCCTGATGGACAGGATGCTGACTTTGGAAGAGATAATCATTCTAATTTTGACCTAGACGGACATGCAGGATTTAGCTTTACTAAAGTTAGTGAAAAAGGAACCCCTCTTCCTGTTGAGTCTACTGAATGGACATGCGTATTAGATAACGTTACGGGATTAATGTGGGAAGTAAAAAGCTCTGATGGAGGGTTGAGAGATAAATTCAATACGTACTCTTTTTATGATCCAATGTATTCTGGAGTCAATAAAGGGACAAAAAATGGCGGAACATGTACAGGAAACTCTTGTGATACTAGCAGTTTTGTCTCTGAAGTTAATGAAGTTGGGTTATGTGGCCATAACGATTGGAGACTTCCGACTCGTATGGAGCTAATATCAATAGTAGATTATAGTTCTGGTCAAAGTGAATTAACTATTGACACTAATTTTTTTCCTAATACTCAAATTTTTAGTTTTGAAACACTTACAAGTAGTTATATAAGTGCGACGAGATACCCAAAAGATATTTCGTGGATTTTTTATGTTAGTTACGAAAATGGGTTCAGCGGTAGTGGATACTTTCACTCTGGATATTATTCTCGTTTAGTAAGAACAGTATCTGAATAAGTTTTAATAATTGCAGGATTGGAACGTAAAATAAAATGAATAGAATATTTTTAATTCGGTTGATTGGTTTGTTTACGCTTACATTGTCATACACTTCATATTCTATGGTTTGTAATGGAAACCTAGAAAAATCAGCGCCAGATGAACGATTTATATTGAATGGGAATGGCACTGCTACAGATAAATTGACAAACTTAATTTGGTCTAGATGCAATGCTGGTCAGACTTGGGATGGTAAAAAGTGTATAGGAGAGTCAGGCTTATATACATGGGGGGAGGCTGTAATAGCGGCATCTAAATTTTCACTGAATGAAGGTGATAGCTGGAGGCTACCAAATATGAAAGAGCTTATGACTATACTTGAATCTAATTGTTATGACCCTTCGATTAATGCAAATATATTTTTTGTGGAAGATGAATTTCGTTCTTACTGGTCTTCAACACCAACTAAATTTAATGACGGTTCTGCTTGGATGGTTATATTTGGCTATGGCAATACTCAGGACTTCAGCAAATTAGGCGAATTACATGCACGATACGTTAAAAATCTATGAATATTATGCATTTAGGACTTTTATAAGTACTTGTATGGAGTATTAAGGTAAAAGAAACATAACAAGCGGTTTATGGATGGGACTCGTATTTGCTTGCTCAGGTTCGTTCCTCACCATTTTAGCAAGCTAATACTCGCCCCATAACCGGGCGTTAGGTGCCATCGTAAAATGAAGCACAGTTTCATATTTTTGATAATTATTTTTCTATCTGGTTGCAGTCAAATTAGCAATCAGAAACTTGAAGAGAGAATGCGATATTGGGAAGCATCTCTCGAGAAAAATATACCTAAGGGAACTTCAATAGAATTAATTCAACAATGGGCGTTAAAAAACTCGATTGAATTTATTGAGAACCCTAAAACAAAAATATTATATGCTAACGTTGAAGCAATTGAAGATTCTGGAATTGGTTTTCCTTGTTCAAACTGGAATATCATTTTAAAGATTCAATTGGATAATAATGGCGATTTAAGTGATAGTTCAATTGATTCTGTAGGCACCTGCTTATAGAAAATAGCACCTAACAAGAGACTATGGCGTCAATAGCTAAATTTTAGTTTTTGGCGCTTGCCACATAACACCGTCTCTAAGCATTGAATTTAATATCACGACCATCTTTCTAATGCAGGCAATTATTGCCACCTTCTTAGGTTTACCTGCGGCAACTAATCGCTGGTAAGTTTCTTTAAAAATAGGATTGCTTTGAATCGCTGACATCATCGCCATGTATAAAACCGTACGTACTTGGTGTCTGCCTCCTTGGATTTTACGTTGACCTCGATACCGACCACTTTCTCGGTTCATCGGTGCAACGCCTACGAGGCTGCTGGCTTGTTTACTTGTCATGTAACCTAATTCAGGCAAGTTGCTGATAATGGATGCTGAGGCTATTTTTCCTATCCCAGTCATGCTTTGTAGGATTGTGTTCTTCGCCTGATAATCGGGACAAGATTCAATGAGTGCTATGAGTTTCTTTTCAATCTTGATTATCTGTTGCTTAAAGGCGGTGAGGATAGGTTTGATGGTCATGGCTAGCTCTTTAGGTAAAATTTGTAAGCGGTTCTTTTCCATGGTTTGCATCACTAATAATTGATTTCTTCTGGCGACTAAATCGCTCATTGCTTGCATGGTATCTGGCTTTAATTGGGATAGTTTAGGTTTTATCACGTCACCGTAGTGCGCAATAAGCTGTGCATCAAGCTTATCTGTTTTTGCACGTTGTCCAATGGCACCAGCGAAACGTTTGATGTGAATAGGATTAGCAATGACAAACGGTAGCTTAGCTTTAGCACAAGCCATAATAAAAGGCATTTCCAGGCGGCCAGTTGCTTCAATGACAATGCGCTCGACATTGTATTTTTTAATGGTACTAATCGCTTCATTGATACCTTTTTCATCATTTGAAACGGTAAAATAGATATCAATTGGACGCAGATAAATATCTAATTGAAATTTACCGGTATCAACACCGACATTAATGTTTTGATTGATTGTGTTTTTCATAATAAGCTAACCCTTGCTTGCGTAATGCGGGTTCGAGACCCAGTAGACTATTCGAGTATTTTGCTTGGAGTCTTTTATAGCGTTCGTTCTTGTTATCGGTCTCTCAACTGAGGAGCCATCGTTCAATCGAACTACTGTAAAAGAAGGCCTTAGTTGCAGCTAAGGCTAGGGTCTCACTTTACCGAATAAAAGTTATTTTGGTGGGTTTATTATCCATACAAGCTGTTTAAGCGCGGGACTGCTAACGTTTGGCTCGGTTCCGCTTCGCTGCACAATTTTAGCAAGCTATTATCAGCCCCTGAATGGGGCGTTAGGTGTGCTTGAGTATCACGGTTAAATTGGAGTATTTACAAGGAAGTTTTGAATGTATAAAAAGTTATTAGTTACATCTCTTGGTTTTGTGTTAATTGGTTGTGGTGGAAGCTCATCTGGCGAAAAAGAAACCTCAACTCAACCTATTATAAAAAGTTACGAAGTTTCAGCATCTGCCTCTACTGGAGGTATGATTACTCCGACAAACCAGTCAATTCAAAGTGGCAATAAAGCTACTTTGAATATTTCAGCAGATGATGAGTATGAAATTGATAGTGTCGCTGGGTGCAATGGTAGTTTAAATGATAATGTCTATACAACGAGTGTTATTACCGCTGATTGTGAAGTGTCAGCAACTTTCAAGTTAAAAACATATACTGTATCAGCTACGACTTCTGATGGTGGAGTCATGACCCCAACAAATCAATTTATTCAAAGTGGTCATCAGGCTATTTTAAATGTTTCACCTGATGAAGGCTATGAAATTGATAGTGTCGCCGGGTGCAATGGTAGTTTAAGTGATAAAGTCTATACAACGGGTGTTATTACCGCTGATTGTGAAGTTTCAGCAACTTTCAAGTTAAAAATATATACAGTTTCTAGCCTAATTCCTGATGGAGGAGTATTAATTTCACCTGTAAGCCAAACTATTACTCATGGAGATGTTGCCGTATTTAACATAGAGCAAAACACTGGCATAGGGAAATATGAAATTAGTGGTTGTAGTGGCTACATCGAAGGTAGTACTTATACTATTGATGCAGTGACTTCGGATTGTCAAATAAGCGCTGAATTTAACGGTGATTTTCTAGGTTTAAGCTTATATCCACAACATGAAGATAGTTCTATCGCAGTTTCAATTGACTTAACTCAAACAGATGTTCCTAACACTGAACTGACATTTGTGATTTATAAAGAAAATAATGTCGAGTATTACTCTTCTGAGAATGCAGGCCGAATAACGTATGGATCTATACGTATGCCAATCAGTAAAAAAGTGTATAGAAAAGTCGTTCCAAACTTAAAACCTGATTCAGAATATGAAATATGTATGAGTGGCATAAACAACTTTAAACCCACAGGTTTTTTTGGTTGTAAAAAGATTAAAACTGCACAGAAAAAAACAGAAAACGCCTTGATTGTTATCAACCATGATGTTGAATCTGAAGCTATAGCGCTGATTAATGAATGGGTTGATAAAGTAGAAAGTAAGAATTCACATATAAAGCTCAAAACGCATAACTTGCAATCAGAGACTACTGCTGAAACTATAAAACTGTATTTAGAAAATGAGTATAATTCGTCCAACCTCAGGCATGTTGTGTTTATAGGATATGACATACCTTCATTAACGACAAAAGTCTCAAATACTGATACAAAATTGCTAGGTTTGTATTCATCTTTATCTGAAGTTGAAAGAGGTGATTGGCACAACGAAGATCAAACAAATGCAGACGAAGTCACTATTGCCGCAATCAAACCACAAGATATTACTATTTCAACATATTTACACCGCTTAATTAATTTTTATGATGGTGGACTTGTTTATCCTCAAAATGTTTTATTAGCAGACGCAATGATTGCTTCTGAAAAATCATTTGTTCGTTCTGATTTTGAAAATCTTGAACTTGAAATTGATATGGTCACAGGCTTTGAAAGCAACATTGAACTATCCGAGGCTATTCGTTGGCAAGATGAATATTCAAATAAACTATTAGAAAATGAATATGGGTTGTTATTTATAGGAGCACACGGCTCTAGATTAGAGCATTACCCGTGCGGTTACGAGTGTATAAATTATAACTTTATTAAAGAAGCTGAGCCTAAAGTTAAGTTTACAATCGCCATTAGCTGCAATATAGGTCATGTTTTCACAGAAAATTCACCTATGCTTTCCTATATTTTTGGTCCAAGTTCAGGGTCACTAAGTGGGCTTGCTTCTGAAGTTCTTTATTTTGATAACGGGAGTTCTGCACGACGAATAATACATGCTTTTAAAGAAAGAGAAATGTCGATCGGCGAAGTTAGTAGAATATTCGGTTTTTTGGTCGTTGGAGATCCTTTTTTAACTCTAAATTAGAACTGAAATAAATAGCATAGTTGTAAAAATTTGTATGGGTGTATGCACCACCTAACAAGCCATTGCAGTGCGGGACTTTTAACAGTTGGCTTTTCTCACTGCGTTCGTTATTTTAGCCAACTATTAAAAGCCCCTGAATGGGGCGTTATGTTTCTTAATTGTTGCGCTTCATTGCAGCCTTGTAAACTTTTCCTTTGTCTCGCTTACCTACTGAAATTACCGTTACAGTTATCACATCATCGTTTACTTCGTAAACTAAACGGTAACCCGCTTGTCTGAGCTTTATTTTATAAAGCTCATTGGCGCCAGATAGTTTTGCGCTTGGAATGTGTGGGTTTTCTATAATTGCAGATAACTTTTTCTTAAACTGGTTTTGTATCGTGGCGCCAAGCTTCTTCCATTCTTTCAGCGCAGACTTTTTAAATTGCAGTTCATAGCTCATCTAAATTAACCTTTATGCTTTCCTCATTCTTGCGACTTTCGGCAATACTTAATAGCTCTAGGTCTTCTACATGATCCATTAAAAACTCGTATGTATCTGCTGGTATGCAATAAAAAGCAGGCTCGTTTCTATTTAGCACTGCAATTGGTTCACCGTTAGCGCTTAAAGCAACTTTCATAGGGTTTGCTTTCAATTCACTAATACTAGCGGCTGTTTCAGTTAAAATTCTAGTAGTCATACTAACCTCGGTGCTTTTAATGGGTCGTTTATTTGGTCTTATTGTAGCTCTCAAAACATAACAAGGCAATTAAACGAACAAAAAACAGTTGGCTTTTGCTCCTTCGTCGCTTATTTTAGCCAACTAAATTTTGCCCATTAACAGGGCGTTATATGTTGTTCAGAATTCTTGAAAATATTCGTTGTTAAAACGTGGTTAAGAATTTAAAGTATGGCATTAATTTAAAGGAATAAGCCTTAATGTTCAGGGAGTGAATTCAATACTCACTTTTCTATTCCAGTTAAACTTTTAGGTTTATTTAAATATTTAAGCTTATATGTTTTATCAAATGCTCAGGTGTTTGCGGCATTGCCACGAAAGTTTGGTTTAATATATAACAGGCAATTAAAGCGGGACTTTTTACAGTTTGCTCGGTTTCGCTGCGCTACACAATTTTAGCAAACTAATAAAAAGCCCCTTAATGTGGGCGTTATATTCACTAAAGTTAAATGGAAGTTTATGAACACCAAAATTAAAGTTTTACTATCAGCTATCGCCTTAGTTTCTTTCCCCACCTTGGCTGCTTGGATACCGTCAGATATAAATAGATTGCAGGCTCTCCCTAACGGAGACATAACATTCTGGCTGTCTACAAATTCGGAGGGTTGTGGATCACACTCAAACCCTTTCCGAATTCAATTAAACACTTACGAGGTAAACGAATCAGGCAGGGATTCAATGAAAAGTATTTTGCTAACTGCAATAGCTACAGATAAATCACTAAATGTATCCGTCCGTGACGAGCAGTGTGTTGTCGATTCAATAACATTGATTCAGTGAATATAACAAGGCAATCATGGGCGGGACGTCTAAAGCTTGGCTGGCGCTCATTCTTCGCTAATTATAGCCAAGCTTAATACGCCCCATATGGCGGCGTTATATGTTGTTCAGAATTCTTGAAAATATTCGTTGTTAAAACGTGGTTAAGAATTTAAAGTACGGCATTAATTTAAAGGAATAAGCCTTAATGTTCAGGGAGTGAATTCAATACTCACTTTTCTATTCCAGTTAAACTTTTAGGTTTATTTAAATATTTAAGCTTATATGTTTTATCAAATGCTCCGGTGTTTGCGGCATTGCCACGAAAGTTTGGTTTAACATATAACAAGCAATTAAAGCGGGATTTTTTACAGCTTGCTCGGTTCCGCTTCGCTTCACATTTTAGCAAGCATTACTAAGCCGTTTAACGCGGCGTTAGGTTACTTTCAGCAAGGGGTTCAAATGTCAGAGTATTTTGCCAAAATCAATTGGGTTAGAGATAGCAATGAAAACTATATTGACAACAAATATAGCCGAGGACACGAATGGATTTTTGATGGTGGTGTAACCGTTCAAGCCTCATCTTCTCCTCACGTTGTTCCTTTACCTTATTCCGTTGAGGAAAATGTCGATCCCGAAGAAGCTTTTGTTGCGTCTCTATCAAGCTGCCACATGTTATTCTTTTTATCTATTGCAGCAAAAAGAAAATATGTGGTTGATTCATATGTAGACAATGCTGTAGGTGTTATGGAAAAAGATAGTGATGGTAAAATATCAATGACTAAAGTCACCCTCAAACCACATGTTCAGTTTTCGGGTGATAAACAGCCGACAATGGAGCAACTTGAGAAAATGCATCATCAATCACATGAACAATGTTTTATCGCTAACTCAGTAAAAACCGAGATTGTGACAGAAATTGTAGCCTAACAAGAAAATAAACTAGGATAAAAAACAGTTGGCTGCGTTCCGCTTCGTTTCACCTTTTAGTCAACAATTATTTGCCTCAGAGTGAGGCGTTAGCACCACAAGGAAAAAATGTGCATAAATTCATACCGCTTTTATTTTTAACCTTTTTATTAGTGTCAGTTTCATTAAAAGCTGAAAATTATCAATTTGAAATGAGTAAGGTAGAGTATAAAAATTTAGTCGCTAATTTGTATTTACCTAAAACTGATAAAAAACTTCCTGTAGTCATTGCCTTTGGTGGTTTTGAAGGTGGATTAGGTACTGGTAATGCTAACGGTGAAATGATCGCACCTCACGGTGTTGCTGTTTTAGGGCTAGCTTACTTTAAAGAAAAAGGTATTTCTCAAACTCTAGATCAAATACCAATGGAATATTTTATTGAAGCAATTAATTATTTAGAAACTCACCCTTTAATAGATTCTTCTAGAATTGGTGTTGTTGGTGGCTCTAGAGGCTCGGAAGCGGCTTTTTTACTTGCCACTATGGATTCTAGAATTAAGTCGGTAGTTGTTACGACACCAAGTAAGGTTGCATGGTATGGTTTAACAGTGCCTAAATCTGCTTGGACGTTCGAAGGTCAAGATATTCCAGCTTTAGGTTTAGCGTTAGATTCAAATGCTAACTTAATCGACCGGTTTTCTGTTGCATTAGATAATAAAGCTAACGTTAATCAATCTTTATTCAAATTTGAAAATATTAATGGTCCAATATTTATGATTTCAGCAGAAAATGACCAAGTTTGGCCTTCATATCAAATGTCTAAAGATATAGAGCTTTATTTAAAAAATAAGCAGTTTAAACACAAAGTAATTCATAACTCTTATAAAACTGGCCACGGTTTCAGTAAAGAGACAGCTCCCGAAATTAAAAAATCTATCATTAATCACTTTGTAAGTACATTATAGTGCTAACAATAATTTAAAGCGGGACTGCTTACAGTTTGCTCGGCTCCGCTTCGTTTCACATTTTAGCAAGCATTACTAAGCCGCTTAACGCGATGTTATGCAAAGTATATTCAAAATGGTATCGAAGTAGCCATTACTTAAAGGACAAATACAATGAAAGTTTTAGTTGTCGGTGCAAGTGGGGCGACAGGACGGCTTGCTGTTGACCAGCTACTTAATCAAGGTGTTGAGGTGAACGCTATTGTTCGCTCGCTCGATACATTACCTGACCATCCAAATTTATACAAAATTAAAGTCTCCGTACATAGTCTTACTAGCTCTGAAATGGCTACACACATAAAAGACTGTATTGCTGTTGTGTCTTGTCTCGGTCATAACCTTACGTTTAAAGGGATGTTTGGTCAGCCTCGCTTGCTTGTAACAGATACACTTAAATGTATATGCAGAGCTATCAAATCCAACGAAACCAGGGATGCGGTTAAAGTGATCCTTATGAGTACAACGGGAAATAGTAACCGAGATATACCTGAGATCCCCCCGTTAAGTCAGCGCATTTTAATTGCAATACTGAGAGTTTTGTTGCCTCCGCACCTAGATAATGAAAATGCAGCAGATTATTTGCGCACTCAAATTGGGCAAAATGATAAATCCATTGAATGGGTCGTTGTTCGCCCTGATGCTCTAGTCGATGAGAAAGAAGTTACAGAATACAATGTGCACACATCCCCCATTCGAAATGCAATTTTTGATTCTGGAGCAACAAGTAGAGTCAATGTTGGAAATTTCATGGCTGAACTCGTATTAAATGAAAGTACATGGTTAAAGTGGAAGGGGCAGATGCCCGTAGTTTATAATCATGCATAACAAGGCCAGTCAGGCGGATTCCGCTGTTGCTGGCGGCGTTAGCAGGTAAAGGAATAGCTATGAGTAAATGGAATAAATCTAGCAAAGTAAAGAACCTTGTTCTTTTTGGTATTGCAATGGGGGTTGCTTTAGGAGCAAGTCTTGGCGTTGCATTAAGCAGTGTTACTTTTGGTGTTAGTACTGGTATTGTTATGTCAGTAGCATTTTGGACTTCTGTTAAAAACTCAAATTAATCGTATTACGCTGCTAACAAGTTGCAGAAATTAGTTCGTAAACTCACAGGGACAGTTACCAGTCGGCCAGGCGCTTGGCGCAAGTATAGCCAACTGGTAATCGCCCATTAGTAGGGCGTTAGTGCACACATATAAGGTAACGAATGTCATTTTCAATTTCCTAAATAACAACGGAGTAATACTATGCAAAAAAATAGAAGCCTTTTAATCTCAAGCGTAATAATTGCGCTAATTCCATTTAGTGTAAGCGCCAAGGATACCAATCATGGTGCTCATGATTCTGTTGCAGACAATGTGATTGCTGCACAACGTGCATCATTAGCAAAAAATACCAAAGGTGCAGGATTTGGACCACAGTCCCCGCGCGACATTGATGCACATACTGGCAACAACCAAAGGTTATTTAATGCAGCACCTTCCTTTACAGAAATGAATTTATGCAATATTCATTTTCACAAGAATGCTGAGCATAAGGGAGGAGAATTTACCGAGTATGCTGGTAATGGTGATGGACAAGGTTTCCAAAGCGGTTTTAAATATGCAGCAAAGCTAAGTGAGGCAGAACTTAAACCTGTTGCACATGAAACTTGCCCAAGTAAACACGGTGGGCTTAACTCTGGTGATACAATTGAAGTTCACTACGTTCACTCAACTGCAATGGTCAAGCCAGGACCAACCTTGGCTTCTTGCTTAAATGATTCAATCATGAATCCTCAGTTGCGCGTGGAGGCTCAGGTATATGTCCTTGTTAATGATACTAATGCCCTAGATTTTAGAATCTTAACTAAGTACAGTGAAGTAAATGGCCTGCATCAAGCAATGAATATTCCATCTGATACTGGCACTCCTGTCCAGTACGCTGGATCAACTACTGGACCTAGTTACAATGAAAAAGGATCTCCGTTTCACGTTACATGGAGCGTTCGTCCTAATGTCGCAAAGGTTAATATAGCCTCAGTGAATGAGTGGTGTAAAGGTAACGTATTTAATGAAGATCATGCGCACGGTGTACGTAATCTTGTTACTAACCCTGACTTGCTTTCGGAAATTAGTAAATAGGCCAAACCAAAATTAGCGCTAACAAAAACATTCAGCGGACGCGCCAAAGGTGCCTCGCTGATGCGAGGCGTTAGGTGTCTCTCAATTCATCAGGAAATCATATGACTAATCTATCACCCAATATTCCTAGACCGCTTTTGGCAAGTCTTGTAGCACTCCGAATTGGCGTAGCTGTACTTTTTATGGCTCATGCTGTTGTGCGCATTATAAATGGTACAATTCCGCGATTTTCTGAGTTTATAGGTAACATAGGCTTTCCTGAGCCAAGCCTTATAGTTTGGTGTATCACGTTAATCGAGATAATTGGAGGTTTGCTACTCATTTTAAATCGAGGTGTACGTTATGTGGTTTGGGCATTTGCTTCTATTGCCGTTGGTGGTATTGTTTTAATTCATGTACATCAAGGCTGGTTTGTTGGTGAGCATGGAACGGGCGGTAGTGAATACAGTGTATGTTTATTGCTTTGTTTGTTTGTCATTGCAGCTTCAGATGCCGGTGGTGTATTTCGCAAAGTCACCACTGAAATCAACACCTAACACATGTGAACCTTCTTCCGTCAAATAGGCAATAGTGCTTTTTTAGCTGCCTAACGGCAGCTAATTGGTCAGTCAATCAGCAAAATCTATTACTTCGTTCTGTCAATTAGCCGTTAACATCGTTTACGGCAAACACATATTGAGGCTCTCTTATGTGAACTCATTCACTGCCAACTTTGTCATTCCGTTAGTTACGTTGGGGCACTAGACATTTATCGGTTAACCTTCATCTGGTGATTCAATTTCAAACAGAATTCCAAAATAAAAAATCAGCAATTGAAACATTAACTCTCAGTAAAAGCCGTGGTAATTGGCTTCCTGTTGGTTATTTTATTAAATAAATATTTGCCTATGTACAGCTGCTAATGGATGGACCACCGCCCGGAATGATCAAACGTATATAAAACATTTGGTTACACATGAAGCAGCTGGCATTACAGCTAAAAATGTTAATATTGCTAAAAGCATTTCAGGGTTAATCTATAAGGTGCTCAAGCCGAACCATTACCTATGCTGCGCTCCGGCTTGCCACAGAACGCGGCGTTATGTGATCCAGCTCGTTTGTCGCAAATAAATTATTAATGGAATATCTACACATGAATAAACTGAGTAAAGAATATTTAGCTGAATGTAAAAATGCGCTTAATGTGGAGCAAAATCACAGCTTATCAACAACAGATAATTGGGCGCATGTTAATAGAGAACTTGTCCATCAAGACTGGGATGTATTGTATAAAAAATTGGCAGAATATGTTGATGAGACAGCCGTGGATGATGAGGCTGTTCAAACTCTAATAAAAGAGCACTTTAAAATAGCTTGCCGTTTCTATATCCCATCCAAAGAAGCATATATTGGCATGGGGATATTTTATAAAGAAAATGAAGATATGAAAAAATTCCATAACTCTTACCACCCTGAAATGGTTAATTATTTAGGTGATGCAATTGTCCATTACGCAGGTAGTCATTTATAAAATCCATATAAGCCATTACAGTAACGGGACTGCTAAAGCTTGACGCGGTTCCGCTTCGTTACACAAGTTTAGCTAGTTATTATTTAGTCGTTTAACGCGACGTTATAAGATGTTCTTAGAATGGAGTTACCATCTTGTTTTTGAATATACCTAATAGAGAAAAAATTAAAATCTCAAATGTGATCTTGGATTTTAATGGCACAATTGCCGTCGATGGCAAGTTAATTGGTGGCGTTGCCAACAAGATAAATAATTTATCTGCAATAATTAATTTTGTTGTTGTCACTGCTGATACGTACGGCACAGTTGAACAAGAATTAGCTGGTGTAGATTGTAAAATAATTAATTTATCGAAGTCTAAAGAGTTTAAAAGTAAACTGGATGTACTTAATTTCTTAGGTAAAGAGCAAACGATCTGTGTTGGAAATGGTTTCAATGATCGTATCGTACTTAAGGAAAGTGTTTTAGGTATTTCAATCTTGCAAGAGGAAGGGTTAAGCTTAGAGGCTTTAATAGCATCAGATTTTGTTTGCAAATCAATCATTGATGTTTTTTCTTGTATAGAAAACCCCTATAGAATTAAAGCTACATTGCGAGATTAATCTCCTTATAACAAGCAATTTATTCAGCTCACGCTCAAGAAATAGCTATTACAATTGATGATGCTTCTTGTCCAGCATCAAGATTATTTTCTGGAGAAGAGAGAACACAAAAGTTAATTACAAACCTTAAAAACACCAACGTAGCTGATGTGTTTTTGTTTGTGACAACAAAGAACATAACGAAAACATCAAAGAAACGGCTAATGGCTTACACTGAGGCTGGCATTCATCAGGAAATCATAGCCATAGTCACTTTTCTGCATATAGAGAAGATATTGAATTATACCTTTCTGATCTTCACGTACTTGTTGCGCAAGTGCGCGGTCATAACTGAGGAGCTGTTCGTTGGCCTGTTTAATAGGTTGCCAGAGATTGAACTGGTTTAATTGAGCAGGACACTTTAATAAGGGACAATGTTCCAGTATTGAGGTGTTAAATGACAAAACGAAAAAATCAAAACTTATACAACTGAATTTAAGCAAGACGCAGTCGCTTTGGTTACAGAGTAAGGTTATTCGGTTTCAGAGGCCGCAGCCTTTTTTGGGATCACCAGCAAACTGATTTACAACTGGAAAGCTAAACTTGAAGAGCAGCAAGCAGATAATGCACTAAGTGAAGATGAGCGAGCAGAGTTAAAAAGGCTTAGAAAAGAAGTTAAAGAACTCAAGATGGAGAAAGAGATCTTAAAAAAGGCCAGTGTAGATTCAAATGGTCAATGCAACAGTTTTACTAAAATACTGATTTGCATTGGAAGATTTGATGAAACGACCAAAACGAACATTTACGCCGGTTGAAAAAGAATTAGTTTCTGATTTATGGAAACAAGGAACTGGCTTCAGCGATATTGGTAAAGTGCTAGATGTCGCACCCGGAACTGTATTTACTGCGCTTGGCTTAAACGGCCAGCTAAGTTGATCACGGCAGAAGAGCTTCACTTATACCGTTGCGCTAAAGCTCTGTTTAAGCGCAGCCGAGAAAGCTTAGGCTATCGTGAGCTATGCAGAATTTACGCAAAGAAGGCTTTGACATTGGCACTCATAGAACTCGAAAGCTTATGGAAACGCTAAACCTAGAAGTTAAGCAGCGAGTTGCTTACAAGGTAACAACCAAACGTAAGCATTCAGATGCGGTTGCAGATAATCTGCTTAACCAGAATTTTAATCCGTTGGCTCCAAACCAAATATGGGCAGGTGATGTGACGTATCTACAAACTGGCGAAGGCTGGATGTATCTTGCCGTTGTGATGGATTTAAATTCTCGCCGTATTGTTGGCTGGCATATAGATAAGCGCATGAAGACTGATTTGGTGATGAAAGCCATGATTATGGCTTATAACTTGAGGAAGCCACCTAAAGGGTTAATCTTTCACTCTGATAGAGGCTCTCAGTACACCAGCAAGCGTTACCGCAACTTGCAAAGGCAGTTTGGTATTCGAACCAGTATGGGAGACGTTGGTGCCTGTTGGGATAACGCAGTTGTTGAAAGGTTCTTCGGCAGCTTGAAACATGATTGGTTGTTAAAAGTGGCTCAGCCCACTCGAGCTCACATGAAAAATGATTTGGCTGAATATATGAAATATTACAACTTGGAGAGATTGCACTCAGCTAATAATGATCAGTCACCAGTTGAGTATGAAAATTCTTTAAGAAAAGTGTCCGGCTGGAGTTGACCAGAACATTTTGATTGAGTTAAATAAATTAGGCTAATTCTAGTTAAGTCTAAAGTTGTAAGGCATTGTTAGTTCAGCTAATATGCTTCTGCTTTTTTAATTAACGGAATATGCTAATAAGGGACTGACTCCATGAAAAGTACCAAACTCCTGATATTATTATTGATTGTTCTTTGTACCGGTTTTCAATCAATTAGTCATGCTAGTAATAATAAATTATGGAACATAACTTCCAAGCAAAATATCAAACACAACTCCGTTAAAAAACTAGGGATGGGGTTAAGTAAGCAGTATGTTTCTGTACATTCCAAGTTAATATCTGAATTACAAGTCGGTACTACGATAACTATTCCCATAAGAGTAGATGAATATTACAGTGCTAGCATTAATAGAATTAATATAAATCCGGATGGCTCAAAGTCCATTGTTGCAAGAATTGAAAATGATAGCGAAGCCCTGCCTCAAATCATTACAACGGATGGAAATAGCGTATTTGCTCGAATAGTAACCCCTAATGGCTCTTACTCGCTTTCTCATTTAGGTAGTGACGATTTAGGGCTATTAATTAATGAAAATGAACTTGATAAACGAATTGATTCTACTAAATCAGACTTTATCCTAAATAACAAAAGTACTTTTCAGCAATTTAATACGCAACCTCAGGGCAAAGCCAATAATAGTAGAACTATAAATAAAAAGCTTTTCTCAAAGATTAAAACACAATTCAATAGTGTGTCTAAACAAGACAATGACGCAGTAGCAACTGTTGATGTTATGGTACTTTACACTCCTAATGCTAGTGAATTGTATCAGTCAAATGTTAGTACTCGCATAAATCACTTGTTTGCAGTAACCAATCAAATTTTTGAAGATAGCGGAGTAAAGATTCAAGTAAACCCTGTGTTGATACAAGAGTATACTTATAGTGAAAGTAAACCATCTAAAGATCTTATTGAAGATATTGGTCCATACGGCAACTCTGGTAATTTCTGGTTAGCGTCTGATAATCATTATGAAATAAGTAACCTTAGATTCAAAGTTAAAGCTGATTTAGTAGTTATGATGAGACCTTATGTTGGAGATGGGATTTGTGGAATAGCGTATGTTTCTGGTAATGGTCATGGTGATATGTCAGGGTCGTGGATTAGTGCATATAGCCATGTGAGTATTGATTGTTCCGATTACGTTTTAGCACATGAATTAGGGCATAATATGGGATTAATGCATTCTCGTCGACAAGTTGAAGAAGATACAGAAAATATAGAGACGCTAGGAGTATCATTCGACTTTGCTTTAGGTTTTGGAGTCGATAATGAGTTTACAACGGTTATGGCATATGAAGATGTATTTTCAGCAAATAAAATATATAAGTTTTCATCGCCGAATCTTGATTGTAATGGATATTCATGTGGGATAGATAAAGATAACGAGCAAGGAGCTGACGCTGTTTATGCCCTTAATGCTGTCCGTCAAAGTGTGGCGAGCTTTTTAGACACTGATGAAGGTTTAACGCCTATTGAGGATGCAAAACACAATGTCGATAATAGTAATTTAATAAAATGTATCGAAAGAGTACAAGGTAGTAATTTATATGCTGAACAAGTTTATTCTTTATTTTGTGCAGACTATGAAAGTATAAGCTCTCTATCGGGCATAGAAGGCTTTCCTAAGTTAACAAAGCTTAGTGTATTTCCTTCAACAATTTCCAGCTTAACACCTATTGAAAATCTGACAGGTTTATACCGCTTTGATATATCGAGTAGTTTGTTATCCGATTTATCAAGTTTGTCTACATTAACTCAGTTGGGACATTTAAGTGTATCAGCACCTAATATCTCTGATTATTCTTTCTTAAAAAATCTTAACAATCTTAGAAGCCTTTCTTTATCAGAGTCAAATTTTGAGAATATAAACAATATTGCAAATGCTAAATATATGACAAGGTTAGAAATAGAAAGTGAGTTTTTGAGTGATTTATTACCATTAGAACAGCTTGTAGGGGTGCAATATTTATATCTAGGTAATGGTCAAATTGAGGATATCTCGGCTTTGTCAGCTCTAGAGAACTTACAAAGTTTATCACTTATTAATAATAAAATTAATGATATCTCGGCCTTGTCTAATTTAACAAATTTAAAGTATTTACAGCTTTTTGGTAACGAAATTGAAACAGTTAGCTCTTTGAGTAATTTAACTGGTCTAGAGACGTTGGATTTAGGGAGTAACTTGATTGAATCTATTGAAGGTTTAGAAAATTTGACCGAATTACCTGATCTTAATTTGAGTGATAATAAGTTAAAAAATTTAGAGCCCTTATCATCTATGAGCGGTTTAAAATATTTACATTTAAAAGGAAATGAAATAGTGAATGGGCAACCGATCAGTTTGTTAAATAATTTAGAATCTTTCTCTATAGATAACAATCTCATCAGTAGCATTAGCTTTTTAGCATCTCCAGAAAAGTTAGTTTATTTAACCGCGAACAATAATGAAATTAATGATATTTCCCCTCTAACTGATGCAGTTAATTTACAATTTCTTGAGTTAAATAATAACCATATTTCTGATCTCTATCCATTAAATGACAAGTTAAAAATTACCAACCTTAGGCTTAGTGGTAATGGAATTACTGATAGTCAAGGAATTTATCCGTTATTGGAAGGGCTATCTGTTCTACATATAAGGAATAATGAAATCCCTTGTTCTCAAGTCAATTATATTAACGAAAACATAAATGAAAATGCATATGTCTCAATTGATGAATTGACGTGTGAAGATTTTGATCAAGATGGTATCCCTGATATTGAAGATACCGACGATGATAATGACGGTATTGAAGATAGTGAAGACTCGTTTCCGTTAGATGCATCTGAATCAGTAGATACAGATAATGACGGTATTGGTAATAATGCTGATACCGACGATGATAATGACGGTATTGAAGATAGTGAAGACTCGTTTCCGTTAGATGCATCTGAATCAGTAGATACAGATAATGACGGTATTGGTAATAATGCTGATACTGACGATGATAGTGATGGTGTTGAGGATAGTGAAGACGCGTTTCCGTTAGATGCATCTGAATCAGTAGATACAGATAATGACGGTATTGGTAATAATGCTGACACTGACGATGATAATGATGGTGTTGAGGATAGTGCTGATGCTTATCCATTAGATCCTTCTCGAAGTTCTAATTTAAATAATGCTAATAATTCAAGTTCATCTAGTACCTCTAGTGGTGGGGGAAGCATGTATTCATTACTTTTACTCCTGCTTCTACATACTTCTTTAAGGCCAAAACTAAAAAGCATGAGGTAAATAGATTCAATGGGCACTCATTATGTGAAAAATCGTTACTTAGATGCTTCAGCACTAGTTAAGGTGTTTTATGGTGAGCAAGGCAGTGGAGTTATACGTGACTATTATTATTCTAATTCGGGGTTATGCGCTACATCGTTGTGCTTAACGGAAGCTTAAGTGTTATAAAATCCAAATGGAAATACGAACATATTGATGATGATGCATATTTCGACTCTACTGAACGTCTTCTAGTAGATGCTTGGAGTGGGAAGCTAGAAATAGATGAGGTTGAGCTACTTAGTATTGAAGGTATAAATACAGTGAAATCCTTAGCTAAAAAGTACTCTCTTGACTGGTCAGATGCACTCCGGGTAGAAACAATAAAAAAGGGAAAGTACTCACATTTTAGTGGTGAGTGTCAGTATATTCTAATTACTGCTGATAATGGTTTGGCTGAAGCAGCAAGAAATGAGAATATAAGGACTTGGAATTGTATCAAAGAAGATAAACCAAGCTGGGCCTGATAACTGCCGAATAGAAATATGCCTTTAACGTGTAGTGGCTTTAATCTTGTGACTACATTATGTCTACATATATTTGTTTCTTTGTGTAAGTATTTGTTTTTCCTTTATAAATTTTATGCTTTATTTTAATGAGCTGTTAGCAGCACTCGTTATTTTGAGTGCATATTTAAATTTTTGAGTTAGAATTAAGCTGTTTTTATATTTAGTTAAGGAGTTATTATGAATAATAATATTAAAGGGATTTGTCTTTTCTTAGGGTTAATTGGTATAGGTTATGTTGCTTTATTAATAGTTGTAGCGTTGCTGACTGGCGCTAAAATTATTAAAAGTATTTTGTTCATTTCTATATTTTCATCATTCTTAATTAGCCTGGGTTTAACTCCTCAAGTCAAAAGCCGTTTATTAAATTACCTTAAGTCATTATCTTATAAGCAGTTTGTGTAAAGTATTGCTAACAAGTGACTATGGTGTCAATTCCTAATTCTCAACTCATTTTAGGAGCCCACATGACACCATCTCTTACCATTGAATTTAAGATCACAATCATCTTTCTTATACAGGCAATTAATGCTGTTTTTTTTGGTTTTCCTGCCGCTAATAACCGTTCGTAAGTACCTTTAAAAACTGAGTTACATTGGATTGCGGACATCATCGCCATGTACATTGCCGTTCGAATTTTGGGACGTCCTCCTCGTATCTGTCTTGTGCCACGATAGATACCACTTTCTTTATTAAATGGCGCAACACCAATCAATGACGATGCTTGTTTATTTGTTAGATAACCGAGCTCAGGCATATCGCTTAGTAAGTTGAAAGCGACGACATTACCAACACCAGGCATGCTCTGGATTATCATGTTTTTAGTTTTATAATCCTCACAGCTTTCCATTAGTTTAAGTAGTTTTTGGTCTAGCTTATCGAGCTGATTTTTAATGGCAGTTAAAATGGGATTAATCATACTGCTGATTGTTTTTGGCATGATTTTTAGACGGTTCTTTTCCATGGTTTGTATACCTATTAACTGTCTACGACGAGAAAGTAAGTCGCTCATCAATTGCATGGTAGCGGGCTTTAGCATTGAAAGTTTGGGCTTTATCGCTTCACCGTAATATGCAATAAGTTGTGCATCTAATTTGTCTGTTTTTGCATGCTGCCCTATGGCACCTGCAAATTTTTTGATATGTGCAGGGTTGGCTACAACAAAGGGCAAATTAGCTTTTGCGCAAGCCATAATAAAGTCTTGCTCAAGACGTCCAGTTGCTTCTATAGTGATGCGTGTTGGTTTATATTTTTTGATTTCCTTAATCGCCTTTTTAATACCTATTTCGTCGTTAGTCACGGTGAAATAAATATCTAACGGGCGTATGTAAATATCGAGTTGTGATTTGCCAGTATCAACACCAACATTTATTTCGTTTTGATTATTTTTGTTATTCATAATAAGCTGACTCTGCCTTGCTATTCGGGCTCGAGGCCCAGTTGACTATCCGAGTTTAGTGCTTGGAGTTTTATATGGCGTTCGTACTTGTTATCGGTCTCTCAATAGAGGAGCCTGCCAATCATCGAACTACCATATAAAAAGGCTTTGGTTGCAGCCAAAGCTTGGGCCTCACATTACCCGAAAAGGATTAAAAAGAATAATAAGATTTGGCTGTTATTATCCATACAAGGCAATCAAGCAGGACAATGGCAGTTGGCTTTTTTCACTTCGTTCAATATTTTAGCCAACAATATTAAGCCGCTTAATATAAGCGTTAACTGCTTAATTGAAGCAACACATCACTATAAAGGAAGATAAATGAAAAGTTATTTAAAGGGAGGGATTATTGTATTGGTAAGCTCTGCTTTAGGGTATCAGTTATATCCCATATTAAATGATACGAAGCAGGATATAAGCCAATTTAATAATTCGGAACAGTCGAAAAACTCTGAGCATTCCCAAGTGAGTAATTTGGGAACCCCTGATACTCTAATAATTCAAGAGAGTAAGGCGCTTTCAAATACCCGCAAAATGTCAGATGAAAGCGAAACGATGACTACACAAAAAATAGAACATACGACCAAACTTTCAAATGATATTAGTGAGGACTATTCAATTGAAAAAACCTATGCAAAGGAAGAGCTAAAACAATGGTCTATCGAGCATAAAGAAAAACTTAATCAAATTATCGATGACAATATGCCGGTATCAATATCATCAGTAATGAAGTCTTCTATAGGTAATAATAATCAAATGCTGAATGACCCTAGCTTACAGCAAGACCATATTGAAGATGATAATTGGACGTATTTAATGGAGCAAGATATGAGAGCTTATATTACGCAACATGAATTAGCCGCTGGCTTTGAGCTTTTAAATATTTCTTGTAAACAGCTAATATGTGATGTGATAGGTATAGAAAGAGAAGCTAATGTTTGGTTTCAAATATATAGAGGCTTTTATTCTTTTCCTAATATTTTGTTTCCCAAAGATGGTAATAGACCACTAAACATAGTCAGAATGGATAATGGTATTCCTTATATTTATGCTCAAATCATGTTTAAGGCTCATAAGAGCAGCTAACAAACCAATTAAGTGTGGGACTGCTAAAACTTGGCTCGGTTTCGCTCCGCTTCACAACTTTAGCCAAACATTTTCAGCCCCTTAACTGGGCGTTGGTTTCTAGGAAAGTATGTCACATAATCATACCTTTTTTAGAAAACGAATGGCCTTTTGACAGCCCAATCAATACATGTGTAGTCACTACTAAATTGGTTTACGATAAGAATCATCCAATCGTTCAAGTAACTCATATGCAATGTTGAGAGCAGTATTATCTTTTGTTGTTAACATTTCAGATAAGCGGCCTTAATTTATTGATTGTAACAATGCTATTTTGGTTAATACGTGTCTTGCTTACTCATTGGTTCGAGGCGAGTAAAAACAAAATGGAGAATGGCCTGAGTATTATTAAGTTAATAAGTAAAAGAGCGTAATAAAAGAGTGTACGTTTAAAGCTAGTTAACGGTTACTAAACAGTTTAACGAGGCTTTATATTGTAATTTATATTCGTGAGGTAACATGAAAACAATTGGTTTGTTAGGAGGAATGAGCTGGGAAAGTTCACTTGGATACTATCGAGCAATAAATGAAGGTATTAAAGACGCTTTAGGGGGCTTACATTCGGCCAAAATAGCTATGTACAGTGTAGACTTCGAGCCGATTGAACAATTGCAGCATCAAGGGGATTGGCAAGGTACTGCTAAGATACTTTCTGAGGCAGCTAAAAGCGTGCAAAGTGCCGGTGCTGATTTTTTACTTATTTGCACTAATACTATGCATAAAGTAGCTCCGCAAATAGAAAAGGTTATTGATATTCCTCTATTGCACATTGCCGATGCAACAGCTGAGGTATTGGTTAAAAGAGGGATTAAAACCGTTGGTTTATTAGGTACTGCTTTTACAATGGAACAAGATTTTTATAAGGGCAGGTTAAATGACAATTATGGTTTAACTGTTCTAACTCCTAATGCGTCAGATAGAAACATTGTTCATAATGTTATTTATAAAGAACTTTGTTTAGGTCGTTTACGCTCTGCATCTAAAGCCGAATATTTAAGGATCATTGAGTCTTTAGCTAACCAAGGAGCTGAGGCGGTAATTCTTGGGTGTACGGAAATAGGCATGTTAGTTGAGCAAACTGATACTGAAGTTACACTGCTAGACACTACTTATATCCATGCTCAGAAAGCCGTTGAGAAAGCGATACAATAGGGCAATTAAACGCGGAGTTAACGTTTGGCTTCGTTTGCTCTGTAATAAAGTTTAGCTGATGATTATTAGTCCTTTTTGGGTGTTACACGAAAGAGAATTTAGCTTTATGCCTGAACCTGATATATCGAGAATCATGACTTTTGCAACGTCGAAAGATCTTGGTCAGTGGTTAAAAATAAATCACACCACCGAAAGTGAGCTGTGGGTAAAAATATTTAAGAAACATACCGGGATCCCGAGTGTGACTTGGGACGATGTTGTGATTGAATCTCTATGCTGGGGCTGGATTGATGGCATTAAAAAATCCATCGATGACCAAGCCTATCTCCAGCGGATCACACCAAGAAAAGCGCGAAGTAACTGGTCAAAAAGGAATAAAGCGCATGTAGAGCGTTTAATACAAGAAGGCAGAATGACGGAGTCAGGACTTGTGCACGTTCGCGCAGCTAAAGCGGACGGTAGGTGGGAAAATGCTTATGACGTAAGTGAAATGGAAGTGCCGGCGGATTTTTTAGCGGCATTGGAAAACAAGCCTAAGGCGAAACAGTTTTTTGCAACGCTCAATAAATCGAGCCGTTATACAATCGCATACGGATTGCTAAGTGCGAAGAAAGCCGAAACTAGGCAGAGGCGATTTGCAAAGTTTATCGATATGCTTGCCCGCAAAGAAAAACCAATTTGATTTTTAAAAAGACGAAAATTATCCCAAGGTTTGTTTTAGCGACAAAATCCGTTGGCTTAGTTTCGTATCACAATAAGTGTAGTTAAATATTCTAGTTGTTTAATGTGGCATTAGGTGTATACAGGGATATGAATAATTTTCGAGTATTTTTATCTATTTCAATATTTATCGTCAGTGGGTATTTTATTATTGATTTGGCTTTATATAGTTTTGATTGGTTATTGCTTTGCTGCAGTTTAATTGGTTTTACTAGCTCGCATTATTTATGGCCTCCTAACTACGATGATGAAAGCGCATGGTATGACGGATTGGAGGTTGTCATTGATCTTCCTTTCAGAGCTATAGCGTTATTTTTTCGGGGGCTTGGTAAATTAGTTAAAAATGCCGATTCAGGGCTGGATTTGTGAATATACATGACAAGGTCATAATGAATGTACGCTTTAAACTTGTCGCATTGCCTATATCAAGTTGATGTTATTTTACCTGATCGTTTGGTGATTCTAATGGTTGCTCAGCAGTGGTTTTAGGGGCTGTTGAGCTTGTTGCATTTTGATTGGGTTTTACCTGCTTTTCTTTTTGATCATCATCAAATAAGATGCTTAAGCCTTGTTTTTCCAGATCGTCAAACTGGTCTGTTTTTACTGCCCAAAAAAACAGGTAAATACCCAGCGCCGTTAAAATTATGGCAAGAGGGATCAAAATGTAAATGACACTCATGGATAGCTTCCTATTTTACTTTCACTTTTAGTAATCTTAATGAGTTGGTGATCACTAAAATTGAGCTTAACGACATACCAATTACTGCCATATAAGGGGTAATAAAGCCTGAAACCGCTAACGGTAATACAATAGCATTATAGCCAAATGCCCAGCCATAGTTTTGCCAAATAATAGTTTTGGTTTGTTTCGCTATTTTTAGCAAGGTAATAATGGCGCTTAATTGATTATTTAATAAAATAACATCGGCACCACTTTTGGCGATATCTGTACCGCTGCCCATAGCTATAGCGACATGGGCTGCGCCAAATACCGGGGTATCATTAATGCCGTCACCAACCATAGCAACTGTATGTTGTTGCTGCAGTGTTTTGAGTTTTTTCAGTTTATCTTCTGCACTTAGCTGACTATAGATATGATCAAGCTGTAATTGCCCCTGTACTTGGTCACAGCCTTTTATGTGATCACCAGAGAGCATAGTGGTAATAATGTCTTGCTGCTGTAGCTTAGTGATAACTGGCTTGGCATCGTCACGAATGTGATCTTGTAAACAGAAAACAGCCACCAGTTGCTTATCAATAACCAATAAGCAAGAAGCGTTGCGGTGTGCTTCAAATTGCTGTGCAGAGATAAGTTCAAGCTCAAACAGCCACTTAGTTTTACCGATAACTATTTTTTGCTGATTAACGACGCCTTTGATACCTGCACCTGCAATTACTGCTACTTGTTCGCTTTGATAGGAAAAGTCGCGATACTGAGCAAAGGCTTTTGCAATAGGATGCTCTGAATGGGCCTCAAGCGCCGCAGCATAGGCCAACACTTGATGTTCGTTGTATTGGCTGTTGATTATAGAGATGCTATCAAGGCTAAAGTCACCCGAGGTTAAGGTGCCAGTTTTATCGAAAGCAAAATGGTCAATTACCGGCAGTGTTTCCATGACATGGCCTGATTTTACCATAATACCTGATTTATTTAGTCTGGTGGTGGCGCAGGTCAGGGCGGTTGGCGTTGCCAAAGACAGTGCGCACGGGCAAGTTGCCACCAAGACGGATAAGGTGATCCAAAATGCTTCATCAGGCAGATGCTGTTGCCAGTAAAAAGCAGTGCCGATAGCGGTTAATAAAATTAATGCGACGAAATACTGGGCAATTTTATCAGACAGTTGCGCTAGTTTAGGTTTATGTGCCTGCGAAGCTTCGCTTAACCTGATCAATTGACTTAAAAACGACTGTTGCCCAGCATGTTTTACTTCTATGGTTAAATTGCCATCACTATTGATAGTGCCAGCAAATACCTGATCGCCAAGAGATTTATTTACTGGCGTTTGTTCCCCCGAAAGCATAGCTTCGTTAATTTGACTGCTGCCAGCAGTGATTGTGCCATCTGCCGGAATAGTTTCGCCAGGTTTAACAATTACGAGATCTAGCGGCTGTAATTTACGGGCAACGATTAATTCTTCTTGCCCTTGATGAAGACGTGTTGCGGTTAAAGGCATTAATTTTAATAAATTAGCGGAGACTTCCGCTGCTCGATTTCGGGCACGAAATTCCAAAAATTTACCTATCAGTAATAAAAAGGTAAACATTGAAACCGATTCAAAATAGACTTCGCCGGTTTGATTAATAGTTGCCCAAGCGCTGGCACCAAAGGCTAAAATAATGGCGATAGATACCGGAACATCCATTGATAGACGTTTTGCTTTTAGGGCGTTATATGCCCCTTGATAAAATGGCAAGGCACCATAGCTAATGATAGGTAGGGTAAGAAATAAGCTGACCCAGCGTAAATAAACCAGGTTGTGTGATGACATATCAGAAAACGCGCCAAAATACAGGCCAATAGCGATCATCATCACCTGCATCATTAAAATGCCGGAGATGCCTAAACGCTTAATAAAGGTTTTACTCCGTTTTTGATTGCTTTGTTCTACTTCACTCGCCTTAAACGGTAGTGCGTGATAGCCGACTTTTTCAATGGCGAGAACAATTTCACTGAGTTTGATCTGTTTATCTAGCCAGCGGACAGAAGCACGCTGAGTCGTGGCGTTGACGGAAATGCTTTGCAGACCGGCTAAATGCTCTAGCTGCATTTCTATAAGCCAGGCGCACGCGGCGCAGCTGATCCCTTCGATGGTCAGTATGGTTTCCTTGCTTTCCCCGTCTTGATAAGTAAATTCTTGTTGCAGGCTAGTGTCATCAAGTAATTCAGTGCGTTTAAGCTGCTCGGGAACTAATGCTTCGCCTTTGGGGGCGGCTTCTGTACGAAAACGATAATAATCGGTGAGCTGATTATCGACGATGGTTTGCGCTACTGCCATACAACCAACACAACACATAGCTTGTGACTGACCGTCTATAGAAACGGATAAAGACAGCCCGTTCGGGATATCTTCACCGCAATGAAAACAAGATTTAGACATAAAGTAATTTAACTATCGTGCTTCTAGTGGCTTAGGTGTGATTTCAATAAAATCTGATTGTGGCAAGGTGATGGTATTTTGTATTTTCCAATGGTTTTCAAATGGGCTAATCGTAATACGCCACTTACCGCGAACATCATGATCTAAGGTTTGTCTAAAATTGCCATTACCGTCAGCTGTCATGGCAAGGTAAAAATCTTTTTCTTGCTGGGTAGGGTGGTAAAAATTGACATTAAGCAGTGGAAATTGTTTTTCAATACCGGTTGGTTTGATTACTAACTCGTTATTGCTTAGTTTAAGGGCAAATTCAATACCGAGTTTTTGTGCTTGTTTAATTTTAGAAAGTTCGAGATTAATAGCTTTGCCTTTTTTGTAATAATCACCAACCACAAGGCTGTCAGCATCGGTATTGGCGATGATCACTGTGGTAATACCGGCAACAACAGCGGATAAAGGGAGAATAAATACGAACCAGGCCCACGGCTCTTTGTACCAAGGTGTTTTCATGTGCGGTCTTTATTAATAATTTATTTGGCTATTATACTGGTTTTATTTACGCCAAACCAATAAATTAGCGGCTAAAAACAGATTAAAATTTGCCTGTGGTAATAAAAAAGCCTTAGCAAAATCGCTAAGGCTTTTGTTAATAAGTGATGCGGTTAGTCTTGTGAAAGACTGTAAACATAGGCACTGATAACATGTACTTTTTGTTCACCTAAAATATCTTTCCACGCTGGCATGACACCGGCACGACCGTGTCTGATTGATTGTTCAACCACACGTTGTGAACCACCATATAACCAGATGTTGTCACTTAAGTTTGGTGCACCTAATGGTAAGCCCATTGCTGCGCTACCTTGGCCTTTATCGCCATGACAGCCAGCACACATAGCAAACTTCTCTTGACCTGCTTTTGCTGTGCTTGCGTCAACTTCACGACCACTTAAGCTTAAAACAAAGGCTGCAACTTCTTTCACCCCTTGTTCACCACCTAACATGGTTTCCCATGCGATCATCCCTTGAGCCTGACGGCCATGCATAATGCTTTCTTTAATGGTTTCAGGTGAACCACCGTACAACCAATCTTTATCGGCAAGGTTAGGGAAGCCAGTAGTACCACGTGCATCTGAACCGTGACATTGCGAACAGTTTTGCAAAAATAGACGTTGGCCTACTTTTAATGCTTCCTGATCCGCGGCTAACTCTTTAATGCCACGTTTAGCGAATGCATCAAAGATAGGGCCAAATTTTTCATCTGCGGCTTTTACTTCCATATCGTATTGCACGATAAGGCCGTTTTCTTTTGCGTTAGCTGCTTTTGCCTTAGACTCTTCAAGGTTCAATACACCTTGGTTTGAGCTGCTCCAGCCAAATAATCCAGCCCAGTTACCTAAACCTGGATAAACCAGTAAGTAACCAAAACCCCAAATGATAGTGAGAAGAAAGAAGGTACTCCACCATTTAGGGAGTGGGTTATTTAATTCTTCAATACCGTCGAATTGGTGTCCCATGGATTCACCTTCTTCAACGCCCGCAAAGTTCTTTAAACACCAGCGTAACAATAAGTAACAACCTATTAATGTGCCGAGAGAAAGAACGGTAATCCATATACTCCAGAAACTAGACATTTTTAGTCTCCTGTCTGTTAATGTCTTCTTTGTGATCTTCGTCAAAAATTGAGTTAGCCGCTTTGTCGAAATCAGCTTTACGTTTTTTGCTATATGACCAAATCACAATGATGATAAATAGTGCCAAAATTATTGAGGCGACAATGCCTCTAAGCGTTCCGTAATCCATATGCTACTTCAATGCGTGACCAAGTGATTGTAAGTAAGCAATTAGGGCATCCATCTCTGTTTTGCCTTTTACCGCTGTTTTTGCATTAGCGATATCTTCAGCAGAATAGAGTGGAATTGGATTGCCTTGCGCATCTTTATGGCTTCTATTTCGAGTTAAGAAATTAAAGGTTTCTAGTTTCTTAGCTGTTAATTCACCATCAAGGGTATTTTCAGTTAACCATTTGAAAGATGGCATGTTTGATTCAGGCACTACCGAGCGAGGATCAATTAAATGGGCACGATGCCAATCATCACTATAACGACCACCAACACGGGCTAGATCAGGACCAGTACGTTTTGAACCCCATAAGAATGGATGCTCCCATACGCCTTCGCCAGCAACAGAGTAATGACCGTAACGTTCAGTTTCTGCACGGAAAGGACGGATCATCTGACTGTGACAAACGTTACAACCTTCACGGATGTAGATATCACGACCTTCCATTTCTAATGCGGTATATGGACGCAAGTTATCAACCGGTTGCGTAGTTTCTTTTTGGAAAAATAACGGCGTAATTTCTACTAAACCACCAATGCTAATAGCGAAAATGGTGAAGATAAAGAATAAGCCTACGCTTTTTTCGACTTTTTCATGTTTATTAATCATGGTAGGTCTCCTTAAGCTACTTCAACAGGCTTCAGACTTCCGTCTTTAGCAGCAATCGTTTTAAACATGTTGTAAGCCATCAAGATAAAGCCTGCAACGACTAAGACACCACCAACAAAACGGATAAAGTAGAACGGATAAGAAGCTGTTAAACTTTCGACAAAGCTGTAAGTTAAGGTACCGTCAGTATTAACAGCACGCCACATTAAGCCTTGCATTACCCCTGAAATCCACATTGCTACTATGTATAACACGATACCGGCTGTGTGCATCCAAAAGTGAATATTAATTAAACGAATACTGTACATGCGACCTTGGTTGAATAACACCGGAATTAAGTGATACATGGCACCGATAGACACCATAGCAACCCAGCCCAATGCACCAGAGTGTACGTGACCAATAGTCCAGTCAGTGTAGTGAGATAAAGCATTCACTGATTTAATCGCCATCATCGGACCTTCAAAGGTCGACATACCGTAGAAAGATAAAGAGACGATTAAGAAACGTAAAATTGGGTCATGGCGAAGTTTATGCCATGCGCCTGATAAGGTCATGATACCGTTAATCATACCACCCCAAGATGGTAAGAATAATACCACTGACATTACCATACCTAAGCTTTGTGCCCAATCAGGAAGAGCCGTGTAGTGTAAGTGATGTGGACCTGCCCAAATATATAAAGAAACTAACGCCCAGAAGTGAACGATAGATAAACGATACGAGTATACCGGACGTTCTGCTTGTTTTGGTACGAAGTAGTACATCATACCTAGGAAACCTGCGGTTAATAAGAAACCTACCGCATTATGGCCATACCACCATTGCATCATGGCATCGATAGCCCCTGAATATAATGAGTATGATTTCATCATAGAAACAGGGATCGCCATACTGTTACCTATGTGTAAGACAGCAACAGTAATAATAAAGCCACCAAAGAACCAGTTAGCCACGTAAATATGTGAAGTTTTACGCTTGACAATCGTGCCAAAAAACACGATGGCATAACAGACCCAGACAACAGCAATCAAAATATCGATTGGCCATTCAAGCTCTGCATACTCTTTACTTGTTGTGTAACCTAAAGGAAGAGTTATTGCCGCTAATACGATGACTAGCTGCCATCCCCAAAAGGTGATGTTAGCCAGCGAGCCACCAAACAATGCTGTTTTACACGTTCGTTGAACAACATAATAAGAAGTAGCAAATAAAGCACTGGTACCAAATGCAAAGATCACAGCATTGGTATGAAGTGGACGAAGACGGGAATATGTCAGCCAGGGTGTTTCAAAGTTTAATGCTGGCCAAATTAATTGTGCAGCAATAATAACACCTACTAGCGTACCAACGATTCCCCAGATAACTGTCATGACGGTAAACTTACGTACCACATCGAAGTTATATGACGGCTGATCAAGCGTTGTTGTCATTTTTATTGGTTCCGTTAACTAAGTTAGTTTGGCTATTGTTAAATATGTTAACAATGAGCGTATTTCTATATTTTGATATCAGGGTGTGAATTTATCACGTAAAACTCGTGTACAGCCTAAGATCAGCGGCAATTTTAACTTCCGAGGATAAGGTAAATCAACTCAAAAACATGATTTAAATCAACAAAAAAAGAAATCCATAAAAGTTGTAAGGAATTAAATTCCATTATCGTCTGTTTTATGTACTAAAGCTGTACAAAATACCTCTAAAAAGGTAGTACATAGAATTTATTTAGGCGAATTTATTAAATATAAAGAAGTAGATAAAACTACCAATAAAGTGGCAGCATAATAAAACGGCACAAAGAAGTGCCGTGATGAGGTTAAAGTGCTATTAGCAAAATCAGTTGTTACCAATAAAATTGAACTCTAAAAGTAAGAGCAGATCCGTCGATTGAGTCACTATTGTGAGTCAAACGCCCATAATCTATCTCGGCATGGGTATAGTTTACGGATAAGCGAGTATATTGAGTGGCAAAATAGTTAATACCTGAAGTGAGTATGCGGGCTGTAGAGCCATACTGATTGTCAAGAAAATCAACACTTTCATAACGGCTAAACAATTCCCAGGCACCCGATAATTGGTTGGGGGTAATACCTAAAAAAGTGCCCGAGGCGAGATCATAAGGGCGATAATCTGGCGTTAAAAAGTAGCTGGCTTGAAGGTAATAGCTGGTAAATTCATGATTGTTCCTATTATTAACACCAGTAAACTTCGCTAGTTGATATTCCCCACTTAACTGCAGTTGCCGATACTGATATGAGGCTTCAATGTTATAAACACGGCTACTTTTGGCAAAAAATTCGCCAGTGGTGATAGATTTTACACTGGTTGCATGAACACTTGCCCTGTCTTGTGCAAGAAATATCGTCTTTTCGTCTAGCTGTCGGACGCTCGCTGCTAACCCCAAGTGTAGTAATTGATTATTTAACTGTATCGGAAGATAGCTCACCCGGCCCGTTATCGCGTAGTTATTATCGGTTGGGGTCGAAGCAATATCGTAAACACCGAGCTGATAGGCATAGTTTTTCTGGTGTCCTGCAATGCTTACTCCTAATTCGCGATCACCGGCAAAATGTGAGTTTCCCGTTACCGGTCTTTCAATGGCTGAATTAAATTTTGAGCTATTGGAACTTTCTAAACCAAAAGGCTCTGCGTGCTTGCCCAGGTAAATATCAAACGCGTTAAAACCAGCATATTTGATATAGGTATTGCTGTTGGTCGCGCCATTTTGATTAAAGTTAGTTTGAAAGCGGTACTGCCAATCATGGTATTTACCCTTTAAATATATACGAGAACGCCGGATTTCACTGCCTGAACCGTTTTTATTGGTAACACCAGCATACGCCGCATCGTGCCAGAAGGCGTAATCAACCATGAGCCGGCCATTGATACGAAAATAGAAATCATGGCTGTTAAGTGATAGTCCTGCCTGATTATTAATATCAATATCTTGCGTGCTGGAAGCTACATGCTCGGCAAAAATGGAAGAAGAGAAGGTTAACCATAGTAAGCTACAGGCGAGCTTTGTTTTTGTCATTATATATACCATTTATCTGAATTCGTTGATAAATGCTATAGTAAACTTTTCTATAAACTTGATAATTAGCTAGTTTTGAAAAACTATATTTCCTTAAAAGAGATAATTAGTCGAATAATGAGGCAGTAAAAGCAATAAAGCGATCGAGTTTTGCAGAGGTCTCTCTGCGTTGTTGATAAACCGCATAGCGTTTGCGTGAACTTTGCTGCCAATTAGGCAGAATATGCACCAAATTGCCGGCTTTAATTTCACTATCCACCATATATTGATATAAATTGGCAATCCCCAAGCCATTTTTTGCAGCCATCAACAGTGCATAATAATTATTACTGCTAAAACAGGCATCTGGCTGAATAGTAAATAGTTGTTGCTGATAATAAAGTGACCAGTCAGGCTTTATTTGCGGCCCTTGGTAAACCAGTAACTGGTGTGAACTAAGCTGTTCAGGACTGTTTAGCAAACCGTATTGTTTGAGATATTCAGGCGAAGCCACTAGTTTTTGTTGATGTTGGCCTAACTGCACAGAATATAAAGGGGAGGTAGCGGGTAGCTCAACCGAGCGAATCGCGATATCAAACCCTTGCTCAGTGATATCAACTAGATGTTCATTTAGCACTAAATCAAGTTGTACTTTAGGATAGGCTTTTTTGAATGTATGTAATTTTGGCGCAATGAAGAACTGGCCTAACGCTGATGGCATAGTAATACGGAGTAAACCTGAAGCTTCCGTTGTCTGATTCTTGATATTTTCTTCCAATGACTGAAGTTGTCCCAGCATTAATTTAGCTGTGTTCAAATACTGGCGGCCACTATCGGTTAAGCTTTGGTTGCGAGTGGTGCGGTTTAATAATTTTGCTTGTAAACTGTTTTCAAGTTGATGCACCGCTTTACTGACGGAAGAAGTGGTCATTCCTAAACTTTTGGCTGCCTGAGTAAAGGAACCATTATTGGCGACTTCATGGAAGACTTTCATTAAATGAAACTTATCGTTTTCACGGCGCATAATTATTTCCATAAAAGATATAGATTCGCTTTATTTTGAAAGATTATATCTACTGTGTAAAGAAATAAGGCAGTAGAGCTAAGGAAGAAAATACTGATGAGCAATAAAAATGTAAATTGTTATTAACGTAAATATCTTTAGCTAAAAAACTATGACAAAATAAATCGTTATTTTATAAGAGTTATTTTAGAGGTTGTTGATCTTTTAGTTTAGTCTCTGCGATAGGTTAATGATAAACAGCTGCAAACGCTCATATCATATTCAGGTGATAGCTTTCACTCAATTAATATATATCAGGTAGGTAGATTGGTGACAAACACTGTAATAAAAGCTCTTTCGACTTTATTCTTCTTGATTATCTTTAATAGCGGAGCGCTGGCGAAAGAGCAGACTCTTGAGATCAGCCCATTAACAGAGGATGTCTATCAGTTTATTTCTTATTTGACCGTTGAACCGTGGGGACGGGTTGGTGCCTCCGGATTATTGGTGAAAGACGGCTCTGATGTTTATATGATAGATACACCCTGGACAGAGGGTGATACTCGACAATTAGTTGAATGGATTCAATCCAAAGCTCTTAATTTAAGAGCTGCGGTAGCGACACATTTTCATAGAGATGCCAGTGGCGGCATCAAGCTGCTTAATCAGTTAAATATTCCGACTTATGCTACACAATTAACGAATGAGTTAATGGTTAATGCTGGACGGGAAAATGCTAATCATCAGATTGATACCGAGGTATTTCAGTTATTAAAAGATCGTATTGAGGTCTTTTATCCTGGCGCAGGTCACAGTCAGGACAATATTGTGGTGTGGTTATCCAAGGAGCAGATGTTATTTGGTGGCTGCTTAGTGAGAAGTCTTGGAGCGAAAACTATGGGGAATATTGCGGATGCCTCGATTGAAGACTGGGCTGGTTCGATTGAGCATATTTTGCAGCGCTACTCAAATATTAAGCAAGTTATTCCCGGTCATGGCCAGGTAGGCAGTATTGAATTATTGCTACACACCAAATCATTAGCGACTATGGCTAAACAAAAACTTGCTATAGAGTGAAAATTTACATTTCAGTAATGAGTATTAAAGGTAAGCTTGTTATTATCGGCGTCTACGCCTTAATTGTTCGTTTTGCTTAAAACTTATGTTTTTTAATATCCCAATAAACATCGTTAAGTTATTTATTGTAAGCAGTTTTCTGTTTGCTGGCTGTTCGCCAGCGCCAAAGCTTGCATCAAGCTATGTGTCGCCACAGTGCATAAACGGGCAAAGTCAGTGCCAGTTTGACTCGACGTTTGGTCAATTCCATTTGCTGTTTAATGTTGATAAGGTCACCGGTGAACAAGAATTTCAGATCATTATTCAAGGCGATGGCTTACCTGATAACCTGACAGTAAATGCCTATTTAGAAGGAAAAAGTATGTATATGGGGAAAATCCCACTATTTTTTCGCTATGACGCACAGCAGCATCATTATGTCAGCGATGCGATCTTAGGCAGTTGTAGCGAGCCGAAAATGATCTGGCAACTGGTGTTGACCTTAGCCGATGCAGCCAATAACAAATCGCAAACATTTTTTACCGATTTTCAAAGTTACCGTTCGTAACGTCTTGTAAAATAAAAACATTTTATGTAACGCGTAACTTTTTGTTCCGCAAATCTGCTTTATAGGTGAACTTCAGCAGAGATTAATATTGCTTTGAGTAGCGCAATATCTAAACTACTGTAAATCTATGTAAATATTATTGTTGAGCTTAGTGATAGCGCATAATATATGAGGTAGCGTAACCTCATATATTATCTACTTAAATAGATTAACAATAATAAATGAATACTAGATTAATAAAAACATGTGTGATGCATAGCGTAGCTTTTGTTATATTAAGCTCGCTATATGGCTGTGCAAGCCCCAGTTATCAAAGCCAGGCCATGGAGCAATTGACGGTACCTGAGCATTGGCAGTCAGCTCATCAGCTTGACTCATCAACGTCAGCAAAAGATAACACCTCATGGCTGGCAACATTAAACGATGATCAGTTATCTGAATTGGTCTTACTAGCGTTAGCCAATAATCGTCAGTTACAGGCAAAATTGGCAACGTTAAAAATTGCTGAGCAACAAGCGATTGTTTCTGGGGCGGCTAAATTCCCTGAGCTTTCTCTTAGTCAGGGAAATGGGCGAAAAAAATTAGTTAAAGATAACGGCGTGCAATATCAAACCAGTGCCGATATTAATTTAACCTTGTCATATGAATTGGATGTCTGGGGCAAACTTTCAGATCAGCAGCATCAGGCGAAACTGGATTTACTTGCTGCTCAAAATACGTATCTGCAAGCTAAACAGCAATTAACAGCAGATGTTGCAAAAAGCTGGTTTAATTTGATTGAAGCGCAACAATTATTAGCGCTTTATCAGAAACGAGCGGATAATTTAAGCAATAATCTGGCAATGATCCAATCTTCCTATCGCTTAGGGCTAACAGATGCACTCGATGTTTATTTAACACAAAATAATGTTAACAGCGAATTAGCACGAGTTGCATCACAACAACAACAGGTATTAGCGAGTAAAAGGGCATTAGAGTTGCTAATAGGCGAATACCCTCAAGCAAGTATTAACGCAAAACAACGGTTACCTGAAATAAACAATCATATTGCCACTGGCTTGCCTGCACAATTGTTAACGCAACGGGCGGATCTTGTTGCTTCTTGGTATCAATTATTGGTACTTGATGCTGGCGTTGCTATTGCTCATAAACAACGTTTTCCCCGCTTTGCTTTAACCACTTCAGCCGGCGATAGCTCAGACCAGTTATCTGAGCTGTTATCTGGAAATACCATCGCCTGGTCATTGCTGGGTAATATTACTATGCCGTTGTTTAGCGGTGGCAAATTGGCTGCTCAGGAACAACAGGCGAAATTAAAACTAGTGCAAAAAGAACAGCTGTATCTTGAACAGTTGTTTCAAGCGTTTGCCGAGGTTGAAAACACCGTTGATAATCATGCAAGTTTAACTCAGCGTTACCGTTATCTGTTAGAGGCTCAAGAAAACGCTAAGCAGGCAGAGAAACTGTCTTTTGATCAGTATCTGCGTGGCTTAGTACAATATACGACGGTATTAGAGTCGCAACGGCGCTCGTTCGATGCGCAAACCTCAGTGATCCATTTAAAAAATCAGTTATTACAAAATCGAATCGATATACACCTTGCCTTAGGCGGGGATTTTGTTACCGCCGAGGATGAGCTTGAACCTAAGCTTGCTGTTTCTTCTATGACATTAATTAGTGAATAGAACTATGTTAGTAAATATTTTTTCCCGTTATAAAAAATTGTTATTGCCAGTTATTATTTTAATTGCTGCGATTGTACTTTACTTGTTGATCCTGTCGAATCCGCCAGTGGCAAAGCGAGGTCGCCCAAATAGTGCACCGCAAATTAATGTTGATGTTAAAACCCTCGCCATTGAAAACTATGCTGTTAACATTGAAAGCTATGGCACAATAAAACCCCGCACGCAGAGTGTGTTATTGCCACAAGTTTCAGGGCAGATTATTGCTATCAGTGATAAGTTTCAGGCTGGTGCCTTTTTTGATAAAGGTGATGTCCTGATTGAACTTGATGATCGCGATTTAAAAGTCGAAGTCAAAATTGCTCAGGCAAATTTATTCAGTGCCAAGCAGGCATTAAGTGAAGAGCAAGCCCGAGTAGAGCAGGCAAAACAAGACTGGCAGCGTCTTGGCGGTAATGGTCAAGCCCCTGACTTAGTGTTAAGAAAGCCTCAATTGTTGGCCGCACAGGCAAAACTTTACTCGGCGCAGGCCAGTTTGGATAAAGCACAGTTAGCATTAGAGCGTAGTAAAATTAAAGCACCTTATACCGGACGTATTTTGTCGAAAGACGTTGATTTAGGTCAGGTGATCTCCCCCAGCACCCGTTTAGCTGAAATATATGCCGTCGATTATGTCGAAATAAGATTACCACTAAAAAACAAAGATTTGCCTTATATCAGTTTGCCTGAAACCAATCGTTTTGCTCAAGCGATTAATGATAGTGAGCCACAGGTGACAATTTTTTCTGATTTGGTTAAGCAACAGTCATGGCAAGGTAAGGTTGTGCGCACTGAAGGGGCGTTTGATCAAACTTCACAGCAACTGTTTGTGGTTGCGCAAATAGATGATCCATATGGCCATCAGGCAAATCAAGGACTGCCGTTAAAAATAGGCCAGTATGTGACCGCAAAAATTGCCGGTAATGATGTCACCGATGCGATTGTTATCCCTAATAAAACCATTTATCAGGGCACTTACGTCTATATCGTTGAAAATGGGGTGTTAAAGCGTCTTGATGTTACTATTGCCTGGCAAAATAAGGACGTTGCCATTATTGAATCTGGATTATCTGTTGGTCAGCAACTGGTGTTAACGCCATTAGGTCAGGTTACCTCGGGAACTTCAGTAGCAATTAATAGCATTGATGGCAGGAAAGTAGGAGGAGATAAACAGCGCCGTGGTCAAAAGAGCAAAAATCCAGATGGACAACCCGATAAAGCTATGGCCAAACCTGTCGCGGCAGGACGAGTTAAAAAGGAGAGTCACTCATGATCGCCTGGTTTGCCCGCAACCATGTTGCCGCCAATTTATTAATGATCACCATTTTATTGATGGGGTTATTATCATTAAAAAGTAACATTCCATTAGAAGTCTTTCCATCATTTGAGTCAGATATTGTTAATGTAAGTGTTTCATTACGTGGTGCGACGCCAGAAGATACAGAGCAAGGCGTTGCGATCCGTATCGAGGAAGCGGTACAGGATCTCCAGGGTATAAAGAAAATCTCCAGCACTTCAGTTGAAGGTTCTGCCAGTGTTAATATTGAAGCAGATGAAGGCTACGATGTACGAGAGTTACTGTCTGATGTTAAAAGCCGGGTTGATGCGATTAATACCTTTCCTGCGGATGCGGAAAAGCCGATTATCGCAGTGCGTCAACACCAAAGAGAAGTGATAGCTGTTACCGTTGCATCGACATACGGTGAAAAAGAAATTCGCGAATTTGCAGAGCAGGTCAGAGACAATTTGTTAACTTTACCTGAAATCACTCAGGTATCGCTTGATGCGGTAAGAAACTATGAAATTACTATCGAAGTGAGCCAAAGCAGGCTGCAGCAATATCAACTGACGTTATCCGATATTGCCAGTGCGATTAAGGCCAGTTCAATCGATTTATCTGCCGGTAATATCAGATCCGATGGTGGTGATGTCCTAGTGCGTAGTAAAGGCCAGGCTTATCGCCGTGATGAATTTGAAAACATTGTTATTAAAACTCAGCCAGATGGCACCTTTTTACATGTTAGTGATGTCGCGGTGGTTAATGACGGCTTTGAAGAACGGCCGCTGCGCGCTCGTTTTAATGGTAAACGTGGTGCATTAATCGAGGTTTATCGTATCGGTCAACAAAACGCCATTGATGTCGCTGATGCCGTCAAAGATTATATTAAAAGTCGTCAGCCGAGCTTGCCTCAAGGTTTTGAGCTGAGCTATTGGGATGATGACTCTGAAATTGTTAAAAGTCGTTTAAATACTTTGATTTCTAATGCGCTACAAGGCGGTTTTTTAGTCTTGTTATTGTTAACCTTATTTTTACGGCCATCGATCGCTTTCTGGGTTTTTATTGGTATTCCGATCAGCTTTATGGGCGCCTTTATTTTAATGCCGGTATTTGATATCAGCATTAATATCATGAGCTTGTTTGGTTTTATTTTGGTACTTGGTATTGTCGTAGATGATGCGATAGTCACGGGAGAGAACGTTTATCGCCATAGTCAGACGGCAAGCTCAGGGCTGGATGCCGCCATTAAGGGCACACAGGAAGTAGCGTTACCTGTAACCTTTGGTATTTTAACTACCATAGCAGCATTTTTACCGTTAGCATTTATTGAGGGGCGACGTGGGGCAATTTTTGCGCAGATCCCGATTATTGTTATTCCTGTGCTGATTTTCTCATTGATCGAGTCGAAGTTTGTTTTACCGTCACATTTAAAACATTTACGTTTACGTTCGGATAAAACCGCGGTTTCTGGTTTTAGTGCCTGGCAGCAAAAGTTTGCTGACGGTTTTGAACGGGCGATTTTAACCTACTATAATCCAGTGCTTTCGTTAGCATTACGCCATAAGTTAACGACCTTAATATTGTTTATCTCATCATTTTTATTGATCTATGCTTTTATTGTCAGTGGCTGGACAAAGTTTGTCTTTTTCCCGCGCATTGCCAGTGAGACCGCGCGGGCGAATCTAACGATGCCGGTAGGGACCAGTTTTGACGTTGTTGATCGTTATGTTGAGAAAATGGCTAATGCCGCAAAAACATTGCAAGATAAATATCGTGATGAAAATGGTGATAGTGTTATTTTACATACCTTAGCGATCACTCAAAATGAAATTGGCCGAGTACGTTTTGAAGTCTTGCCAGCCGATAAAAATGAAACAGGCATCGGCACCCGTGAATTAGTACAGGAGTGGCGCACCTTGATCGGTGATATTCCTGGCGCTGAAAGTTTAACGTTTCGAGCTGAGCTCGGCCGCGCCGGAAATACTATCGATGTTCAGCTTTCCGCGAAAGATTTAAATACCCTAAAAGAAGTGGCTGATCAGGTTAAAGCCCGTTTAAGTACTTATCCAACGGTGTTTGAAATTTCTGACAGTTTATCTAATGGTAAACAGGAATTGGAAATTGAACTGACCGATCAGGGTCATGCGATGGGCATTTCCCGCTCGACTATTACACGTCAAGTTCGTGATGCCTTTTTTGGCGCTCAAATTCAGCGCATACAGCGCGGACGAGACGATGTCCGTGTGATGCTGAAGTTTCCGTTAGCGGAGCGAAAATCAGTGGCCAGTTTATCTGATATGCTGATCAATACCCCAACGGGGGGGAAGGTGCCTTTATCTCATGTTGCCCAGCTTATTCCAGGGAAAAGCCCGTCGGCGATAAACCGTATCGATCGATTTCGCACCGTTAATGTTACCGCGGATATTGATAAACAGCATACGAATATGACGGTATTAAATGACGATCTTAAGCAATATTTGCAACAACTGGTTTCTAAATATCCCGGCGTCAGTTTTGCGTTGGAAGGAGAAGCGAGGGAGCAGCGCGAGTCTTTTGGCAGTATGAAGCTAGGATTATTATTCGTCTTTTTTATTATTTATTGTTTATTGGCGATTCCGTTTAAGTCTTATTTGCAACCTTTAATTGTCATGTCAGTTATCCCTTTTGGCGCTATCGGCGCTGTGGTAGGGCATTGGATCATGAGCATGGATTTAACGATTATGAGTTTACTTGGCATGATGGCGTTAATTGGCGTTGTTGTGAATGATAGTTTAGTGTTGGTTGATTTTATTAATCAAAAACGTCAGCAAGGGATGGAATTGCTTGATGCGGTTATTAAGTCGGGACAGGCGCGGTTTAGGCCGGTTATGTTGACGTCACTAACGACATTTATTGGCTTAATGCCGTTACTGTTTGAGAAGGCGACACAAGCTCAGTTTTTGATCCCTATGGCGGTTTCCCTTGGTTTTGGTATTATTTTCGCGACCTTGATCACTTTGCTCATGGTGCCAGTTAATTATTTAATAGTAGAAGAAGTTAAAGCATTTGTTAAACTACCCACATTAACTTCAAAATCAGCATAATAGAGGCGGAATTGCTATGGCAGAAGAAACGATATTTTCCAAGATTATTTCACAAGAAATAGACACGCCATTGTTATATCAGGATGAATTAGTAACGGCATTTCGTGATATTTTTCCTAAGGCAAACAGTCATATTTTGATTGTACCTAATAAGCTAATTCCAACGGCTAATGATATTGAGCAAGACGATGAACTTACCATAGGACGGATGTTTACGGTTGCGAAAAAATTAGCGAAACAAGAAGGCATTGCTGAAGATGGCTACCGTTTGATTATGAACTGTAATCAACATGGAGGTCAGGAAGTGTATCATATTCATCTGCATCTTGTGGGTGGGCAGCCGTTAGGTAAAATGCTCAGCATTTAAGGTGAGTTTTATCAAGGTGACTGTAATAACAGCAGTTACCGTTGATTATTCCTGATAAATGAGACTAATAGCGTAATTATCAGGTTTAGTGGTAATGCGCGCTTGCTCAGGCTCATCCATAATTAATCATATCTTTAGCTTATTGGTTCTTTTTGTGAAGTGGACAAAATTCTTAGAAGAGAAAAATAACCTGTTCTGGTTTGTGCATAGTGCCGGCTGGTTTGGTTTTGCTTTGGTATATTACCTGAGCTCGTTACTCCATGATCTAAGAGATATCTTTGTCGTGATCATCTTTTTAAATGCCTATGCTGGCTGGTTGTTTAGTATCCCACTACGCTATATCTACCGTAAAGTCTGGAATTATAAACCGATCAATATCGCATTAAGCGTGTTATTTACCTCTGCGATTACCGGTTTACTGTGGCAAATTGTGCAAAATATTAATTATTGGGAAATATATAAGCATGGTTTTCGTCCTGAACAGCTGATCTATTATACCAAAAATGGCTTGTTTTCCGTTTCAATCATGCTTAGTTGGAGTGTGTTGTACTTTGGTACTAAGTATTATCAAATGCTACAAAGGGAACGGCAAAACGTTTTACACGCTAATACTGTCGCTCACCAAGCACAGCTTAAAATGTTACGCTACCAGTTAAATCCGCATTTTTTGTTTAATACCCTAAACGCAATATCGACCCTAATTTTAGTGAAAGAAAATGATACTGCTAATGCTATGGTTACAAAGTTAAGTGAGTTTTTGCGTTATTCTCTTGATAAAGATCCGATGAAAAAAGTCACGTTGGAAAGTGAATTACAGGCGCTACGACTATACTTAGATATTGAAAAAGTGCGTTTTGAAGAGCGTTTGCAAGTGGCTTTTCATGTTGCCAAAGACTGTGAACAGGCACTAGTGCCAAGTATGATTTTGCAACCGTTAGCTGAAAATGCTATTAAATATGCGATAGCGGTGCAAGAACAAGGCGGTACGATCACCGTTAATGTTGATAAGTTTGGTAATGATTTATTATTAGAACTTGCTGATAACGGCCCGGGGGCTGAGATCAAAAATGGTAACTTGTTTAGAGAAAATGGCGTTGGCCTGGCAAATAGCCGCGAGCGTTTGCAAGCCTTATATGGTAATGATTATTCACTGGTGGTGGCAAATAATAAGCCTAGCGGTGTTAAAGTCAATATCAGAATGCCGTTTGAAACTAAGGTGAATTCATGAGTAAAGTTTTAACCACCATCATAGTTGATGATGAAGCACTGGCGAGAAAAGGGCTGGCAATTCGCTTAAAAGCGCATCAAGATATTAATGTGATTGCACAATGTAATAATGGCAGGGAAGCGATTGAAGCGATTCGGGCGTATCAGCCGGATCTAATGTTCTTAGACATTCAAATGCCGGGGATTGATGGTTTTGAGGTGATGGAATCGATTATTGAGCAACAGTTAAAACTGCCAATGGTGGTGTTTGTTACTGCATTTGATCAGTATGCATTAAAAGCATTTGATGTCCATGCTTTTGACTATTTGTTAAAGCCGGTTGATGAAAACAGGCTGTCTCAGGCGCTTGATAAGATCCGTGAAAAAATTATTGGTGAAGAAAACTCGATTCATAAAGAAAAACTGATCCGATTAGTGAGTGATGTCACAGGTAATGATTGTGCGGAAATTTTGCATGATTTAGAGCATAACAAACCCGTGACCTATGAGCATTATTCAGATGTCCTGGCGATTAAGGATGCCGGTGAAGTCAGCCGGGTGCCGGTAAAAAATATTATCTGGATCGATGCGGCGGGAGATTATATGTGTGTTCATACAGAAAGTAACACCCATATTTTACGTAAAACCATGAAACAGTTGGAAGAAAGTTTAGATCCTAAACACTTTATTCGTAGCCATCGCTCAACAATTGTTAATAAAAATTATGTTGATAAATTTTGTAGCCAGCTTAATGGTGAATATTATCTAGTGCTTAACAATGGCAAAGAATTAAAAGTCAGCCGTAGCTATAAAGAAAGGGTTAAACAAGCCGTAACCGCGTAATGGATATTGGCTGGTGTTAATTCTTTTCTGTTAATGCGAAAATATTTTCCTGGGCCTCGACTAACGTCTGGCTCACTTGTTTTTGATGCTGTATCGCAGTCGATAGTGCGACGAGTAACATGCTGTTATTTTGCTCCCCGATCATCATATTCGATTGACCATTATTAATTGCCTGAACAGCGGCGACTCCCATTTTAGTGGCAAGCAACCTATCTTTCGCTACCGGCGATCCGCCACGCTGAATATAGCCAAGTGTGCACAGTGGGCAGTCTATGCCTGTTAGTTGTTTTAAATTATTTGCTAACGCTTGACTGCCACCAGGCCAGAGATTTTCAGCAATGACGATTAAATAACTACTGTGGCGCTTTTGCTGCGCATCAGTGATTTGTTTAGCTATTTTATTCAGTAGTTTTTTTTCATCTTTTGCTTGAAAGTTTTCAAATGACAATATTTGCTCTGCGGCGCAGGAAACACCAACATTAAAAGTGATATGGCCACTATGACGGCCCATTAATTCCACTAAAAATACCCGATCAAATGCATCGGCAGTGTCGCGAATTTTGTCGATTGCCTCTATGCCGGTATTAACCGCAGTAGAAAAACCAATAGTGAAATCAGTGCCATCAATATCGTTATCTATCGTGCCGGGAATGCCAATTACTTGTCCTTGCCACTGTTTGCTAATGGCGATCAAACCATTAAAAGAGCCATCACCGCCGATAACAATGAGTGCGTCTATTTTATTTTTTAATAGCACATTAACCGCTTGCTTGACCCCTTGTTCATCGCGCATTTCCTGACATCTAGCGCTTTTTAAGATAGTACCACCTCGGTGAATGATCCCTTGGACATCTGCCTGAGTTAGCAAGGTAAATTCATTATTAAGTAGTCCGTTATAACCATGATAAAAACCATAAATTTCAGCTTGATAATGTTGAGCAGCCAATACTACAGCCCTGATTGCTGCATTCATTCCCGGGGCATCTCCGCCACTGGTGAGTAAGGCAATACGTCGCGTCATTTTATGTCTCTGTAAGTGTGTTTTTATGATATTAACTTAAAACTATTTTATTGAAAAATAAAGTATTTCAGGCAATAAAAAAGGCAGCAAATGCTGCCTTAATTATGCTTATTCAGCTATTAAGCTAAATGTGCTTTATTGATGGTTAAGATTTTTAAGGTATTGGTAGCGCCTACCGTTTCCATTAAATCTCCGTGAGTGAAAATAACTTTATCACCCACTTCTAATGATGACTGTTTGATCACGGTTTTAATAACATCTGTTGCCAGTTCATCATTATTACTGTCAGTTGAATCAAATAATACCGGATATACCCCACGATAAATTGCACTTTTATTTAAGGTTTTATCGTGACGTGATAATGAATAAATTGGTAACCCTGAGGTGATACGCGACATTAGCTTCGCGGTATGGCCAGATTCAGTTAAGGCGATGATAGCTTTAACCCCTTTGAGGTGGTTAGCGGCATACATGGCTGACAAAGCAATCGTTTCTGAAATTTCTGAAAACATTAGCTCGATACGGTGGCCTGAGGTGTTCACTGAACGGTGAGTTTCTGCACCAAGACACACGTCAGACATAGCTTTAACAGTTTCAACCGGGTATTTACCAGCTGCAGTTTCGGCAGATAACATCACGGCGTCGGTACCATCTAATACTGCGTTAGAAACATCCATTACTTCAGCACGGGTTGGCATTGGTTGAGTGATCATGGTTTCCATCATTTGTGTTGCTGTGATCACAACTCGGTTAAGCTGACGGCTGCGGGCGATAATATGTTTTTGTTTGCCAACTAGTGCCGCATCGCCAATTTCAACCCCAAGATCGCCACGAGCAACCATTACAACGTCTGATGCCAAAATAATATCATCTAACACTTTATCATCGTTAACTGCTTCAGCGCGTTCAATTTTTGACACTAAACGAGCATCGCAGCCTGCTTCTTGTGCTAATAGGCGTGCTTCACGCATATCTTCTGCATCACGCGGGAAAGATACTGCAAGAAAATCGACGTTGATTTTTGCTGCGGTTTTAATATCGGCTTTATCTTTATCAGTGAGTGCCGGTGCGGTTAATCCGCCACCTTGACGGTTAATGCCTTTATTGTTGGAAAGTGGACCACCAACGGTAACTTCAGTAAATACTGATGGGCCTTCAGTGTGCAATACTTTTAACTGAACCCGACCATCGTCAAGTAATAAAATATCACCGGTGGCAACATCATTTGGTAGGTTTTTATAATCAATACCGACTTTTTCCTGACAACCTTCACCTTTAGGTAAACTGGCATCTAATTCAAATTTGTCACCAACAGCAAGTTGAATGGGGCCGTCTTTAAAGGTAGAAACACGAATTTTAGGTCCTTGTAAATCACCTAAAATACCGACATAAATTCCTAGTTCTGCTGCGACCTCACGTACCATAGTTGCACGTTGGATATGATCTTCGGCACTACCATGTGAAAAATTTAAGCGTACGACGTTAACACCCGCTGCGAGTACTTGCTTTAACGTTTCTCTATCTTCAGTTGCCGGGCCTAATGTAGCAACTATCTTGGTTCTTCTAAGCATCTTAATCCTTAGTAATTAAACTAAATAATGTAAATTAAATTATTAGGTTATTCTTTACGTTCAAAGCGCGAGCTACGTAGGCTGTCTTTGACTTTCTTCAGGTTATCTCTAAATTTAGTGCCGCGGCGTAAAGTAAAACCGGTGGCTAAAATATCGATCAAGGTTAACTGAGCAATACGGGACGACATTGGCATATAAAGATCGGTATCTTCTGCAACATCAACTGATAACACGATATTACATTCTTTTGCTAATGGCGTACCTTCTGTGGTGATACCAATAACCGTAGCATCATTTTCTTTCGCTAAACTCGCCACTTCAACCAATGACTTAGTGCGGCCAGTATGGGAGATAACAACGACGACATCACCTTGTTGGCTATTAATAGCACTCATTCGTTGCATTAATATGTCATCGAAATACACTACTGGCACATTAAAGCGGAAAAACTTATTTAACGCATCGTGGGCCACAACCGCAGAAGCCCCAAGACCAAAAAATGAAATTTTATTCGCTTGAGTAAGTAAATCGACCGAGCGATTGATGGTGGAAGTATCTAAACTTTTACGGGCTAATTCCATGCTCGCCATGGTGGATTCGAAAATTTTGGCGGTATATTCATCCGCGGTATCGTGTTCGTCAACATGGCGGTTTACATAAGGAGTACCATTTGCCAGACTTTGCGCTAAGTGTAATTTAAAGTCAGGGTAGCCTTTGGTGTCTAAACGACGACAAAAGCGATTAACGGTAGGTTCACTAATATTGGCTTGTTTTGCTAATGCCGCAATACTGGCATGTATCACGGTGCTTGGCTGAGCTAAAATAACTTCTGCTACTTTACGCTCCGATTTACTAAATGTGTCTAGTTCGTTGGCTATCTTTTCTAAAATATTCATTTTTTTGACCCTAGATCTTTTTATTAACTGTAATTTATTTTCGCTGTTAATAACAGAATTAATGAAAGTTTATTTCATTTTTTATGACAATATAAATCAAAATGGCAATTTTTTGCAAATATTTAATACTATATCTAGCCTTTAAATAATAAGGTCAGTGTCTCAGTCGCTCAGTAGGATTAATTTGTAGTAAAATTACAAAAAGTGCTTTACTGAGCGTTCAACACGCGATAAATTAGGCGTAAATGTAGTTTAGTTACAATGAAATAATTAAAACAAGAGAATAGGTTTTATGAAGAACTCTGATTATCAGTCTGCGAGTGAAATCGTCATTTTTGGCGCTCTTGGTGATTTGTCCCGTCGAAAATTATTACCTGCGTTATATCAATTAGATCTGGTCGGGCTATTGAACCCGGAAAGTCGAATCGTGGCGGTTGCCCGTCAGGAAATGGATGCGAAGGAGTTAACGGAGTTTGTTGTTGAAAATCTTACGAGCTTTGTTAAAGAAGGCCTAGATAAAGAAACGTTGGCAAGATTTACTGCGCGCTTGGTTTATCAACAACTGGATTTTAAAGAAGGTAAAGCATACGCAAAACTCGCTGATATTTTAGCTGATGGCCATAGTACTCGTGTTTACTATTTCTCAACGCCACCGGCAATTTACGGCGATATCTCTGATGGTTTAAAGGCAGCAAAATTAATCACAGATAAAGATCGCGTAGTCATGGAAAAACCCATTGGTCACTGCCTTGAGTCGTCTAAGGTGATAAATGATCAGGTATCTCGTCATTTTAACGAAAATCAAATTTATCGTATTGACCATTATCTTGGAAAAGAAACCGTTTTAAATTTATTAGTATTACGCTTTGCTAATTCACTACTGACCAATAACTGGGATCGTAACAGCATAGATCATATTCAGATTACTGTTGCTGAAAGTGTTGGCATTGAAGGTCGCTGGGGTTTTTATGATGATGCCGGACAAATGCGTGATATGGTACAAAATCATTTATTGCAAATTCTCTCGTTACTGGCAATGGAGCCGCCAGCAGATTTAAGCGCAGAAAGTATCCGCGCAGAAAAATTAAAAGCGGTGAAAGCGCTGAAACCAATTGATCGCACTAATGTTAAAGATAAAACCGTCCGTGGCCAATATGCTGATGGCTTCTTAAATGGTAGCCCGGTTCCTGGTTACTTAAATGAAGAAGGGGCGAATAAATCTAGTCGCACTGAAACCTTTGTCGCGATAAAAGCGGAAATCGATAACTGGCGCTGGAAAGGAGTGCCGTTTTATCTGCGTACCGGTAAACGTATGCCAGCAAAACATAGTGAAATAGTCGTTCATTTTAAAGAACAACCGCATAATATTTTTAAAGACAGTTATGCAGATTTACCTGCAAATAAACTGACTATTCGTTTGCAGCCAGACGAGGGGGTTGAGTTGCAAATGATGAATAAGATCCCTGGTATCGCTAATCAAATGAATATCCACGAGAACAAGCTGGATTTAAGTTTTTCTGAAACATACGACAATCAGCGTGTTGTCGATGCTTATGAACGTTTAATGTTGGAAGTCATAAACGGCAATCAATCATTATTCGTGAGCCGTGACGAAGTTGAAGCTGCCTGGACTTGGGCTGACAGTATTATTGATGCGTGGCAAGCAACAAATGAAGCACCAAAACCCTATGCTGCTGGTTCGTGGGGGCCCGTTGCTTCTATCTCATTAATTGCACGCGACGATCGCCAGTGGGTGGAATAAGATGTATCAATTAAATGAATTTACACAGCGCAGTGAATTAGATGAAGCGCTTGCTGAAAACGTTGCCCAGTTGTTAATTCAGGCGGTAAAGCAAAAGGGCAAAGCCAGTATTGCAGTATCTGGTGGTTCAACCCCTAAAGGCTTTTTTAACGCGTTGTCACAAAAAGATCTGCCATGGCAAGATATTACGATTACCTTAGCGGATGAACGTTGGGTTGGTATAGACAGTGATGATAGTAACACTCGGTTAGTGCATGAAAACTTGCTACAAAATAAGGCGGTTAATGCAAAGTTCTTCCATCTCAAACAAGGGGATGAACTTACAGATGAAACCTTGGCGGATCTTAACTTGGCAGCAAAGTCGTCGATATTACCATTAGATGTTTTGATTTTAGGTATGGGAGAGGATGGTCATACTGCTTCATTGTTCCCTTGCAGCGAGCAAATTGCTCAAGCGTTATCGTCTTCAACTGCGCCATTATTAAAAGTGGTACCACAAACAGCGCCATATCAGCGCATTACCTTTAGTTTTGCTTATCTTAAACAAAGCAAAAACACCTTTTTACATATCAGTGGAACCAATAAACACGCGGTGCTTGAGCAAGCCATCGCAGGTAATGACAGCAGAGCTATGCCAATTCGGGCATTTTTACAGGATCCAGCGATAGATACCCAAGTTTATTGGGCGGAGTAACTCATGGCTATTGAAATGAATAAAGAAATTTTATCGATCACTCAGCGCATTGTTGAGCGTAGTAAAGGTTCGCGCCAAGCCTATTTAGCAAAAATAGATGCAGCGAAATCGACAACAGTACACCGAGCAAACTTGTCATGCGGTAATTTAGCCCACGGCTTTGCCGCCTGTGGTAAATCAGATAAAGATGTCTTACGTGGCATTAATCATTCAGATATTGCGATCGTATCGGCTTATAACGACATGTTATCGGCTCATCAGCCTTATGAAACGTATCCGGAAATTATTAAAGAAGCAGTCAGAGAAACGGGTGGTGTAGCCCAGTTTGCCGGTGGCGTCCCAGCGATGTGTGATGGTGTGACTCAAGGTCAACCAGGCATGGATTTAAGCTTAATGAGTCGTGATGTTATTGCGATGTCGAGTGCCGTGGCATTGTCACACAATATGTTTGATGGCGCTTTGATGTTAGGTATTTGTGACAAAATTGTCCCTGGTTTATTGATTGCTACTATGACCTTTGGTCATCTACCAACAGTATTTATCCCCGCTGGACCTATGCCATCAGGTATTCCAAATAAAGAAAAAGCGCGTGTTCGTCAGCAATTTGCTAAAGGTGAAATTGGTGAAGATAAGTTGTTGGAGGCTGAATCATCGTCTTATCATGCACCAGGAACATGCACCTTCTTTGGTACTGCTAATTCAAACCAATTAGTGGTTGAAGTGATGGGCTTGCATTTGCCAGGCGCTTCATTTGTTCCACCTAATACTCAGTTACGGGAAGAGTTAACTAAAGCAGCAGCGCGTCAGGTTACTCGATTGACTCAGCAATCTGGTAATTATATGCCCGTTGGTAAAATGATTGATGAAAAGTCAATTGTTAATGCCATAGTTGCATTGCTGGCAACCGGTGGTTCAACTAACTTAACCATGCATATTATCGCGTTCGCAAGAGCGGCAGGGATTATTATTAATTTCCAAGATTTTAATGATTTATCAAATGCTGTACCGCTAATCACTCGTATTTATCCGAATGGTTCTGCTGATGTTAACCATTTTCAGCAAGCGGGTGGCATGGCATTGTTATTTAAAGAATTGATTGGTGCAGGTTTATTGCATCAGGATGTTAATACTATTTGTGGTCCTGGCTTATCCCGTTATACCAAACAACCTGAGCTTATTGATGGTAAATTGCAATGGGTTGATAGCGTTGATGTGTCGGGCGATCCCGAGGTTATTGCAACAACAGCTAAGCCATTTAAAGCTGACGGTGGTTTAAAAGTACTTAAAGGTAATTTAGGTACTTCGGTACTGAAAACATCTTCATTGCGTGAAGGGAGTTTTGTCATTAAGGCGCCAGCGGTAGTGTTTGAAGATCAGCATGAATTAGAAACGGCTTTTAAAGCAGGTGAGTTAGAAAAAGACTTTGTCGCTGTAGTTCGTTTTCAAGGACCGAAAGCACGCGGTATGCCTGAATTGCATAAATTAACACCGCCATTAGGTGTGCTCCAGGATAAAGGCTTTAAAGTGGCGCTTGTCACTGATGGTCGGATGTCAGGGGCTTCAGGTAAAGTACCAGCGGCAATTCATTTGTGTCCTGAAGCATTAGACGGTGGCTTGATCGCTAAAGTAAAAAATGGCGATATGATCATGGTCGATGGTGAGTCTGGTGAGTTAACCTTATTGGTCAGTGAGCAAGAATTAGCGCAACGAGAAAATTCGCAATTTAATGTTAATGGTCATCATCAGGGCATGGGACGTGAATTGTTTGGCTTTATGCGACGTAACTTAAGTACTGCCGATACCGGTGCATGTTCATTGTTTGAAGGGCAAAATGACTAATGTCGGATGAAATATACAATTTAGTAGCCGATATTGGCGGCACTAACATTCGTCTTGGCTATTTCGTCCAAGACAACGTGGCGGCCAATATTAAGGTTTATCAATGTGCGGATTATGCCAGCTTATCTGATGTGGTTAAAACCTATATCAGTGAAATGGAATTAACCGGAAAAACGATTAACGCCTGTCTAGCTATTGCCTGTCCGGTGGAAAATGATCTGATTTCGATGACGAACTTGCCGTGGGAGTTCTCGCAATCTGCATTAAAACAAGAATTACAGCTTAATAAGCTAGTGTTGATCAATGACTACACTGCGATTGCGCATGCTATCCCACATTTAACTGATGAGCAGAAAGTGAAAATTGGTGGCGGTACGGCGGTTGAAGGTAAGCCTATTTCCATTTGTGGCCCAGGTACCGGTTTAGGGGTTGCAAATGCGCTCGCTATAGGTGACCAATGGCATGCGCTTGGTGGAGAGGGCGGCCATGTAGATTTTGCTCCGGTCGACCAATTAGAAAGTGAAATCTTAGCATTTTTATTTACCAAGTATGAGCATGTTTCTTATGAGCAATTATTATCAGGTTTAGGGTTAGAACAAATTTATCAAGCACTGAATCATATTAATAATGCTCAACAGCCGCCGCTATCAGCGAAAGAAATTTCTAGTAAAGCATTAACCAATGATTGCCCGTTATGTCAGCAAACGTTAACGCAATTTTGTCGTATTCTCGGCAGTTTTGCTGGTAACTTGGCATTAACTTTAGCAAGTTTTGGCGGTGTTTATATCGCAGGCGGTATTGTGCCGCGATTTATCGAATTTTTAGCGCAAAGTGAGTTTAGAAGTCGTTTTGAAAGTAAAGGACGCTTCGAAGACTTTAACCAAAATATTCCAACCTATGTGATCATCGAATCTCAGCCTGGTATTTTGGGAGCTTCAGCTTACCTTCGCCAATACAATCTTCAATATTTAGGATAAAGAGGAATTATGACCCTAACTAAAAAATGGCAAGTTATGCCTAAAGACCTTTTTGCGATGGGACCAATAGTTCCTGTTTTAGTAATTAAAGACGTTGAAGATGCATTGCCAATTGCAGAAGCGTTACTGGCCGCAGATGTCAGAGTACTGGAAGTTACTTTGCGTACTCCAGCTGCACTTGATGTTATCAGTACGATTGCCAAAGCGATGCCAGAGGCGGTAGTAGGGGCTGGAACGGTGACTAATCGTGAATTATTACAGCGTTCTGCTGATGCTGGGGCTAAATTTGCCATCAGTCCAGGGTTAACCAAAGATTTATTACAAGCGGGTAATGAAGGCGATGTTGCTTTGATCCCTGGAATTTCGTCGATATCTGAATTGATGGACGGTATTGATTATGGTTACGATCACTTTAAATTCTTCCCTGCGGAAGCATCGGGTGGTGTGAAAGCGATCCAGTCGATTGGTGGCCCATTTCCAGATATTCGTTTCTGCCCAACGGGTGGTATTAACCTTAATAATATTAATAACTATCTCGCGTTAAAAAACGTAGTTTGCTGTGGTGGTTCATGGTTAGTGTCCGATGAAATAGTTGCAGAAAGGAACTGGGGTAAAATTACCGAATTAGCGACACAAGCGTTAGCACATGTTCGTTAATTAACGTAAATATTCATTTAGATTGGTGATGAAAACACAGCTTACTTAAGCTGTGTTTTTATTATTAAGGGTTGCGTTAATTTGCTGGTGTTAAATTTGGCAACCTGATCTCAAAGGTACTGCCATTGGTGCTAGGTTTGAGCTTGATTGTACCTTTTAACTGCACTAATACCGTTTTTTGCACGATACACAGACCAAGGCCGATATGGCTGTGCCTTTTATCTGATCGAATACCTGGTGAAAATACCTCATTGGGATCATTTAACTGAAAGCCAATACCATTATCTTCAACGGTAAGTATAACTTCATCAGAAATGACGTTAGCGCTGATCAGCACCTTATTATCTTTACTATCATCAGTAAAAGCATGTTCAATAGCGTTCTCTACTAGCTGGGCAATAACGCTTTGTAGTAGCATCGGGATAGTGACAAATTTAATATCGGGTGCAATGGTGATGTGAAAGCCAACTTTTTCATGATAAGCGCGGTGATAACTTTTTTCCATATCGGTAAAAAACTGTTGTAAGTTTACTGCAACCCTATTCAGTGACAATTGCTCAGAGATATCACGAAATCGCTCGATCAGGGTCGAGGTTTTGGCCAAATTTGAATCTAATAACGCAGTGCATTGCTCTGTTTGCTGAACAAATTCAAGAAACTGATTTTTGGATAATGTTTGTTGTTCAAATCGTTTTTTTAGCTCGTTCAATTGACTGGTAATAACGCTAACGGCGGTAATTGACACACCTGTTGGCGTGTTGAGTTCATGAGCCATTGCACAGATCAGGTTTTCAATATGCTTAAGGTTTTTCTTTTCAAATAAGCGTTGTTGCAGCTCATAAGCGTGTAATTGTTCTTCCATATTGGATTTAATATGCGCCAATAATGCTTTGTATTCGTCTTTGGCGGTTCTTGCGTTACTGTCTAGTACGCAAATAGTGCCAAATGGAGTGCCATCGCTATAATTTAACGGCAAACCAAGGTAATAAATCATATTGAGTTTGATATCAGGGTTATCATTCCAGTCAGGGTCTGTTAGCGCATTATTAACTTCCAGCATCTTCTGGCTTTTGACGACATGTTCACAATATAAACCAGACCCATCAAATATTTCACTATCATTGATTTGATATGGATTGTGCCTATCCATATTCTTAGCAAACACTTTGATCTGATTATTCTCAAGTTTCATGATCAAAGCTGTTGGTACATGTAAAATCTTAGCGATTAAATTTAGCGTTTCAGACCATTGCTCTACCAGCAGGGTTGAATAATCAGGTGGCGCTAATTCCGTCATGGTAGTTCCCTGTAAGTTATAGACTTGGAGTTATTGTTTTATCTTCCTAGGTTAACTATAGGCATAGCTAAGCGGTTCGGCTATTTTTTGGATAGTTTTAGCTAAGCTATTAGCGATATTAAGTTCAGAGAGGGGCTTTTTCAGGAAAATACATGAGGGAAATAATGAGCGCGGAAAATCAAAAGGCCGTTAATAGTGATTATCAACGGCCAAAAGTTGATTCATTATTAAAATGAAGAGGTATCAGTAAATAAACCAACTTTAAGATCTTTTGCGCTATAAATCTCTTTGCCGTCAACACTGACTGTGCCATCGGCAATCCCCATAAATAACTTACGCTTGATCACACGTTTTAAGTCAATTTTATAGGTTACCTTTTTTGATGTCGGTAATATTTGTCCGGTAAATTTTACTTCACCAACACCTAATGCGCGTCCTTTACCTGGACCTCCCGCCCATGCTAGGAAAAAGCCAACCAGCTGCCACATGGCATCAAGACCTAAACAACCTGGCATTACCGGGTCGCCTTTAAAATGACAATCAAAAAACCATAAATCAGGAGTAATATCCAATTCAGCAATGATTTCGCCCTTATCAAATAAACCACCTTGTTCGGTGATTAAGTTGATGCGGTCCATCATTAACATGTTGTCAGAAGGAAGTTTGCTGTTGCCTTCACCAAAAAAATCTGTGGTACCAGCCAAGATCAAATCTTCTTTAGAAAATGAATTCTTTTGTTCCATGGGAAAATATTACTCTAGTTACTTAATTGAAAGGCGCTACTTTAGCGAACACCTGTACACTAAACAACTCTGAACAGTTAAATATTTTCATTAATTATTTGTGACTATCACTATTTATACGTAAAATACGGTTATACGTAACCAATTAATGATTGCAGATATGTTAGCTAATGAATTGAAAGATAAAAAGAAAAAAGCATTGACCAATGCAGAGAAACAAAAAAGATATCGAGAAAGGCAAAAAGAGAAAGGTAAGCAAGAAATGCGTGGTTATTTATCACCAGAAGCAAAAAAATGCTACCAAATGATTGCCGAGCAGACCGGTTGGAATGATAGTATTATACTCAGTAATGCGGTTAGATTAACATTTGCCGCCTATAAAAATGGCCAAATTGGCTTACTTAATAGCTGGTTAAAAAAGCATGAGCTGTAAAATGACGATTATTAAGTAAATATATTAGCTTTTGCTGAAATTAGATTGTGTTCCGCTGGAAATGCCATTATTCTTATCAGTCATCATGATCTATATGTTGTTAAATAGATAAAGTATAAGGTAACACTCCGTTGATAAATGTTTTGTTAGTAGATGACCATGAGTTAGTTCGCACTGGTATTAGGAAGATACTGGACGAAGTCAAAGGGCTTAAGGTTATTGGTGAAGCTCAAACAGGAGAAGAAGCGGTTCAGTTTTGTCGTAAAACTGAACCTGATGTCGTACTAATGGATATGAATATGCCAGGTATTGGCGGTCTGGAAGCTACGAAAAAAATTATCCGTTATGCCCCTGATGTTAAAGTCATTGTATTAACCGTCTATTGTGAAGACCCTATTCCGACCAAAGTGATGCAAATTGGTGCTGCCGGTTATTTAACCAAAGGTGCAGGGCCAGATGAAATGGTCAATGCCATTCGTGCAGTAAATAGTGGTCAGCGTTACTTAACACCGGAAATTGCCCAGCAAATGGCGTTAAGCCAGTTTAAATCTGCGGAAGAGAACCCGTTTAATGTGCTATCAGAGCGCGAACTGCAAATCATGTTAATGATCACTCGTGGTGAAAAGGTACCTAATATCTCAGAACAATTAGTATTAAGCACTAAAACTATTAATAGCTACCGCTACCGTATGTTTGAAAAACTTGGCGTTAGCAATGACGTTGAACTGACTCATTTGGCAATTCGTCATGGTATGTTAAAAACAGAAAAATTGTAAAATATTTATCAGCGTTGTCTTCTTCAAGCACACCTTTTGATCATCAAGCATTTCTCGCCTCTGTTTCTCAGCAAGCAGGGGTTTATCGTATGTATGACGGCCAGCAAACCGTTATTTACGTTGGTAAAGCTAAGCAGCTGAAAAAGCGCTTAGCAAGTTACTTTCGTAAAGATGTTGGCAGTAATAAAACTAAAGCGTTAGTAAAACAAATTGCTGCGATTGACGTTACTGTTACGCATACGGAAGGGGAAGCGCTGCTCCTTGAAAACAACTATATTAAGAAATATCAGCCGAAGTACAATATTTTACTGCGTGACGATAAATCCTATCCTTATTTGCTAATCACTGATCATAAACATCCTAAGTTAGGTTTGCATCGTGGTGGTAAAAAAGTCAAAGGGGATTATTTCGGACCTTATCCTACGGTTGGTGCGGTTTGGGAAAGTCTGAGGCTGATGCAAAAACTGTTTCCTATCCGTCAATGTGAAGACAGTTATTATCGCGCCCGCAGTCGACCTTGTTTACAGTACCAGCTTGGACGCTGCTCTGCGCCTTGTGTTGATAAAATATCTCAGCAAGACTATCAGCAGCAGGTAGGGCTGGCGAAACTGTTTTTAAAAGGCAAAAATTCAGAAGTTATCGATCAGCTGGTTGCAAAAATGGAAGCAGCAAGTACGGAACTTGCATTTGAGCAGGCAGCGAAATATCGCGATCAAATTGCTACTTTGCGTAAGGTCCAACAGCAACAGTTTGTTAGTGGTATCGCAGCAGAGATGGATGTAGTTGGTTTTTATCGTCATAAATCCCAAGTGTGTTTGCATTTATTATTTATTCGCGACCATAAAATTTTAGGTAGTAAGAGTTATTTTCCTACTATTCCTCTCGATACCAGTGATCAGGAAGTGTTGCAGGCATTTATTGAGCAGCACTATTTTGGTTTTGATTTAAAAACCGGCAAAGTACCGAAAGAGCTGGTGCTGCCATATAAACTCGAAAATGTTAAAGACATCGAACAGCTCTTATCGGAGCATGCTCAGCACGAGGTTAAAGTCTCTTATAATGTTCGATCAGAACGTGCTCAGTATATCAAATTAGCGAACACAAATGCTGAGACGGCACTGACAACCAAGAACAGCCATAAAGAATCGATGCAGGCGCGTTTTGCTGCGCTAAACGAAGTATTTGAATTAGATAACGGCATTAATCGTATTGAATGTTTTGATATTAGCCATACTATGGGGCAACAAACGATTGCATCTAACGTGGTATTTAACCAGGAAGGGCCGTTAAAGAGCGATTATCGTCGCTATAACGTTCATGGTATCACGCCGGGCGATGATTATGCCGCGATGGCGTTCGCGTTAAATAAACGCTATGGCAAAGTAACATCAACAGATAAAATGCCAGATATCGTTTTTATTGATGGTGGTAAAGGGCAGTTAGCCAAAGCAGAACAATTTTTCGCTGAACTGGATTTAGCGACAACACCTTTACTGGTTGGGGTGGCAAAAGGTGAATCTCGAAAACCCGGGCTGGAAACCTTAATCTTGGCGGGTAGCCATCAATTGATTTCTTTGCCTGGTAGTTCACCGGCATTACATTTAGTACAGCATATCCGAGATGAATCACATCGTTTTGCTATTACTGGTCACCGTGCTAAGCGACAAAAAGCCAGCAAGAAGTCGACGTTAGAAGAAATTCCAGGGATTGGTGCGAAGAAGCGTCAGGCATTGTTAAAGTATTTAGGTGGCTTACAGGAAGTTGTAAAAGCAGATGTGACATCATTAGCTAAAGTTCCGGGGATCAGTGATTCATTAGCGCAGATTATTTATGACGCCTTACATGACAAATAATTGCATATCTGTGTAGAATGGCAGAATAATAATTATATCGTGTGCTGTACTTTACTGGTCTCACCGCTGTTAATGACGAACTGCTACGATGTATAAATACTAAAGTGTGAAATGTATGTGGACTATCCCAAATCAAATTACTTTATTTAGAATAATTTTAATCCCAATTTTTATTATTGTTTTTTATCTCCCTATCTCTTGGAATCATTTCGGCGCTTTTGCGGTATTTTGGCTAGCATCGATTAGCGATGCGTTAGATGGTTATTTGGCAAGGCGATTAAATCAGTCATCCTCTTTTGGGGCCTTTATCGACCCCGTGGCTGATAAGCTCATGGTAGCAGCAGCGTTAATCATGATCGCGGTGGATTTTCAGCATTGGTATATTGTGGTACCTGCGATGGTAATGATAGCGCGGGAAATTTTTATCAGTGCATTGCGGGAGTTTATGTCATCAAAAGGTAAACGCGATATCGTCGCGGTGTCCCAGCTAGGCAAGTATAAAACAGCAGCGCAAATGTTAAGTATTATGGGATTAATCTGGCAGCCAAATTATGACATTCCGTTGATATTGTTTAACTTCCCGTATGAAATTTTAATGTTTGCTGCCTATGCCTTTTATTTTATTGCCACTATTTTAACCGTTTGGACCATGGTAGTGTATTTCAGAGCAGCATGGCCGGAGTTAAAAGGCTAAAATTTATGGTTAAAAACCAAGCGAAACAGCTTGTTGTCAGTTAAAAAATCATCATTTTAGACGGTTTTTGACCACTTGAAATAAAAATGAAATTAAATTGTTGACTCGTAAATATTTCAATGTAGAATGCACCACCAGTTGACAGGGAGTCAGCAGATGAAGCGGCTGTAGCTCAGTTGGTAGAGCATCACGTTGCCAACGTGAATGTCACGAGTTCGAGTCTCGTTAGCCGCTCCAACTTCTCTTTTAGAGAAAATTCTAAGGAATACTACTCAGCTCGTAGTTGATGAAACGGCGGGTTGGCAGAGTGGCTATGCAGCGGATTGCAAATCCGTGGACCTCGGTTCGACTCCGGGACCCGCCTCCATACTGCCCGGGTGGTGGAATTGGTAGACACAAGGGATTTAAAATCCCTCGCTGGTAACAGCGTGCCGGTTCAAGTCCGGCCCCGGGTACCATTTCATCCGCTAGAGTTGAATGTTGAATTAGAAAAAACAATGCGCTAGAATGCGCGACCTGAAAACTCTTCAGGTTTATGAAAACAATAAGCGGCTGTAGCTCAGTTGGTAGAGCATCACGTTGCCAACGTGAATGTCACGAGTTCGAGTCTCGTTAGCCGCTCCAATTTTCATAATATATTATTTAAAGCGGCTGTAGCTCAGTTGGCTGAACATTGTTTAATGTGAATGTCACTTAGGTACAGAGAGTGAGTCTCGTTACTTACTACCGCCATCCTGATGATGGATGTGAAACTTATAAAGCGGCTGTAGCTCAGTTGGTAGAGCATCACGTTGCCAACGTGAATGTCACGAGTTCGAGTCTCGTTAGCCGCTCCAATTTCTCATTGGAAAGTTAATGAGAGAGTAGGTCAAACCAATACCTACTATAAAAAACTTCCCTTATGCCCGGGTGGTGGAATTGGTAGACACAAGGGATTTAAAATCCCTCGCTGGTAACAGCGTGCCGGTTCAAGTCCGGCCCCGGGTACCATTTACTATTCTCAATTAATGATTAATAGCTTTCTTCAATTGTTTGGTATTTTCTTGTATTGATAAATGAATGATGAGTTGAAGCCTAGCTTATCGATATAAACTTGCCTGTTGTATTTCTAATTTTTTATATCTTATGATATACAAAAACCTGCTTGGTTAGAGCAGGTTTTATTGCTAAGGGTGATTATTAGGTATTGGTTAGTGAGCAAATACCGTTAGCTCAACATCACTGAAGTTAGTAAAGTCACTGAATGAAATTACCCATTCTCCCGCTTGTGGACGTTCAATAATGATCATTTCGTCATTGCCAATGTTTTCTGACGAGTAGAAATCACTAAAATCTTCGAAGTCAAACTCAAGATACTCATCTTCATAACTACCGTCTTCTTCACCTTCGATGTATTCAGCTAAGTATTCTGCTGAAATATCAACATCACCTTCGCCGCCTTTAGTTGCGATGTAAATCACGTTAATACCTTCAGGCACTTCCATAGAGAAAGACAAGGCTTCATCGTCGATTGAATAGTTGATTTTATCTTGAAATGCGATATAGCTTTCTTCGCCGTACTCACCGCCGTCACCATCTCCATAGTCACCACTGTCACCGGCTAAACCAGATGCAGGTTCATTGCCTGCCATAGCGCTGTCAATCCAATCTTTAAGTGCTGCGACATTGCCGTAAACACCGTATTTGTTTGCTGCGGCACAACCGTCGCCCCAGCTAACCACACCAACTTGATAAAATTCATTATTTTTAGCAAACATTAATGGGCCACCACTGTCTCCTTGACAGGAATCTTTACCGCCTTCTTTATAGCCAGCACAAATTTCAGTATCCTGAATTTGTCCGCTGTAAGCTTCTGCGCTATTACATACTTCATTCGTTACAAACGGCACAGATACTGCCATTAATTTATCGGGCATACTGCCACCTGAGGTTAAAGTGCCCCAGCCGGATACGGTTAACGGTGCTTTTTCTTTAATATTTGCATTAAAGAACGATTGATCGGCAAGTTTAATAATAGCGGTATTTGGATCGGTAATTTCCTGCTCTAACTTTAAGATGGCAACATCTTTTGAAAGGTTAGGATATTCCTGATTGGTATACGTCTTGGCAACTTTTATTGCCTGGCCAGAACCATCCGTTAAGCTGTGGGCGCCTACTCGTACCTGAATGTTAGGTGATTCACCATTAACGCCTTCCATACAGTGGGCAGCTGTTAAGATCAAATCTTGACCGACGATTGAACCGCCACAGAAATGTGAACCGTTCAAGTCCTGTATCGAAGCTTGATAAGGTAAAGCATGAGGTTTAACTTCTTCACCACCAACAATTTTAAGTGGACCAGCCAATTTATTGGTATTCACTTTAAAATTTGCTGGCTTGTCAGCCAATACAGACGTACTCATTAAAACAGCGATTGCGACTAATGATTTTTTTAACATGATATTATTACCTTTATTAGTGAATGATCGCTAAGCAAAGGAACTAACCTTTATCTAAGCAGCGTCATCACTTTAAATCGATTCAAGGCACAGGTTTTAGTGGCAAAATTCATCGTCGTGTATCATTTTGTAGGCAGCTAGTTAAACTATTTTACTTGGTATAACTCAAGGAGTCTCCAGACGAGATAGGGGGTGGTGGATATGACAGTTCGAAATTATTGGTGATGTTGATACAACGGGGAGTGTACAAATGGATACAAAGCGTTACCGCTGGCTAAATAATTATAATGGCTAATTAAGTAGCTAGCAGGCAAAATAGCCAAGTTAAAGTGAAGTCATATCAATAAGTGATAAGTATATGCACAGCATATTTTTTCGTATCTATATGGGGATGTTGGTAGCGATCATGTTAATTACGGTCGTTATTACCCTGTCTGTTTACTATTTAAGTAAGCAGCGCATAACTGATCATATCTATCAAAATTACAGTGGTACGTTTTATTTGATTTCGCAAGGGATAGCTCGCCACAGCGGTAGCCAAAGGCAGCAATGGTTGTCGGCGATTGAGCGGTTAAGTGACTTAAAATTTAAAGCACATGATTTTAGTGATAAAAAACTGACAGATCATCAATTAGGTCAATTAATAAAAGATAAATTTTATTTTCAAGTCGATAGCGCGTTATCCAGCAGTTATGTCTATATTTTATTGCCGGAGCAACAAAACTATCTTTCTGTTCAGTTAGATGATTTTGGTAGTTCATTAGTGCGTATCAGTGCGTTTTTAATGTTAAATGAATTAGGGCGTCATAAGAAAACCGAACGACCAGATGCCTTAGAGGGGTTACGCAGCCGATTTAATTATTCAATTCAGCTTAAAAGCTTGATGGATATTAATGTCAGTATTACCACTTTACGCACCATTAAAAAGGGGGACATTGCCGTAGTGGTAAATGTCTCGGGTGTCAGTGGCTCGACCATGACAGCTTATGCACCGATAGGTAATAGCCCCTATGTCTTAGTACTTGATAATATTCCTTTTTTTGACTGGTTCCCGTTATGGCTAATTATTGCAGTTGCCCTGATGATGCTAATATTCATGGCAGCAGCCAGTTTCTATTTAGTGCGGCCGTTAGAGCAACGCTTGGCAGAAGTTGATCGACAAATAGAACAAATCGGTCATGATAAGGAAGTCTCTGAAAGTGCTCCTATCGGATTTGATGCCATAGGCAAACTCTCCAATACCGTGAATGCGATGGCTGCTCGTATCCATAAGTTAATCGATGCCCAGGATGATATGGTCAGGGCGATTTCACATGAGCTACGTGCACCGATCACCCGTATCCGATTTCGTTTAGCGTCGATGGAAAATCAATTTGTAGAACAGCAACATATTCAAGGTGTTGAGCGAAATTTAGATGAACTGGAAACGTTAATTGATGAAGTACTAACGTTTTCTAAGCTGAAGAGAGAACGCCCTGAGTTACAGCTAGATGCAGTTAACATTGAACATTTGTTGCAGGAGCTGCTCAAGAAGCAGGCGCCCTGTGGTAAAACGATCACGCTTGATGTTAGTGAACACCAGGTGTTTGCCGATCAGCGATTTCTCACACGGGCAATTGAAAACCTGTTATTAAATGCGATGAAGTATGCTAGTACAAAAATAGCGGTTAAATTTTTTGTCGACCATAATATGAATACCTTATGGATAGAAGATGACGGTCCGGGGATCCCTAAGTTGATGCGTAACGACATTTTTCAAGCGTTTAAACGTATTGACGCCAGTCGAAATCGACAATCGGGCGGATATGGATTAGGGCTTGCAATCGTTAAGCAAGTTGCTCGTTGGCATGGAGGTGATGTCACCGTGCAGGATAGTAAATTTCAAGGCGCTAAATTGGTATTTACCTGGCCAAGGAATATGGTTAATTGCCGTGAAACAAATGGAGCACAACAAGGTGAATAATAGCTATTTATTCCTTGTTTTATTATTTTTTATTCGCTCTGTGTTTGCACAGGGCGAAAGTGCACTTGAATCACAATTAACTGAGCTTGATAAAGCGATAGGCAAAGAACAGTTGGCAACACTTGAACAAGAGCAGGCGATATTAGAGTCGATGGAAGAGGTAGTTGAGCAACTGGATTTATTAACGATAGATAAGCAGCAACGGCTATCAGAGCTTAAGCCGCTTTCCAAACCACAACAATATATTGAGCAACAGGATGAATTTGAATTGCTTGAACAAGGCTTGCTTGACGACGGTTTTGATGATTTGGATATTGAGCAAGAACTGGCTGATGAATTAGATGACTTAGTGCTCCCGAAAAAAATTTTAAAGCAACACTTGCCCGTTGATAAAAAGCTTTTGAATAAGCCTAAAAGTGCGGTTGGAGTACAAGGGGAAGAAGAGCTGATCATCAATCAGTTGGATAATAGCAACTTAATGGACTTTGATGCACAAAGCGACGTTTGGTTACCAGAAGTCGAAAAATTTCCAATGATAAAACAAAGTGAGATTGACGATATTGAATAAATTTATCTTAAAGTTAGTGGTACTTAGTTTGCTAAGTGGCTTGATGTTACAGGTAAATGCGGAGCAATCAGAGCAAAACACCAAATTAAAGCAAGCGATAAATTATAGAAAAACGGGGAATTACCAAAAAGCCCTTGATGTATTGAGTCTGCTTCGTAGCGATAATTTTGTCCATAAGCGTATAAATATTGAACTGGCGCTAAATTATATCAAGTTACATCAGTATCAAGATGCCGAGCAGGTGATACAACACTTGCAATCATTGTCTTTATCACAAAAAGAATCGGAAACTATTAAAAAAATCACTCGCTTACTGGAGAAAAAATTAAATCAAACGTTGTCAGTGCATAATTTTTCGCTGGATCTTGGTGCTGGTTTTGGAATTGATCAAAGCAAAAATAGCTATACGGTTTATCTGTATGATGAATTTCAATATCAAGAAGAATATTGGTTCGATGAGGGGAGTAACGCGGATTTGGCTGTTGATGCTGATTATGACTATGTCGAGTATTATGAAACTGATGAATACTGGGACAGAGAACGCGTTAGTGAGCAGTCAGAGGTGAGTTATCAGCGTTACTTTGTTAATGGTAATTATCGCTATCGTCCTGACTATAGTATCAAGCTGTTTGGTTATCCTACTTTATTTACTTTTGATAATGATTTAACCATAGATAATCGTCATTACAACCAAGAGTCGAATAGTCAGCACACTAATTATCAGTTGGACTCGTCACTATATTTATTACAAATTGATCGCTGGTTATTTGAGCTTAACCTACAGGCAAGTAATTATCAGCGCTCAAGTCAGCATGTATTACAGAAAACTCGTGGCCGATTAGCGTTAACTGTACCTTTTGGCCCAGCTAAAGTGAAATTGGCCGTCGATAGACAAAACAATGATTATCATAAACTATTACAAGCTCATGATGCAGGTGTGACCACACCATGGATTGAATTGTCTTATCGTGTTGCCAGTCAATTTCGATTAATTACCGGATTTAAGTATCGCAAGCAAAAAGCGGATGATGCCTTTAATTCTTACGATAATAGACAGCTTTATCTGGGAGGGTATTATTTGCCATCCTCAACGTTTAGTGCTTATTTGTTATATCGACGCGATCATCTGCATTATGTCATTGATGATCTTGCGTTAGTTAATTGGGCAAAAGAAGATAAACGTTCGTTGGCTTTTGGATTAGGCTACCAAATTTTGCCTAATTTAACCTTGAGCTTAAATGCTGATATTGGCGATAAGCAGATAGAATTAGGTTTTGGTGATGATGATTGGCGAAGAGTTGAAGCGTCGATTATGTATCGCTTTTAATGTTATGGCTATTTGTACAATTGGATACATTAACCTACAAAAGCTAACTGGTTAGCCGCTGATAAATTTGCTGCAATAAGCGTGAACTTAGCGCAAATTAAGTGAGAATTGCCATGAGAAAAATTTTTATAATGATGACTATGTTAGTTAATGGCTGTGCAGCCGCACAAAGCGTTTCTGCTATTCACGGGATCAAATATCAGCAGCAGAAATTGCATATATTAGTGACTTCTACCGGGTGTACCACAGAAAAGTCTTTTCGGCTTTACTGGCAAGCGCAAAACTTAACCATTGTCAGAGTCAAAGCGGATCATTGTCGGCGGATGCCACATAAACTTTGGCTTGAATTTGATGTGCCAAAAGAGAAAGCAAACTTTACATTGACTAATAGCATCAATCAGTAGCCTGAATGAATAACGAGTAGTTGTAATGAGCGTAAATACTATATTAATGATAGATGATGATGTCGAGCTAACGGAGCTGGTGAGTCAATATCTGCAAACCAATGGCTTTGAGGTGCATTATTCTCATCATGGTCGTGATATCGACACCCTGATAGCTACCCATCAACCTGATGTTATCGTGCTTGATTTAATGCTGCCAGATATTGATGGATTAACTATATGTAAGTCGATAAGAGCCGATTTTTCAGGCGCTATCATTATGCTAACGGCATTAGGCGATGATATTGACGAAGTAACTGGCCTTGAAGTTGGCGCAGATGATTATTTGGCTAAACCGGTAAAACCGAGAGTGTTATTAGCGCATATACGTGCACAGCTTCGTCGGCAAAGTCAATTGCAGTTAACGCATCAGGAAACCAGCATTTGGTGCTGTCATGATACGGTTAAACTCGACACTGGCAGCCGTTCGGTGGAAAGCCATGGTCAGGAAGTTATTTTATCGAGTGCGGAGTTTGATTTACTTGTGTTGCTTGCCAAACATGCGGGTAATACGGTTACTCGAGAATCGTTACATGAACAAATCTTTCGTTTGCCCTATGATGGTATTGATCGCTCGATTGATTTACGCATTTCTCGCATTAGGAAAAAGTTGGGTGACGATCCTAAATTACCCAGTTTAATTAAAACTGTGCGCAATGTTGGTTATCTGTTAGCAAGATAATCAACGTTTTGTTAACTCCAACCTGTTTTCGCTATTTATTTGCTGAAACTTCTATTGTCACATCAAGTTAAAAAAAACGTCACAGAAGTGTAAAAAATTCCCGCTAGTTTTGTGATTAGCCAATGCTTATGTAATAAATTTGCTATCACAGGACACATTATGTCGAAAATGCACTATAAAACCGTGTGGTTATCTGACATTCACTTAGGGTGTAAAGATTGTAAAGCAGAGTATCTGCTTAATTTTCTTCAGCAATGTCAAATAGACACATTATACCTAGTAGGCGATATAGTGGATCTGTGGGCGATGAGCAAACAGTTTCGCTGGCCTAAAGACCATAATAAACTATTTCATTATTTATTGTCTCTTACGGCACAAGGGACACGGGTTATTTATTTACCCGGCAATCATGATGAACCACTTCAGCAATATGATGGTATGAATTTTGGCGATATTGAAATTCACCGCAGTTATACTCATACCACCGCTCAAGGGAAGAAACTACTGATACTACACGGAGATCAATTTGATCCACAAGTGTGCTTTGGTCCACTGCATTCCTGGATTGGCGATGTGCTTTATGATTTCTTATTGTTTCTTAACCGTTGGTACAACTGGTGTCGGGTTAAAACTGGTCGACCATACTGGTCGTTAGCGAGTCATATCAAACGCAAACTAAAAGGGGCGAATCAAGCGATTTCCCGATATCGTAATGCCTGCATAGCAATGGCAAAAAATCAGGGGTTCGACGGTATTGTTTGTGGTCATATTCACCATCCTGAAATTGTAGAGCAGCAAGGGATTTTATATCTCAATGATGGTGACTGGGTTGAAAATTGCTCGGCAATCGTGGAAACACAAAGCGGTGAGTTATCACTGGTGTATTGGTCATTTGTCACTAAGGCTAATCATTTGGTGGATGTATCAGCGAAACCTAAGGTAGTGAACGGACGTAAGGTTGCATAAAGCAATGATGAACACTATTCCTTTCAAATTTAACTAACCCGAGAATAATATGTTTAGCGTTAATGAAGTCGTCAACAAACATTATCCAAAGGTTGCAAATCGCCCTTGGCTGTCGAAATCCGTAAATTTTGCCTTGCGTCACTTATTACATGAAAGAGAAATTTCTGAGTTTGGCCAATATTATCCCCATTTATTAGGGATCGATTTTGTCGAGCAAGTGTTAGAGTATTTTAATGTTAGTTATTCCGTTAGGGATAACGAAAAAGAACGTATTCCAAGTCAGGGACGTGTGGTGATCATCGCAAATCATCCAATTGGCTCAATTGACGGCTTAGCACTGATAAAACTGATCAGCGAAGTTAGAAGCGATATAAAAGTGGTGGCTAATGAAATGCTAATGGCGATTAACTCACTGCACGATGTTTTATTACCGGTTAATAATATGCAGGGGGGGACTGCGAAAGAGTGCTTGCGAAATATAGATGCGCATTTGCAGTCTGATGGTGCCTTGTTAATTTTTCCTGCTGGTGAGGTTTCTCGTTTATGTATAGAAGGGGTGAGAGATAACAGTTGGCACAGCGGTTTCTTACGTATGGCAAACAAAGCGAAAGCACCAATTCTACCGATATTTATCGATGCAAAAAATTCGCCGTTATTTTATGGGGCCTCGATGATCTACAAGCCACTATCGACATTGTTGCTGGTTAAGGAAATGTTTAAGCAACGTCGTAAGCATTTGCCAATGCGAATAGGTGAATTGATCCCGTATGAGTCTTATAACTCAGCGCGCATTGCGCTACCCCAGCAAGTTAAATTATTAAAAAAACATCTGTACCGTATTGGTTGCAATAAAAAACCAATATTTGGCACGCAAAAAGCAATCGCGTTACCAGAAGAGCGACAAGCACTGACTAAAGCGATTAAAAAAGCCTGCACTGTGCTTGGGGAAACAGCGGACGGTAAGTTGATTTATCTTTATCAGCATAATGGCAGTTCAACTATTATGCGAGAAATTGGCCGTCTTAGGGAAGTGGCATTTCGCGCCGTTGGTGAAGGGAGTAATAAACGAAGAGATGTTGATCATTTTGATAGTTACTATTTTCACATAATTTTGTGGGATAAAGATGATTTGGAAATTATCGGTGCTTATCGCTTAGGTGATGCTAAAAAACTATATCACGACAAGGAGGGGCCCGGATTATACACTTCTACCTTGTTTGATTATAACGATGATATGTTGCCATATATTGAGCAAGGGCTAGAGCTAGGACGTAGTTTTGTTCAGCCTCAGTATTGGGGTAAGCGCAGTTTGGATTATCTTTGGTACGGTATTGGCGCATTTTTGAAAAGTCATCCGCAGTATCGCTATTTATTTGGTCCAGTGAGCCTAAGTAATAGTTACCCTCAAGCAGCAAAAGATTTAATGGTGCAATTTTATTGCTCACATTTTGGCGAACAACGATTACTAGCAAGAGCGAAAACTCCTTGTACCTTGCTACCTGAACTCAAAGACGTGTTTCCTGGGGAAAGTTATAAGCAAGAATTTACTAAGCTTAAGCACTTGTTGGCTAATATGGGCGTGACAGTGCCGACACTTTATAAACAATATTCTGAGTTATGTGAGCCTGGTGGAGTGAAGTTTTTAAGCTTTAATATTGACCCTGATTTTAATGACTGCATCGATGGCCTGGTACTAGCAGATGTCTCGATGCTAAAAGAGAAGAAACGCCTGCGTTATATCGGCGATTAGTGTTAGTTATCAGGCAATGCTTTAGAGCTGATACTTATGAATTTATGGTATCAGCTTCTTTTTATTTAATGATTATCGACTATTCGGTAAACAGGTCAAATAGCAGGCTGGTATAAATATCTTCCAGTAGCATTAAATCAGATAATTGAATATTTTCATTAACCTGATGGATAGTATTGTTGGGTACACCTATTTCAACTACTTGATTATATGGTTGTTTAAAGAAACGACCGTCTGAAGTGCCACCAGAAGTTGATAACAACGGGAATTTTCCAGTATGACGGAAAATGGCTTGTTCAATACTGTGGATTAAACATTGCTCGTTAACATTTGTGGTTAGGTAGGGCTCACAAGGCCTGTCCCATTCGATGGTATATTGCTTGGTTACTTGTTTAATTAAATCTTCAATAAAGCGGGTCAACATTGACTGTGACCACTTGGCACTATAACGAATATTAAAGCAAATACTGCATTTGTCCGGTACGAGATTATCGGTAAAATTGCCGGAATTAATATGGGTAATTTGCAAACTAGTACCGGGGAAGTCTTTACTGCCTTGCTCCCATTTAATGGTGTTTAGTTTATTGAGTAAAGCATTCATCTTATGTATAGCGTTATCAGCATAATCTGGGTAGGCAACATGGCCTTGTTTACCAAATACGTTGACTTTAAATGACACTGAGCCACGTCGGCCAACTTTGATGGTATCTCCGGTTAGGGCATTAGAAGTGGGCTCGCCTACGATGCAGGCATCAAGTTGAATATTTTGCTCGGTTAAATAGGTTTGGAGCCACTGGCTGCCATATTCTGCTTCACCTTCTTCATCACTGGTAATTAGCCAGACAAACTGCTGAGTTAAAGTTTGATTGGCAGCAATTAATTTTTCGGTAGCCGCCAGCATTGCTGCGACACCGGTTTTCATATCGGCAGCACCACGACCTATTAACCTACCTTGTTTGACAGTTGCTTTAAAGGGTGGTGTTTGCCAAAGTTCACGTTTACCAGGAGGGACAACGTCTGTGTGTCCAGCAAAGGCATAGGTTTTTTTACCTTGCCCTATGCTCGCTACCATGTTTAATACGCCGTTGATATTAAACTGCTGGCAACTAAAACCTATTGCCGTTAATTTTTCTATTATCCAAGCTTGGCAACCTGCGTCATCTGGGGTGATCGATGGTTTGTCGATCAAGGTTTTCGCGTAGTCGATAGATAAATACTGTGCTTGCGGTTTTAGTTTAGGTAATTCAGGCATGATAAGCTCTCGTTTAAGAGTAATTACGCTATTTAATCTTATTGATGTGACAGTTAGATGTCGAAATTTCGACAGCACTAGAGGATAAATATTAAACTTTTAAGACAGCCGATTATCTCGTGAACTTTGGCTTAAACTTATAATAGATATGATAGCTATTTAATAAAAAGCTGATGCCATTAGACAGCCAAGTGGAACCTATGACTTTCGTTAGTCGTTCTTTTAAAGATTACCTTAATGATGAGGTAGAGCGGTTATTGCCTGAATATGCAACAATTGCTCAACTACTGGCGCAAAGTGATGGACTGTTAGTCACTAAAGTTTACGATGTTGTTGACTATACTTCGAAACAGCTTAAGCATAAGTTACCATTAGTAGGATTATCATTTGGCTGTCAGCAGCTTAGAGCGCCAGCGATCACTTTTGTCGGTGGAATTCATGGTATAGAACGTATCGGTAGCCAGGTGATTTTAAGCTATTTGCATACCTTGGTTGAACGGGCAAAGTGGGATAGCAATTTTAAACATTTGTTAACTCAGGTACGTTTTAATTTTCTCCCGGTGATCAACCCTGGCGGTATGGCAAAAGGCACACGCGCTAATGATAATGGCGTCGATCTAATGCGTAACTCCCCTGTAGATGCAAAAGAAAAAGTGCCTTGGTTAGTGGGCGGACAAGAATTTAGTCGGCGTCTCCCCTGGTACCGCGGTAAAAACGGGTTGGAGCGAGAAAATCTATTTTTAGTCAACTTTTTAAAAACAGAATGTTTACCTAGACCATTTAATTTGGTGATCGATTGCCATTCTGGGTTTGGCCTTAATGACAGAATTTGGATCCCATATGCTTACAGAAGACGTCCGCCGAAAAAAGTCGCCAGCTATTTTGCGCTTTACCAATTATGGCAGCAAACCTATCCACATAATAATTATATATTTGAACCGCAATCTAAGCATTACATCACTCATGGTGATTTGTGGGATCATATTGCTAAAGTGGTTAAGTATGAGTTTCAAAAGCCTTTTTTGTCATTGACGCTGGAAATGGGATCATGGAACTGGGTAAAAAAACGCCCTAGGCAATTATTTTCCTATAAGGGGTTGTTTAATCCTGATGTCGAGCACAGATGGAACCGGGTACAACGCCGCCATCTGGTATTATTTGATTTTTTGACTCAGGCAACTATTAGTTATTTAAATTGGTTGCCCAATAAGAAAAACAAAAAATCCCTGCGCCATTCGGCGGTTAATCATTGGTATCGTTAGCTATGGAGTTAAAAAATTGCCACAGGCATTGGTTATTACTGAGAGGCCTAGGAAGAGACAAGCGCCATTGGGGAAAATTTGTTGATCAATTTCAACAAGCACTTCCCTATGATAGCGTTACAGCAATAGATACTTTAGGCAATGGTGAATTTAGCCAGAATAAAAGTCCACTCGCTATTGCTGATTATACCGACCATTGCCGGGAACAAGTGCTAAAAAAAAGGCAAGAGCTGCCACAACAGCTCGATTTAGTCGCCTTATCTTTAGGAGGTATGATAGCGCTTGATTGGGCACAGCGTTATCCGCAGGAGATCGCATCCATCACATTAATCAATACCAGTGTCGCCAATTTAACTCCCTGGTATCAACGTATTAAACTAGTGAGTTTAACAAAGCTCTTGTTAGCGGTGTTGATAAACTCACGTTCTGATATGTTTGAAAAAGTAATATTGCAACAGACGTCAAATCTGGCTTTAGCGCCATCAGTATTAAGTCAGTGGCTGGATTACTATATGCAGTCTCATACATCGAGGAGGAATTTGATCAGGCAATTAATTGCTGCATCACAATTTAGACTGACCGCAAATCTTAATGTTGCACCATTAGTATTAGCGAGTTCTCAAGATAGAATAGTAAATTGTCAGGCAAGCAAAGATATTCAACAGTTTAGTGAGGGGGAAATTTTCCTCCATCCGAGCGCAGGCCATGATTTAACTCTTGATGATGGGGACTGGGTGATAAGGCATATTCAACAGCAAATAGAGAAAAGAGTTGATATTGGCAATAATAAAACCTGCTCGCTATGAGCAAAAACACGATCAATCATTAGTGGGCAAAGAATGTTAACTCTACGTTAGAAAAATCTGTAAAGTCGCTAAATGAAATCACCCAAACGCCAGATTGAGGATGCGCAATAACGAACCTTTCATTATCACCGATATTTTCTGATGAATAGAAATCGCTTAGTTGATTAAACCCAAATAGCAGTATTTGAATTGGTAGATAACGCATTAAGGTGAATGCGAGTAGCCGTTACGTGAGCATTAATAAAGATGAAGAAATTTTCCATTTACCTTATTGATGGCATAGAGCGCTCCATTGAGCTTCGAATATCGAGAATTAGAAAACGCTAGGTGATGAACCTAAAGTGCCAAGTATTTTTAAAACGGTACGTAATGTGAGTTATTTATTGGCTCGATGATCGATGTCTTTCAAATGTATGGCGACTGTTATTATTTAGCCCCGTCACTAGAACTTTAGATAAGCTAACAGGATGCTTTACATAAGAAGTTATCGCTAGTGGTGAAATTTCTAGAGAGGTAAATATACTAGTTTGTCGTTATTTCCTATTGTTGATAGCGTGTCTTGTCGACAAGGATGTTAATATTTAGTTAGCAAAACTAAAATTTACTTTTAAAGCCCGTAGATTTGTTTACATTTATTGTATAGTGTGGAATGGTAAGCTAATTGACGGTACTGAATGTCGATAATAAATATAATGATAAAAGATAATCTTTCAGTGGGTTTGTAGTGAGTAACACGTTGACTATATTATTAATTTTACATGATGACCACATCCGAGAAAATGTTTGTACCTCTTTAGAAACCGCTGGACATGATGTTATTCAAACAGCTAATAGCTTAGATGCTATGAGTGTTTTACGTAACAAAACAGTTGAACTAGTCATTACAGAAGTTGAAATAGGCAAAATAGATGGTTGGCGCTTAGCTCGTTTGATCCGAACCGGCATCCTGGCGTCCAGCGAGTTATTACCTATTTTACTGGTTACTGAAAATTATTGTGAACGGATAGCGGAAACTACCGCGCGAATGTTTGACATTAATCAGGTAATTTCCTATCAAGAATTGGACATGGTAAGCCATGTGGTGTCGCAAGTTATAGCGGAGCAAGACAAGCTTAATACCTTACCTGAACTGTTAGTGATTGAAGACACTGAAGATACTGCTAACCTGGTTAAACGCATGCTTAAGCATAAGTTTAATATTACCATAGCAGAAGACGGCGTTACTGGTATCAAGGCGTTTCGAGAAAACTCGTACGATATTGTGCTTCTTGACATTATGATGCCTGGAATGTCAGGGGATGAAGTCCTCGATGTGCTTATCGAACTAAATCCTAATCAGGTGGTGATTGCTATGACTGCTCATGGCACTATTGATCTGGCTGAGATCATGTTAGAGAAAGGTGCCTCCGATTACATTCAAAAGCCATTTAAAGCAGAGCAACTGCGTAAAGTTTGTGATATTGCTATTAAGCGAGAAGACTTTTTAGTTTCAACAGAACAATTTGCCTCGAAAAGTTTGGCATTGGTAAATGAACAGCAAAAATTTCAATCATTATCGAAAGCCCATTACCGCATTCTTGACAGCTTAAATAGTGTTGTCATTGAAATAAATGCCAAAGGGCGGATCTTATTTCTAAATAGTGCCTGGTACAAAATGACCGGCTTTATGGTTTCTGAAAGTATCGGTAAGTTATTTGTCGACTATGTTCATGGTAGCAGCGCTAAAACTAAGCAATTTGTCAGTGAAGCGATTGCACATTTATTATCAGGAAAATCGACATTCGAGAGTATGGAAGTCAAGTTATCTAAGGATAATGGCGAAAGCTTCTGGTGCGAAATAGTCCTGACTCCATACTTTAATGAACAAGATGAATTAATCGGTATATCAGGCACTTTAGACGATATCACCATGCGTAAAAAGGCCGAAGAAAGGCTTAAACACGTTGCTTTGCACGACACCCTAACCGGCATCCATAACCGCCATTATTTTGATGGTAAACTCAGAGATACGGTTAATGATGTTGCCCGCTCTGGTTCTGTTCATAGTTTGCTTTATATCGATTTAGATCATTTTAAAGTGATCAATGATTCTCAAGGGCATCATCAAGGGGATTTAGTATTAAAAGAAATCGCCCGAATATTGTCGGAGCGTACTCGACAAACAGATATTTTGTGTCGTATCGGTGGTGATGAATTTGCGATGTTGTTGATGGATACAGATGTTGAGGCTGCGGATGTTGTCGCGTCTGGTATTTGTCATACTATTGCCAGCTCTAGCTTTTGCTTTGACGATAAAATTTATAAGGTCAGTTGTAGTATAGGTATCTCGGCAATTGACGGTCATTCCGCCAGTAGTGAATTGTATTTACAACACGCCGATATTGCGATGTTTGCCGCCAAAGAAAAGGGCAGAAATCGCACACATATTTTTAGAGAGTATGACAAAGTCACGGATGAATTAAAACACAGTTTTGAATGGGCACAGAAGCTTCAAAAAGTGTTAGTTGAAGATAGTATTGTGTTGCATTTTCAACCCATTCTGAGCTTGTCTACCAGAGAAATTGTTGGTTATGAAGCGTTAGTTCGTATGCTTGTTGATGATCGCATTGTATTTCCAGATGATTTTATCCCTGCGTTAGAAAAAGTCGAGGATATGCATTTATTAGATCGTCACGTTATAGGTAAAGCGCTTTATTTAATGCATGAGCATCCAGTATTAAAACGCTTAGCGATTAACTTATCAGCTCAGGCATTTAGTGATGATCGCTTATATGACTATATTAAAGAAAAATTTACCCTATATCGTATTGATCCGTCTATGGTGGTATTTGAAATCACTGAAAGTGCCAGTTTGTCTAATATTACTGGAACTCAACGAATGATCAGTCGCTTAAGTGAATTGGGCTGCCATTTTTCAATTGATGATTTTGGCACTGGGTTTAGTACCTTTGCCTATTTAAAGCAAATACCTGCTGGTAGTGTGAAAATTGATGGTTCCTTTGTTAAAGACATGCTTAAAGATCCAATTGATTTAGTGTTAGTTAAAGCGATAAATGAGACGGCACATGCGTTAGAAAAAACGACGGTTGCCGAGTTTGTTGAAGATGGCGAGACCTTGGAAAAACTCGCTGAAATGGGAGTGAATTATGCACAAGGCTATTACATAGGTAAGCCGATGGATATTCAAACTATTTGCCAGCAGTACGATAGGGCACTCAAGTGTGTACAACAAAGTTAGTTATTAATAAATTGCTGCTTGTTATCAAGCGGTATTAAACGAATAATTTATCTATTCAACTAGATGTAAGTACCATACTAAGCAAGCTTAATTGTTTGTAATGTAATGGATAACATAATACGTAAAAGGGATTAAGGTGTGGCTGTGTAAGTTATTGTAATGTAAATACACATTACTTTTCATGAGTGAATAGTTAATTTGTTTTACATTAAAAATAATAACAATAGGGCACCAATGAACATACCAAATGAAGAGTTAATTGCGAGTAAAACACGCGTAGTTGATTATGCAGATCTCATTTTAGAGTACTTACATCAGTTAGGGGTTGAATATGTATTTGGTGTGCCGGGCGGAGCCATTGAACCTTTATACAATGCGCTAGCTCGGTCAGAACGTCGCGGCGGTCCTAAAGCCATTATCGCTCGTCATGAAAGTGCCGCAGCGTTTATGGCGGACGGTTATTATCGAGAAACCGGTAAACTTGGTGTTGTTTGTACGACTACAGGGCCAGGAGCAACGAATTTGGTTACAGGGGTTGCGTCAGCCTACGTTGATAAGAGTCCGTTGTTAGTCATTACCGCACAAACCGCGTTACCTAAATTTGGTAAAAAGCCACTGCAAGATTCCAGTGAAACAGCTATCGATACGGTTGCTATACTTAGAAGTTGTTGTAAGTTTAATTCTCTTATCTCACATCCCGCGCAATTAGAGGCCAAATTGATAACGGCGTTAATGGAGTCAGGACAATCTCCTAGAGGCCCAGTTCATATTAGCGTTCCTTCAGATATATTAAGGGCTCGCTACCCTCATCAGCATCCAAATGTTCATGTTAATTATTTAACACAACGCCCCTCGCTAGCAGATAAACCTGCGGTAGATAAACTGACACAAGAAATAGTTACTTGCGATAAAATTGTGTTTTTCCTTGGCTATGGCTGTGCTCGTGCTTATGAACAAATTGAAAAACTGGCAGAAGCACTCAATGCTCCTTTTGTTTCTGGGCCTATGGGAAAGAGCTGGGTTAATGAACGACATCCGCTTTACCGAGGCGTTTACGGTTATGCTGGACATCAATCAGCGAGGGATTTATTTAAAAATGACGATATTGAACTAGTATTGGCAATTGGTACATCAATCACAGAAATGGGATTAGGAAGTCTTGCTAATGATATTTTAGATAAGATGATCCATATCGATGAAACGGTGGAAAATTTTAGCCGCTCCCCAATGGCAAAGCTCCATGTATTTGGTCACCTCGATGCTATTTTTAATCGTTTGCTTAACAAGGTGAATGCCTATAGCTGGAAACGAACTTGGCAAGGGTTGGAGTTTGAATGTAACTCAAATGCTGTTGGTGGATATATCGACTTGATTGATGATAAGAAGTGTCATTCAAATGATGCTCCTATTAAACCGCAAAAGCTAATGGCCTATTTATCGCGAAAGTTACCTTTGGATACTCGGGTGTTCATCGACACTGGGAATATTTGGGCCTGGGCGACTCATTATCTTAGTCATTCGTCAAATAAAGGTTTCTATCGTTTGTCTATGGATTTTGGCAGTATGGCTTGGGGAATTGGGGCAGCGATTGGATCGGCATTTGGCGCGCCTGATGCTCCTCATGTTTGTATGTCAGGAGATGGAGCCTGGTTAATGAGTTCTCATGAAATTGGTGTTGCTGTACAGCATCAATTACCTGTCTTATTTATCGTTCTCAATGATTCGGCCTATGGTATGATACGATTCGGTCAGCAGTTAAGTCGGGCAGAATCAATAGGTTGGCAACTTAATACTGTTGATTTTGCTATGCTAGCTCAAGCTCAAGGCGCTAATGGTATTGTTATTGAAAGCCCAGAAGAGTTGCATCGTGTTGATTTTGACGAAATCTTTTCAGCTAAAGTGCCAACTTTACTTGATGTCAGAATCGATGCTGAAGAAGTACCACCAATGATGTCACGGGTAAAAAATTTGGCAGATGATGGTGATAATTTACCTAATGGTTATCGTCAATAGCATTGATAATGTAAAAATAGGCGTTATAAATATCGCTGCTTTAAAAAATAGAAGTCGGAAATTATAGAATGAAAATAAAACCATCAGTATTAACATTAGCCGTTTTGTTTGCCATTTCAACGCCATTGGTAGCAGAAGATTATTCTTTTAGTGGTGAAGAAAGGGATGATTACTTTGATGACTTTTACGGCAGTGAGGAAATGGTTGAAATAGCGACAGGGATAAAAACGCAAATCTATAGAGCGCCTGCAATAGCAAGTGTATTTACCGCAGAACAAATAAAAAACATGGGTGCTACTGATATTGATGATGTGCTAGAAACTGTGCCTGGTTTACATATTTCGAGGCTTTCAAATACGTATACACCGATTTATGCGTTTCGAGGCGTGCATAGTAAATATACGCCTCAAGTATTAATGTTAATTAATAATATCCCAATTACCAATTCTTTTCTGGGTAACCGTAACCAAAATTGGGGAGGGATGCCAGTTGAAGCCATTGCTCGAATAGAGGTGATTCGTGGACCTGGTTCAGCTGTGTTTGGTGCCGATGCCTTTTCAGGAGTGATTAATATTATTACGAAAAACGCAGATGATATTAAAAACAATGAGTTATTAGTGCGTGTTGGAAGTCATAAAACCCAAGATGCTTGGTTTGCCTTAGGCGACAGTGATGGGGAGTTTAAATATTCGGCTGTTTTTGAGTACCATGTAACAGACGGATTCGATAAAACAATAGAAGCGGACGCCCAAACACGCTTAGATAAAATTTTTGGCACATCCGCCTCTTTAGCGCCTGGTAAGTTAAGTTTAGGGACAGAAAATATCGATTTTCGTGGAGAAATAAATTATCGCGAATGGACTGTTCGTCTTGGATTACAAGATAGAAATAATTTAGGGTTGGGAGCAGGATTAGCTGCCGCCCTTGATCCCGAAGCGGATAAAGCAAGCCGTCGACGTAATTTTGATATCAATTACAAATCTCAGATTACCGAAGATTGGCAGTTAGATGTTCAAGCGACGTATTTTGATACTAGCCAGGATATTGATCAATACACTATTTATCCTGCGGGTGCTTTTGGTGGTGCTTATCCTAATGGATTTATTGGTAATCCTGAGGTATGGGAACGGCATACACGGTTTAATATTACCGGATTATACAGTGGCTTAAATAACCATATTGTTCGCTTAGGAAGTGGTTATCATAAAGGTGATATGTATAAAACCAAAGAAACCAAAAACTTTGGTCTTGGGCCAGATGGTTTAGCTATTGATCCTACAGGTCCTGTCGTTGATGTTTCTGATACGCCCTATATATTTTTAAGAGAAACTGAACGCTCTAATCGTTATGTTTTTATTCAAGATGTTTGGACTGTAGCCAATGACTGGGAGTTAACAGCAGGGCTCAGACATGATGATTATTCTGATTTTGGAAGCACTACTAACCCTAGGTTGGCACTGGTATGGTCTACTTCATTAAATTTATCAACTAAATTTCTTTATGGTAAAGCGTTTAGAGCACCTTCTTTTGCTGATACGGGCAATATTAATAATCCAGTTGCATTGGGTAACCCAAACTTAAATCCTGAAAAAATGGAAACATTTGAAGTTGCATTTGATTATCACCCTCAATCTGGATTCGGTGCTATTTTAAGTTTTTATGATTATACATGGACAGATATTATTCAATATGCACCAGATGCTGGCCAATCTAGTAATACCGCTCAAAATTTGGGTGAGCAAGAAGGTTATGGTAGTGAGCTCGAGCTTAATTGGCGTATTAACGAGAAATTTAAGTTCTCAGGTAATATTTCATGGTCTAAAGCTACCAATGATTTAACCGATGCGGATGTCGCCTATGTACCGAAAAGACAGGTGTTTATGCAGCTAGATTGGGAAATTAATGATGAAACGCGTGTTAATGTTAAAAGTAATTTTATCAACGGTCGTAGTCGTTCAGTAAACGATACTCGTCAGGCAATAGAAAATTACGTCGTGAGTGATATCAATTTAAGATGGATGCCGCACGACTATCCAATTGAATTCGCTTTATTAGCAAAAAATGTATTTGATGTCGATGCTAGAGAGCCTTCTTTAAATAACGGTGGTACGGCAAATATTCCAAATGATCTACCTCTAGCTGGCCGAACATTTTATGGGGAAGTAAGGTATAAATTTTAATGCTAGGTAAAAAGAAAAACTCAGAACAAAGAACAGACTTTGTTTATGCAGGTAAAACGCAAACTAAAATTTTATTAGAGCAGCCAAGTGAAAGTAACCATTATATCAGCCAGAAAAGTTATCTGTACGGCTATGATGTAGCGCAGCTGATTAGTAAAAAAAGTTTTGCTGAAACTTTATTGTTGCTGTTCACTGGCGAATTGCCTGCAGCGGCTAATGCCCGGTTATTAGAAAGACTAATGATCGCGTTAATTAATCTTGGTCCACGCCATCCGGCAGTAAAAGCTAGTATGACAGCCGGAGTTAGTAAAAGTAATGCAGAGCATTTATTACCTATTGGTTTATCGGTACTTGGCGGGAAGGAAAATGGCGCGCAAGAGGTTGCAGAGGCTATTTCTTTTATTTATGCCAATATAGATAAGTCTCCGCAATTTTTAGCGGACTCCCTATTAAAGGAATCCGCTGAAGAGCTAGCTCAACATTCAGGTGAATTTCATTTAGTCGCCGGATTTGGCAATTATTACGGAAGTATAGATGAACTAACTCAAGCTCATGCTGATGCAGTGTTATCACCAACAGTGGAAGATAAAGACCAACATTGTACTTATATTGATTGGGGGCTGGCATTTGTTGAGCGATTGGAAAGCGCTAACATCGGAATATTAAAAACAGGCCTGGCAGCGATGGTTTTTTGCCATTTAGGTATTGCTGCGCGTGAAGCGGTTGGTTTGTATCAACTATTATGTGCTCCCGGAATCTTTGCTCATGGTGTAGAGCAAACACATAAACCGATTACTGCGATGCCGATGTTATCTGACGAACAACATTTTTATCAGCAACAACAAACGTTAGTGGGTGATAGAGCCAATGACAAATAAAGCAAACACGCAATATTGGGATCAGCGTAATACCCGTATTTTTAGTTCTGTGGGACATTGGCAAGGTGGAGAAGATGTAATCATAGAAGGGCATTCATTGATGAATGATCTAATGATTAATGCTTCGCTAATGCAAGTTAATATTTTAAATGCCACAGGAAAATTAGTTGCCAGAAATGTCGCTGATTGGGTTGAAACTAATTTTATGGGTTTAAGTTACCCTGATAGCCGGATCTGGTGCAATCAAATTTCGGCATATGCTGGTGATACTAAAACTAGTGTGGTAGCTGCTGCCAGTGCCGCAATATTAGGAGCAGATTCAAGAGCTTATGGTGGCGGCCAAACGACCCAATCTAGTATGACGTTTTTGCAAGTTGCCTATGAAGACTATACTCATGGTGCATCGTTTGCACAGATTTTACAAAAAGCACGGATTATTAACGGAAAGCCTATGATCATTGGTTTTGCCCGGCCGATCGATAAAGACGATGAAAGATTGCAGCCATATAAAGATTCGCAATTACGGCTTGGGCTGGAAATGGGTAAATATCTTAAGTTTGCTTTTGAACTCAGCGATTATTTATTCGAACATTTTGGTCTGTCAATTAATAGTGGTGGCTATGCCGCGGCATTTTTGCTGGATCAGGGCTTTACTCCTGAAGAAGGCTATAAAATTAAAGCCTTTGCGGTGATTGGTGGTGCTATTGCCTGTTATCGCGATCTGGAGCATAGTCCAGCTAACTCATTTCTACCGATGAAGTGTCAGGACATCGACTATATTGGCGTCGCTCCCCGAGAGTTACCGCAATAGATATTGCTATTGCGCTTGCTCAATCACTAAAGGTAAAACATCTAGCATAGCATCTAACGGTTTCTCCTCGGTAATTGAAGGTGTTATCGACAGTGTCACTTTATCATCAGGAGTGATGCAGATGATAATACCTTGCTTGTTGACATAAGAGGCAACTACTTCATCTGATGGGTTGACGGTCAGCAGGCCTGATTGTTGTTTAAATGTACAACCCTGAGGCGTGACTTTACCTAGGCTAATTTCATGGGCCGTCCAATTAGTTAGATAAAAGGCATGTGGATCTTCTATTGTATTTAGTCTAGATAAAAATTCTTCTCTGAGGATAAATCGAGAAAAGTCTTGTTGAGTTTGCTTAACATTTTGTACACGTTTTTGTATTAGTTCCGCTAAGCGGCTAACAGTGTTTGTTATAACGTTAGCCGTCACAGAAATTGACACCATATAATTGCCACTTAATAGCTGCCTTTGTTGCTCAGTTGGCAAGCTTACTGCAATCGCAAACGTGACTTTTTCTTGATTATTATTGGCGGTATCTGGGTGTACTTTATGAAAACATTTGGCTAGTAATGCCGAAATAATCGAATTTTTTGTTAATGGTAGCTCGCTATTAGCACGGATACGACTGATGACATTACTTACGTCGTAACTAACAGTTTTAGCTAGTTTTGTTTTTGCGCGATAGCTGGCAAGTTTCTCCTCGTTAATTTCAGGAGCGGGATCATGGATCATTGGGTATTTTTGTATCTCAGATACATTATCGGGATGATTATTAATTCCTTGATTGTTAGTAACCTGCTGAATAAAGTTTATAGCGTTTGGATAAGTGAGTAGTTGAGCTGTATTTAGGACTGTTTTAGCTTGTTTTGAATCATTGCTAAGGTATGCGTTATATAATTGTATGATAAGTTTAAAGAGGTAATTAGCACTTTGCGCATCAAGATAACAGTGATCTGTGAGAGTGATAAGCATAAATTCTTGGCAATTATTTTTTTGCAAGATTATTAATCCAAATGCAGCATATTGATCTTCAGTCCGAAGTAAGCTGTAACCATTCTTGGAAATATTAGTAAGCGCTGTTGTAAAACAATCCGTATTAATGGTTTGAAAAAATTGTTGTGACTTAAGGGTGCTTTCCCAGCTAAACTGATTTTGTGATAGATAGTTAGGCCGTTTAGTTAATTTTTCTACTGAATTAATTGTTCTGTTATAGCTTTGTTTTAACTGATCTACATTAATTTCACCATTAAAAAGGTAGCCTTGAGTAAAAACCATATCTATACGGTTAAGTAATGCTTCAAATTTAAGTTCAGACATCTTAGAATTTACTATTCTTTTATTATCCGTCAGTATAAAGGACAATAAGTAAATAAACAGCTTGTTTTAGCAAGTGTTGATGGTTAACTGGATATTGGTAAGGTAATGGTAAATACTGCCCCTTGACCTAATGTACTGCTGACGGTAAGTTGCCCCTGCATTAATTCAACAAAACGTTTAGAGATCGAAAGTCCTAATCCTGTTCCGCTAAATTTACGAGCTTGACCTGAATCCACCTGCCTAAATTCATCAAAAATATATTCTTGCTGCTCGGGTGACAATCCTATTCCTGTGTCAGCTACATCGAAATAAATATGCTGTTTATCACAGTGAATATTAAGTGAAACCTTGCCTTTATTAGTGAACTTACAGGCATTACTGAGTAAATTTAATAGCACCTGCTCGAGCTTTTCTTTATCTAAAATGATTTTATTTAGCTGGCAGCTATTGGTTATTTCAAATTGATTATTATTCTTTTGTGCTAGTGGTTTTATTGTTTCTTGGATAGTGGCTTGTAATTCAGAAATTAAAATTTCTGTAGCAGATATTTCAAGTTTACCCGCTTCAATTTTGGCTAAATCAAGCAGGCTATTGATCATAAATAGTAACCGCTGAGAGTTATTAGCAATTTTATCCATATCCTCGATTAACTCAAAGTCACCGTTTAGCTCCAGTTCTTCAGTGACCAGCTCACCATAACCTATGATTGACTGGATTGGCGTGCGTAATTCATGGCTCATATTCGCCATAAATTCTGATTTATGTTGGCTGGCAATTAATGCGGTATCTCTTGCTTCTTCCAGTTCTTTGGTACGAATTTTAACCTCGTGTTCTAATTGATCACGGTGTGATATTAGTTCACTTTCCTGCTGCTCTAACACCTTCATCATACTGTTATAGTAGCCGGCCATTTTTCTGATCTCTTTCGCTCCGGTGACATTGGCATAAAGATGATCTTTGCTTGCTTTTGCTTGGCGCATTGTTTGTGCGAGTTGTTCTAATGGCGCAAATAGTTTTGCTAAGGCAAAATTTAATATGGTGACTAATACTAATACAGAAATAACAGCAATACTGGTAATGATTATCGCAACACGTTGTTGAGATTGGCTTAAGCTAGCTTTACTGTAGATAACTTCGGCATAACCTATGATCTGCTGTGGCTCAGTTAATTTTGACTCTAATTCAAATTCACTTTCATCATTATTTGATACGCCAGTTGTTAATATTACGGGAGTTTTGATCAGCCAAAAGTCTGCAGTTTCCTTCAATATTTGAGTGTCAGTTACCTGGATTTCGAGTGTATCCAGCGCGTGAGGATACTCACCTTCTGAAATAAAGATATCCTGATTTTCATACCTCAGCCGAGTTGCTAATACGGATTGAAAACCTTGCACTTGTTGAATAGCCTCTTTAGCATTTTGATTCGCACCTGATAATAGGGCAAATACTGCTTGTTTGGCTAACCCATCGGTTATTTGAAAAGCATTTTTTAGCATTAACTGTCTTGATTGCTGGTTGACGCCAGCGGCAGTTAAAATACTGATAATTAACGTCATCACTGAGATGCTGGTGATTAAAAATATAATCGCTTGGTGACGTATACTTTGATTGGAGTTAAAAATACGATGCAGTTTCATAAATTTATTAACTCATTATTTTGGGAAGGTGATTGCAAAATCAGCCCGCTTAGTTGCACTGTAGTTGTAACCTAAGTGAGCTGCTGTTCTAAGGTTAACAGCAAGTTTTACCCCTTTAAGGGGGCTTACGGTTGATTGATTAGGAGAATGACTTAACGTGTTAAGTAAACGAACCAGTTGCCCGCCAAGAAACTCATTGTTAGGGATAGCTGAAAACAGTGCACCACGTTTAGCGTGGGAAGGTTTAGCAGAAAATACCGGCATTTTGTTTTCCCATGCTTTTTCTAAAATTACCGGTACGATGATTTTTTCATTGGCTGTAATCGGGTCTATAGGTAGCCAAATAGCCGTATTTTTGAGTTCTCCTTGCTCAAAAAGTTTATTGTACGCGGTAACTGCGGTACGAAGATCGTCAACTTTTTGCGCATTAACTGTTAATCCTCGAGAATGTGCTTCTTGCTGGGCAATATCTATGATCCAAGTTGATGCGGCAGTGTAAAAGACATTAATTGTTGTGACTTGTGGTGCCAGTTCTTTTAACGCATCAAATAGCAAGTCAGGGGCTGTCATTAAACTGACCCCGGAAATATCACTTGGTCTTATTGGTAGGGCACCTACAACTACTTGCTTTTCTTGATAAATTTTTCTAGCAACACGTAAGCCTCGTTTTCCTAGTGCTATCACTTTTTGGGTAGTTATTTGCTGTGCTATTTGAGCAACATCGAACTGATTAGGCAGCTTTAAATGAATTATGTCATCGCCAAACTCATTACTAACTCCTTGAATGATTTGTTCGAAAATCGCATCATAAGGGGCTTTCACTTCCGGATAGACAACCGTGAGCTGTTCACTATAGGCTTTATTGAAAAAACAGAGGAAGATAAAGACTATCAGTAGAGTAGTATTGCGCATCCAATTCACTATATTTTACATCTCGTTATTATTCTTTATGTCCCCGTAAGGCGTGTGATTACTCGTGAGTATTTATCGATATCTAACAAGCTTCAACACACCCTCAACATAGTACCTATTTTCTATAACTTAGTCGATTAATAAATAGGGGAAAATTCCTACTTACTATGAGTTCTATTAAATCAGGTTATTGATATTCTTTGAAATAATTGTCAACTATATGCGTTTTGTTTCCGTTTTGTATCTAAAATAAATATCACCCCTAATGGTTTAATTATTCATCATGTTTATGTTCGGTATCATGTTAACTGTATTAGTTAAATACTGGCGGATCATTTAGCTTAAGCAGTAGGCACGTACATTATAAATGTGCCTTAAAGTAACGCATCTGATATGAGGATATTAAAAATGTTCGATCACATAACGATTCCAGAAAATGGTGAAGCCATTTCTTATCAAAATGGCCACTTAGTAGTTCCTAATAATCCTATCATTCCTTTTATTGAAGGAGATGGAATTGGAATTGATGTTACACCGGCCATGCTTAAAGTCGTTAATGCCGCAGTGGAGAAAGCATATGGCGGTGATCGTTATATTGCCTGGATGGAAGTCTTTGCCGGGGAAAAATCTACACAAGTCTATGATAGCGAAACCTGGTTGCCTGAAGAAACATTAGCTGCATTTAAACAATATAAAGTAGGTATTAAAGGACCGTTAACAACGCCGGTTGGCGGGGGCATGCGTTCATTAAACGTTGCTTTACGTCAGTTGCTCGATCTATATGTTTGTCAACGTCCTATTCAATGGTTTACCGGTGTACCTAGCCCAATAAAGAAACCAGGTGAAGTCAATATGGTGATCTTTAGAGAAAATTCTGAAGATGTCTATGCCGGTATTGAGTTTGAAGCAGGAACCGAGGCTGCAAATAAGCTATTAAGGTTTTTACAAGATGAACTACAAGTTAATAATATTCGTTTTACTCAAGATTGTGGGTTAGGTGTTAAACCCGTATCTAAGCAAGGAACTCAGCGGCTGGTGCGTAAGGCTATTCAGTATGCCATTGATAATGATCGTTCATCGGTTACCATTGTGCATAAGGGAAATATTATGAAGTACACCGAAGGCGCTTTTAAAAACTGGGCTTATGAGTTAGCTAAACAGGAATTCGGTGCTCAGACTGTTAATGGCGGACTGTGGTGTCAGTTAACTAATCCAAAAACCGGTAAAGAAATTATCATAAAGGATGTTATTGCAGATTCAATGTTACAACAAACGCTTTTGCGTCCAGCTGAATATAGCGTGATTGCTACTTTAAATCTAAACGGTGATTATTTATCTGATGCGGTGTCAGCTCAGGTTGGCGGCATAGGAATAGCACCCGGAGCCAATATTGGAGAACAAATCGCGATTTTTGAGGCAACTCATGGTACTGCGCCCAAATATGCTGGATTAAATAAAGTTAACCCTAGTTCGGTGATATTATCGGCAGAGATGATGTTACGACATATTGGTTGGTTTGAAGCTGCAGACTTATTGCTGTCTGGAGTCTCAGGTGCGATTAATGCAAAAACGGTTACTTATGATTTTGCTCGTTTAATGGAAGGCTCTACGCTTGTTAGTTGTTCCCAGTTTGCCGATTGTATTATTGAGCACATGCATTGATTGTGTGATAGTTACACAAATAAAAAAGCACAGCGTAAATGCTGTGCTTTTTATATAAAGAGAAAAAGTTAATCCTTTGAGTCTTCCACATCATTTGGTGTAATACTTGCCGCATGATGCCCTTTAGGACCCGCATTAAGCTCGTAATTTACATCCTGACCAGCTTTCAATGTACGGTAACCTTCCATTTGAATAGTTGAGTAGTGTGCGAATATATCTTCACCACCATCATCAGGACGAATAAAACCAAACCCTTTAGCGTTGTTAAACCATTTAACTGTACCGTGAGCCATACTTCAACTTCCTTCTAAAATCATCGGTAATTAGTTATGCTTCCCCAAAAGCAATATGAACTGAAATAGTGACTAAAAAACCATCACTGTCTAAATCGTAGATAATAAATTGAAATAGTCAAGTGAAATTCACAACTATTTAACAGTATTTTTAACTTAATTTAGCTAAAATGATGCAGCAAAATTTGCTGTGACAGACTAATATAAAATTATGAGTAAGTGGAAAGAAATGTTCGAGGATAATGAAGTACTCGAAGAGGAAAAATTAGAGCAATATCAAAAGCCGCCAATGTATAATGTTATTTTACTCAATGACGATTATACGCCAATGGATTTTGTTGTAGAGGTATTGCGTAAGTTTTTTAATATGAATGAAGAGAAAGCGACTGATATTATGCTAGACATTCATTATAAAGGCAAAGGACGGTGTGGCACATATACTGCAGAAGTTGCAGAGACCAAAGTTAGTCAAGTATGTAGTTACGCGCTAGAAAATCAGCATCCATTGAAGTGCACAATGGAAAAAGCGTAATGTTACTAGGTTTTTAATTGGAGTAGCCTATGTTAAACAAAGATTTAGAAATTTCCCTAAATATGGCCTTCCGTCAGGCGAAAGAATCACGTCATGAATTTATGACGGTAGAACATCTGCTATTGGCATTACTCGATAATCCATCTTCTATAGATGCATTAACTGCTTGTGGCGCTGACATGAAAAAGCTACGGAAAGAGTTGATGGATTTTATCGGAGAAACGACTCCGGTTATTCCAGCAGGGGAAGAAGAGCGCGAGACGCAGCCGACATTAGGCTTTCAACGAGTATTGCAACGTGCAGTGTTTCATGTGCAATCTTCAGGTAAAAGTGAAGTGAACGGTTCTAACGTATTAGTAGCAATATTTAGTGAACAAGAATCACAAGCTGCTTATTTTCTTAAGAAATCGGATATAAGTCGCTTAGATATCGTTAACTATATCTCTCACGGTATTGCAAAAGTAGAACATAATGACAGTCAGCATAGCGCGGATGAAACTGTCACTCAGGTGGAAGAAGAACCGAGAACAATTGAAAACTTTGCCACTAACCTTAATGACGAAGCGAGAAACGGCAATATCGATCCGCTTATTGGCCGTAGTGACGAATTAGAACGCACCTTACAGGTATTGGGCCGACGCAGAAAAAATAACCCATTATTTGTTGGTGAAGCTGGAGTCGGTAAAACCGCTATTGCGGAAGGCTTGGCAAATCTAATTGTTTCAAATGAAGTGCCTGAGTTTTTAACTGACACTACGATTTATTCCTTAGATATGGGAGCATTGCTTGCCGGCACTAAATATCGTGGCGATTTTGAAAAGCGCTTTAAAGCCTTATTAAAAGAGCTGGAGCAAGAAGGTAACGCGATACTTTTTGTTGATGAAATACACACGATTATCGGAGCTGGTGCTGCTTCTGGCGGCATGATGGATGCCTCGAATCTGATCAAACCATTGTTATCATCAGGTAAATTGAAATGCTTAGGTTCCACCACGTATCAGGAATATCAGAGTATTTTTGAAAAAGATCGGGCTTTAGCGCGTCGTTTTCAAAAAATTGATATTGCCGAACCGAGTGTCGATGATACTACTAAGATTTTACTTGGTTTGAAAGATAAGTATGAAGCACATCACGGTATTCGTTATACCAATAAAGCGTTAAAAGCCGCGGCTAAGTTATCAGCAAAATACATTAATGAACGTTTTTTACCGGATAAAGCTATTGATGTGATTGATGAAGCAGGCGCTAAGCAAAAATTAGTCACCGCATCTAAGCGTAAGAAGGTGATCAATGACAATGATATTGAAAGTATTGTTGCTAAAATTGCTCGTATTCCTGAAAAGTCGGTCTCGTCTTCAGAAAGAGACAGCTTACAAACCTTAGATCGTAATTTGAAGCTGGTAGTCTTTGGTCAAGATCAAGCAATTGAAGAGCTGAGCTCAGTAATACGCCTATCACGTGCTGGGTTAGGTAATGAAGAAAAGCCTGTCGGTTCTTTCTTATTTGCTGGGCCTACCGGGGTCGGTAAAACTGAAGTAACACAACAGCTGGCGAAAATTCTTGGTGTTGAATTGTTACGCTATGATATGTCGGAATACATGGAGAAACATGCCGTCAGTCGTTTGATTGGTGCACCTCCTGGTTATGTTGGTTATGAGCAAGGCGGATTATTAACTGATGCCGTGCTTAAACATCCACATGCTGTAGTGTTATTAGATGAAATTGAAAAAGCACACCAAGACGTTTATAACATTTTATTGCAAGTAATGGATCACGGTACATTAACTGATAATAACGGTCGCAAGGCTGATTTTAGAAATGTCACCTTAGTATTAACAACTAACGCTGGGGTACAGGAAACCACGCGCCAATCCATAGGCTTTAAACAACAGGATAATAGCCTTAATGCAATGGATGAAATTAACAAGGTATTTTCACCAGAGTTTCGAAATCGCCTAGATAACATTGTTTGGTTTAACCATTTATCAGATGAAGTGATCCAACAAGTAGTAGATAAGTTTATTGTTGAACTGCAAGCGCAGCTTGACGAGAAAGGGGTATCATTAGAGTTATCGGAAGAGGCGAAGCAATGGTTAGCTGATCATGGTTATGATAAAGCGATGGGAGCAAGACCTATGGCGCGGATCATTCAGGAACATTTGAAAAAACCATTAGCTAATGAATTATTATTCGGCGATTTAACTCAAGGAGGGGTGGCTAAAGTTGCAGTTGAAAACGATAAACTTATTTTAAGCTATGAATCTAAAAAGGAATTGGTTGAGCATTAACAAATGCAGTATATAGCGTAAGATATAATAAATGTTCAGATATAAAAAAGCCCTCAAATAGAGGGCTTTTTCGTTAATCTGTATTTATCTAGCACGGAAAATAATGCGACCTTTTGATAAATCATAAGGTGTAAGTTCTACCGTTACCTTATCACCAGTTAAAATACGAATGTAATTTTTGCGCATTTTTCCTGAAATATGAGCGGTTACAACGTGTCCATTTTCTAATTCAACACGGAACATAGTGTTTGGTAAGGTATCTAACACCGTACCTTGCATTTCAATATTTTCTTCTTTCGCCATTGGGCGTTAAACCTCTAATTTGTGCATTAATAAAAAGCTGGGCGAATAATGCCCAAATGAACGGCTAAAGTAAAGCTATAGTGTTATTTATTTACCGTTAACCACGTATTTTTTGTCAAAATTTGATGAGGATAGTACTTATTTTTGTAATTCATTTTTTGACAACCTTCAATATGATAGCCAAGGTAAAGAAACTCTTTGCCCATATTTTTGGCAATTTCAATTTGTGTTAATATTGAGTAAACACCGAGACCATGCGAGCGATAGTCAGGATGATAAAAAGTGTAAACAGCAGACAAGGCATTTTCTAAAATATCGGTAACGGCAACACTGATTAATTGTTCACGATGCCAGGTTTCAATAAAAATTTGCTCAATCAGGTGGCATTCAATAAAACTTTGGTATTGTTGATAATTGGGTGGATACATTGTGCCGTCAGCGTGTACTTTGCTGATATACTCTTCATACAGGGGGTAGTAATTTTCCTGCATTTGATTATTTATCTTTTGACTAAAAGCACTATTTTTTTTAACTATACGTTTTTGGCTTTTCGATGGAGTAAATTGTTGCGCCAGTATCCTTAATGATTGGCAAGCATGGCAGTTAATACAATGAGGGCGATAGATTTGATCGCCACTACGACGAAAGCCCTGAGACATTAACCAGGCATAAGGCTTTGCGCTTTGCAGTTGCTTGTCAATGGCAATCAATAATCTTTCTTGCTGCTCAGGTAAGTAATTACATGGAAAAGTTTGACTAATGGCCAATTGATAACTTTTATTCATAACTCAATTATAGCATTAGAAAATTGTTCTAGGTTGCCAGGTAGCTGCGGGTAACTGCATTAACATTGCCTGTTGCCGGTATTGGTCAAACGTTGCTCTAGAAACTTCTATGCATCCCATTGAAGTTAAAAATGGGTTAGTAATTTGGCAGTCGATGATTTTTACGCCCTGCTGTTTTAATACATTAACTAATCCAACTAAAGCAAATTTAGATGCGTTGTCCTTCAGGTAAAACATAGATTCACCTGAAAAGAAGCCATTTATTGCAACGCCATATAAACCTCCAACTAAGTTTTGTTGGTGCCAGACTTCAATAGAGTGAGCGTAACCTAACTGATGTAAGTGTTTATAGGCGGCCAACATTGTCGAGTTAATCCAGGTGCCTTCACGACGAAATGGTGCATCAGCGCAGTAGTCAATGACCTGTTCAAATGCTTGATTGATGGTAACAGAAAATAGTTTTTTGTTCAGTAGCTTTTTTAGTGAGCGATTGATATATAACTGCTCGACAGGAATAACCGCCCGAGAGGAGGGACTCCACCAAAGAATTGGCTCATCTTCATTAAACCAGGGAAAAATTCCTTGAGAATATGCAGCAACTAAGCGCTTGGCAGATAAGTCTCCACCGATAGCCAATAACCCGTTAGGGTCAGATAATGCGCTATCTGGTGGAGGAAATGCAAGACTTTCCGGTTCTAACCAGTGGAGAGTCTCGGCCATCAATTAGCCGTTATTATTGGCATCTAAATAGCGCTCGGCATCTAATGCTGCCATACATCCTGCACCAGCAGATGTAATAGCTTGACGATAGATATGATCTGCGACGTCACCTGCAGCGAAAACACCTTCTACACTGGTTTGTGTAGCATTACCATTAGTGCCACTTTCAATGGTTAAATAGCCATCTTTCATCTCTAACTGATCTTTAAAAATATCGGTATTAGGCTTATGACCGATAGCGATAAAGCAGCCTGCAACATCAAGCGTTTCGGTAGCATCGGATTTAGTATCTTTTAAACGAATACTGGTGACCCCCATATCATCGCCTAATACTTCATCTAAGGTGCGGTCTAAATGCAGGGTAATATTACCATTGTTAACTTTATCCATTAATCGGTCAGTGAGAATTTTCTCTGAACGGAAAGAGTCTCTGCGATGTACCAGATGCACTTCTGATGCGATATTGGCTAAATATAAGGCTTCTTCAACCGCGGTATTGCCACCACCAACTACCGCAACTTTTTGGTTGCGATAGAAAAAACCATCACAAGTAGCACAAGCTGAAATACCTTTACCCATAAAAGCTTGTTCAGAAGGTAAACCTAAGTATTGTGCTGAGGCACCAGTACAAATAATTAATGCATCACAAGTATATTCACTGCTGCCGGTTAATTTAAACGGACGGCTAGATAAGTCGACGGACTCAATGTGATCGAAAATAATTTCGGTATCAAATTTTTCTGCATGCTTTTGCATGCGTTCCATTAATGCCGGGCCCGTTAGATCATCTGCATCTCCCGGCCAATTTTCGACTTCAGTGGTAGTAGTTAACTGCCCACCCTGTTGCATACCTGTGATCATTACAGGTTTTAAGTTTGCTCGGGCAGCATAAACAGCCGCAGTATAACCAGCAGGGCCTGAGCCCAAAATGAGTAACGGGCAATGTCTTGCTTCGCTCATGAATTACTCCAAATATTGAAATGCGTTAATTATTATACCAAGTGAATTAAATATTTGATCATTCAGCGAGAATTAAAAAGTTTAGAGGCAAGGCTTTGATTGCAGCTAATGGTTATTCTCGGTAACTGCTCCAGCGTTACCCTAAGATATTACATCCATGTAATAACCTTAGCAAAATCAGTAACGCAGTATATAAGCCTCTTAAACTCGCCCTTTGGGAGCTTGTCAGGAAAGTGATAACTTTACAAATTGCTTTGATGGAGAATAACTACACCGGCATCAATTTGCTTTGTTCTAACTCCCCTGACACAGTTCTGAATAGATTAAATATTTATTTCAATGGGTATTAACTTACTTGATTGGGATTTTAAGTAAAGATCTCAAGTGGGTAAAATAACTTTTGCAGAAAAATTTTTAGTAAAACTAATAAAACGCAAGATTAATTGTACGGTGATGCAAAAACGATCAGTTAATATAGAAAATGTTCGGAAATAAAAAAAGCCGCTATATTTATAGCGGCTCTATAGCTGTACTAGTTAGTATCGCTTAAAGTTTAGTAACGGCATCTTGCGCTGGTACATAGTCATAACCTAATACTTCAGCAACTGGCTGATAAGTAATTTGGCCCGCTAGTACGTTTAAACCATTCATTAAATGTTCATCATCTAACATTGCTTGCTTTGCCCCTTTATTCGCCAAGGTGACTGCAAATGGTAATGTTGCATTGGTTAAAGCAATAGTTGATGTACGAGCAACACCACCTGGCATATTAGCTACACAATAATGTACAACGTCATCAACAACATAAGTTGGTTCTTGATGAGTCGTTGCTTTAGACGTTGCGAAACAACCACCTTGGTCGATAGCAACATCAACAACTACAGCGCCTTTTTTCATTGATTTTATGTGCTCTTTAGTCACTAATTTAGGTGCTGCTGCACCAGGAATTAATACCGCACCAATCACTAAATCTGCTTCAACAATTAAATGATCCATTGCGTCTGCTGTTGAATAAACAGTTTTTAAACGGCCATCAAATTCTGTGTCCAATTGACGTAGACGAGGTAAAGAACGGTCTAAAATTGTGACATCAGCGCCCATTCCAACAGCCATACGTGCTGCTTGGGTGCCAACTACGCCACCACCAACAATTAAAACTTTAGCTGGTGCTACACCTGGTACGCCACCTAATAATGCACCTAAACCGCCTTGGGCTTTTTCTAAAGCGTGAGCGCCGGCTTGAATCGACATACGACCAGCAACTTCTGACATTGGTGCTAATAATGGTAAACCACCAGCAGCGGCTGTTACCGTTTCATAAGCGATACAAGTTGCACCAGAGGCAACAAGTAATTCTGTTTGTTGTGGATCCGGGGCTAAATGCAGGTAAGTGAATAATACTTGCCCCGGACGTAACATTTTACATTCAACAGGTTGTGGCTCTTTTACCTTAATGATCATCTCGGCTGTGGCAAATATTTCCGCAGCGCTATCAATAATTTTTGCACCAGCTGCAATATATTGTTCATTATCAAAACCGATAGCGGCACCACCGTTGTTTTCGACAATAACCTCATGACCGTTAACAACTAACTCTTTGACACCAGCAGGTGTTAAGCCGATACGGTATTCATGATTTTTAATTTCTTTAGGTACACCAATAATCATATTTATAATCTCTATTAAATGAGTGTTGTAATATTAACGACTAGTATAATGGTAAATAATCAGAATAACCTCTCGAAGATTTTAAATTTGCAGTGTAATATGCTACAAAAGCAAGCTTGAATAGATTAATCTAAAATGAAAAATCCACCGAAAAAACCAATCGATCGTATTGATAGAAATATTTTAGCTCAATTACAAAAAGATGGACGATTATCTAATGTCGAGCTTTCAAAGCGTGTAGGCTTAAGTCCTACGCCGTGTTTGGAACGGGTAAAACGCTTAGAAAAAGATAAGTTTATTACTGGGTATCAAGCAATTTTAAACCCGCATAAACTTGATGCAGCATTATTAGTGATCGTCGAAATTACTCTGACGAAAACTAGTCCTGACGTTTTTGATGATTTTGCTAAGGCAGTACATGAATTGGATGTTATTCAGGAGTGTCATCTGGTTTCAGGGGACTTTGACTTTTTATTAAAAACTCGGGTTTCTGATATGGCGGCCTATCGGGAATTGTTGGGTGATACTTTATTACGTTTACCGGCAGTGAGTGAAAGCAGGACATATGTGGTTATGGAAGAGGTTAAATCGTCTAATATTTTACCGATTAAACGTTAATTATCTTGATAACTAGAAGGATGGCAATTAAAGCATTTAACTCCATGCAATAGTTTGTTATTTTACTGTATATAACAACAATAGCGGTATGGTTTAAAGATTGTCTAAAGAATCAACAAAATTAAATGGTGTACAGCGATTATTAGAAGCAGGGCTGTTAGTGTCCTGTGTTTTTGCCATGTTTATGATGATGGCATTATTTAGTTTTGATCCTGCAGATCCCGGTTGGTCACAAACCGGCTATCAAACGCCTGTGCGTAATTTAGGTGGCGCTGTCGGCGCGTATATCTCTGATTTATTATTAAATCTTTTTGGCGTCATTGCTTACAGCTTACCATTTGTGATTGCAATTACTGGCTGGTTATTGTTTCAAAAATATCACCGTTTGATCCAACTTGATTATCTCACCCTAGGGTTAAAATTTATCGGCTTCATTATGCTCTATATTGGTGTGACTTCGGTTGCCAGTATGAATTTTGACGATATTTTCTATTTTTCTGCCGGTGGTATTCTTGGGGATATTTTAAGTAATAGTGTCTTACCTTATTTGTCTTTTGTCGGTAGTACCTTATTGTTTTTAATGTTCATCGGTACTGGCTTTGTGCTGTTAACGGGTATTTCATTACTTAAACTGGTTGATGGCATAGGTGCTTACACAATCTCGTCGGCTTTGTGGGCGATGAAGCTTCCTGCAATAGTTAAGGATAAATTTGCTTCAACGCCTCTAGACAATAAACTGACCGATCATAAAAATGAGCAATTAGAAGAGCATCAGAGCGAACGGCTGTTAACAGCACAGCAGCACCAACACGACGATGAACCTGATGAGCAGCACTTTCACACTAACCTTAATGATATTACCGCCGACGTAGAACAAGGCGCTTTTGCGAAAAGTAAAGATGATGTCTCATTTGACACGGATGATCATGTCGAACCTTTTGTTGATATTGATGAATTAATGGGAGAGCCTTTAGCGATTAATGTTCAAGAGCATGTCAGCGATGATGAGATTACTGCAGCATTTGAACGGGTTGAGCCAATATTTGTTGAAGAAAATGTGCCGTCGAAAGCGCTTACTAAAGAAGAAAGTGATAAAGCAAAAGAGTCTTTTATAGGCTTACCTTCTTTAGAATTATTGGATAGGCCGAATCGCAGCGAAAATCCTATCGATGCCAAAGAACTTGAGCAAGTGAGTCGTCTGGTTGAAGAAAAATTAGCAGAATTCGGTGTTAAAGCTGATGTGGTCGATGTCTTTCCAGGCCCTGTGATCACGCGTTTTGAATTAGATCTAGCGCCAGGTGTTAAAGCAAGTAAAGTCAGTGGTTTATCACAAGATATAGCCCGTTCATTATCCGCGAAAAGTGTCCGGGTTGTTGAAGTAATCGAAGGAAAATCCGTGATTGGTATTGAATTACCAAATAAATTTCGTGAAACCGTATTTTTTGCTGATGTCATTTCTCATAATAAATTTGCGGATTCTTCATCGCATCTGACGATGGCGATTGGCAGTGATATTTCCGGTAAGCCAGTCATCGCTGATTTAGCGAAAATGCCACATTTACTAGTGGCTGGTACCACCGGGGCAGGTAAGTCGGTTGCGGTTAATACCATGATCGTCAGTATTTTATATAAGTCGACACCTGAAAACGTTCGAATGATCATGATAGATCCCAAGCAAGTGGAACTTTCAGTATATAACGGTATTCCACACTTGTTATCTGAAGTGGTGACCGATATGAAAGAAGCGGCGAATGCGCTGCGTTGGTGTGTCGGGGAAATGGAACGTCGTTATAAACTTATGTCGGCACTTGGCGTGAGAAACCTCAGGGGGTTTAACGAAAAAGTCACTAAAGCAATTGAAGCAGGGGAACCGTTAATTGATCCTTTATGGCAACCTTCTGATGCTTTTAGCCAAACACCGCCGACTTTAGAAAAACTGCCTGCAATTGTGATTTTAGTGGACGAATTTGCTGACATGATGATGGTTGCCGGTAAAAAGGTAGAAGAGTTAATTGCCCGTATTGCACAAAAAGCACGTGCCGCAGGTATGCACTTAATTTTAGCAACGCAGCGCCCATCTGCTGATGTTATTACCGGTTTGATCAAGGCTAATATTCCAACTCGTATGGCACTTCGGGTGCAATCGCGGATGGAATCTCGCATTATTCTCGATCAACAAGGGGCTGAGCAATTACTGGGGATGGGTGATATGTTTTATTTGCCCCCGGGGGAAGCGGTGGCAATCCGGGTGCATGGTGCTTTTGTTAATGATGATGAAGTACATGCGGTAGTAAATGATTGGAAATCACGCGGTGAACCGGCTTATGTTGAGGATATCTTAACAGGTGACACTGAGCAGGAGATCTTATTACCGAGTGAGCTGGCTGAAGGGGCAGAGAGTGAGTTAGACGCTTTATATGATGAAGCCTTGGCTTTTGTCACTGAAACACGCCGGGTATCTATTTCCAGCGTGCAGCGTAAATTTAGGATCGGTTATAATCGCGCGGCTCGTATTGTTGAAGATATGGAGTCACAAGGGGTCGTAAGTACCCCAGGCCATAATGGCGCTCGCGAAGTATTGGCACCACCGCCAATTAAGGATTAATCATGCGTTTTCAATTAATAACTAGTGTAGCGCTAGTGAGTATCAGTTTATTGAGTATTTCGGCTTGTGCTGAGCAACTTAAGCCAGTAACGCCAATAAAAACCCTAGCGAGCGAGCGTGCAATTGACATTGATAGTGCTCAAGCAGCGTTAATGCAAAGGTTGGCACAGACGTCATTTTTTTCAGCTAATTTTAGTCAGCAAGTTTTTGATGAACAGCATAATGAATTGCAGCAAAGTCAAGGCAAACTTGTGGTGAAAAAGCCAACCATGGTTTACTGGCAAACCACACAGCCTGATGCGTCTTTGATTGTCTCTGATGGTGATGATTTGTGGTTTTATGATCCATTTATTGAACAAGCGACAGTTTATACGGTCGACGCCTCCATTGCTAATACGCCAATTTTATTATTAACCTCAACCGATGAAAAGTTGTGGCAGCAATATCAAATTAGCCAAAAAAATAGCGATAGCTATGAGATTAACAGTAAAGATGTTAATAGCAGGGTATCTAAATTAACGCTGGAGTTTGTTAAAGATTCTGCTCAGTTAGCACGCTTTATTATCTTAGATTCTACCGGTCAAACTAGCGTGGTGACGCTAAGCCAGGTTGACGATAGCTCTGTGATTGATGACAAGATGTTTGACTTTACTTTGCCTCAGGGTACTTATTTAGATGACCAGCGCTAACCAGGAATTAGCTTTATCCTTTGGTGAAAATCAGGCATTTTTACCTTTGGCAGCGTTATTAAGACCAAAAACACTTGAGCACTATGTTGGTCAGCAGCATATTCTGGCGAAAGGTATGCCATTGCGTAAAGCGATTGAACAAGGTAAGTGCCATTCTGTGGTATTTTGGGGACCGCCAGGAACTGGCAAAACTACCTTAGCAGAAATGATCGCTAACCATGCAAATGCCGAGATAGAAAGGGTATCTGCTGTTACCTCTGGTATAAAAGAGATAAGGCAGGCGATTGCAAACGCCAAAGAACGAGCAATACATCAACAGCGACGAACAGTGTTGTTTGTCGATGAAGTCCATCGCTTTAATAAAAGCCAGCAGGATGCATTTTTACCTCATATTGAAGACGGCACCATTATATTTATTGGCGCGACTACGGAAAATCCAGCATTTGAATTGAATCAAGCGATATTATCGCGTGCCCGGGTCTACACCTTAAAAAAGCTCCAGCCTGCTGAGCTTGATACTGTACTTACCAATGCGCTGCAATTTTTAGCGCAAGAAAAGCAACAGCAGGTAAGCTTTGCTGATCATGCACAACAAGCATTAATTACACTGGCAGATGGCGATGCCAGACGGTTATTAAATTTATTGGAAAACTGTTTAGATTTGGTTGAGCAACACCAAGGTCAAGCAATCATCAGCTCTGAGCAGATTAAACAAGTCGCCGGAGATAAAATTGCCTTATATGATAAAGACGGTGATGCGTTTTATGATTTAATCAGCGCGTTTCATAAATCAGTACGCGGCTCAGACCCTGATGCAGCACTATATTGGTATGCGCGAATTCTTACTGCGGGTGGTGATGCACTTTATGTTGCCAGACGATTATTGGCAATTGCCAGTGAAGATATCGGCAATGCAGATCCAAGGGCGATGCAGTTAGCAGTGAATGCCTGGGACACCTTTCATCGTGTCGGTCCAAGTGAAGGAGAGCGTGCGATTGCACAGGCTGCAGTTTATATGGCGTTAGCTCCTAAAAGTAATGCAGTATATCAGGCGTTTAATCAGGCACTGCAACTTGCCAAGGCCACTTCAGATCTCGATGTGCCGCTACATTTAAAAAATGCCACTAGTCATCTGACCAAAGAGTTGGGTCATGGCACGGAATATAGGTATGCCCACAATGAAGCGAATGCCTTTGCTGCCGGAGAAAATTACTTTCCTCAGGCGATAGCACAAACGCAGTTTTACCAGCCAACTGAGCGTGGTCTGGAAAAACAACTAAAAGAAAAGCAGGCGTTTTTAAATCAATTGAACCAACAGGCCAGCAACAAACGTTATGACTAGTACCATCAGTAATTTTGCCCTTTATGCGTTTGTTGCCCTTGGTGGTGCCTGTGGCGCAAGTTTGCGCTTCTACATTTCGCAACTAATTTTAAATTCTCTCGGAAAAGGTTTCCCTTTTGCGACATTGGCGGTTAATATTTCCGGCTCATTGATCATGGGAACACTATACGGATTAATTGAACAGGGTGTGTTAGAGGTTAGTGTCTATCGTACCTTGATCGGAATAGGTTTTTTAGGAGCATTTACCACCTTTTCAACCTTTTCACTTGATACCTTGTTATTGTTACAACAAGGTGATGTCATTAAAGCCATATTAAATGTTTTACTAAACGTTAGCTTATGTATATTTGCAGCGGGAGTAGGCGTTTATCTGGTAACATTTTTGAGTAAGTAATTTAATTTTAATAAGTAACATTGACTATTAGACGTGATATAAAATGCTAGATCCAAAACTATTTAGAACTGATATTGAAGCAACAGCGGCACAATTGGCAAAAAGAGGCTTTTCCTTAAATACAGCCGAATTAGTCCAGCTTGAAGAGCAACGAAAAGCTATTCAGGTAAAAACGCAAGAATTACAAAGCCAGCGTAATACCCGTTCCAAATCAATTGGACAAGCAAAAGCTCGTGGTGAAGATATTCAACCGTTATTGGCTGAGGTGAGTCAGTTAGGTGATGAGTTAGAAGCTGCTAAAGAAGAACAAACCCAGGTGCTGGCTAAAATCGATGCGATAGTATCTGCGGTACCTAACTTAGTCGATGAATCTGTGCCAAGCGGTGATAGCGAAGACGATAACGTTGAAATCAAACGTTGGGGAACACCAAAATCTTTTGACTTTGACGTTAAAGACCATGTCGATCTAGCCACAGCGTTAGATAAAGGCTTAGACTTTGAAAGTGGTGCGAAATTAGCGGGTACTCGATTTGCAGTGATGCGTGGCAATATTGCTAAATTGCACCGTGCATTAGCGCAGTTTATGTTAGACGTGCATAGCGAAGAACATGGCTATCAGGAAATGTACGTGCCGTATTTAGTTAATCATGATTCCTTATATGGTACTGGTCAGTTGCCTAAATTTGGTGAAGATCTGTTTCACACCGATTTAGCCAACCGTCAATTTTCACTTATTCCGACAGCCGAGGTGCCATTAACCAATTTGGTACGTGATGAAATTGTTGATGAGGCAGAATTGCCGATCAAGATGTGTGCACATACACCGTGTTTTCGTAGCGAAGCGGGGTCATCAGGTCGCGATATCCGTGGTTTAATTCGTCAACACCAATTTGATAAAGTGGAAATGGTGCAGTTAGTTAAACCAGAGCAATCTTTTGCCGCGTTAGACGAGTTAACCGGACACGCAGAGAAGATCCTTGAAAAACTGGAACTGCCGTATCGTACTGTGGTGTTATGTACCGGTGATATCGGTTTTAGTGCAACTAAAACCTTTGATATCGAAGTATGGTTGCCTGCTCAAAATACCTATCGAGAAATTTCTTCTTGTTCAAATATGGGAGATTTTCAGGCACGTCGCATGCAGGCACGTTTTCGTAATAGTGAAACCAATAAACCTGAGTTAATGCATACCTTAAATGGGTCTGGTTTAGCGGTAGGACGTACCTTAGTTGCCGTGCTGGAAAATTATCAGCAGGCAGACGGTAGTATTGATATTCCTAAGGTACTGCAACCTTATATGAAAGGGTTAACCAATATTAGTTAGTTGATATCAGTAATGAATTTCGATTACTTTATTATTTAGCAAAATCCGGCAATTAGCCGGATTTTTATTTTTAAGCTAGCGCGAATATAAACAGCCAATTTAAGGTCTAGTTAGTCACACTGATAATTTTATTGTAAGAGTTTCATTTTGATCCGCAGTTTAACCATCCAGGTACTCGTTTTTCTGGCTATTTACCAACTGCTTAGTTGGTTTAAAGCATCAGATATGCTGGCAACCAATAGCGATATGAATGGCTATGATTTTACATTAACCACCACCACAGGTGAAAGTGCATCGTTAACGGCCAAGCGTAAAACCATCGTCTATTTTTTTGCTCCCTGGTGTTCGGTATGCCATGCCAGTATTGAAAATTTACAAGCAATTTATCAAAAAAATGGCGAAATAGACGTGATTGCAATTGGACTGGATTATTTAAACACTGAAGAAATTGACGATTTTGTCGCAAGCCATCAATTAACATTTCCCGTGGCTTATGGCTCCGAAGCGGTTAAAAAAGCGTATAAAGTTTACGGATATCCAAGTTATTATATTCTTGATCAAAATAATGTCATTACCGCGAAGTCAATAGGTTATTCCAGTGAAATAGGCTTATATTTAAATAGTTTGTAATTCAAGTAATTATTATAACAGTGAATAACTTCTGATCTGCCAGCTGATTGTGTACACTATGACTTTCTAAAATCTCAGGTAGACTATTCACATGCACATTTCTTCACAATTTGATAGCGGCAATATTAAGGTTATCAGCGCAGACGATGCCAGTAATATTAGATTAGCGATAAACAAAGATCATCAATCGGATTTTTATCAATGGTTTCATTTTAAACTTCATAACAATCAACGCTGTGAGCATGTCTTAACCATAGAAAATGCTGGTCAGTCAGCCTATGTCGAAGGTTGGCATGATTATCAAGCGGTCGCTTCTTATGATAGAGAACATTGGTTTCGCGTACCGACCGAGTTTGATGGTCAAAATCTCACTATTCGTTTTGCCCCGGAATACGACGCTGTTTATTTTGCTTATTTTGCCCCTTATAGCTATGAGCGCCACCAAGATTTAATTCATAACGCCCAGTTAGATATTGACTGTCAATTACAAATATTGGGACAAACATTAGATGGTCGGGATATTTCGCTGTTAAAGGTTGGTGAAGAAGGCGCTGATAAAAAAGTGATCTGGTTAACCGCTCGCCAACATCCAGGTGAAACCATGGCAGAATGGTTTATGGAAGGTTTTATTGACCGCTTGTTAGATGAAGATGATGGTGCTGCTCGTGCTTTACTTAACAAAGCGGTATTTTATCTGGTACCTAATATGAACCCGGATGGTTCTGTAAGGGGGCATTTAAGAACCAATGCTGCAGGCGTTAATTTAAACCGTGAATGGGCAGATCCTAGCATGGAAAATAGTCCGGAAGTCTACTTGGTTAGAGAAAAAATGCTGGCTACCGGTGTTGATATGCACTTAGATATTCATGGTGATGAAGCATTGCCGGTTAATTTTGTCGCCGGTTGTGAGGGAATTCCGTCTTACGATCAGCGCCATAGAAGCTTAGAAGATAACTTTAAAGCGATATTGTTGGCGATTACGCCAGAATTTCAGGATGTAAAAGGGTACGAAAAAGATCAACCAGGACAAGCGAATCTGACGTTAGCGTCTAACTGGGTTGGTGAACAATTTAAATGTTTGGCTTACACAGTAGAAATGCCATTTAAAGATAATGAATTATTACCTGATCATAGTGTAGGTTGGTCAGATAACCGTAGTAGTTTATTTGGTCGAGATATGTTGACTGCCATTTATCGCATTGTAGATGACTTACGTTAATCTTTTGTTAAAATCAGCGTTCAATATATAACAATAATAAATAATTATAATATTTTCAGGAGTTAATAGTGCAAGAATTAGTCAATACTCTTAATGGCTACATTTGGAGTTCGTACCTTATTTATCTATGTTTAGGTGCCGGCATCTTTTTTTCAATTATCACTCGTTTTGCTCAAGTACGCCATTTTAGAGAAATGTGGCGCTTGTTAATGTCGGGAAAAAGCTCAGAGCATGGAATTTCTTCATTTCAGGCGCTTGCGGTTTCTCTGTCTGGACGTGTAGGTACAGGTAATATTGCTGGTGTTGCTGCTGCTATCGGTTTTGGTGGTCCTGGTGCTGTTTTTTGGATGTGGATTGTTGCGTTTTTAGGTGCAGCGACTGCGTATATCGAATCAACTAATGCCCAAATATATAAAGAAGAGGAAGATGGCATTTATCGTGGTGGTCCAGCGTATTATATTGAAAAAGCGATGGGACAAAAGTGGTATGCTTGGATTTTTGCGCTGGCAACGATACTTGCTTGCGGTTTGTTACTTCCTGTTGTGCAATCAAACGGCATTGGTGACTCGTTAGTTAATGTATTTGGTCAAGGTGGTACGGTTAGCTCATTTATGGGTGAACTACCGTTAACAAAAGTGTATGCCGCTGTATTTATTGTACTTATCCTCGGTTTTATCATTTTTGGCGGTGTTAAACGTATAGCGAACTTTACTCAGGTTGTCGTACCATTTATGGCATTAGCCTACATTATTATTGCTTGCGCAATTATCGCGTTAAATATCGATATGCTACCGGGTATATTTACTTCGATTATAACTGATGCTTTCACGCCGATGGCTGGTTTTGGTGCAGCAATTGGTTGGGGTGTTAAACGTGGTGTGTATTCGAATGAAGCAGGTCAAGGTACAGGTCCACATGCGGCAGCAGCGGCGGAAGTAGAACACCCAGCGCAGCAAGGTTTAGTACAAGCGTTTTCTGTCTATATCGATACCTTATTTGTTTGTTCTGCGACAGCATTTATGATTTTGATCACTCAATCGTATAATGTGATCCCTGAAGGTAGCTCGGCAATAGTATTAAACGTCGCGCAGGATACAGTGATCAACGGCCCAGCATTTACGCAAATTGCTGTTGATAGCGTTTTACAGGGCTTTGGCAAACCGTTTATCGCGTTAGCATTATTCTTCTTTGCATTTACCACAGTACTGGCGTATTACTTTATCGCGGAGAACAATATTTCTTATATTAATCGTACCTTAAAAATGCCGGCGCTTAAGTTCTTATTAAAGCTGTTATTAATGGGGGCGGTATTCTACGGTACTGTAGCTCAACCAAGCGCGGCTTGGGGGATGGGGGATGTTGGTGTTGGATTAATGGCCTGGTTAAATATTATTGGTATCTTGATCATTTTCTTTATGGCCAAGCCAGCAATAAAAGCGCTAAAAGACTATGAACGCCAGCAAAAAGAACAGGTTGACGTTTATACTTTTGACCCGAAAAAGCTAGGTATTAAAAATGCAGATTTTTGGGAAAATAAATTTAATCAAAAATAATTAAAAAAATGCGAATTAAATAGTATAAAACGCCCATTAGGGCGTTTTTTTTTGTAGAATATCGGCAATTAACATTTGGAGTTGTATATGGCTGTTATTAATTGCCCTAATTGTCGTAAGAAAATTTCTGATAAGGCAAAGTCTTGTTCCCATTGTCATATTGATTTAGAGAATCTAGATGAAGAGAAGCTTGCTAATCTCAAACAAATACAAAAGATCAATAAATCGCAACAGATCATGACGGTATCTTTTGTTGCCATGTTATTATTTTGTGGCGGCTTCTTATTTTACTATTGGCAGAATGTTCAACCAGGCACCTGGCAATATTACTTTTCTGCGGGCAGTACTGTTGCTGGTTTTGTCTTATATATCATCACCCGAATACAACTCATTTTATTAAAGAAAAGTAATAAATAATATGGATGTCCTAGCAATAGTCGACACTATGTCGCAAGAAATGTACCTCAGATTAAAGCATGCTGCAGAAACCGGTAAGTGGCCGGAAGGTGTCCCGGTTGAACAAGCGCAACGTGATTCAGCGCTTCAATTGATTATGGCCTATCAGGCGAGACACTTAGACTCTGACGAAATGCTGACCATTGGCGCCGATGGTGAAATTGTCAATAAAACGAAACGAGAATTAAAAGATCAGTTCTCCGGTAAGCATAAAGACACTGAAGTAACTAAGTGTAATAAGAACAATATAGCCAGGTTTACAGATTTATGATTTTTTCTAAGTTTTTTAAAAGCGCTTGGCAAAGTAAAGATGTCAATGTCAGAATCGCCGCAGTTAATGATGAGCTGGACAGTAGCAATAGTGAAGAGCATCAAATACTGATCACACTATTAGAAAACGATAGTAGCGAATTGGTTCGCCGCGCAGTGCTGTTGAAGTTGAATAGTTTTTCTTTGTGGCTACAGGCAAGTAGAGAAAATTCTAATAAAAAAGTGCGGGAATATGCGCAGCAGCAAGTTGAAGCCATTGTACTAGATCAGCATCAAGTTAAGTTATCGCTGGAAGAAAAATACCAGTTTTTAGCTGAAGCCCCTAAAAGCGCGTTACTTGATGCCTGGCTTAATACGGAAAGTAATATTCAATTAGCGCTGAAAATATTTGAGAAAATAGCTAAACCTCAATTATTGATATCGGTTTTTGCGCACCGGCAGCAGTTGGAGTTTCAGCTTGCTTTACTTGAACAGGTAGAGAATAAAGAACTGTTAGAAAAGTTGAGTAAAAAAGCAAATCTGCCAGAAGTTAAAAAGACTATTACAGATAAAATAGCACTGATAACCGAGCAAGAGCAAAAGCCCGCTAAAATCACTAAAAAAGCGCAGTTAGCATTGGCAAAACTGCTGGCATTAAAAGATGTTAGTCAATACAGTGAAGTTATCGATAGAAAAGAGAACATCATTAATGAATGGCAATTGCTTGCCAATGAATTTGATTGCTTAGAACAGCCACAACAACAAGATTTTCACGACAAGTATCATGACATTAATCAGCAATTAGATAAAATATTTGCGCATAAGGTAGAAGCATTTGAGCAACAAAAAATTGCTCAGCAATTAGAGCAACAACGCGCTGAGCAGGGCGTTGCTATTGAAGATAAGTTAGCTGCCTGTGAACAAACCTTAAGTAACTCTATTTTTTCCGATAATGCCATTAATGAAACGGCTTTTAATAGTGATATCAATGCATTAGTTCAGCAAATTGAAACTTCAGTATTAAGTGAGCAGCAAAAAGCAGATTATCAAGCTAAGTGTCAGCAGTTACAGCGCAGAGTAGAAAAGTTACCGGAAATTGCAGAGTCAGTTACTGAAGCAACGCATTTGATCTCTAAAATATCGCAGTTAGCCCTGCCAAAAGAACTATCCCAACTTAATGAAAAAGAAACTCAGTATTTGCAATGGCTAGATAATTTCGATCAGATCAAAAGAAAAGCAGATGGCACGTTACCTGAGTCGATTATCAATGCCTATCAAGAAATCGTCACCCAATGGCAACAAGCATTAAAGCCTTTACATCAAGCACAGAAGAAGCATTTTATTCAGGCACAGAAAAAATTAGCTGATGTTAAGCGTTTAGTTAATAGTGGTAAGTTTAATGCAGCGTTTGGTGTCTTTAAAAAAGCCGAAACGTTTTATCTAGCACTGAATGATAAGCAACAAGCCCGATTAGCAAGAGATTATCAGTTTGCTCAGGATAAAATTAATGAGCTAAGTGACTGGGAACACTATATTGCGACACCGCGTAAACAAGAATTGTTAGAGCAAATTAAACAATTAGCCCTACAGCCGGTTGATAATCCGTTAGAACAGGCTGCGCTGGTGAAAAAATATCGTCAGCAGTGGAATTTATTAGGACATGCAGAAGACGATAAAGAACAGGCATTAAATAATGACTTTAATCAATTATCCGAACAAGCATTTGCGCCATGTCGTTTATATTATGCCGAGCAGGAAAAACTCAGAACTCAGCATTTAGCATTAAGGCAAGAAATTCTTGAGCAAGTAAAAACGTTTAATCAACAGTTATCAAATCAAGAGGTTGATTGGAAGGAGCTTGACGCTAAGTTAAATCAATTTAAGCAAAAGTGGCGTAATGCTGGTGAAGTTGAACGTTCAAAATACAAGGTGCTAAATGACGAGTTTAATACGTTATTAAAACCGGCGAAAACAACATTATTCCAACACCAGCAAGATAATATTGCACGTAAGCAAGCATTAATTAATCAGGCTCAGGAACATTTAGCCAGCGAAGAAATAGAAAATGCCGCTAAGCAACTAAAACAGCTGCAGATAAAGTGGCGAGAAATAGGTTATTGTGGGCCGAAGCAGGAGAATAGACTCTGGCAAGAGTTTCGCGCAATAAACGATCAGGTATTTGAGCGAAGAGCCATACTTAATGACAGTCAAAAACAGCAGTCTGCCGAGTTAGAGCAAGCATTTGTCTCACAATTGGAACAAATCGTAGCGCAAAGCCAGACGTCAGATTCTATTGAAAACTTAACTAAAGCTTTAGCGGCGCTTAGTGAATTGCAACAGGCAGTTAAACAAAATAGTGGATATTTTAGCGGGCTAACGAAAAAAATCACTCAGCAATCTCAGGTAATCGAACAGCAACTTGCTGAGCAAAGAAAACGGGCAAAACAGCAAGATCTTATCACCTTGTTTGAGTGTTTAACTCAATTAGCTAGCGGTGGTAAAGATGCTACAGCAGGGGGGGCTACTTTATCTAAACCTTGGCAAAAGAAACTCAATAATATTCCAACTAAAGATGCCGACTATCAATTACGTCATCGTCAGACCATAGTGCTAGAGATATTAGCCGGTTTAGATTCTCCCGATGAAGATCAGCAACAGCGACTAGCGCTGCAAGTAGAGTTAATGCAAGATCAAATGACGTCAGGCCAGAACATTAACCTTGAGCAGACATTTGTTGATTGGTTAATGCTAGGTCAATTAACAGAGCTGGACCTTCCTTTACTCACCAGAGTTAAGCCGATTATATTGGCAAACATTAACTAAAAATAAATGCCTACACTATGCTGTCAGCACTATAGCGGCTGACAGCATAAACTGAGTTTGTCGCGAATAAAGCCCGTATTTATCAAGGGCAACTCTCAGCTATTTCTTAATTAACTTTTATTTTCAGCAGTCGTTTTATTTTCTTATTGACCTAAACCTAACTTAAGGTTTTACCCTGTCCTTAATAATAGTGTTTTAAAGAGAATAATAACGTGAGAACTATCACTTTCCAGAATGCCCACCTTTTAATGATGATGGCCATATTAATGGCCGCAAGCTCTTTTCCAATTGCGTCACTGATCACGAATGAACTTCCACCCGCCGTGTTAATGTTCTTTAGATTTTTACTGGCAGCTAGTTTTTTTGCTCCTCTGGTTTTTATTAAGCATGGTGTTGCCTTACCTAAAATTGCGGATTTGCTGAGATATACCATGTTAACTATGCCATCGGTTGGTTTTTTTTGGTGTATGTTTGAAAGTCTAAAATACACAAGTGTAATAATTTGCCAGGAGATTTAACCTACTTAATAGAGCGACACTGCTATAGTTAAGCTAGTAATAGGGGGAGCTCTCGATGGTGAAATGCTTAACTGTGTTATTGACTATTTTGATTCATAATACTTGCCTGGCGATTAATGTCACCTTTATTAATCCATCGGTACCAGGTACAGCATTTTGGGATCGCGTCAGTGCCGCAGCTGTAGCTGCTGCCGATGATTTCGATATCCAATTAACTATTCTTTATGGCCGTGATAACCGTATCTTTCAATATAAAGCAATCGAGCAAGCAATCGCTGCAGAAATAACGCCAGACTATATTATTTTTATGCCTTATGACGGTAATGCCGTGCAAAGTTATGACTTAATCGAAGCTGCGAAAATTCCGTTTGTTACCATAGAGCGTACTTTACAACCTACAGAGCAGGCTGAGCTTGGACAACCACAACAAAAGTATCACTACTGGTTGGGAGAAATTTTTCATAATAATGTTAATGCTGGAAAATTACTGGCAGATGCCCTAATCGAACAGGCTGTTAAGGGAGCAAATAAAAAATCACTTACTGCTATAGGTATCGCCGGCAGTTTTAGCGGTGAATCGAATCAGCGCGCCGAAGGCCTTAAGCAAAGTATTGATGCCCATCACAATATTGAGCTATTACAAGTAGTCCCTGCTATCTGGAGCCGTGAACGTAGTCGACATATTATTTTGCAGTTAACCGAGCGCTTTGGTGATATAGATATAGCTTGGGCAGCGTCTGATAGCATGGCGTTAGGCGTGCTGGATTCGTTAAAAAGTGGTTACGATAAAATGAACCCTAAGCTAGCAATCGGAGGTATCGACTGGACGGTTGAGGCGATACAAGCAGTTAAACAGGGGGACTTAGCCGCCAGTGTTGGCGGGCATATTATGCAAACAGCATGGGCATTGGTAAAAATCTACGATCATCATCGTGGCATTAAGGTGTTTACTAAAGGCAAAAATAGCGAGAGTTATGACTTAGAAGTGATCCATAATAAAAATATCATGCATTACTTTATTTTAGCGAACAAAGTGAATTGGCGAGCAGTTAATTTTAAACAATTCACTCGTTCTTATACTAAGCAAGATCATTATCAATTTTCTTTTCGCTTAATTATAGAAGCACTGAATAATAACAGTGATTAAGCGCTTAATTCTCCGCGCAAACTTCTAATAAATGCCTGCTTGATCTCTTCGTTACTTAGTCCCTGACTCAGTAAATAATGTAATTTAGTTAATGCAGCTTCCAATGTCATATCCTGGCCACTGATCACGCCGCATTGACTAAGGGATGTTCCCGTTGCGTAACCTTCCATATTGACATTGCCTTTAATACATTGGCTACAGTTAACAATAATGATCCCTTGCTTATTCGCTTTCGCCAAACAATCTAGTAACGCTTTGTCTTGTGGCGCATTACCAACGCCATAACTCCTAAGAATGAGCGCTTTAACAGGCTGCTGAATTATATTTTCAACGAGTTGGCTATTGATGCCCGGATAAAGATGGACAACACCAATCGGTTGCGGAGTAATAGGGGTAAGCGTTAATGGCGTATTTTCCGGTTCGGTAATGGTGCCATTGATCACTTTAATATTGATACCAGCTTCTAATAACGGTGACATATTAGGAGAATCAAAAGCGTTAAAACCGTCGGCATAGGCTTTAATCGAGCGATTACCACGAAACAGCCGATTATTAAAAAACAGGCCGACTTCACTAATTGGATAGTTAGCGGCAATATAGAGAGAATTTAATAAATTGACCTGCCCATCAGAGCGCAACTGACTAAAGGGAATTTGAGAACCGGTGACGATTACAGGCTTACTAAGGTTTTCAAACATAAAAGATAATGCCGAGCTGGTATAAGCCATGGTATCTGTGCCATGCAAGACGATAAAACCATCATATTCATGGTAGTGCTGCTTAATATCATCGGCGATCCGTTGCCAGTCAATCGGTGTCATATTTGACGAGTCAATTAACGGGCTATATTCATGCAAGGTAAATTCCGGCATTTCTTCGCGGTAAAAGTCTGGCATATTCTGAATTGATTCGGTTAAATGTCCTGGGACTGGGATATAACCATGAACACTGGCTTTCATCCCGATTGTGCCACCAGTATAGGCGATGTAGATGTGTTTTTTCATTAATTGTTGACCAAAAAACTATAACCTCAATTAGATGAGGTTATAGTAGCAAAGTTAGGGGGAGAAACTTAGTTTATTTCGCAGCCGAGGCAATGTGAATAGATACCCTGTGGATCATTTAATTCACTAACACGTTGATATTCTTGTTTCAGTTTGACTAATGCTTGCTCAAAACTGTTCAACTGATGAACTGAATCAGTCGGGAAAAATTTAACCGCTCGACCGAACAGGTTTTGTAAAAACAGGTCTTGTGGTGTAAATTCTTTCTCGATTAATAACGTATCATAATCTGATAAATTTGCCATTGCTGCCGCATCATCTATTGCCCGCTCTAAGCCGGCAAGCTCATCGACTAATCCTAGTTCTTTTGCTTTAATTCCAGACCACACTCTGCCTTGGGCTATAGCATCAACTTGTTGCAAGCTCATGTGTCTGTTTTGCGCAACTAGTTCGATAAAGTCCTGATATCCGCGTTCAATACCAAGCTGTAAAATATCTGCCATTTCTTTGCTTAACGGGCGGGTAAGACCAAAGCCAGCAAAATCTGTAGTGCCGACACCGTCAGTATGGATCCCCAACTGGCTAAGGGAGTTTTCCAGTGTCATAAAAAAGCCAAAGATGCCGATTGAACCTGTGATAGTGGTTGGTGCAGCATAAATTTTATCTGCAGCAGCAGATATCCAGTAACCACCCGATGCAGCGACACTGCCCATTGATGCGATAACCGGCTTACCAGCTTCTTTTAATAACTCAACTTCTTGTCTAATAATATCAGAGGCATAAGCGCTGCCTCCCGGACTATCGACCCTTAAGACAACGGCTTTTACTTGTTTATTTAAACGGGCCTTTCGTAGATATTTGGCAGTGCTGTCGCCACCAATAGTGCCTGGCTTTTGTGTGCCGTCTAGAATCGTTCCTTTCGCCACGATAACCGCAACTTTATCCGTGGCAGGATCGGTAAAAGGAAATGCCGGTTTAATGCTTTTTAAGTAACGTTTAAAGGAAATATGGTTAAAGCTATTATGTTTATCTTTGCCCACTAAATCTATCATTGCACTGCGAATTTGCTCACGCGTTTTCAGTGCATCAACCCAATGATTATTGAGGGCGTATTGAGCAATTTTGCCATCAACTTTCTCTAATTTTTCTAATAAAGCAGTTGAGGTTTCATCAAAATTATCGACGCTAAACTCTCGTTGCTGTGCAACATCTGCTTTGTATTGCTGCCATAAATCATTTAACCAAGCGAGGTTGGCTTCTTTAGCTGCCGGTGACATATCGTCTCGCATATAAGGCTCAACAGCTGATTTATAAGTACCAACCCTAAATATATGCTGACTAACAGATAATTTCTCCAGCGCAGATTTAAAGTACATTTGATAGCGGCCATAACCATCAAGTAGCATCCAGCCGTTAGGGTTAAGCCAGATTTCATCAGCATAAGAGGCGAGGTAATACTGGTCCTGTAAATATTGATCGTCGAAAGCGATAATTTTTTTACCGCTGGTTTTAAATGCCTCCAGATGATCGGCGATGATCCTGAGTTTAGTCAGACCAGCTCGTCTCATATCTTTAAGTTTTAAGACTAATACCTGAATGCGGTTATCATCTTTTGCTGCATCAATCACATCGGTAATATCAGAAAGTAATACTTCTGGGCGCTCATTGGGTTGATCTAATGCTTCATTTAAGAATGCATCCATCGGGGCGATTTCAACTTTTTGCTCGACAATATCTCCAGAGATATTCAGCACCAGCGCAGCGCGGTCTGGTACTATTACTTGTTCTTCTTCACTGAATATCGCTATCAGTAAGACAAAGAGCAAAATGAAAAACACTAGGTTAATAATAATTTTGCGAGACAGATTTAATAATTGGAACAGACTTTTACTTATACGGCGAATTGCACTTGGATGTTCGTTCATAACAAGGCGTAATTGATTGGTGATACTAGTTATTTTACTGAATAGTTTTGCTGAACAGTAGTAGTAGATGTAAATAAATTTGTCTGTGAAATGAATTTGGTCATTTTAGGTTCCTATAATTAATAACCACCACTTTTATACAATTAACTTGATATGACTATTTTTTCTTTTTATTACCGCGCGATGAAACAGCTTAAATGTTTGGATGGCGTAACTGCACTATTGATCCGATTATATTTAGCACCGATATTTATTATGGCAGGTTATAGTAAGCTACAACTATCTGCTGCTGACGTTAGCGGAGTATCTGCTTTATTTGCAAAAGCTGATGTCGTTGCCTGGTTTGGTAATTCACAATGGGGCTTGGGTTTACCATTTCCTGAACTGTTGGCCAATCTTGCCGCCTGGACAGAGTTCTTTGGTGGTTGGTTATTGTTGTTAGGTCTGTTAACACGTTTAGTCAGTATTCCGTTGTTATTTACTATGATGGTAGCTGCAACCACAGTGCATATTGATAATGGCTGGTTTGCTATTACACCAACCAATGCAGAGATCAGTCCGGCTAAAGTTTTTAGCTGGCTAGGCAGTGACCGAGCGGAGCAAAGCTTAGTTAACAGTGAACAAGCTAGCGAACGATTAGCTCGGATGCGAGATATTTTAGAAGAAAATGGCCACACGTCCTGGCTTTATGAAAAGGGCAATATAGTCATTTTAAATAATGGCATTGAATTCGCTGCTACTTATTTTATTTTGCTCTTAGCATTGTTGTTGATTGGCGCTGGGCGATTTACCAGCCTTGACTATTACCTGTATACTTATTATTTAAAACCAAAATTAGAGAATAATAAGTATTTATGAATGCCTTAGAGCTTTTATTAACACGACAGTCTTGTTCATTACTAACGACACCAGCGCCTAGCTCCGATCAGTTAACGACAATATTAACTGCGGGTATGAGGGTACCAGATCATGCGGCGCTTAAACCTTATCATTTTACTGTGGTAGAGAATGAAGGTCTAAAGAAACTCAGTGATATTTTTGTTCAGGCGATAGCTGATGAAGTCAGTGATAACACTAAATTAGAAAAAACAGCGAATATGCCATTTCGCGCACCGTTGATTATTGTTGTTTCTACTTGTTATCAAGAGCACGAAAAAGTACCAGCTCATGAACAATTGATCACCGCAGGCTGCGCTGTGCAAGCGATGCAAATGGCAGCGTTTGCCTTAGGTTATGGTGCAATTTGGCGCACTGGTGAGTTAAGTCTAAATGCTAAGGTCAAGCAGGGGCTTAATATTAAGGTAGATGACGATATTACCGGCTTTTTATATTTAGGTACGCCATCGAAGCAGTTACCGACAAAGGAAACTAAGTTTTTTCAAGAGAAAGTAAGTTATTTTTAGCTGTTTAATTAGTTAACTTCTTATGAATAGAGCGTCTCTTATAAAATTCATGTCGATGGCTTTAGAAGAATCTAAAAAAGCACTGCACTCCTTGCCACCGTGCTTTGCCTTTCATTCTTACACATGATCTGTGTGCCACTGTGCTTTGCCATTATCCTTGATGGCAATAGCTAGGATTGAATGTTTCATCCAGACATTTTGCTAAAAGCAGCCCTATGCTTACTACATATCAAAGTCGTTTGCGGTGGTGGGCGGCAAGGGGATTTCAAAGGGGAAACAGCCGTATTTTCCCCTTTGGGGGCAGCCGGCACCCCGGCAATATAACCAGATAAAAGAAACAACATTAAAAATGTGTTTCTTTTTAATGTTGCTAACTATGTCCATTATAAAAAATTTAAACGTACTTTACCTGGCGATATAGCCTGCTTTAATTCCCGACTCCAGATCGAATTGATCGCCAACCGAGCCAACAACAAAATTCGTACGGTCACCGTTTAGTTTTGCCCGCAAGCTATAAAGTGCATTAAGGCCAGTGCAATGAGCACCGATCATTTGAGTAAGGCCAAAATGGTTTAATTTATCTGCAGTCCATTGCAACTGTGTTTCATTAGCATTGAGTAAATGAAAGCCGCCGATCGCAGCATCAATTTTTCCCGGATGAATATGATTGACGATATGAGCCATGGTATTAACGATACCTGCATGACCACAGCCTGCAATCAAAACAAATCCTTGTTCGGTATAAATCGCTAAGGATAAGTCTTCTTGAATAATATCTTCAATATCACCCTTGGCTGACGATACTTTACCCTTGCCATTCCAGTTTTTTTCATTTGTTTTACGTGCGACATTACCGGTTAACCACACGCCAGGGATAATCTCTGTCGCATTTTCATAGATAAAAAATTTAACATTGTCTGCTTCTAATGAATGTTTCATTTTCAGCATGTTATTTTCTCGCCCAACTCTTTGAGCGAAAATACCTTTGCCAACGTGAACTTTAGTAAGCGCTTTGGGGTTTTGTTTTTTCAATGCATTACGCAGAGTTAACAAGCCGCCAGTATGATCGCCATGATTATGACTGAGAATAACGTCCTCAACATCAGATAAGTCAATGCCTAAGTCTTTGGCATTTTTTAGTACTGTATTCGGGCGGTTGCCGGTATCAAATAATATTTTCTTACCATCAACTTCGATTAACGCTGAGTAACCCCATTCACCAATGCCCTGATTTGCCAGCATGGTGGAGAGGGTGGTGACCTTAAGGCTTGTGACTTTATTATGTTTAATATTGGCTAAAGCAATATTGGACAACATTAATATTAAGCTACCGATGATTAATGAAATTTTTGTAGTTATTTTCATAAAAAGTCTCTGAAATAATTCCGTATTAAAGGTTAAGCATTAAACAGCACTCTGTTTTGATACGCAATTAAATAATATGGCTCAATCCATTTAGCATGGAGACTAGTGTTGAGCTTTTAATAGACGAACGCTGCGTCTTGCTTATTTTCCTAGCAATCGCTATCGGGTACATAGATATCAAACTCTTAGAGGTGCAGATAAAGAAAAACCCTCAAAAAGTGAGGGTTTTGTAATAATATCAATTAACGATTAACTTCAGATCACTTAGTAAGCTGCGTTATTCGGTGTACGTGGGAATGGAATGACATCTCTTACGTTTTGCATACCCGTTGCATAAGCAACTAAACGTTCAAAACCTAAACCAAAACCAGAGTGAGGTACTGTGCCGTAGCGGCGTAAATCACGATACCAGCCATAATCGACCGGATCTAAATTCATTTCTGCTAAACGTTTATCTAACACATCTAATCGTTCTTCACGTTGACTACCGCCAATAATTTCACCTATGCCCGGGGCTAATACATCCATCGCAGCAACAGTTTTACCATCATCATTTAAACGCATGTAGAAAGATTTGATGTCTTTCGGATAGTTTTGCAGTACTACCGGCCCGCCAACATGTTCTTCCGCCAGATAACGCTCATGTTCAGAATTTAAATCAACACCCCAGGCTACTGGATTTTCAAAGTTTTTACCGCAGTTTTCTAAAATAGTAATAGCATCGGTATAATCCATACGAACGAAGTCACTATTGATCACTGAATTTAAGCGGTCAATCACTGTTTTGTCGACTCGTTGTTGGAAAAATGCCATATCGTCAGCACGTTCTTCTAATACGGCTTTAAAGACGTATTTCAGCATTTCTTCTGCTAAATCGGCAGCATCGGCTAAGTCAGCAAAGGCAATTTCTGGCTCTATCATCCAAAACTCTGCTAAGTGGCGACTGGTATTAGAGTTTTCTGCCCTAAACGTTGGACCAAATGTATAAACTTTTGATAACGCACAACAGTATGTTTCAACGTTTAACTGCCCAGAAACGGTTAAGAAAGTTTCTTTACCAAAGAAATCTTCACTGTAATCGATGTCACCTTTATCGGTGCGCGGTAAGTTTTCCATATCTAGGGTACTGACTCTGAACATCTCGCCAGCACCTTCACAGTCACTGCCAGTGATCAAAGGTGTGCTGATCCAAAAGTAGCCTTTTTGATGTAAAAAGCGGTGAACAGCTTGCGCTAAAGTGTTTCTGACACGAGTGACTGCGCCACCAATATTGGTGCGAGGACGTAAATGTGCATGCTCTCGTAAAAACTCGATTGAGTGACGTTTTGCCGCCATCGGATAAGTGTCAGGGTCTTCAACTAAACCTAGTACTTCGACTTTAGTTGCCTGAATTTCAAACGATTGTCCTTGCCCCGGAGATTCAACTAAGTTACCGGTGACTTTAACGCCAGCGCCTGTGGTCAGTTTTAATACATCAGATTGATAATTGTCTAAATCATTGGGTGCAATGGCTTGGATAGCATCAAAACATGAGCCATCATGAATTGCTAGAAATGAAATACCGGCTTTTGAATCGCGACGAGTACGGATCCAACCATGTACGGTGATTTCTTCATCCACAGGGTATTTACCTGCTAAGACATCAGTAATTGCTATAACTGACATTTATCAACCTCTTTACTATAAAATTTGTTCTCGATTAAGGGGAGGATATGTTACCGTGATCACTAGGTTTCACAAGTAAAACTTGAATGATCTGCGCTAATTTTTTAACAAAAATGTAAATTTTTGCTTAAAAGGAGATTAAGATGCATATTCCTCAGCATGAGAGACGAAAATCTGAAGACTTTTGGCATAAAGCGCTTAAGGTATTAGCACTCGTTGCCTGGGGAATATTTATTGTTGCATTAATACTGTCATATTATGCGGCACCAGACAGTGATTTTGGTGTCTTACGTTACCATCAAATGACCATTCGTAAGTTTTGGCTGACGCCTATGACAGGGTATTTATATATATTGTTGTGGTGCAGCGCCTTTATTAGTTATTTGTCACTGATCATTAATAAATATCGAAGCCGACGAAAAAGCGATAACAAGTATTTTAATTTCTGGTTACTGTTTTTAATTTCTACTGCCTGGGTGGTCTATCTTGCTATCCAGCTAATGTCGGCGTCATAATGCTATATATTACGTTATCGTCATTTTATAGGAAGCATTCAACTTCATTTACCACGGTACTAATGGCTTGTGTTAGTTTACTTAATTGATCAGGCTTTATTATTAATGGCGGCATAATATAAATTAATTTACCAAAGGGCCTGATCCATACTCCTAATTCGACAAAGCGTTTTTGAATTGCAGCAACATTAACTGCAGCGTTAGTTTCTACTACCCCAATACTACCTAAAACTCTGGCATCATTAACTTGAGGATGCGCTTTGAGTGGCAATAATTCGGCGACTAATTGTAGTTCTATTTCTTTTACTCGTGTTTGCCAATCTTGCTCAAGTAATAAATTAATACTGGCATTAGCGACTGCACAGGCGAGAGGGTTACCCATATAAGTAGGGCCATGCATAAAACAACTGGCTTCACCATCACTAATGGTTTTTGCGATGTGTTCAGTGCAAAGGGTTGCTGCAAGTGACAAATAGCCACCCGTTAAGGTTTTACCTAAACACATAATATCTGGACTAATCTCAGACCATTCGCAGGCGAATAGTTTGCCGGTGCGTCCAAGGCCGGTCGCAATTTCATCTGCAATAAATAGCACTTGGTATTTATCGCAGAGGTGACGTACCTGTTTTAAATATTCTGGGTGGTAGAAATGCATACCACCAGTGCCTTGCACGATAGGTTCAATGATAAATGCGGCGAGTTGATGATGATGTTGTTCAAATAGCTGCGCTAATTGCTCAGTTTCATGTGCTTGCCATGGTTGATCTATAGTAATCCTCGGCGCGGGTGCAAATACGCTTTTCATTAATACATTATCAAATATTTGATGCATACCCGTTACTGGATCACATACCGACATCGCAGCAAAGGTATCACCATGATAACCATTACGCACAGTGAGCAGCTTATGTTTTTCTGAGCGCTGCTGACTTTGCCAATATTGCAATGCCATTTTTATCGCAACTTCTACTGCGACCGAGCCACTGTCAGAGAAAAATATCCGATCTAAGCCTTTAGGGGTAATGTTAATTAAGGTTTCAGCTAAGGCTATTGCCGGTTGATGTGTTAAACCACCAAACATTACATGTGAAAATTGTTGTGCCTGAGCCGTTAACGCTTGGTTTAATACCGGATGATTATAGCCGTGAAGTACTGACCACCATGATGACATGCCATCGATTAAAGTCTCACCTGTCGCTAAGTTGATGTTAACCCCATGGGCTGACTCTACGAGATAAGAAGGGAGCGGATCACTCATAGAAGTATAAGGATGCCAGATATGTTCGCGGTCAAACGCTAAACTGTCAGTATGATTTTTATTCATTTGTAAACTTAAGTGTTGGTAATTTGTTGACAAGATAGGATTTGTGCATAGACTACCGATTAAAATAGCCAGATGCAATTGCCTGTCGGTAATTCAATTCTTTAATAGGTAGTATTAAGATGCCCCAATTAGCTCAATCTTCAGCGCACAATAATGATAATGTTCGTCATAACTGGACATTAGATGAGGTTAATGCCTTATTTGCATTACCCTTTAACGATCTGATGTTTCAGGCGCAAACTATACATCGTCAACATTTTAATGCCAATGAAGTACAAGTCAGCACTTTATTATCGATTAAGACAGGGGCATGTCCGGAAGATTGTAAATATTGCTCACAAAGTGCTCGTTATAAAACTGATATTGAAAAAGAGCGCTTAATGGAAGTGGAAAAAGTACTGGAAGCGGCAAAGCGCGCGAAAGAACAGGGTTCAACCCGCTTTTGTATGGGAGCTGCCTGGCGTAACCCGAAAGAGCGTGATATGCCATATGTTGTTGAAATGGTGAAAGGCGTTAAATCCTTAGGGCTAGAAACTTGTATGACGCTTGGCATGTTATCGACAGAACAAGCGAATGAATTACAACAAGCGGGATTAGATTATTACAACCATAATTTAGATACTTCCCCAGAGCATTATAATCAGATCATTACCACCCGTTCTTATCAAGATAGATTAGATACCTTAGATAATGTTCGTAGTGCCGGTATGAAAGTGTGTAGTGGTGGTATTGTTGGCTTGGGAGAGCAGGCAACTGACAGAGCTTCATTATTAATGCAGCTTGCTAACTTAACGCCACAACCAGAAAGTGTTCCTATTAATATGTTGGTTAAAATCGACGGTACGCCATTAGCGGATGTTGAAGATCTCGATCATTTTGATTTTATCCGTTGTATTGCAGTTGCGCGTATCATGATGCCCAAAAGCCATGTTCGTTTATCGGCGGGTCGAGAGGCAATGAATGAGCAAATGCAGGCCATGTGCTTTTTAGCCGGAGCAAATTCGATTTTTTATGGCTGTAAGTTATTAACTGCTGCTAACCCGGAAACGAATCAGGATATTCTGCTCTTTAAAAAGCTGGGTATTAATACGGAAACTGTTGCCAATGATATTGATGAATCAATTGAACAACAGCAATTGCAGGCAAAAGTTGTTGAACAGCAACACAGTGACTTATTTTATAATGCGGCCAATTAATAAGCGCGGCTAATGAGCTTTTCATTTTTAACTCAGCAGTTAGCGAAACAGCAACAACAACATTTATACCGCCAGCGTCAGCTCGTTGAACAACAAGCTGGCCGAGAAATCCAAATCGCGGGTAAAAATTATCTTAATTTTTCTGCTAATGATTATTTAGGGTTAAATCATCATCCGGCGATCAACCAGGCATTGCAAGAGGGCGTAGATAAGTTTGGTGTCTGCTCGACTGGTTCAAGTTTGATCACTGGTTATCATTATGCCCATCAGGCGTTGGAAGATACTATTTGTCAGTGGCTTAATAAACCTAAATGTTTGTTATTTAATAGCGGCTTTGCCGCCAATGTTGGTGTGTTAAAAACGTTAGCTCGGCAAAATAGTCATTTTTATCTCGATAAGCTTGCCCATGCATCATTAATCGAAGGTGCCTTTGTTGATAAACGAATGGCAAAGCGATTTTTACATAATGATTACCAGCAGTTAGATAAGCAGCTAGCTCAGCACGCCGGTGATGATCAACTGATTGTTTCAGAAGGAATATTCAGTATGGACGGTGATCAGGCAGATATTTGTCAATTACGCGCTGTTGCAGATCAACACAAGGCTTGGCTTTATATTGATGATGCTCATAGCATAGGGGTTATTGGTCAATCTGGTCAGGGAAGTGCTAGTTATCAACAGCCGATTGAAATTATTATGGCAACCTTTGGTAAAGCAATTGCAACCAGTGGGGCTTTTATTGCATGTGATGAAGAATTACATAACTATTTAATCAATTTCTGCCGTGATTATATTTATTCCACGGCAATGTCACCGGCAGTTGCCTGGGCGACGAAAAAAAGTATCGAGCTTATTCAACAAGATCAGTGGCGGCGAGAAAAAATATCCGTTTTAAGTGAATTGTTTTCGTCTACACTTAATGCGTCGGTAAATTTGCTCCCTAGCACATCTTCAATTCATGCCATAGTGCTAGGCAGTGAGCAAAGTGCATTAGAAATTTCAGAAAAATTAAAATCTCAAGGTATTTGGTTATCAGCTATCCGTCCGCCAACGGTAGCGAAAGGTACATCTAGGTTACGTGTTACCATTTGTGCTAGCCATAATGAAAATGATATCAAGTACTTAGCTGAGTCTATCAATAGGGTTGTTAATTAATGCCAGATGTACATATACGTTATCAAATAGCTAAATCTTTTGGTTTAGCCAGTCACTCTTATGATATTTCGGCGCGCTTACAACGTTATAGTGGTAAACATTTAATGCCATGGTTACCTAACCGAAATGATTTAACCGTATTAGATTTAGGTTGCGGTACTGGTTTTTTTACTGAGATATTAGCACAGCGATTTGAGCACGTATTTGGCTTAGATATTTCGGGGAAAATGCTTTCGTTTGCGAAAGAGAATCGAGATCAAGAAATCACTTGGTTGCATGGGGATGCCTATAAATTACCTTTGGCTGATAAATCGGTTGATCTGGTGTATTCCAATTTAATGATCCAATGGTGTGATGATTTAACTATTGTTGTAAATGAAATCTTAAGGGTATTGAAGCCCGGCGGCTTGTTCATATTTTCTACCTTAGTAGAAGGTACACTATTCGAATTGAAATCTTCTTGGGCACAAGTCGATCAGGATAAGCATGTGATCGATTTTAAAACTGAGCAGCAATTAAGTGAGCTGTTTAATTCTGAGCACAGTAAGTTGATTGAGCATAATAGTCAGGACATTATTTTAGAATATGAAAATGTCCTGCACTTGGCGCGAGAGTTAAAAGGTTTAGGGGCGAATAAAGTCCCTAAAAAAAGTGCCAAAGGCTTAGCAGGTAAAGATAAATGGCAAAAGATGATGCAGAGTTATCAGGACTTTTTAGAGCCTACGGGTATTTATCCCGCCACTTATCGGGTTTATTCGGGTATTTTGGTTAAATTGAATAGCTAGATGAAAAAAATATTTATTACTGCGACTGATACTGATGCAGGCAAAACGCATATTGCGCAAAGTATTCTCTATGCACTCTCACAGCAAAAGTTAAAAGTTGCCGCGTTTAAGCCAATTTCAGCTGGCTGCGAGCTTATAGATGATCAACTGATCAATGAAGATGCCCGTTTACTGGCGGAACAGGCCAATTGCGGTCAAACAATTGCAGCCGTTAATCCAATTGCATTTAAAGAGCCGATTGCACCGCATATTGCCGCAGCAAAGTATCAGCAAAAAATTGAGCTTGCTGACATTTATCATAACTTTCAGGATATCGTACGGTTACAACCCGATGTTGTCATTACTGAAGGCGCTGGAGGCTGGCGCTTACCGTTAGGGCAAGGTCATTTTTTATCTGAATTTGCTCAACAAACAGAACAGCAGGTCATTTTAATTGTCAATATGAAATTGGGGTGTTTAAACCATGCGGTATTAACATATCAGGCAATTTGTCAGGATGGATTGTCTTGCCTTGGCTGGATAGCAAACTGCCAAGAAGAAATGCCTTACTTGGCAGAAAATCTTGCTGAATTAACGCAATTAATTAAAGCACCTTTGATTGGCAAGGTGTTATATCAGCCGGATATAAAACAGGTAGCGCAAGCTCTAGATCTTACGCTACTTTAGTAAAAGCCGATTGCACTTATAATAAATGCGCTAAATTATCATTGATTGTAAGTCGGGTTTTATTGCCGTTATTAAATAATACGCCACTAACATCAATATTTTTTCCCATCACTAGCTGCATTTTGCCATTAGCGATTTTTAGCGCCGAGCCTTCTTCGATGCCGATAATATTCGTCTCAGGCTTAAGCACCATAAACTCTGCCAAACGTTGTTCACGGGTTTCACCATTAAAGCCAGGTGGTTGATATTCAGTGTAATGAGGATTTAGCTGAAAGTTAACCAGAGCTAATGCGCTAAAACTAGGTGGTTCAATAATTGGCATATCATTGGTAGTTTTAATACTGAGTCCCGCAATATTAGCGCCTGCGCTCCAACCAATATAAGGAGTACCTGAATTAACTTTTGCTCTAATTTCATTTAATAAATTAAAGTGATACAGGCGTTCAAGTAAACGAAAAGTATTACCGCCGCCAACGAGAATGGCTTGCGCTTGTTTAACTGCCATTACCGCATCATTTGTCTCATCTATTCCAACCACATCAACATCAATAGCAGCTAACGCCGCTTTTACTTTTGAGCTGTATTCTTGGTAGCTCATGGTGACACCAGCATAAGGAATAAAAAGCACGGTTTTAATATCGGCTAGCTGTTGCTTGATCAATGTTAACGCATGACTGAGATAATCAGTCGTACCGACGCGAGAACTACTTATCAGTAATATGTTTTTATTTTCCATTGTTAACCTTTATTTGTTAATTGAGCGATACAAGCTGATGCGATAAAGCCAGATCGGGTTTTGTATTGTTCTGATTTACTTACCCGATCATCAATTTGTTTGATCAGTAATTCCGGCAAAGTGACATTAATTTTATGACTTTTTCCTAAATAGGGGGTGATATCAAAATCAACCAATGCCCAGATAGCATTAGGTTGCTCTGCCACTAAATGGTCAATTGATGTTGCATGCGGAATCACCTCACCATATTCAGCTAAAATCTGTAAGTGATCAGCAATAATCTGGTGAATGTTAGTCATCACAGATTCAATACTATCTCCTTTAACTTGGCAACCTGGGAGATCAGGGATGCTAAGTTCATAGCCATTACTTACCTTAGAACGGTTAATTTTTACCGGATATTTCACAAATTATTCCTCTTTAGTACCTTTACCTACTATAACCCCGATAACCCCCTAAGAGCAAGTGAATGATAACCCTGATAACTCTTTGGATTTAATTTTTAATAACCCTGATAACTCCATTGCGCTCATAATAAGTAACTCTGATAACTCCGTAAAATGTTGGAGTGGGTGGTCACTATTTATCAAAGGTCTATGTTGGTTTGTTAAAAGAAGTTAGAGTGAAAATAAGATCTAGAGAGTAGAAATTAAAAATATAGGAGTTATTAGCGTTATAAGTAATCAAGTTACTTACGCTGAGTAAACTCATTAACTAGTTGAGTTTACGAATAAAACTGGTTGACGCTAATCACTTTATTTTGCATATTGGTCGAACCAGTTGGAGAAGCAAAATATGGGCTATTATTAGTTTAGGACATTTGCTCTTAATACAAATAGATAGCGGCCATCATCAGAAGTAGACATTCTGAACAATGAAAAGAGGTTGTCATGACAATAAAAGTTGCCCATAAAGTCATCATTGGATTTGCAATTGTCCTCTTAATGTTGCTGCTGGCAAGTTACAGTTCTATGAGTATTTTAAAAGGAATAGATAGTGCTACTAAACAAGTTGATAACTACGCCATTCCGGTCAAGCAGCACAGTAATCAAATGCAGGTGCATTTACTCAAACAAACCAAAATCTCCTTATTGATCCCAACGATTCAACTTACCGATACTTTAGCAGCAAATAGCACCTCATATGACAATGAAGCTCAGGCTTTAACTACTGAAGTTACACGATTAAGTGCGTTATTAAAAAATCAACAGACAAAAGCGTTATTACAGCAATTTAATCTTCATTATCAAGACTATGACAATATCGTCAAACAGATGTTGCAGTTAAAGCAAAATGAATTATCCAGCAGCAAGCTCGTTATTAATCAGTATCAAACCTTAGATCAAACTTTGGATGCCATTGAAGAGGCATTAATTGAGCTCTCATATATTGAAGATGAAAATAATCCAGATCTCGTGGAGCAGTTATCATCGATGGCGGTGCAAAATGAAGGCTACATCATTAATCTAAGAGACTCGATTAAAGCCGTCACTAAATTACCAACAACAAATGAAGTTGAAGAGCTACAAGGTACTATTGAGTTAGCATTAACCAATATCGAACAGCTACTCGCGTTTCTTAGTCGGTTAGGCGCTGGTCATCACAGTGAAACAGATATTGCTGCCATCAGTAACCAATTTAAAGTAGCGCAACAGCTGATCGAGGCACAAGATAACCTATTTGCCACTAAAACAGCCCAGTTAACCTATCGGGCGCAAATACAGCAAGCAGCAGAGCAATCGAAGCAATACGCCAATCAGGCGATAAATGTCATCGAGCAATTATTATTAGCGTTTGAGCAAAACTTTAACCAGTTACAAACGCAGGTCTTTAATCATGTCGACCGGGGACAAACAACGACCTTAGTGATTTTGGTGGTCGTAATTGTTGCCGGCAGTAGTATTGCTTATATCACGATAAGAGCCATGATAGTGCCGTTGAGCCGAATTAATAAAGTACTGTCTTATATTGCAAAAGGGGATTTATCACGCCAGTTAACCATTAATGCAGAAGATGAATACGGCGAGCTGTCAAAAAACGTTAACTTGGTAGTTGAAGATTTACGTCGGCTAATTGGCGAGATCAGCACTAACGCTAGCCAATTAAACCAGTCAGCTCAACAGTCAAAAGCAGAAATTTCTGAAGTGGCGGACTCGTTACAACAACAAAAGCAAACGGTTGAACAAGTGACAACCATTACCACTGAACTCAATGAAAGTGCTGATAACATTCTAGCTAAAGCCAGTAATACTGAACAAGAGATGGAAAATGCCATCAGTCAAAGCAGTGAACTGGAAAGTATCGCTAATACCACTAATGACAGGATCTCACATTTAGTGACCGTGTTAGACGCGACTGCGACGGTAATGACCTCACTGCAAAATGAAGCGACTAATATTGGCGGAATTTTAGAAACTATTCAAAGTATTGCAGATCAAACCAATTTATTAGCATTAAATGCGGCGATAGAAGCAGCTAGAGCTGGAGAAGCAGGGCGAGGCTTTGCGGTAGTCGCTGATGAAGTCAGATTATTAGCCAGTCGAACTCAAGAGTCGACAGCAGAAATTCATGCAATGATTGACGCACTGCAAAGTCAAACGAATAAAGCAGTTAAAGATATAGATAGCGGCAAAGACGAAGCAAATGATTGCCAGCAATATACGAATAAACTGCTAGAAACCTTATTATTTATCAATCAAGCAATTGAAAAAATTCACCAAATGAGCGCCGATATTGCCAATGAAGCTAAACAGCAAAATAATTTAAGTAATGAAATCAATTCCAGTATTCTTGAAGTCGCTAAACAAAGCTCACAGAGTAACGATAAATCCTTATCGACTATTTCGCATAGCGAACAGGTGACGAATTTAGCGCAGCAGCTCGATAAATCTGTTGATCAATTCAAAATGTAAGCGACATGATGTTGGTATCGGTAAATTTTATTAACCTTATTGCTTGCTTTTATCTAATGTCCCCCCAACGTTGTATATCAAAATCGTTTAATTTTAATCAAGGAATAGAAAATGTCACAGTTTACATTACGTTATTTTGATGTTGATGGCGGTCGGGCTGAGCCGATCAGGCTTGCACTCTCTTATGGTGGAATTGCTTTTGAAGATTATCGTTTTCCTTATAGCGTTTTTGAGCAGGAAAGAAAGCAAACACCATTAAACCAAGTGCCGGTATTAACTATCGACGATAAAGTGATCACTCAAAGCAATGCGATTTTACGTTTTGTCGGTAAACAAACCAACTTATATCCGCAAGACTTATTTCAGGCGCTTATTTGTGACGAAGTAATGGATGCTGTTGAAGACTGCATTGATAAAATCGTTAGTACCTTTGCATTAACCGGCGATGCGCTAAAAACAGCGCGTGAGCAGCTTATTGCTAATGATTTAACAATGTACTTGAAGTTTTTACAAGCAAAATTAATTCAACAGGGCGGTGAATACTTTGCGGGTCAGCGACTCACCATTGCCGATCTTAAAGTGATGCCGCTAATAGGTTGGTTAAATAGAGGCGTATTAGATCATATCCCAAGTACTTTAATTGCTGAGCTTGCACCTGAACTTAATGCCCATGCCGAGCGAGTGTTAAGCGATGAAAAAATTAAAGCCTATTATCAGGCCCGACAACAGTAATAATTCTAGTAATTGATAAAAGCAAAATGCCCAGTAATTGTATTCAATTACTGGGCATTTTTTATATTTGGTCGGGATAGCAGGACTTGAACCTGCGACCTCACGTCCCCCAGACGCACGCGCTACCAGACTGCGCTATATCCCGAGATGCTTTGCATCATGCGCAGTATAATAATGAAATCCTTTTCGATTGCAACGAATATTCATCGTTTGATCGTTAATCGAATAATTATTGCGCAGCTTGGTTGTATTTCGCAAAACGCTTAATAAAGTTAACACCATCAATCATTAGCGGAAAATCAGAACTTACCGTGATCGGCGCCTCTAATTGACGAGAATAACTTTGAAAATTGCCATTTTGATCGATAAAAACCGATTTATCTTTATTAAACACCATAATGCCATCATCCATGGTATTGGCGATCACTCGGTCCTCAGTTAATGTCATGATATCGCTGCCCGCGCTATATTCGATCGGGGCAAGATCGCAATTTAACCAGTGACTAACTAAGGTTGGTTGAATATCCATTTGGCTGGTTAAAAATTGGCCTTTATCTTTACTAAGTGATGGTGCGATTAGCAATGCAGGTTTGATGGTCAACGCAGTATTTCTATTTTTGTTACCAAGCGAGCTAATATAAATATTGTCCTTTATCTTTTTATTGCGTTGTGACAATAGCAGGGCATCAATAAATAACTCGTACTGGTAATTATCATTATCAGTAAAATAATAAACATGCAGACCCGCACTATTATTAACCAGCGAATTAGTGATCACCAGGGATGAAATATCTGCTACTTCAAGCTGACTGTCGAACAATTCTTGATAGTCTTGCCATTGATGATGTTGAGAGTTTTCACCGATAACCGTCAAACTAGTGGTCAGTTGATGGCGTCTTAAGACGTTAAATAATAAAGGTTGATAGTTTGCGGCCAAAACCTGTTGTTTATAGGCTGAAGGCAGACTATATAAGAGGTTAAACCAAGAGTCGTTTGGTAACGCGTTATCAATATGCTTAGTTAATTCAAGTTTATTAGCGGTAGCACGTTGGGCAAAACGTTTAATTTGTCCGGTTGATAATTCGTGTTGTGTTAATAATAAATAACTCGATTGATTGACCGGGGTTGTCACTTGGCATTTATCTGATATATCCGTTAGATGTGCCAGTTTTTCAGTAAATGAAATTGGACTGGTTTTTCGGGCAATATAGTCATTGCGATCAAATAAACCATATTTGGTTAATAAGGTTTTTGCCGTTGACGGATAAGATAATGGCAACACCGTGTCTTGTTTCAAAATATCATATTCTAAATTGGCATCGGCCCAGATATGAATGATATGACTGAAGAAAAATGACACGACCAAGCCAATAACAATAAAGCGGGCAAATACGGTTTTTTGTAAATTGCGCAAATGCTTCCAGGCATAGTTACTGACAACCAGTTCAAACATCAAAATTGCAATAAAAAGCAGTAATGTAATAAACCAGAACGCACGGGCATTCTGATTGATCTGCGTTTGTATTAACGCCAGGATTTGATCACTAGAAGAGGCATTTAAATGGTAGCCTAAACGGGTATAAATAAAGGCATCCAGCAGCAACATTAGTAACCCAAGAGTAAAAATAACCGAAGCAGAGCCTCGAATAAAACGGGTATAAGGGAATACTAAAGTGATCGGAAAGAGAATGAGCACAAAGCCGATAAAGGTTAAAAACCCCATATGACTGAGCCAGGTGGTCAATAAATAAACGGAACCCAGTAAGGTTTCTGGTGTCGTTTCATTAAAAATATAAAAAGACGATAATAAAATCGCGGCAATAATATTAAAAAAAGTAAACCAGTGGCTCCAACTTACGAGCAGGAGCAAACGTTTACTATATGTTTTTTGTTCGGCAGAAACCATGGAATATTATTATTCTCGTTAGTAGCTATTATCTAGTTGCGTTAGATATAATATTGGTTTTATTCGTTTTTTACTTTATAGACTGTTTTAAAGCGTTAGTAAAATTTTCTACGATCGCCGCGCGTTTTTTTACTGGTATTTCATTAGTAAGAATATCTGTAATGGTATTTCCCAAACACATCAGGGCTAAATCTGGGGTGGCTTGAGCTGAAACTAAAACATTTAATAGTTCTTGGTTAATTTTTTCTACACGTTCGTTCGAATACTTAGATACAATAGGCATATAATTTATAAAATGAGCAATTGGTTAATGGCGAATAAGTTTACCAAATGCTTTCACAATATCATACAGACCTTTAACTATGAGTTTAATTATTTCTAATATTGCACTGCATTATTTATCAAAAAAAGAAGAAACCGGTGAAGTCGTCTTGCGCTTAGGGCCTGATTCTCTCGAAATTACCACTAAGATTGAAAAGTTTGTTGATGCATTGCATCACATCTATAACGGTAAGGGCAGTAAAGCCTATGGCCACTTTTCTGCGATGCCAGCGGAAGGTGATAAGGCAAGATTTGTCGATATCATGGAAAGTTACTTATCCGAAGTGCAAGATTTTACTGAATTTAGCAAGCAAGCCGCTAATTTATTAAAAAATGAATTAGAAAAGTACGAATTGGCAGAAACTGGCTATTTAGTGATTTGTCATTATGAATATATGGGCGGGCGTTATTTACTGGCAGCGATAATTCCAGTTTCTGAACATTATTCTGTCGACGGAGAGTTAAATATCAGTGCCGATCAGCATCTTGATACTGCCCGATTACAGCTAGCTGCGCGTATAGATCTATTTGATTATCAGCAAAATGCTGAAGGTAATAAATACATTTCCTTTATAAAAGGCCGTGCCGGACGCAAAGTCTCGGATTTTTTTCTCGATTTCTTAAGCTGCGAAGAAGGACTCGATGCCAAAGAACAAACGAAAACCTTAGTGCAGGCGGTTGAAGATTATGTCTCGGTGCAGCAATTTGATGCACAGGAAAAACAAAGCACCCGCAAAGAGTTATTAAATTATTGTAAAGAGCAAAAAGATGCGGCTCAGGATGTGTCAATTAAAGAGCTTGGAGAAGTGATAAGTAAGGACACAGAGAATAGCCAGGATTTTTATCAGTTTTGCCAGGAGCAGTCTTATCCGATCGAAGACTCATTTCCTCATGATCAAACCGTCGTCAATAAAGTAACTAAATATTCAGGTTATGGCGCTGGCATCAGTTTGAGCTTTGAACGCAGTCATTTTGGCCAGGATGTGGTTTATAATCCGGCTAATGACAGTCTCACTATTTATAAAGTACCGCCTAATTTAAAAGAGCAGTTGTTATCGCTGTTACAAGCACAGGATAAAGAGCAACAAGCTCAATCGACGCAAGATTTTTAATTAGTCGCTATAACACGTAAACTATAAGGGTTTACTTTAGTATAAAGATTTTAAAGGGTATTTATGACCACATTAACCATTACCAGACCTGATGATTGGCATGTTCACTTGCGCGATGGTGCCGTGTTAAAAAACACTGTAGCAGATATTAGTCGTTATTTTGGCCGAGCGATCATCATGCCAAACTTAGTGCCGCCAGTGACTAATGTTGAATTAGCAACACAATATCATCAGCGGATCATGGCGGAAAATCCGCAAGCTCATTTTACCCCATTGATGGTGTTATACCTTACCGATGATACCAGTGCGGATGATATTAAAGCAGCTAAAGCAAGCGGATTGGTTTACGCGGCAAAGTTATATCCGGCTGGTGCAACCACTAATTCTTCATCGGGTGTCACTGACATTAATAATATTAAAGATGTATTAGCCGCGATGCAGGCAGAAGAAATGCCATTATTAGTGCATGGCGAAGTTACTAGTCATGATATTGATATTTTTGATCGTGAAGCGGTTTTCATTGAGACTATTTTAACGCCATTGGTTAAGCAATTCCCACAGCTAAAAGTAGTACTTGAGCATATCACCACGAAACAGGCAGTAGATTTTGTTAATCAAGCCAGTGATAACGTTGCCGCAACGATTACCGCTCATCATTTGTTATTTAACCGTAATCACATGCTTGTTGGCGGTATTCGTCCACATTATTTTTGTTTGCCTATATTAAAACGTAATATTCATCAGCAAGCGTTAATCGACGCAGCTACCAGTGGTTGTGCTAAATTCTTTTTAGGTACAGATTCAGCACCACATGCCCAGCAGGCAAAAGAAACTGCCTGTGGCTGTGCTGGTTGTTATACCGCCCATGCAGCGATTGAGCTTTATGCAGAAGCGTTTGAACAAGCTGGTGCACTTGATAAATTAGAAGCATTTGCCAGTTTAAATGGCCCAGCTTTTTATAACTTACCGGTGAACCAGGATACCATCACGTTAGAAAAATCATCATGGCCAGTGCCAGAGTTGATGGAATTTGGTGCTGATCAAGTGGTACCGATCAGGGCAAATGAAACCATTGCATGGCAAGTAAAATAAGGAGTATTGATGCAATTATTTGTTAATGATTTAACCGTTATTGATTTTTCCTATTGCTGTGAGCAGCGCGGTATCGTTGGGGAAAGCTGGATTGTTGACGTCTTGCTTGACGGCTCACTCAATGAAATGAGCATGGTGCTGGATTTTGCTGTGGTTAAAAAGCAAATTAAAGCGATAATTGATCAGGCGGTCGATCATAAGTTGCTCTTACCGATAAAAAGTGATGCGGTACGGGTAAGCAACTCGACTCATCATCAGGCACATGAATATGTCGATTTGCGCGCGAAACGTGCGAGTTATTTTTTACAATCACCGAGTTGTGCATTTGCCAAGATAGACGCTGAGACTATTTCATTAGCTTCTGTCACTGAGCATTTAACAAAAATTATTTTGCAACAATTACCACAAAATGTTCAAGGACTTAAATTAACTTTGCGTCCAGAGAACATTGACGGCGATTTTTATCATTATACTCATGGCCTAAAATTGCATGACGGTAATTGTCAGCGGATCGCTCATGGGCATAGATCAAAAATTAATTTATCAAAAAATGATGAACGTTCAAAAGATCTGGAATTTTTTTGGTGTAACCGTTGGCAGGATATCTATATTGCGTCAGAAGATGATCGTGTCGAGAAACAAGAAATTGAACTCTCAGCTGCAGCCATGCAAGATTTGACACCCGATCATCAATTTTTTGCCTATAACGCACCTCAAGGGAAATTTGATATTGCAGTACACAGTAATGTGTTAGAAGTTGTTGATTGTGATTCTACTGTTGAATTACTCGCAGACTATATTGCCCGTCAACTTAAACAACAGCAGCCATCTCAATCATTTACCGTTATTGCCTATGAAGGTGTCGGTAAAGGAGCGATAGCCAGTGCTTAGAACCATTATATCTACTGCATTATTAGTGACATCTTGCTCTTTGTTTGCGCAAGTTACGCTCTCAGGGGACATTACCCAGGGAAGTTTAGTCATTGGTAAAGCAGCCGATGCGGATAGAGTGACTTTTGACGGTAAGGTGTTGGCGCTATCGGCACAAGGTGATTTTGTTTTTGGCTTTAGTCGTGATGATAACAAAAGTCATCAGTTAATTATCACGTATGCAAATGGTAAAACAGAAAGCAAAACGTTAACGCCGACTAAGCGTGATTATCAAATTCAACGGGTTGAAGGCATAGCGAAAAAGATCATGAATCCAGATCCAAAAGCCGTCGCTCGAGCGAAAAACGATAGTCGCCAGGTTAAACAGGCGCGAAGCCAGTTAAGCGCTAATACCGCATTTACTAAAGGCTTTGTTGCACCAATTGATGGTGTGATCACAGGAGTATATGGTTCGCAACGCTTTTATAATGGTAAGCCAAAAAGTCCACATTATGGCTTAGATTATGCCGGCAATACCGGCGATCCGGTCAAAGCGCCTGCTGATGGCATCGTTTCTTTATTTGTCCCAGACATGTTTTATTCTGGTGGTACTATGATTATTGATCATGGCCACGGTGTTAACTCAACGTTTTTGCATTTAAGTGATGCTTATGTCAATGTGGGAGATAAGGTTACACAAGGTCAGGTCGTTGCGGCTGTCGGTTCGAGTGGCAGGGCGACTGGCCCTCATTTAGACTGGCGCATTAACTGGTTTCAGGTGCGATTAGACCCGGCGTTAGCATTAAAGTTAACCCCGTTAAAATAGTTCTAACTACATAGTCATTATAACGAGGTGTTATGATAAAAAGTTACCTGAAAACAGTTAGTTATTGGTGTATTTTTTGCTGTTTCACCTCCGTTTCCTATGCACAAACTGAAGCCTTATCTGTTGGCTGGGAGCTTTGGTATCCATATCAATATCATAATAATAAACAGCAACTTGTTGGTTTAGACTTTGATATTTTTAATGCCATTGTTAAACAGGCAGATCTTAAAGTGACTTACACAGAGCTACCATGGAAACGCCATCTGCAATATATTAAATCTGGAAAAATGGATGTTGCTATGGGCGCATCTTTTACCGAAGAACGTCAGCAATATGCGTATTTCACCCAAGCGTATCGAACTGAATCGGTTCGACTTTTTGTTAAAAAAGGCAACGCCCAAAATATCCAGTTAACATCATTAGCACAGTTATCGACAAGCAATTATATGATAGGTGTTGAAGGCGGTTATTATTATGGCATGGATTACCAAGAGCTGATTAAAACAGCTGCGTTTCAATCACACATAACTGAAGTTATCGATTTAGAACAAAACGTAGATTTGTTAATGAAAGGATTTATCGATGGCTTTTTAGTCGATCCGATCACATTAACGGCGTTTGCTGAAAAATATAAGTTACAAGATGAATTCGAAGCACATTCATTAGCCATTTATCAAGATGATATTTTTATCATGCTGAGCAAACAATCACTTGATCAGGCGATGCTGGAAAAATTTAATAATGCTATATCGACATTAAAAGCAAATGGCACAATAGATAAAATTAACCGTCGCTGGTCTAAGTTATTAAAAGATGACAAATTACTTTAGAAGCTTTGTTATTAATAACGTTAATATAAACACTGCAAATTTTAAGTTCTGCGTATCATAACAGGGAAAACCTTCCTAGATTTCACACACTCCACTAAATCCTATACTCTTCAGTATCGGACATAGCGTAATGATGTATATGTAATGCACACAATGTGTATTGTTTAACCAATTGATATCTATTGATTTATCGTGCGCTACGTAAAATCTGATAAGTTTTGTGGGTACTTGGTCACTAAATTTCACGTAGCTGCACGTTATATTTAACCGTTAAAAAGCTTAAAGCCTTTTATTTATTGGTTTGTGAGAGAAATTCACTAAAAACGAATGATCAGTTTACTTTTCTTTGTTTGCCACTTTCTGCACGCATTTTATTCTCTGACTGAACGTAAACAGTATCTGTAGTTGCCATGCTGGCATGGCCTAAATCTTCCGATAAGTCTTTTAATGATCGGCCTCGTTCAATCTCCATACTAGCGCCAGTATGACGAAGCCAGTGAGTCGTAGCTTCTTTTAGTTTAATCGCCTTATTTTCACCTTCACTAGCTCTCATTCGTTCATATGCTTTGTTAAATATATCTTGTACCAAACGTCTTAAATGTCTAGAAGTCATTCCTCCTTGACCACGTATTTTTTCAACCAAGACATTGTTTTCACCATTAGTCGGTAAAGACGTAAGCCCACGTGATAATCGATAACGTTGGATGAACGGAATAAAGTCCGGCGGTACTGTGGTATCTCTTAACTTTCTACCTTTACCAAATATTTTGAGCCACCAGTTGTTATCTTCATCTTGCCAAAAATGTCCCATAAGTGGTGACCAATTTTCCCGTTCTGAAAGTTCGGAAATCCGTAGAAATAAAGTTTTCAATGCTGCAATAACAAATAAATTTCTTTCGTATAACGGATCTGAGTCAGCCATTTCGATCGCTGTTTCTAATAAATATTCCCATTGCTCACCAGAAAGCCTTTTAACTTCTTTCACTTGAGCATCAGTTATAAAGTGTTTGCAATCTTTCTTCGCAATTTGAGCTGGATTGCCATAGCAATATTCTTCACCCATTAGATAGGTATAAAACACAATGACGCCAGTAAATGTAGAAGTTAACGTCTGTTGAGACGGACGATATTTTTTCTTATCAACTGCTTTATCTTTTTGACTTTTAGGTGGTTGAATTTTAAATGGACGCCATGATTCGTTGGCAACAAAGTAACTATTTTCTAATTTGAAGCGTTCTTGATTGCTCGTGCCAATCCAGGTTACTGGTGGTTTCCAGCAAAAGTCTGCGTAATCTAAAATATCTGATTTGCGATATTCATCAATTGGAGATTGTTTAATTAAAAGCGCCCAAAGAATAAACTTTTCGACTTCATTTCTGAATCTGTCATAGGTATGAATTGATTTATTACGGCCTGTATATTCAAGGAAAGATTTTCCCCATTGCCATAAAGTTTTACTCCAGGAATGACCTGTATTTTCCAGGTACTTTTCTAAGCCTGGATAATTAGAAAAATCAAACTCTTTTAATTCGGCATATGTTGGATACAAAGGAGAAAGTTTTAAGCGAGACATAATAAAAAACACTTAAAATTAGTAAGTTGGCTTAATATATACATTAATTCCCATTATGTCCAATACTAGAATTGTTGGTTCTATACTTAGCCATAGGCAATACTTAATCTATTTACTCCACTAATTTGTATTTTACATCAACACCCAAGTGTTCATCGTTAATCATAGACTTCAATCTGTCGTTATTTAAAACACGTAATACTGTATCGAATATTTGTCCGCACTTGGTACACCACCGTACATACAACAGATGTACAGACCAAGTATCATGTGAAACATCGTTCATACTGGAATTTCAATAACGAAGTTCGGTAATGGATAAACCAAGGGATAAGCAAAAACCATGAAACTAATCACGAAAAAAACTCAACAAATTTGCAAGCTGGCTGCTGGACTTTGTGCATTCACATTGCTCGCACCTGTTACCGCTCTGGCGGCTGACCGCTTAAGTTATAGCTACTTACAAGAATGTGATACACAGTACGGTTATGCACAATACATCCAAAGAACAAATAGCGGGTGCTGATGTTCAAAAGCTCTCTAGCTATGATTGGTCTGGTGATCGCAGACGAACTTCAGTAGAGCGCCGAAGTGATATTCGTACGCCAGATACTAGGAGGGTTTCTTTAGTACAATGGATTAGGATGTATATAAAACCACGTCTTGGTGTTGATCGGCGAAAGAAGGTTGCTAAACGATCTATGTACGTAGAACCGCTGCTAACACAAGAGGAAATTGAAGCGTTAATCAAATAGCGTGCTTTATATCTAACTGATTGAGACGGTATAGATTTTTGTGAAAGTGGCTATTTGTCATAGCAATATCAGTCACTGTACATAATGGTAAACTGACTCGTCTTCCAGTCTCTTATGGTATTGTTCATTTTTCGATAGTTGATGCAGCGTCATGTACATGATTTTTATCATCGAAGTAAACACTGAGTCGAGGCCAATGATTTAGCCATGATTGACTGATGGTAGGGTGTTGTTCATCCAATCTCTTCGCGAAATACTCTAAGACTTGTTCTGCTTCAGCTAGGATCGAAGCATCATAAACTCTATCAGCCCTTGCTCCTGCTAATGCACTAACGCCTCAATACCGTCGTGGTTTAGGACAGCAAATCAATCTGCGGTTGGTAGTACTATAGAAACTCCCCTTGCACAAACATAAGCCTTCTATATATTATAAAATAGACATAATCTATAAACCTGCGAATATGCTAAAGTTTCTCATCTTTTTTCTGGCGTTAATAGCCATAGGTATTGGGCTGACCTTATCTTTACCCAAATACAAAGTAGAATCAGGTAACCCTGCGGCAAAACATCAATATACGATGGATGTCGATACGTTAAAAACGCCATTGCCTATGTCCAGATATTTTTTACGGGGCCCAACGCCGCCAGACGCTCTGTTTGCTTTACGTCTTGGGTTATACAGTAAAGTGCAGCAGGCAACTCAATATGCAGAATCTCTATCGCTGGACACCCCAGTTATTGTGGTGAAAGCTATGGATACTCACAGAGACTGGTATATGGTATTTTTAGGACCTTTTGATACCATAGAGGCGGCAGAGGAGAAAAAGGACGGATTACAAAAACGACAAATTTCGGCTACACTCATGATCTGGCCCCCAAAACCCGAAAAAGACGAATAACTGTGAGTTACCTGCCACCACTAAGAAATTACAAGCAAATGGTCCGCGTAATGCGTGACGGTGGTAGTGATACGCTGTCCAAAAAACTAGTTAGCTTTAACCTCGGTAATGCCTTTGGTGAAAATCCAACCTCGGGATTAGACAGTCTGTTTCCAAATGGTGGCGTTTCCCCTACTCAACTACAAATGCGCACCTTGGATACCATGAATCTGCCTAGCTGTACGGCGCGGCGCCCTATTCAAACAGGCCAAGGTGGTTCCTTTGATACCCGATCTAAAACCACTATTTTTCACGATCTAAATCCATTTTCTAAAGGGGTTCTTAGCGGTGTGGGCGACGGCACAGCCAGCAACCGACATGATGCGGGTTCTGGCACTAAATTCAGAACACAGCTAAGTCCATTTGCAGACACCAAAATTGTTTATCAAAATGGGCACAGCACAAGCCATGATGCGCTCATCAATCATCAACCGAGCTCTCGTGACACCACTAGTGCTTCAGCACTTCATCCTGTACCTTCCCATCTCCCTGATGGTTACCACAAATCGTTTCGACATCGCTCCAGCTCACAATCTGACATTACCCTTAGTTAAAGAATAACTAACCCATAATCATAACTTTGACTTGACTAGGCGTGATGGTTAAACCCGGTGCATTAGGTTCGCTACCATTTTGTCCCGTAACCGAGGTCATGGTTGTCGCCGGAGCTGCCATAAGCATCACTTTAAAACTACCTAATTCATGTTTTACTGGGCCCATTATCATGCCGGAAATTATACCACCTTCAACTCCTGGCTCATCACCGTTAGATTCAGGCACCTCCGTCATTAAATTATGGGCAGGCATCGCGTTGATAATGACATTATCAACATTAGGCACTGCGGTATCCGACAACCCTATGTTTGGGTAAGGAATAGGCACTACAGCCAACGCCACCTGAGTTTTACAAACATCTGGCATGCCCATATGAGTTGCAGTGTTTTGTGTATTAGCGAACATCTCTTTTTCCTATCTCTATCCAATGTTTATTCTTTCACCATCGATTCTGACATCATCATCAGCAGTGATAATTTGTTGTTTACCATTGAGTCGCAAAACCCCTTTTGCTGTGGCAGAAAACTGATTGGCCTGTTGCAACAGATTTTCAGAGTATTGCATTAAAGAATTAAGCCCATTTTGGACTAGGTTGTTCGCCATCAGGGTAACGTTGTTGCTGGCCACCAGTTCAAGAGAGTCCAGTGCTTTTACGGAAAGCTCCGGTAATATCCATTGTACGGATTTGTCGCTTTGCATGGTAATTTGTAACTGACTATTTGCTCGGGTTAACAACTGGGTAATGACAAATTCTTCATCCAGTTCGATAAAGCTCACCTGATCGGAAAGTTCAGGGTTCACCAGCAAACTTAGTGCTTTTTTCGCCGGGAACTGATTGTCTATCATCCAGCACTGCTGTTGTTTATCGAATGCGGTAATTTTCCCTATATAGCTGTTTGGCATAGCCTTTGGGCCTTTTACCTGAGCTAATTTTAAAGAAGATTTCATTTTCTGCCTCCATTAAAAGTTTGTATTTTCCTAAGCACTTTGTCCGTAGCTAATAAGTAACTGGTCAATCTCTGTCTGTGTCTCGTCTGTTAACAACAGTCCACCAGGCTTCACCGTTCCCCATTCATTCTTATCATCATCTTCTCCTTGCACCATGCCGTGAATTTGAGTACGTAGTAATTTAGTGCCAACAAACCGGGTCTTTTTCACCGTAACGTAACGGAAATCTGTATAGGCTAAATTGCAATCAGAAAAATCAACTAGGTTCAAATCTGCCTTTTTAAAACTGGCTTGTTCTAAATCGCAAGCAACAAATTTACTCTGGGATACGGTTGCTTGCATAAATTTTCCATAATGTAACGACGCTCCAGAAAAATCACATTGTTTAATCTTACTGCCCAGATATAACGTTTTGTTGAGTTTTGCCTGCCTGAAATCCACACCTTCCAAAACACTTTTGGAAAAACCGCAATTGTTGACTGTAGCACCATTAAAACTGGTTTTAATGAATTTACTTTCAGTGCAAGTACACTTGATAAAAGTCTGACCGGAAAAATCAAGGCCGCTAAAGTCGCATTTGAGCAACAGCACCTTTTCAAAACAGCATTGAATAAGGTTAATTTTGGTAAAATCTGTCGCTATCCACGACACATTACAAAAACTGTTGTTGAGCAAAGTAACGCCTTCAAAGCGGCATTGTGCAATGGAAGTGGTATCCCATTTACTGTCCTCAAACACCGCGTCTTTATAGGTATTTTGCATTAGAGAGCAGGAAGTGATGTCGACTGAAAGCCATTTCGATTCCGCCATGTCTGATGTCATTATGGTGAGCTTTTTCACCTCACCCAACCAGACGCTTTTTTGTAGTTGACATTGCACGACATTACCGCTCTTGTAGGTGTTACTGCTGAACGTGCTGCCCGTTAAGTCACATTCGACAAAATTCACCCGGCGCAAATCACAATTTACAAAGCTGCAGCCTGAAAAATTGCAATGAATAAACTGTCCTCCAGAAAAATCAGTGTCCTGAAATTTCGTCTGGCTAAAATCGCGTTTTTGTATGGCTTGTTTTAACGCCATTTGGTCGCGAATAAATGCTAGTTGATCTGTCATCAGTCTTTCGCTTTGTGTCTCAAGTCAAAGAAGGCGCTTTGCTGCACTGTAAATATTCAGTATCACAATCTTCAAATAATACTTCTCTGAGATTGCTTTGATTAATTCTAGCCTTGGTCAAAAGGGCTTTTTTAAATTGGGATTTGCGCAAATTAGATTGATGAAAAACAGTCTCTGTACAATCTGAATTGTTGAAGTTCACCTTAAACAATAAACTGTTATGGAAAAGTGTACCTGTAAGTCTGGCACCCGACAGGTCGGCATCACCAAAATCACAGCTTTTAAATACCGATAAAGATAAGTTACTTTGGCTTAAATTCAGACCTCGGAATCCACTTTGCTCCCAGTTTCCGGAAGATAATTCAGCCTCAGTAAAATCACCCTCGGTACTAAACTGCACTCGCTGTGCGGCAACACAACAAAATTTGGCTTTGTTTGCCTGAGTTTTTAGCATTACACAACGAAACAAAGTGGCTTTTTGCCAGTCACTTTCCTGAAGGTCACATTGCATCAGGGTAGCCTGGATAAGATTTGCTCCCTGCCAGTGAGTTTGTTTGAGATTGCATTCTACGATTTGAACCGCCTGGAACTCCGCTTGATTGAACACACTTTGCTGCCAGTTAGATACCATGGTCTGTATCTTGATAAATTTGGCACCGCTAAAATCACACAAGTTAAATTGACACTGCATCAGACAGGTATGATCAAACAGACAGCCGTTGAAGGAAGCTCGACAAGCCTCCACGCTAGAATAGTTAGCATTTACGAAGGAACACTGTGTCATGATGGTATTTTCAAGAACTGCACAGGTCAGGGCTGCGCCGTCAAACTTACAATTGCTAAATATCGCGTTATTCAAATTCGCCTTTTCTAGCATGACATCCGTGAAGTCAACATTCTTAAACTCCAGCCCTGACAAGTCTGCTCCGGCCAAATCTCGCCCAATCAAAGACTCTTCTTTTTGCAGTAACGCTATCACCTGTTCCCGTATGAACTTGCCAGCATGTTCTGGCATAGGCACTGGAGCAGTAAAGTCCGCCGCTTTTTGCCGCCCTATTCGCCTGGCTATTTTACCATTTTTCTCAACCCGAGTGATTTTCTCTTCCGTTGTTTCCGTCTCTCTGTCAATGGGGGTTTTATCCTTTGTGAAAAAAGTCACCAACACCACATCGTTTATTCGGGATAGAATGGCATCATCTTTTTCATATTCAGAAGGCATAAAGCTGGTTTCTGATTTAATTTTTTCCAGAGCAACCAGCGATTTTTTAATTTGGCTTTTAGCTTTTATCGATTGCGCTTTAGCCCAGTCCAGATAAGGCGTAAGATCAAAGTCTTTTTTCTCAATAAGCTCTTTGGGAATGGGCGGAGGTTCCTGCTCCAGAGTATCCAGACTCTGTTGTTCTTTGTTCTTTTGTGCTTTTATAGCAGCAGCGTCAAAATCAAAATCCGGCTGTTCAGCTTTTAACTTTTTGAATAATTGTTCCCGAAGCGTTCGCCTTTTTTGCTCAAGCTCTTTCTGTGCATCAACAAAAAGCCCAGCTCGACGTTGTATTTCTTCTGAGTTAAGTTGAGGTAACAATTGAGTTGCGTTGAAGAGGTTGCCCATTGACGTTTTCTTATTTAAACGTAGATCACGAACTTTCTGAAAATAACTCAGATCTCGAGGTACATCCTCAATATTTTCCAACGCTAACAGCAAATTTTTGATATCCAGCCCCGCTGAGTCTCCGGCGGGAAGCACGCCACGGTGAATGGCTATACCCAGTTCCAACTCAGGAAAAAACCACAAGGTATCTATTTGAGTTTGAATTTCTTTAAAGTTTTCGCTACCGTCGCGCTCAGTTTGGGTGACAAAAGCTCGTACATATACCTCAGGTAGTTTGCCTTCAATCGTGATTTTTTCTGGGTGCAAACCACAAAGGCAATACTCTTGTCCGGGGGAAAAAAATCCCTTAAGCAATTGCTCACTTGGGGCAGCATTAAAAAAAAATGGATTGGTATCGTCGGGAAAGCCTGGGTGCACTTCGTCCAACCACTTTTGGTTGTATGTTCCCTGCAACTGCATTCGTTTGGGATGATCAAGCGTAAGAGGCAAAAAGCTGGCTACAGTGCGAGGCTTTTTATCAGGCTTTATACTTTCACCATCTAGGTAAAGATTAGGCATGGGCCAGAATGTTTCATTGTCATCAGCTCCACTATTTTTTACTTTAACGGCACCTTTACCCTGAGAATTAAGCATATAACCTTCACCACCGTATGACTGTTCAAATCCTAGGGACATTTTGGTAAAAGGTTCTGCTTCAGATACCTTAGTTGTGCCCATAAACCCTTTTATTGATAATTTTCGATTGCCGATTACATTAACAACCTTTTGGATTTTGCCATCAACTGCATTACCTACCTCGACAGATACTTGCATCTGAGCAACTGCTTCACCACCTGGGGCATAAGCCGTACCTGCCAGCAATATTTCACCACATGCTTTGGCATAGCCTGTATCTAATACCAGTTGTTCATCTAACCACGGTTGTAACCTCGTCCATTGCTTGTTTTCTAACAACAAGTTATTGTTTTCGCCCAACTGAAAAAAACTCATGGCAGACACGACGAATTGCTGACCGTTATAACCGTATGTGTTGTGCAACAAGCTAAGAGTATCAGGCTTAATAACTTGCATGGGTTCTGCTCGTTGTCAGAGGACGGATGATTAAGTTATTCATATACAGGCTTTTCATAAAATAGAGAGTATGGCTTCAATGGTCACGTTGACAGTATCTAACTGTACAGCCTTGACCCGCTCATCGGTATAGGCTGCCACTTCTCCGGTTTTGGTGTCAGCTTCGGCACCATTGATATCTTCTGTTTTGGTTACTATTCCATTTTTCACAGAGGTTTCAGTACAAATAGCATTATTAATCTTAGTGGTGGTTAATATCCCATTTGTTGTGGAGTTTTCGGTTTGTGCTCCGTCAAATGTATTCTCTGTTGTACTAGTTCCTAAAGTGATACTGGTGGTATTTGAAGCGGCAGACATGATGCTGGTATCTAACTTAGCCCCAACAAATAGCGTATTATTGTTGCAAGCTGCCAGATGTTTAGTGGTATCGGATTTAGCCCCAGCAAATGTCGTATCAGAAGTTGTGATACCTATCGTTTTACTGGTATCTGTTCTTGCGCCTTCAAATAAGGTTTCTGAAATGGAAGCCCCAGTGTGATTAGATATATCAGTTCTTATACCAATAAAATTACTAATACTGGTGGTTGTTCCTATGGTATTAGTTGTATCCACTCTGTTACCTTTTACGGTATTTAAGGATGTACTATTGCCGTGGGTATGGGAAACATCATTGGAGTCACCGTGAGTTTCATTATGGCTATGTCGATCCCCTTTTACCGTGTTTTGTGAGGTGTTATTCCCATAAGTGTTAGAGGTGTCCTGCGCATCGCCACCAATAATACTGTGGCTGTACCTACTTACCGTCACTGATGATGGGTCTATATCGGGCGGCTCAGCTTCATGACCACTCAGACTAATGGTTCTGCCAGATGTATAGCTTTTGTCAAAACTAGAGCCATCGGGAAGCTTGTCACATAGTTCGATAATATCTTGTCTGGGAAGCTTGCCGTTAATAAAACTTAAATTGTTTTCATCAGGGGTGTCGGTAAAGCTCTCCATTCGAGAAATACTGACTCGCTTATTGTTTTTAGAAAAGCTCTGACTGGTATTGGTGAAGCTAATATTGTAGTCCTGATCACTATATCTTTCGCTAAAGCTGCTCCCTTGTGAGACACTCGCACTTGCCAGCCCTTGGGCACCTTTTTCTGTTGTTGAGTAACTGAAGGAACACCCTTTATTGAAATTGGTACTGCCAAATTCATCACCCAATGGCCCTTGTTGGGTGTAAGCTGAGGTAACTATAGTTTGTGCTGTATCTAAGTTTACTGTGACGTTGTTACCATAGTGAATGCTCATGCTGTCACCATAGCTGGTATTGCAGTTACTCCCCCAACTGCTGTTAATGGACCAATTCTGATTTTTCCACTGCTTCATATTAGGCTGAATATTCTTTTGTCCGTGGGATGCCAGTACTTGTTGAATTTGGGGAATTTCACTTTCTGAGTCACCACGCGCCACCAATACAATTGAATTCACAGCAGGTACGGTTTGTGAGGAGTCCGATAAAGCAACCCAATGAGTAACATCAGTTCCCATATCAGTCGCAAAACGCACCACACAACCCATTTGTTTTTGCGCTACCTGCTCGCCGTCGTATTTCAACGTTGAAGTTTGCGGGTCGAAATTTTTCTTTTCAAAGAAGTACGCGTTTTTGGGTACCGCGGACTTTAATACAACAGCCATTACGCTGCCCTGATGGGTATCTTCCAGTTCTGGTGGTGTTATTAGCGTCGCGTTGGGATTGTTTGGTGAATACTTTTCAGGAAGTGGAGATGCCTGTACAGATCCCGAATACGGAGAGGATTCAGTTACCTGATGCTTTATCTGTGTAACAACAAACGTTCTACCATCAAACTGCTGGGGAATCTGACCTGACACTTCATTAATCCCAATTGCTTGCTGAGTTAAGACAAAGGTGTAACCGGGACTTAATAAATTGGAGGTGCATTCACCGCTTAATGAACTTTCCTGACAGGCCAATTCCTGTTGCAATTGCAACTGAATTTCAGTGGTTTCATTTATACTGTTGCCTTGTGAATCACTAGCTGATTTGCCTAGCCCATAATGATAGGTTTTATAAAACAAGTAATTGACTGATTGCGAGGGACTTTTTGCTGGATAATTATCAAAAGACGCAACATTATTGGTTTCCCAAACCGCTTCTTTGCGGGTTAACAAGGTGCCAATATCACCCAAAGATTTGGCGGTCATTTGGACCTGATAACTAAGGTTACAAAATAAATCACCTTGTTGTAGACCCAAATCTGTTTCTGAGAGGTAGCTATATCGTAAAGACACCTGTCCATTTTTCGCCCCCGGTATATTAACCTCTTTTGGGCTGGTAGGCTGATTTGAAAATACAATGGTGACCTTGTCTTCATCATGAACAAAATAAAAATGTACCGCGGCTTTTTTCATGATGCGTTGCAGCATGGAAAAATCATTTTCGCCCGCCTGCATCCAGTCCTGGCAACGAGTAGCGGCTAAGCCCTGTATATTGAATTTGAGATTCACCTGATTGCTATAACGGGCCAGTTCAGGGGACAACAGCGCTTTGATAACTCCTTCGATATTCATCTGCTGAAAAATATAGAACTTATTGCGTAATGTCAGGGGATACAAGGGCGACTGCATTACCGCGGTATACTCACCAGGAGCTGCTTGGGAAATAGAGGTAATAATCCCCGAGAAATGGCGTAGCGAAATAGCGTCATCCGGCACAGTGACACTGTCAATCTGTCTCCATAAAGGGTCATTTAAGCTACCTCCGGAACTACTGTCATTGGAATGTTCGCCCACCAAGCCCGCCGCTTTATCATTAGCGCTTAAGGGATAAAGCTGATTGCCTAGCGTGATGGTGGACCAATGAGCCAGTAAATCCGTCGCAATGCCCTGCACGGGTTTTAGTTTGCTGGAAGTAGGGAATGACGAAGCGGGTAAATCTTCAAAATCACTGTCGGGGTTAGATTGCGCATTAGCGGGTATTTCATTGGCCCGAAGGGTAATAGTAAAACTATAAGGCTGCGAAACAGACTCTTGCCCCTCAAAGGACACCACTCTCAGGTAATCACTATTGAGTTGCTTATTCGCCGCGTCCGCAACAATACTCAGGGAAATAGACGTTTTACCCTGACGAGACGGTTCAATTGCCATGTAATCCAATGGCGTTTCGCTAAGTGACATAAGTAGATGTGTTTCTCCGTTAATGGTAGCCAGAAATGAAAGAGCCTAATTTCTGCTTTTTACGATTTCGGCCTTTAAGGCTTTTAATCTTTACCTTTTTCAATATCAGCAAGTTCAATGCCATAAAAAACCTGCACAAAGAGGCTGTTTAAGGCCAATACATTTAAATAAACACCACGCCGGGGCAAAATTAACCCAATATCCGGGTCACTATAACGTCATTTGTGTTCATTATGGTCTGTGCTGGCAGAGTGAGCTTGACTCGAGGTTTGTTTAGGGTTGTTATGTTGTTGAGTACTGGAATGTTTAGAAGAGTCAGAACGGTGTGAACTGGCATGACTGTCGAACTTTTGTTGACTTTCTTTCGTCGCTGCCGCCATCGCCTTATGCAGTTCAGCAGCCGAGCCAAATTGCTTGTCTTTGCCAAAATTAATCGTGGTTGTTTTTGTTCCTGCCGAATGAGACTCAGAAAAACTAAAAACCCCTGCCGTACTTGGCTTGTCGCGACTCATTTCACGGGAAGAGGACCCATTTTTCAAGTCTCGGGTATGTTTAATGGTATCCCCTTCATGCTCATGAGTATCAATTTGTTTAGCCTGTAACTCCCCTTCATCGTTGAAAGAGTAATGTACTTTTGATTTACTGCCCCTGCTGTTATTTTTATCTTCGCTGTCCGCTTGTCCATTTAATTCAGATTCAAAAGACAATTTTGCTTCCAAACGCAGTTTATTGCCACTGGCTACGGAAAAACCCAGTTGAAAGCGCGCCCCCTTTTTCTGTTTGCTTTCTTTATTTTCATTGCTTTCACCAAAAAGCCCACTCAGTCCAAAACTTTCATTACCAAAGGCGTCACCCGCCTCTTTGCGCTTAGCCCGCGCTGCGCGTTTGGCATGCACTTGCTCATCAAACAAATGACCAAACATGGAGCTTTCTTCCTGGCGAAGGTGGTTGCTGTTTGATAATTGTTTAGATTGACGCTTTTTGCCCACACGATGACCCGTATTGGTAGCCTGATTAAAAGATAAGCCAAGTTAATAAGCAAAACGGAGGCCAGATGTTTTTGTAACTATTGGATGTCTAACAGGAACTGAGTTGTAATAATTGCATTCTTAGTAATAGAATTGCCTAATACGAATAAATGATGCTCTCAAAGTTAAATCCATCATTTAATTAAAACAGGTATGAAACTTGTCAGCAAAAGGTCTGGGAGCACATTGACCAGCCCCTCTTGATTTATCAGAGTTAGCGCCTTTAAGTTATGGTGTAAATGGTCCAGGTGGTGGACACCACGCAGCTCCAACACCACCATAAGAACAAGCAGATGCTGCGCTAATACAGCGGCTTCTTATGAAAATCGCAATAGCACAAATGATATTGCGATTTTTAAGAACTATGGGCTATTGAAAATCTCATATTTTGTATGATTAAAAACTACCGTTTGCTCTCAGCGGACCTTGCACTGTTCCCAAATGGTGGGCTGGATGAGTACCTGTATTCACGTATGCACCATCCCTATGGAAGGAGACGGCCCAAATATCTGCTCCCGCCCGCGCTCTGGGCTCGGTTACTCGCACATTGTGGTGGCCAGTTGTATAATGAGGTGCCCCATCAGAAAAGGTCGTACCAGAATCCCGGTCTATTTGTCGGCGTGCTCCAGGCCCCGGACCGTATACTCTGTTCATAGAAACTTGCATATTATTGGCTTGTCGGTTGGTTACGTTTCTAGCATTCATTTTATTTATCCTCTATTGTTTTCAGTGTATGGCGTTGTTTCAAATTAAGATTCATCGCCCTTAAAATAGATCAAGGGGTCAGTAGATCAAGGGGTCAGAGTCCTTGAAGCCTTAGTAATCAAAGCGCACCTTTTTTATTACGACATTGCGTAAAAGCATCATGGGCTTTGAATGCACCCACCGCGGCGGTTTGTGCAAGATCTTTTACTCCCGCAGCCGCTTTCACTCTGGGTTGCCCCGGTGTATGAGCCATCTCTTTAATTGCGCTGGCGCCAGCACCTTTCATTTCTGTGGCAAACGCAGTAAATGCTTCTGCCCTACAATTATCGGTTCGTTTAGTTCCACTACTCATTTCTATCTCCCTGCATTTGTCCGCATTTCAATAACTAATAACTCTGTCCCCTCGGAGTACAGGAAAGCAAGGGATCCAAGAGAACACGAATTTCAATAACTTTGCCTCTAGAACCTTGATCGTGCCCCCTTGATCTTAATTACTTAATTCGTATCGAGTTCAGCTTGTACTGCTCTTTGAGCACGTTGGTGTGCTCGGCTTTTTGTATCGCCTGTCATAGTTCTGCGTGTATATCCTGAAACTTCGCGCATACTATCGGGTGACAAATTCCTATATTTTGTAGTACTTCTCCCAGCACCACGTCCTCTGCCCCTAAATACTTGATGTACTTCCCTTGTTTTCGGATGATAATGTACTTCAGCAGATTCACCTTCGTCGTTATGAAAAGATATGATCTCAGTCTCTATCTCTCCATCCTTTTGTTGTGTCGTTACACTACTTCCCGCTATTGTTTCCGGATTAAATAGCTGATGACGTTTTAAACCAGAACCTCCAGCTCTTGTGCTTATAGCCACGCCACCAGCCGCTGCAAACTCAGTATCTCTATTCGCATCATTTTCCCGACTCTCTGTAAGGCTGTCTTGATAAGCTCTTATTTCAGCAGCTTTATTTTTTCGTTTTTCCCTCGGCATAATTCACACTCCATATTGGTTCGTTCAAAAGGTCAGAGTTCTTGAAACCTTAGCTGCTTATACCTTTTAATTTACGTTGAGGTAGCATAACAAATACCAACTTTAACAAAGCCAAAAAACAATTTAACACCTTGATAAACAAATAATTTTAATCATGCATCTTGTAACCAAAAACGCCACCGACACGGAGAAAACCACCCAAGCGGGTCAGCACTTACACATCCGCACTTTAATCACACCAACTCCAGTTCTGACTCCATATCCACAAACAACTGTTCCAGCTCGGCTTTTATATCCACTTCCGACTTTTCCGGTCCAAGGTAATACAAATTCTCATGGTCATAAGGCGGCTCAACTTCAAAAGACAACCGCTTAAAACCAATTTTATTCAGCGCTTTTTGCGAGGGTTCGTTGTAGTCATAGGCCTTGGCATAACAGCAGTGCATGCCGAGGTAATCAAAACCAAGATTTAGCAAAAGATTTACGGCCTTTGGGCCAAATCCCATGCCCTGAAAATCTTCACCTAACCAGTAATAAAAAAAGCCAACATCGTTAAAAATTTCTAATGAAACCGAGCCGATGACTCCCCATTTGCTATGCACCACGGCAAATAAAAAACACCTAGGATCTTTAGCATATACTTGCAACCAATCCTGCCAGTGCTGGTCATTTTCAAATCTGGGTAAGTTGCATAGTTGGGCGATACTTTGCTCTTGCCATTCATCTTGCTCTTTGGATTGAGAGTACTGAGAGTAAATCCAACGAAAGGATTCAATGTGAAAATGTTGTAATGGCGTTAATACGAGTTCCTGTTCCATGCAGGCATCAGTTGGCCAACAACCGTTATTGTGCGTTTGCAGCTTTTGCTGAGCATAGCCATAAAATGAAAATAGCTCGGGGGTTTGATAATGAGTCAATAACGCGCTTCTTAAGGTATCAACGGCTTGAGCTGGCGAACCTATTTGGATCCAGGCCTCGGCTCTGTGTATGGCGATGTACTCCCCAGCAATTCGTGCTCTTACTTCGCCAGAAAGCCCCCTTTGTTTAGAACCTATTAATTCCGTGAGATGTAAAACCAGGGGCCAGTCGCAGAGCCTTAGCGCCAGTTGCAACAGCAAATCGCCGTCGGTTTCATCAACAACATAGGTATCGCAAATTTCGCGCAGCCTGATCATCCAGTGCAGCCGCTCATTTGCATTAATTTGCTGGCGCTGTAATTGCTCAAATTCTGTTTGCCAATGGCTGTCCCCTTGCTCCTGTGCAGGGGTTAATTCGGCTTTTGCTATGGCGACCATACTTATTCCCTTGAGGTAGACTTAGCTGATGGGTTAATCAAAGGCGGTATAAGTTTTGTCATGATGTTCCCTACCAATTTTTCGTTCGAAACCCTTGCCGAAATTTTCATGTCCGTGAATCACAAAAAAAGAGCCTCTACGTCCGACAGGTCGATGCACTTCATATGAACGTGTTTTTTTAGTTCCGGTAGCTCGTCTTTGATTTTTTCTGGCATCTATTTCAGTTTCATAAACATCTGCTACCTTATCAACAGGTGTTTTTTTTCCTTGTCTGCCATAGCCTAATTTCGGCATAACTTTGCTCCTGACTAAACGCTATTTTTCAATACCCATCATCTCAAAAACATTGATTTGTCCCTGCTTGGACAAAAATACCTCTTGATAAAGTGCCGGCGCGCTTTGCTTACCCCAGTCGCAGGCGGTATAAACCAGATAAGGCACCATAGAATGGGGATCGTCTTTAATAAGAAAATCCGCTGCCCGGCGCAGTGCGGCAAACGCATCTTCTCTGGTAGTCAATGGTCCTGTTGCACCTTCGCCGGAATCACCTCCACCTCCACCTGCGCCATGTTGCCCTTCCCCTTTATCCCCTCCTTCAGCATTGTTATCTGACGCTGGTGCCATTGATATTCCTCGCCGTTCTAGTTCTGAAATCATCATTTGTGTAATTTCGTTCAGCACTCCCGTCATATCGCCAAAGCCAGGGCTATCATCACCGCACTTTTGGTCCAGCCAGTTTTGTAAATAATCGATGGCCATTAACGCGTCTTCAATCTGAGTAACCAAATTGAAGAAATGCTCAGATTCGGTAGCCAATATGCGTTGTTTAAAATCGTCAACGGTTAAACGGTCACCAATATTTTTCAGTTGTTTTTGTTTAAGGAGTTTTTCCGTATATTGTGCAGCTTCCCAGTCGTTCCAACTGACTTCTCCACCATCAAGTTTTGCTAAGGTCAACGGCAGCGTTTTAATTACCGGTGTTAGTTTGGTATTGATCCAGCTTAAGGGGTTAGTGCGAAACTCAACATCGCCATCCATCATTTGCGGATACATGTTATCCCAGTAATGTTCACACAGTTGTTGCACCAGTAAAGCGGCTGGTGCAATACCGGCAAAACCTTCCAGGTGCAAACTGGCCTCAAACAGCCAGATCCCCAGTTGTAAATCTTTGCTCTTGTTAGCCAGTGCTTCTAGGGCAGCATTTTTGACTTGAGACCAATCGGCAGTTTTCAGATCTTTCTCCCATACCCCTACAGGCAAAGTAGGATCATCAAACTTTCTTGCTGCTTTAATGGTAGAATACACACCGTTATGACGTACGGATTCCCCGACGCCATCCTCACCAATAGGTGACATTAAGTCTTCTAATGAGTACCCCATGTGATACTGCATATATTCGTCAGGTTGTTGTTCTGCGGTTCTCAATCTCATATTCGTTGACTCCTAAAAATTAGGTTAATGCTCATTCGTTGAGCCCCGGCGCGTAAACCGGAAATTCATGAGGAATTGGGATGGCTACTAACTCTCCCTTCGCACCTTCCGACACTGCCTGAATCATTAAGTTTGAACGGCTGACATAGGCTGGACCTTCCAAATGAGGTTGTTGACCTTTAATAGCTACAGGTACGTAAAATGACAGTAAGTGCTCGTTGTTATTAAGCGAAATCAGGTCCAAGCCGTATTCCTGCAACCATTGAAATAGGCCCCAATTACCTTTGCTCTGGAAAGTAGCAGTCAGCTTTTTATGATCCACAAATTGGTCGCTGGTGATTCTGTTATCAGGCTGTCCAAGGGGTAAATAGGCCGAACCGGTGGCCCAGCGTAAGTTAAGAACCAAGGGATCTCCAGGTTGCCACATTATTTCCTTGGCACCATTAGGGAAACTGGCCAGGGTATTGCCACTTTGCACTGACCATTCAATTACCTGGTTACTGCCTTTGGCCTGGTTTCTTTTTCCTGCAACATTACCTAGGGCGTCGAAGTTAATATCAATGCTTGTCTGCCAAGTTTTGGCTTTGTCTTGCCAGGTACTGGAAAAGAAGTTGCTAATGCCATCCATCTTCACAATGAAATCGCGCCAGGCTCGGGGAATACTGTCGTCTTTTTGCATCATACTAGTGAGATCGGAGAGTAGATTCGTGGATATCAACCGATATTGCTCAAGAAAGTCCATCAGCACTTTAGGTTTAATATCTTTAACCCCAGCTTGGCTGACATCTGCAAAGGGAAAATACCCACTTATCATCGTATTAAACAGGTTTGACACCCTCATATAGCGATTGATAATGGCTTTTTTATCGGCTGAGGCACAATGTAAGTTCACTTGGCGTTCTATTTGATCCCGCCGAAAGGCGAACCAACCTAAATTGTCATGGGACACGTCAAAGTGTCCTTTGTCTGGACACTGGTTGTCGGTGATCTGCACCAGTTTGGTAGCGATTAAATCATCTAGTAACGCCACTTGATTATTAGGTTCTCCCCGATCAAATTTAGCTAAATCCTGCAAGGTAGTCTGCCAGCGCTGCACTAGAATATCACTCAGGCCACTTTCACTATTTTGCAGGTAATGCATAAGAGGTTGTGCATAATTAAAGGCGAAATAGCTCAAGCGCTGACGCTGATTAAGCAAGAAGGCCTGGATTTTTTTATCATCCCCCAAATTAAACATAGCTTGGGTAAAGTGTGGTTTTTGCCATTCTGGAGAAGCAACCGGTTGATACAAATGATATTCCATCACCAACTGCTCTAATAATTCTAGCTGTTGCCCAACAAATCCCTGTACCTGCTGATTGAGCCACAAAACATTGTTGTTATCACCCTGTTGTTGCAGCAGAGCCAACACCTGTAATAGCGGTTCTCGGACACTTTTAAAGCTATTAACTGCATTGCTTACTGCATGTTGTTGGTATGCCATTAAATCGTCTACAGGCTTAGGCTGACGTACCTGTTGTGATGGCCGGATCATTGCTTCACTGAGAAGACGGCGGGTGACATTTTGTAAACGTTGCTGCAACGCATTGTTAAATGAACCGGAGTGACCGTGTTGAGATGTGAAGGCCTGATAATTTAACAGCACATCAACTAATTGCTGTAACGGGGCAACCTGCCACAAAACAATACCTTCAGACGAATCCACCACCGGTGCGTAAGCATTCTTCACGAAAGATAGCTTTGCAATATCTCCAAGTATCGCGATCAAGTTTTTTAGCTCTTGAGATTCGCTTAACAGAGCCTGGACATCAGTGCGAAATAACTCACCGAAAGGGGCAACTGTTAAACCTAAGAGTTCATCTCGCACGACTTCATCACAGTCAGGCTGCGAAAATCGCTTAGTAATACGTGCTAATTGATCACTGTCATAACCAAAATCGGTCAAGTCATCACTCATGATCTGCATTTGTTCCAAAAGTAAGCCACAAGGACTATTTTGTGGTGATGTTGCCAACCAGTCTTCTTTGGTTACTTTCAGCCACAGTTGAAATTCGCGGATGCCAGCCTGGATATTCGAAGGTGGTAATCGCATATCTCTGCTAACGTTATTGGTCGCTCTTGTAAAATTCTGAATGGAGTCTACAGGCACATTTTCTACGTGGGCAAGTAATGCCTCATGGAGTTTTTCAGACAGTTCATTTAGATAGCGAGTGCTGTGTTTGCGGCTGATTAAATCCTTGCTTTTGCGCAATTTTTCCACATCATAGTCTGTTGCTTGTATTGCACCGACAATCAATTCACTGTCTACGTTGACGCCTTTAGGAACCTTATTGTCATAAAGGTAGTTAAGTAAATCGGCAAAACGTTTACCGATACCTGGCTCTGATTCTATGGGGCCGGATAAATACATGAAATCCGAAAGTGCTTTTTCAAAAGAGATGAGCTGCATCTGATACAAATGAAATTGCTTTCTTAACACCGAATATTCAGCGTCAGGGATCTTAGTTTGCGTTTCGACAATAAGTGCCTCGGCTCGTTGTTTCAGGCGACATTCCATACTGTGGAACAAATTATTCTGAAACAAATGAGTGGCTACAAGACCTTCTTGCTGGTTTTCGTCATAATCAAACCAGGACAAGGGCATGGCCAGAGAATCATAACCATCGCCAATGTCGCTCAGACCCATTAATAGTCGATAGGTGTCAGCTCCTTGGGCAGTGCAGTCAGGATCAATGTGTATTAGTCCTTGCAGTTTGTTTACGCTGAACTGATTAAACTCTTCGAGTTGTACGATTTCATACCCCATATTGGCTATTAATAACAAAGCTGTTGTGACAATGCCTATCTGGATACGGCGTAGCAATTTATTACTGGAGAAACGGCGTTTTTCTAAAATCGAACACAGGTTCTTTTCAGCAAAAATTTTCTCTTGAAACACATCTTCTACAAACTGCGGATTTTCATTGATTTTACCAGTAAAATAAACGCCTCTTAGGGGCAGTGCTTCTTGTAGACTGCTGCGAGCGAAGGCCGACTTCATGACCTGCTCCAACGGAGCTTGTAGTTTAGAAAACTCATGTAGAAATAACATAAATTTGTCAATGTCAGAGATTTCTTTACCACCTGCAGCAACGCTCAATTGCGCGTTTTGCAAAGACTGCAATAATTGCTGAAAAATTTCTTTAATCCAATCCATGTTGAAGCCGATATCTAGGCGATAAGGGTTAGACCAGCCAATCATCTGCTCTTCCACCGCTTCGCCATGTGCTTCCCAAAAGGCTTTATAGCCTTCAATTTCATCACAATGGGTAATAAACAAATAAACCGGTAAGATAAAACCGGATATTTTTTGGGTTTGCCATAACTGCTGAAAGAGCTGCTCACCCAACTCTTCCAAAACTGCCGGAGATTCCCTGCTCAATAAGGTCTTCGCGGATATACACAATATGATATTATCTATAGGTCGCTCTGGTCGGTAGAGTTGTAACTGTCCCAGCAGTGACCGAAACTTGTTGTTATCAGGTTCGATGATGACCCCGTGATCGAAAAAATTCCAACCACTATCCGCACCCGTTAATCGTCTTTCTCTTGGGAGAATATTCGTCCTCCGACCTTTTTTAACCGCATTAATTAATTGACTTTTACCACTGCCGTTCTCTCCCATAAGTAATGTCCAGGGAAGTTTATAACGCCACTCTCTTTGGGTCGTTAAATACTGAATGGCGTTCATGGCTTTACGGGTTTGCAGGAAAGAATTGAATTTGCTGCTTTTCTCTTTCTCTTTTTCTTTTTCTTTTTCTTTGACTTTAACCGACCGTTTATTAATGGCACAAGCAAGATATTTCAGCGGGCCAGCCACCAGTTTAAACAGCCTACTACCTGATCTGCCCAACAGCATGGCACTGTTAATGGTTACACCCTTCAGCCTTTTAAATAACCACACCCCTAATAAAACAGTAAGTACTAACGCAAACACCACGGTCAGCGCTTGCCATAACGGATCTTGCCAGATGGGTTTTAACTGTTCGATTATCGGATACAACCTTTCTATCAGGGCTTCAAATAATTCACCAATACTATGGCTTACTTTATGAAAAAGATTGTACAACCATCGGTTTATCGTCCCCATTAAGGTGCTCAGATGGAAATCCATTTGTCCACCCCGTGATTTAGTGCCAACCAGGCGATAATGCCAATGATGATGTAAAGAGCTAATCCATAAACGGCGCCACGATGCCAATTGGATATTGGTGCTAGACGCTGTTCCTGCAAAGAAACCAGGCAATGTTCATAGGCCTCCTGGTGGATGATTTCTCTGGCAGATGGTTGGTTTTGCGCCACAATATTAAACAGCTTACGGCGGTATTTAGTCAGCTCCTCCTGATTATCGTGGAATTTTCCCGCAAACCCCAATCGTAACGTCATCAAATAAACAGCAGCCAACTGCATTTCCATTTCGTCATAAGTGCCGTCTGCCAATAAGTCATCGACATCACGATAAAAAGTGCCGCCAGCCGAGCAGCTCTGAAAAAAATGATCTTCTAATAAGGCTTCATTCCATTGCTCACTTCCCGGCCAATCTATTTGCAAAAGAAATAATTCATCCGCTAACGCACACATGGCAAAACAGGCTTTATCTAGTAGCTCAAGTTGACGGTCGGTAAGACGGTTATCCTTCCAATATAGGCGCTTTTGGGCTATCCATTGTGAAAGTATGAGATTGATGGCTGTGGCAATTTCGTTATCGTTGGGAGCTTCCTGCAAACGCAAAATGATTTTGGCTTCAAGCGCCAGACGGTCCTGTGCAATCCACTTTTTGATAGTGGCTATCTTCTGATAAAACTCATTCATCAGGTTAACTAGATTAAAAGCCGCAACGCTCATAAAATTATTCCTGCTCCCTTTTTAAACCTGGCTCATGCGGTAAGTGCACCATGATGCGTTTGGGTTGATGATGTTTTAGTTTGCCATTAGTGCAAACAATGGTGAGCGGCTGCCCCACTTTAATAAATTGTGCATCAAACTTGATATAAAACAGAGCATGGCCTGCCATGGAGGTTATTCCTGTTGCATCATCGCTTTCAGTGGGCGTGGTAGAAGCCCCAAGAATGCGTTTCATCGCCAATTCTTTATGAATTTTAGGTGATGCAATACGACAATCGGCCATCCATTTTTCGAGATCTTCCACACTCTGGTTGGGCCGGGGTTTAAGTTCAATCAGTAAATCCTGTTCATCCCAGGCTTTATCGAACATGATCGAGAAAATGCCATTGCGACCTTCATCCATCGCCAAAGAGGTATAACGGACGTTCACATCTTTGAGCCGGTTATTAACGTATCTTAGAGCAAATTCCAGGCTGTTCCAGCAATCCTCATGACGATAGCGCGGCAATTTAGGTGGGATTAGCCCAGCATCCAAATCACTCATCGAGCCAATGAGACGAGCTAACACCTGATAAGTTTGCCAAGGGGAGCAAACTGGATTGTCGGCTACAAGTTCGAATTCAGCCAAGTGCTGCACCATGGCCCGGATCCACAGGCGATGCTGCTCTGTTACGCGCAATCCAAACTGCTCGTCGCCACCTTCAGAAAATCCTGCAAGCTGTTTGGCCTTTTTGCGAATATCCAGGGCAACACGTTGCAGTCGCCTCTGCAATGGAATCCGGTTAAACTCCGCGTCCTTTTGGTGTTTTTCATCATCATCTGGTATTAGCTCTCTATTGCCTAGTTTCAGAAAATCATCTGCATTAATACTCAACATGGGCGGACAATAATCGCTAATTTTATATTGCGGGCCATCGGTAAACAGTACTTCAAACAAAGGCAAGGCAACATATTGTTTATTAATGGTTTTAGCCGCTTGTAGTGACATAATGGGTAACAGGCGTTGTAAATCAGTTTCCCCCTCTCCGGTGTTATCATCCTTAACCGGATCACTGTCCACAACTAGAAAACGCTGTATATCAGACTTATTGCTAGCACTTCCAGGTAAGCGTATAGGTACCGTAAGTTGTACCATAACTTTATTGTTTTGTAGTAGTTCATCTGAGTCACTAATATCCAATTGCAGTGGCGGACGACCAGATGCCGTAGTGTCTATTTCTTTGTAATCGATTAGCAGTCCATCAGGCATTACAGCTCGCAATTCGGTGATATAGATCTCACCTTCAAGCAAGCGGCCTTCATCCAGCTTCATACTAATAACTCCCCAGCGATATGGGCCTGCATTTTGGGCAAATGACTGCAATTGACTTTCCCAGAAAATGTGGTCTTGTTGAAAATGCTGCGGCGACAATAACATACCTTCATGCCAACATACCGATAGAGGTAGCGGCCCATGTTGATGTAAGTAATTCTGGCTCATGGATTAAGCTCCTCTAATATGTAACCTTTGTTCTTTAAGGTGACTTTTAACTCACAATATTGAGTGATATCTGCCAGGTATTGACCGTCCGGTGCAAGATAGTTAGCAAACATAAGTACTGAAATGGCGTTATAGAATTTATCGGGCAAGGTCACTGTCTGTTTTGAACTTTGGGGGACAATTTCAAGTGCAGTGATAAGTATACTAGCCTGATATTTAAGCAATAATGCACGCTTTTGTGCAAACCAATCAGGGCCACTTAACGCTGATAAAGTATCGGCCGCCTTTTGGTCGTAGATAAAAAGAATGTCAACAGCAGTGGGTAGGTTTTGGTTGCTATTAGCGTCCGATTGGATCCACATTTTCTCCAAATCTGTGGATTTATATTCATAAAGAGGCACATACTCGTCCGCCACCTTTTTAATTTTGTTTACCGCACTATCAATACTGCTGCAGCCCACCACTAATAACGGCAGTAACACTACGCCAATGTATAGAGCTAATGCTTGTTTGTTCATCAGTTCACCAAATCCAACATAAAACTTACCTGACAGCTTTTAGGAGCATCACTTTTTAGCGCAGCACCATAACCCAGACGATTAGTAAGGTTTAAATCACAGCTTAGAGTAGTGGCATTTTTTTCTGGGGCGGCATCCGGTTCACAATCTAGGGTCACTTTGCAATCACAACGACTTTCGCTGATCCATGCGATTAGATCTTTTAAATTGTGATGTTCAACTCCTCCCGGCAATAACTGACTTCTTCGCTGCAGGCTCATAGGTCCGAGTACTAACTCAAATACTGCTTGTTGATCCCATATGCGTTTACCCAATGTAGCTTCCTGCCCAAGACGACAATTGCTCTGTCCCATCACAGTATGATCACTTTTCTGAACAGTTAACCAGCGGCCAATGATGGAATTCATTTTTATAACTGGAAGCCCCAGAACGGTATGAAACAATTTACGTACTATGGGTAAACTCATTCGGCAATTGGCAAGATGACCCGACAGTGACAAAAGGGTGTCATCCAACTGACCGTGAAAATCACGCTGCTCCTGATAATAATGACCACTCAATGCCAATAAGAATTGACCGACAAAATTATTGGCCGCATCGCCGTTGGTAAGAGTTAAATTGGTTTCAGCGTGAATAAAATAACGCAAGGCATGTATACGGTTGTTAAACAGATCCATAAAGGCCGCCATGGCACCGTCACCATAACGTACATCCTGACGCAATATGTCTAAAAAAGGTTCTGCCAGCGGCCCATCAATGCCCGTAAGATTATAGTGTGCGCATTCCACTCTATGCTTTTCACTAACGCCATCATCTTTGGTATTTTCCGCAATAATGACATTGCGAATTTCACCAGGTGGCAGGCTATGGCTTAATGTGCTTTTAAAATCGACTTTAGCCTGTAGCGACTCCAAGATAGCTGAATCATTGATACCCATACCCAGTAGCAAACGTACCAACTGATGAAATGACCAATCGGCATCTGGTAAGGAAAAAAGGTCGGCTACAGTATAACCTGTTCGCCAATGCGCGGTTGCCATTGCTGCCACACTCCTTCTCGTTTATCACTGATCAACTGTAACTGCACAAAGTGATTCAATGTGGTGTACAGACCAAAGAAATAGCTTAGAACACTCCCCAATAGCAGCGGATTCGCGTCAGAAAAATAGTCTTCATTAATTTCCAGAGATAACTGCGTACCCCGACAATGCCCACGCCACATCTCACCGCCAATACGCTTCACAATGGCTTTGGATTCCATAGTTACGAGTCCTTCAAGTTGGCGCAGATGAGAAACGGAATAAGGGTCTGAGTACAAACGTAAAATTTGTTTTAGGATCGCCAGTCGGTCTTTTCCACTACCCAGTGCGTCTAGATTAAGGGATAACTGAGACAGCAGTTTAATGTTATTTTCACCCGCTAAACTGGCCCCTTTAAATTTGCTGGGTATGCCTAAAATACTGGCATTAGCCATAGGACCTGATCCTAGGATCTGTAACTTCTGACCTTCACGAAGAGCTTCAGGTAATCGCCTGTTACTGCATAGCCCCCTTACTGAAATGGTTTGGTCTACTGGATTGGTAGGGGAAAAATCCGGATTATAAATGGAAACATAGGTATCACAGCCGCGCTCACCCGGCGTTAACAAGTCGGTTAGCCGAGTGACGTAGTATTGTCTGGAATTTGCTTTTCCGTTAGGCCCCAACCATGGGCTTAATGTCTTAACTTCGCCAGAATAAGAAATGCTTTTAACCTCCATTAGGCTGTGCACTTCGTAATGTAAATAGTGTTCTTCTGAAGCTAATATTCGATATTCATGTTGATTGTGTCGTAACTGAATGGGCTTGAAGGTTTTCTCATAAAGGTTAATGGCAGGAAAACAATTTAGCACAAAGCATTTTTCATCTAATGCTACCGACTTTGGAGAAGCTTCCAACAAAAACAGAATTTCAAAATCAGTTTGTGCGTTAACAAGCGCATTGGCGGCCTGGATTCCACATACATCAAAAAAATAGAATTTTTCGATAAAGACAAAATATTCCTGCAAAAGTCTGTAGGCTCTTTGACTGCCTGCATCATCTGGTAATACGTTTTGGTCATCTGCAAAGCCCTGCCATTGGATCACATCGGCAACTGAATGCGTATCATTATCGAGCCTTATCACTTCATCACCCACCCGAATTGCCACACCCACCAAATTGTTGCAGAGAATCTGGTACAGTTTGGCCCGTTGCGAGACATCAGAAATATAAAAGCGCAGGTTGTCGATAGGATATTGGTGTACCGGCTCTGTACCACGACTTTTGACTTTAATGGACATGACAGACTGAAATGTCTGACTGCGCTGCATTTTAAGGTTGTGAACTGCTGCAACACGATTTTTAGGTAATACTTCAGTATTGGCTACTTCCAGAGGCCATAACTGCGACGCATAACAATTCACAAAACGACACTCAATGTCTTCTTTTTCACCGGTTTCAGTCGTTCTGGAAGCTGTCCCCAAAAATTGACGACCTTTATCAAAAGAATAGCCATTAACAAAATTAGCACCATCAGGTTCTATATTGGCCTGAAGAACTGTCATGCAAGGAATTGAGCGCATCAGGTTTGGATACAGACTATGAAGTAATTGATTTGGGATCTGATTCCGTTGTTGAGTCAAGTCATTACGTAAGCGCCCAGTCATATAGGCAAATGACTGTATGATTTGTTCTACGTGTGGGTCATTAGAGCGACCGGCACTGAGTTTTAACTCAGCAGCTACTTCTGGATAAGTGCGGCTAAAGGCTTCCACTGATTGCCGTAAATACCGCATTTCCTGCTGAAAATAGGTGTAGTTTTGCAACATATATATCCCGATAACTTAATGGATTTGCTCACCTTTGATGATTTATCAATCACCCAAAAACAAACTCCTGCTCAAAATCTTCGTCAGATAACTGGATCTTAAGCTGACACCTAGAACGAAGTTCCATTTGTCCAATATTGACCACTTCAACCTGTTTAATTCTTGGTTCAAATGCTTTTAAAACCCTGACCATTTCCAACTGAAACTGAGTAATCTGATCTTTGTTATCCAGCGACTGATCAACTACAGCCACCAGACCGGTACGATAAATGCCTTTTAGCCTGGAGTTGGCTGGACCAACCGAAGCATCCACCCCTGCATCCAGATAACCACCGTAATTCAAAATACGCTCAACATTGTTGATAACGGATTCTTTGTTGCTAACAGGCCTTCCCGCTTGGGTTAATTTTTCAAAAAATGCCTTACCCATTTACTCATCTCGCTGTAGGAAGGGGGTGAGCCTGACGATCTTTGAAACTGAGGCATCATGTCAGGAGTAATTTGCATCTACAATCAACCAGACAGTGCAGCAATAGGACGATTTTTCGATACACTCCATGCGGCGGCTGTAAAGCCTCCGACATTACCGACAGTTGAACCTTGGATCTGATGGTGCCACCCTACTTCTGTAAAGTTCAGTTTAAACTGTTCGGTCGGCATATCATCTGGGTGAGTCTGATACTGAATTTCACTGATCAGCGCATAACGTAATTCGAAGCGCATGATGATATTGAATTGATCACCTGAGTTCCTAAGCACCCAAATAATGGTAGGCGTCTTTGAGGTTGGATCATCTAGAGGCTTAGCCCTGAGACAATAGTCATACATTTTAGGAGACGTGTGATCGACGTATTTCACACACGTAAAATCTGTAATAATTGGTCGACCAGAGGTTCGGGCATTGTTGCTCACATCGGTAGTTACTTGTTGTTTTAGACCTTGATTTATTGATACCAGCTCAACGCAATTTTCCCAGTTGAACTGTGCACCACCCGCGTTGCTGGTAAGTGCGCTCCATGCTGGGCCATCACCTCCGCCCGCTTCACCATCAATAAGCGACCCTAAGGCTGTACCATCGGTGTTTGGACCATATCCAAACTCAGCAACACCGAATTGCAGTAATATTAAGTCCATTGTTTACTCCTCTTTTAAATTTATCACTATGCGTTTTGACTTTATGGCAATTCCGCAACTAATCTGATGGATGTCGTTAGCTCTTCCAACTGGAAGTGAGGACGCAGGAACACAACAGAGCGATAGCTGCCAGGTTTTCCAGGAACGTCAGTGACATCAATTCGTGAATCTCTTAACGGGTAACTGGCTTTCATTTCTTGTGGTGCAGAGTCGTCTACCAACACATAGTTACTGATCCAGTTATTTAAATAGTCAGAGACATTTTCTTTCGTCATAAAGCTACCGACTTTGTCTCGCATGATGACTTTTATGTAATGGGCAAAGCGCGAGGCATTAAGTACGTACGGCAACATAGTAGATATTCGAGCATTGGCATTAGCAGCATCGGTATTGTACTTCTGCGGCTGTCCAGTGGTCTGGCCGCCAAAAAACGCGGCTTTATCTGCACCTTTGTGATGTAAAATGGCCATAAATCCGAGATCGTTAAGCTCTTTTTCACGCCGATCTGTGATCTGCACCTGAGTTGGACAGGTCATTTTCACATCACCAGCGGCGGTTTTAAAAGTATGAGCAGGTAAGCCCTCTACCAATCCACCACCTTCAACTCCTCGGATAGCAGCCAACCAGCCATGCTTAGAAAAGGCATTGGTGATCCTCTGCCCCATAACAAATGCTGGGTTTCCCCACAAATATTTGCTGGCATCATAGCCGTCCACGGCTTCACGAAAATCAAATCCTTCGGCCACCACAGTGTCTGGGCCATAAGGTAGACGTAATAATACTTTAGGCATTGTCAGTGATACGTAACGGGCATCATCACTTTGTCTGAAACTACGCCATTTTGCCAATTCAGCACTTTCAAAAATCTTGGTAAGATCTCTGGGCTGTGAAAGATTAAAGAAATCTTCCATATCGAATAACTTAGCATATGCCGCAGAAATAAATGGCGCATGTGCAGAGGATGCCACACCTGAGATTTTTTCTAGTAACTCCATATCTTCAGGATGACGGCCAAATTCAAAATCCCCCACAAGGAAGGAGAATGGGTCCCCACCATAAGTACCGAATTCTTCCTCATAGACCTTTTTGAATAAAGCACTTTGATCAAATTCGACGGCTTTTTGTAGGTCCTTGAGCAATTCGTTACGGCTGATATTAAGCAGACGAATTTTTAAGGTCTCACTGGTTTCAGTGTTCATCACCAAAAAGTTCAGACCACGCCAACTAGCTTCTAATTTCTGGAATTCAGGCGCATGCATTGCCAGATTCACCTTATCAGTGAGCTGTTTGTCGATATCTGATATTTTGTCTGTCATTAAATCTGAAGCAAATGGGTAAACGGGATCTTTACCTTCTTCCGGTTCAGCAGGTTTGAAAGGTAGCATAGTGACGGAAAACTCACCAATAAGCTGCATAGCATAAGGCACCTGCGTGTCGTCTAACGCCATGCGACCTTCTTTAAGCATGCGCTTAATTAGCTCCGTTTGCTCCACTTTCTCCCAAACAGTCACATCCCAGCCATCTATACTCTCATCGTCCATAGATGCTTGCTTAGCTTCAGCGAATGCCGTATTCAACTCGGTTTGCAATGTATCGTCACGCAAAATCTCAGACATAATCTCATCTAAAGGATCGTTGCCGTCGAGTTTGGCAACGAAGTCCCGAATGCGGTTGCGTGATTCAAATAATAAGTTAGTAAATGGAATTTGCTTCACAACACTAACAGGTTCAAAATCACTAATACTCTTGAAGTCTAATGTGACACCAAACTTCTTAGTTTCAGTTTCTCCTGTCTCGTTCTTTTCTTCATAAGGAACACTGTATGCGAGATGCACACCACAACCAGTCATTACCTCGTCGAAGTTATCGCGGTCAATAAAAACAAATTCACGTTCTTTAACGGGTGGAAGTTCAAATTTGCGCTTACCAGATAAATCTGCAAGCACACCTACAATTAGTGGTAGTTCGCGTTGAATGATGGCGTCACCTATTTCGACATCATAAGTGATGTGTACTCTTGGTGATCGCACCCTGGCTAATTTTTTCTGATTACTTTCCAAAATTTAATCTCCAATTCTTAAAGTGAATTAACAGGGGGTTTTGATGAACCTTTTCTGGTTAACTTGAAGTAAGTTTCGTTATTTCGTTCTTCAGAGCTAACCTCCCCCTGCGACTCAAGCACCTGTAACGCACAGTCAACAGCCGCCATCGAATCAACAAATTTCTGTTGTTTGACCCACCAATCAGTGATACCAATGACGGTGTCTTCACTATCCGGATGCTTTTTTAAATAGTTTTTTATTAACAAGGCCACATCTGTTTGATAGTGGTAGCTTATACTCATTAGACTACCTCGTTGCATATATTGATCCTTACTAGAGCATTAGGGGTGCCAACTTTTATGATTCACATAGAAAAACCCTACTCCATTGTTTTATAAGATATTATTTTTAAATATCATCTAGGATGAATGGATTGATACGGTTCATGAAAACCCCATTAGGGTTGCAATTACCCCGGCGTAAGCGGGTAAATTTATGAAACCGCAGATTGAGTGGTATTAATTAAAATGCAATGAATTGAAGTTCCTAGGCCAAAAGGGGGTTTAGTAGCTAAGTGGCAAGACATAAGTTTTCAGGTCGGATAATACGCTCCGCCTTCAATAGACCAGATAGGTGTTTAATGTGTGATTCTAATAGAGATTAAAAAAACCAAGAATAATTAGACGAGTTAAACATTGATATTTAACCGTTAATAAAGATTGATTTCTTGATTTTTAATATTGTATTTTTTTACCAGTTTGCCAAAGGCTCTACGTTCCTTACCACATAAAGTCGCAGCTTTAGTGATATTTCCTTCGGTGAATTTTAAAAGCCTTGAAACAAATCGCGCTTCAAAGTTTTCTATAGCCTGGCGTTTGGCATCAGAAAAATTGAGGCAGCCCGATTCCAGCTCGTTTGAGAGCGTATTATCGTCACTCGATAAAACAGCTGATGATTCTTGATTATCAATACCTGATTCGACAAACTCCATAGGTTGATTTTCCGAAAAACCTACACATCTAGGCGTGTTTAGCTCAGCATTTGATGCCGCTTGTGTCGCTTGTGTCGCTTGGCTCATAGCATCTACCATTACAGCTTCATCAAGATATTCGGATTTCGCTAACAAATAATAGCGATGAATCGTGTTCTCCAATTCCCGCACATTACCTGGCCAGTGATGAGTTTGAAATTTGGCTAATAAACGGCTAGTTATCCCCTGCTTATTTAAACCGTAATTAGTGTTTAACTTTTGAATGAAGTGCTCAGCCAACAGGGGAATGTCTTCTTTTCTTTCTCTAAGAGCAGGAACACTTACCGATAAAATATAGAGCCTAAAATAGAGATCTTGACGAAATTCACCAGCTATAATACTTTTTTCTAAATTGCAATTAGCCGCAGCGATGAATCGGACATTTGTTTTTAAAACCGTTGTTGAACCGATTGGACGAAATTCAGATTCTTGTATGACACGAAGCAAAGCGGCTTGAGATTTTGGTGATAAACTATCCACTTCATCTAGAAAAATGGTGCCACCGGCTGCAGAGACTAAAAGTCCTTCTTTATCAGATTTAGCGTCGGTAAAAGCTCCCTTACGATACCCAAACAACTCACTAGCAAAAAGCTCGTCTGTGAATGTAGAACAATTAATTGCAATAAACGGTTTATTGGCAAATTTACCACCGTAATGCAGCCCTCTGGCAACAAGTTCTTTACCTGTACCAGTTTCACCAGTTATTAATACAGGAGCCGAATACTGAGCCATGGTTTCAATGGCCGTTCTAAGGCATTTAATCGACTGAGACTGCCCTTTGATATTACTGCCAATAATATTCATAATTATTCCTTTAACTCCGTTCTCTTAGCTATAGAGAACACTCCTTTATTACTTTAAATCTGATATTTTCTCAGATTAAATTTAGCTCTTGTAAAAAGTCGTAAACGATTAATTTTTTGGGAGCTTTTTCTTACTGCAAAAATAAGGCCAACCATAGAAAATGGCCAAAACAGGGTAAAAAAAGCACTGTTTTCACTAAAAGCGTTTTTAATGGGGAGCAATACAACCCATAAGGGTATAATTTAACCCGCAATAAAATTGAAAATATAATCAATTTACTTTCCAGATAATTCGCACTATTTCGATTGCCCTACGACATTTATTCATATAAAAGATACTGTAGAACTAGCAACATATCTCGTGTTAGGCTCAGCAATTTTAATTAAGGTTAAGCTTTTATTTCTATTTGTTGCTCTAATTTTTCTATTACATCAGCGATAGCTTGCTTAACTTGATTGTGCGCTTCTTTACACTGAATAAACTCCCCTGCTTTAGCTGATAATTCAATTTCCTTTAAGATATCTGCTAATTGCTCGGCGCCAATCTCCAGTGCTCGTCCTCTTAATGCATGGGCTTTTTTTGCAATATTTGTACAGTTTTCCGTATCAATAATCTGTTGTAAATTAATAAGATCTTGCTCAATGTTATTGATAAACATCAGGCATATTTTTTGATACAAACTATCATCATTCATTAATCGTTCTTTGGCATCATTGACATTAAGTACACTGACTTCAAATACTTCAGCATAACGATTATCAGAAACAATAGCCGGCTTAACGTTTCTGGGGATTTTGCTAGATTTTACATACTTGGCAATCATACAGACGAGCTCGCTATGACTAAAAGGTTTAGATAAAAAGTCAGTCATGCCAGCGTTTAGGCATCGTTCATTTTCACCTGACATTGCATTAGCGGTGATTGCTACTATAGGAATATTTTTGTATATGCTGCCAGCGACGCCTTGTCTGATTTTTCTAGTTGCTTCAAAGCCATCCATCATCGGCATATTACAGTCCATGAGGATTACCGACAGTTCAACTTTTTCAGTTGCAAGGCTTTTCAACTTGTCTATCGCTGTTATTCCTGAATCAGCAGTTACACAGTTGGCATGATAAAACTCCAGCATCCCCTTGGTTACTTCAATATTAATATAATTATCATCAACAACTAACACGGTTTTACCAGTAAAATTAAACGCTAAGTTAGCCTTCGTCATTTGTTCGGCGATATTAGGCTGGTAAGATAATTTCTTACCCGATAATACGCTCGAAATTTCATTTAATTTGATCGGTTTAGATAATATGGCTAATGCCCCTTTAGGGATATCAAATTCAGAAAATGCATCGTATAAGACCACCGTATTATGATAATCAGCGTTTGAAGTTATGCTTTGAAAAATGGGTAATCGACTGTCAACAATCGTTATTTCACCACTGCCATCGCTAGACTCAAGGATATCAAAGCCCATGGCCTGTGATAGATCTTGCCAAAATACTTCGGCTTGCTTAGTTGCCAGGTGTAAAGAAAGGTTGGATATCTTAGCGTTTGGTAGTTTTTCTCTAGGCTCAGCAGTGTCTTTATTAAAAGCAATAGTCATGGAAAAAGTACTGCCTTCCTCTTTAACAGAACGACATATTAGATCGCCTCCCATCATTTGACACAGCTGTTTAGATATCGTAAGTCCTAATCCGGTGCCGCCAAATTCACTGGCTATTTTTTCACTTTCCTGAGAGAAAGAGTCAAATATTTTCGCTTGTTTGTTTTTTTCAATACCAATGCCCGTATCTTCAACGTCTATGATCAGATTTGCATTGCCGTCTAGTACCGTTCTAGCTGTTATATAGACCCCACCGGTATTGGTAAACTTTATTGCGTTACTACATAAATTAAACAGTACTTGTTTTAATCTATGACCATCCACTTCGATATAGTTAAACTCAATATCAATCAGGTTAAGCTGGATATCAATTTGTTTTTCCTGTGCTTTAACAGCTACTGATTCAATAGTACTTTCTAATAATGACATAACATTAGTTTTAGCTATATTTAACTCTAACTTTCCGGACTCTATTTTTGATAGGTCTAAAATATCGTTGATCAAGCTTGCTAATGTATTAGAGCTCTGTTGCATCAAATTAAAATAATATTGTTGGTTATCTGATAACGGTTCTTGAGTGATCAGCGACATGGTGCCCATAATCCCATTTAACGGTGTTCTCATTTCATGGCTAACCATAGAAACGAACTGACTCTTTAACTCTGACGACTTTAATGCCTGATTGCGGGCAATTCGCAGTTCCGCAGTTCTTTCTTCAACTTTAGCCTCAAGCTCCTTATTCATATTATTTAACTGGTTTCTGCTCACGACCTGTTCAGTTACGTCCCTGATGAAGATAACTGAGCCTATTATAATTCCTGCCGGGGAACGTAATAATGCGATGGCTATGGATAAGGTGATTTTATCGGCAACGAATTCAAAAGTTTCTTTTTGTTTACCTTGTTTTTCTTTTAACTCGATAATAATTCTCTCAATTTTTGCTATTGGGAAATTACCAGTTATAGAAGATAAAAATTTACCTGTAGCACCTATTAAACAGGGAAAAAAATGGACTGCAGAACGGTTAATTGAAGAAATGGACAAAGTATTTTCAATTCGAATAATACCTTCATCTGAATCATTAATAATCGTGGTTAATTTTTCCTGACTCGCAATTAATTGGCTTGCCTTAATATTAGACTTGGCCAATATATAAACAATGAATAGAAAAATTGCGGTGATTACGCTACTAAAGCCGTAATTAGCTAGCATTTCATCATTTAACAATTCGTTATAAATAACATCAGGAGCAATGAAGGAAATTTTTTCTTTTTTTGTCGGCGATAGAAAGAGTTCAGTTTGAACTAATATGGATCGTTCATTGCTTTGAGTATTAACCAGTGCAATATCGTTCGTGATATTATGCACAACGTTATAAACTGCTGATAAAGTATGATTTAAACCGAGATCTTTAGAGAAATTGTATGCGTTAACAGGATGAGAAATAACCTGATCAGTATTATCGGTAATAATGATGTCGATATTGTCTGGCATCAATGCATTGAGCTCTTGTAATAACTTGTTACCGTTTAAGTTAATTACTAGGATTTTAGATAACCTACCTTTATTATTAAATATTGGCTTAGCAATACGCATAGTTGCCTGATGAGGAAATGAAATTTTGTCATTTTCACGATTGAGATTAAGTGGTGAAATATAAAGTTCAGAATCTGTTAATGTTCGAGTTTGCTTAACATAATCACGTTGAGTTTTATCTTGTAGCATAGCAAGTTGCCGTACTTTAATTTGGCCAAACTCATGGTCTACTCTAACCTGTTCTTTACCCGTATCAGCATCAATTAATCTCAGTTGTAGTATTTCAGGATGGGTAGAAATCATGCTGGAAAATATCACGTCTAAGCGATTTAGCCATTGCTTTAAATTTGTTTTATCTAAATGATCTACTCCTTGGTTGTTTTCAGCTCTAATGATCCCTTGAATAGGTGGTGTACTGCTAAGAAAAACTAAATATTTTTGCGATGAAATATAATAATTATCGGTATATTGCTGCACTCGAGATTCAGCTACCATAAAGTCTTTCTTTAACTCATGAGCAACTTTACGATGAATTTTAGCATCCGTAAAAGTATAGATAGTAAAAATTAATAAACAGAGAATGCCACCGACAATCCACAGTTTAAAGCGACTTAACTTAACCATTAATCCTCTCCAAATTCTTTATTGCGAACGAACACCTACCTTTGTGCTTTGCTTGATAAAGCGCCTCATCGGCAGCCGTTAACCATGCTTTTTCGTTTAAGTTTTCACACACATCTGTAACAGCTACTCCAACGGAAACGCTGAGGTACTTTAACGGCGATAATTTATGTTCAATAAGTTGCGAATGGATGTGTTTAACCAGTTTATTAGCTAACTTAAGCGCCCCTTCTGTATCGGTACCAGGCAATAAGCAAACGAATTCCTCACCGCCATACCGACAAAGTGCATCAGAGCCACGATTTAAATGCTTTGATATTTCTAAAGCCACTTTTTTTAAACAACTATCACCACTTAAATGACCATAGCAATCGTTATAAAGCTTAAACCAGTCAATATCTATCATGAATACACAAAAAGGAATTTTATTGCGATTGGCTAGGGCAAGTAATTTAGGTAATTCATTGTCGAGATAACGGCGGTTAAAGACTCCTGTCAATCCATCTTTATGAGAAAGCTCTTTAAATAGCTGGGTTTGCCGGAATAGTTTTACTTGCGCTTCTAATCTTTTTTTAAGGGTCGAAAGGTTGACGGGTTTACAAACAAAGTCATTAGCTCCTGCATTCCAGCACGATAACTGGGTTTCATCATCCGAATTTGAAGTGATAAAAACGATGATAATATCAGCTGTTGCTTTATTACTGCGCAGTATTTTACATATTTCTAAGCCTGTAATATCAGGTAAGCTAATACTCATTAAAATAATATCTGGGCGGCGAGATTCACAGTAACTAATACAATCATTACCCGTAGCACTACGAGCAATAATATTCTCGGTATTAAACATCGCTTTGAGTACTTCAAAATTGATGTCATCATCTTCTACAATCAGCACATGCCACTGATTATCTGTTAATTCAGCCATTAGGGTCTCATTGTGGTTTGTAGATATTTAACAAAATTTTCGCTACTAAGTGGCTTACTGTATAAGTAACCCTGGCCCATACTACAATCTAATTCAATTAGCTTTTCTTCATGTGCTAATGTTTCTATGCCTTCAGCAATAATGGTTAGATTTAAGCTTTTACCTAAAGTGATGATGGTTTGTACTATATCCGTACTTTGTTCATCACTTAGCATGTCTTTAACAAAGGTTTGATCAATTTTTAAGATGTTGACATTAAAAAACTTTAAATAGGATAAGCTCGAATAACCGGTGCCAAAATCATCGATAGCAATTGAAAATCCTGCTTCCGTTAATTGATGCAAAGTGCTTTTTACACTGTCAAAATCTTCCATTAATGTAGTTTCGGTTATTTCAAGCTCAATTTTTGACGTCCGTATTTGATGCAACTCAACTTGCGCTAGGGCAAAATCAACAAACGAATTCTTAGCAAATTGTTTAGCAGAGACATTGATACAAAGTTTGATACTTATACCTTGTGCCTCCCATGATTTTAATTCCTGGCACGCCTTGTGAAATATTTGTTCGCCGAGTTTATCGATTAAATGCAACTCTTCTGCTAATTCGATAAATTTAAGTGGGGGTATGTAATGACCATCAGCATCTTTAAGACGGGCCAACGCTTCAACAGCAATCACTTCTGAGTTTTTTAAATTCACTTGTGGCTGAAAATGTATTTCTACCAGATCCTTTTCAATTGCTCGGCGTAGAATTTTTTCAATTTCTATTCTATCGATTAACTCTTCCTCTAGAGCATCTGAAAAATAGCAGATATTATTTCGGCCTTGTTTTTTCGCCCTAAACATCGCGGTATCAGCGTGCCGCATCAAGGTTTCTTCGGTATCCGCATCTGTAGGACTAATACTAATGCCGATACTCACCGATAACGTATACTCTTGGTGATTTAATAAAAAAGGAGATTTCATTTGTTCTATGATTTCAGAAGCCAAAGCACTTGCAATACTTGGGTATCGCATTTCCGGAATAACAATGGCAAATTCATCACCACCGACGCGTGAAAGGGTAAATTTTTCATCCATTAATCTTTCTAGGCGCGTTGCCACCATTTTGATCAGTAGATCACCATTTTGATGACCTATAGTTTCATTCAGGTATTTAAAATGATCAATATCTACCAGCAACAAGCCTACTGATAACTTTCTACTATGCGAAATCCTGATCGCTCTGGTTATTCTGTCATGCAGCAATATTCTATTAGGTAGGCCAGTAAGGTGATCATTGTTCGCTAGGTGGTTCATTTTAACCGACATGGCAACCGCCTCACTGATATCGTGAAACACCATCACTGAGCCGATTAAATTTTGCATATCATCAAAAATAGGTGCCGCGGAATCTTCTACGCGATAAACTTGACCTTGTATGCTGGTTAGCTGACAATTTAATGCCATGGCTACTCTTCTTTTTTCTTGCAATGCCATGACTGCCGGGTTAATTGATTTTTCACCCGAAGTAGCATCTCTTAACGACATCACACATTCAATATGTTGACCAAGAGCATCTGAGCCAATCATGCCTGTTAAATCTTCTGCTATTGGATTAATAAACGTAATATAGCCTTTAGAATCAGTAACAATAACACCGTCACCAATCGAGTTAAGGGTGACTTTTAAATTCTCTTTTTCTTGAAATAATGATCGTTGTGTAGATTCTAACCTTGAGGCATATGTCTTTGTTTTTATCAGGTTGCTGACTCTTAATCGGCAAATATCTATATTGATTGGCTTATGGATGAAGTCAACGCCACCTGCATACAAAGAGTGGTATTCAATTTCGGAAGCTTGACTACTGGTAATAAAAACAATCGCAGGGTCAGGTAAATGTTGATTTTGTAAAATTTCTTTGGCCAGTTCTATGCCGTTGTAATCACCAAGCTCAATGTCCATAAGAATCACACAGGGCTGATACTGTGTGACCAATGACATAACTTCTTCGGGCTGACTAGTCGAAATGATATGAGCTAAATTTTCAACAGCTTTCTCTAATATCAGAATACTACTTGTTTGATCATCGACGATTAAAATATTTACGGGGTATTCAACTTCTGATGATTCACTTCCCTGCATAAGTCCTCAAAGCAATGCCTTTTTACCTTGACTACACTATAGGCAAGAAAATAAAGTTCTTCCAATAAATTGCGCCACTATATTTTATGATTTCAAAAGGTTACTAGGTCATGTCGATTGATTAAACATGACCTAGCGTCACCGTTGCTTTTCACTTATTTATTGATTACGGCTAATTTTAAGCGTTGCACCAAATAATATATTGCCGGTAAAACCAGCAATGTCATTATCACGGCACTTAACATGCCCCCCACCATAGGGGCAGCAATTCTGCTCATTACTTTTGAACCGGTACCCGTGCCATACAAAATAGGTAGCAAACCGATTATCACGGCAGCTGCGGTCATTATTACCGGGCGAATACGCATGCCGGCACCTGTCATAATGGCTTGTAACAGCTCTTTATCGGTAAAACCATTGCTCGTTTTTTTCGATTGTTTGACCGTGTTTACAGCCTGGTTTAAAAAAACCAACATGATCACACCAATTTCAACTGCTACACCGGCAAGTGCGATAAAACCGACACCAGCTGCAACGGAAAAGTTAAAACCTTGCAAATACATCAACCAGATACTGCCAATCAACGCAAAAGGTAACGTACCGACAATAATGGCGACATCAGTTACATTGCGAAAGTTTAGATATAACAAGACAACAATAATGGCTAAGGTTAACGGAATAACATAGCTAAGTTTTTTTTTTGCCCGTAGCATATATTCATATTGTCCTGACCAGTTAATCGAATAGCCTGGCGGTAATACCAGCTGTTTTGCCAGTAATTTTTGTGCTTGCTCTACATAGCTGCCAACATCGATATCTTCAATATCTACAAAGACCCAACCATTAATTCTGGCATTTTCACTTTTAATGCCAGGTGGACCATCTTCGATACGTATATCTGCTACATCTGCTAATGCGATGCGCATCCCTGTCGTTGTGACTATAGGTAAACGGGCCAGTTTTTCCGGTGAGTTACGATAATCCTGAGGATAGCGTAAGTTGATTGGATAACGTTCCTGGCCTTCAATTGTTTGGCTCACATTGACGCCACCAATGGCAGAAGCAACCACTTGTTGGACATCAGCAATATTGAGTCCATATCTTGCGGCTTGCTGTCGTTTAATATCTACTTTCAAGTAGCGACCTCCAGCAACGCGCTCAGAATAAACAGATGCCGTACCAGGTATATCTATTAAAATATTCTCTAACTCTTGCCCTATTTCCTGTATTTTCTTGAGCTCTGGCCCAGCTATTTTGATCCCAACCGGTGTTTTAATCCCTGTTGCCAACATATCAATACGAGTTTTAATTGGCATTACCCACGCATTCGTTAAACCAGGAAATTTTACTAATTGATCAAGTTCCTGTTTTAAGGACTCTGTGGTCACTCCTGCTCGCCATTGAGATTTAGGTTTTAGCTGAATAAAGGTTTCTATCATTGACATAGGGGCTGGATCTGTTGCGGTTTCTGCCCGCCCTACTTTACCAAACACAGTTGCAACTTCCGGCACTGTGCTGATCAATTTATTGGTCTGTTGCAATAACTGCCGTGCTTTACCGATGGAAATGCTGGGATATGTGGTTGGCATATACATCAGGTCGCCTTCATCAAGTGGCGGTATAAACTCACTTCCTATTTTATTCGCTGGCCAAAAGCCAATGACGGTGAGCATTATCGCGAATAAAATCGTTAACTTGGGAAATGTCAGCACACGTTTAAGTAAAGGCAGATACACAGCGACAAGTAAGCGGTTAATTGGATTTCTATGTTCCGCTAATACCTTGCCTCGAACAAAATATCCCATTAGCACAGGCACTAAAGTGATAGCCAGGGCAGCAGATGCAGCCATGGCGTAAGTTTTAGTAAAAGCTAACGGCGAAAACATGCGCCCTTCTTGAGCTTCTAGTGTAAAAACAGGTACAAAAGAAACCGTAATGATCAACAGACTAAAAAATAGTGCCGGTCCAACTTCGCTTGCTGATTGCACCACAATCTGCCAGCGATTTTCATTAGTCAGAGGCGTTTTTTCCATGTGCTTATGCATGTTTTCGGTCATGACTATCGCACCGTCAATCATCGCGCCAATCGCTATAGCGATACCACCAAGTGACATGATATTGGCATTGATCCCCTGCAAATGCATGATGAAAAATGCCGCTAAAATACCAACAGGTAAACTGATAATAGCAACCAGTGAAGAGCGTAAATGAGCAAGAAAAACGATACATACTAGCGCGACAACAACAAATTCTTCTAACAATTTGTACCAAAGATTATCGACTGCTTCTGTGATTAATCCTGAGCGATCGTACACAGGAATGATTTCAACACCCTCAGGCAAACTTGCTTTTAGTTGCTCAAGTTTATCCTTAATTGCAGAAATGGTCTTAGCTGCATTCTCACCGTAGCGCATAACGACTATACCACCAACAGCTTCACCTTCTCCGTTAAACTCTGCAACGCCACGGCGCATCTGTGGGCCTAAACTCACACGGGCAACATCGCCAATGGTTAGCGGTGTTCCTCGAGCATTTAGTCCTAATGGAATGTTAGAGATATCTTTAATGCCAGTGATATAACCAGAAGTAGTTACCATATATTCCGCTTCTGCCATTTCAACAACTGAAGCACCGGTTTCTTGGTTACCTCGCTGTATTGCATTTTTAATATGAGCCAATGGCACGTTGTAGGCTCTTAATTTATCTGGCTCAACTTGCACCTGGTACTGTTTCACCATGCCGCCAATAGCCGCTATTTCAGAAACTCCGGGAATGGTTTGCAATTCATACTTTAAAAACCAATCCTGTAAACTCCTCAGTTCACTAATATCTAATTGACCACTGCGATCAATAAGGGCATAAAGGTAGACCCAACCAACACCGGTTGCATCCGGCCCTAACTGAGGTCGAGCATTATCAGGTAACGATGGTGTTACCTGACTTAAATACTCTAGTACTCGGCTTCGCGCCCAGTATAAATCAGTCTCTTCATTAAAAATCACATAGACGTAGGAATCACCAAAAAAAGAATAGCCACGAACCGTAATAGCACCTGGCACAGACAACATCGCTGTTGTTAATGGATAGGTGATTTGATCTTGAACTACTTGTGGAGCCTGTCCTGGATAACTGGTTTTGATGATCACCTGAACATCTGATAAATCGGGAATAGCATCAATTGGGGTATTTTTGATGGCATATCCCCCGGCACCTATCAGAATCAGTGTCGCCAAAATGACAAATAATCGGTTATATATCGACCATTTAATAATCGCTGAAATCATAATGCGCTCCTAATTAATGATCGACATGTGACGTAGTTACCTGAGTGATATCAACTATCACTAGCTCATCGCGCACTTCAAAGGTAAAGTTTACGGTCATTTCCGGCGATAATTGCTCAATAGCAAGCTGCTCTGCCAAAACAAAATCCAAGGTTGCTGCCGGACGGTGCCATTTTTCAATCGGCTCTCGGCTGATATTTATCAGGCGATTATTGATATCGATATGATTAATTACCCCACTAACGGTAGCTCGCTGAACGTCTGGCTCTACTGTCGTCATACGTTTAAAATCGGAATTTTTACTGGACTCTGAATCGATTAAAAATTGTGCAGAAGTAACAATGCGATCTCCTGCTTTCACCCCTTGTATAATTTCTATATAACGTTCATCAACCCGGCCGATAGTTACTGCTATTGATTTAAAATAGCCATCTGCTAGTGCCAGTACGACTCGGTTTTGACTGCCAGTGCGGATCACTGCTTCTTTAGGAACTACTAGGCTTGAGGATGGTTGTGGAGAAAATATCGTAATTTGTGCAAACATATTGGGCTTAAGTTGCAAATCTTCATTGTTAAATTTCAAACGGACTCGCAAGGTACGATTCTTTTCATCTAACGTCGGATAAATATAATCTACGATTCCTCGCCATTTTCTACCTGACAGGTAGTCCAGCGACATAGTTACCGGCGCGTCAGTTTTGACTAACTCTGCATCGCGTTCAAATATTTCCGCTTCAACCCAAACCTGATCAAGTTGTCCAATCGCCATTAAGGTAGTGCCAGGTTTGACGTAAGAACCTGCTCTGATTTGCAAACCATCAACAACACCAGATTGAGGGGCATAAAAAGTGATGAATTGTTGTACCTGTTGTGACTTTTCCAATTCAGTAATAAATTTCTTTGATAATTGCAGTGCTGTTAACCGTGATCTGGCCGCTGAGATCAAGGCATTGTTGCCACGACTAAGTGCAATTAAAAATTCTTCCTGAGCATTAACTAACTCAGGCGAATAAAGCGTATATAATGCCTGACCTTTGGTCACAGGATCGCCCACTGCTTTAACATAAAGTTGCTCTATCCAGCCATCTACTCTGGGATGAATATGTACCAATTTATCTTCATCATATTTGACATAGCCAACAGTGGTAATTTGTTGCGTCATGACTTTGTCGGTAACAGTTGCGGTGCGTACGCCAAGGTTATTTATCACTGTTGGATTAATTTTTATCGCATTCGCTTGTGTTGTCGTATCAGTGCCGTCCTGATAGACAGGAATTAAATCCATGCCCATAGGTGATTTTCCCGGTTTATCACGACGATAATTACTGTCCATAGGTGCAACCCAATAGAGTGGCTTTTTCTCGAATTTACCTTCTGGATTTTCAACCGTAATGCTCTGAAAGGCCTTAATGGCAATTGCACCAATGATAATGCCGAGCAGCAATGCGGTGATAATTTTAAAATGGCTTAACATATCATTCTCCAATAATGCCTATCTTTGGTGATGGTGTGAGGTAATAATTGAGTTGAGCGACTGCCTTTAACAATTCTACATCGATATCAAGCGCAGCAATTTGATGATTAAGTTCTGCTATTTTTGCCCGTACCACTTCAGCAAAATCACCATCATCATGAGTGTAAGCAGTTAACGATGCCTCGGCCTGTTCATGGCTTTGTAACAGTAATTCTTGCTGATAAAGCTGCTGCCGCTTTGATAAATACTTTAACTGTTGATGAAACTTAGTTACCTGACTCAGCATTTGTTTGATTAATAGTAACTTTTCTGTTTTTACCGCTTCTGAGCGCGCCACTGAAGCTGCCAATTGTTTATCCTGTCGATTATTGGTAAACAGCGGGACATCAAACGTAACACCAACGGAAAATAGATCTGCCCGGTTGCCACCATTATCTGCATGATCACGATAAGCATAACTGGCATTTACGCCCCACTGAGGTTTAAATCGCTCATTCGCTAGCGTAACTGATGATTGTGCCATTTTTTGTTGAATATCTAATGCAAGTACCAGAGGATGTTGTGCAAGCCGAGCAATTAATTGATGCTGTTGGTTCAAGTTAATATCTAACAGCGTTATATCAGGTAGTTGTTCAGCTATTTTAAATCGCAGCCCTCCTAGTTGATCAATAAAATCACTTTCCGATAATTTGCTCTGTTGTGGGTATAACCATTGGTTCAGGCTCGCGATTGCCATATCAAGCTTTTGCTGTTGCACAGTGAGTGTGTCATTGAGTTGAATTAACTCTAACTGAGCACGGATCACATCCTGTTGCCGGGTTTTACCAACGGTGGAGGAGTAACTGGCTTTTGCAAGATCGACCATTTGCTCAAACAAAGCCTTATCCTGATTGATCAAGGCAATAGACTGTTGTGCTAAAAACGCATCTAACCACAACATAGTAACTGTTGCGGTTACTTGCGCCTTTCTATCGTCCCTCATTAACGGATGCTTACTGGACTTTAATTGCAATATTTTTTGCTTAATAGCCAGGCTTTCTCCACGAGGAAACATCTGTGAGATCCCCAGTTTAATCTGGGTCATAGCTTCTTGATGAAAACCTAAATTATCTGCCGGTAAATTTAAAACACCAAGCGATACTTTAGGGTCCGGTAAACTGGCAGCGGCAATACTTTCTGCCGTTATTGCCGATTGTCGTAATTTATTTCCGACTAACCAGGGATCATTGGTGGTTGCCATGGAAACGGCTTGCGCTAAAGTGATTGTTTGTGGCGTGGCTAAACAAGCCAAGCTAAAACTTGATATTACAAGCAGTAGATAAATATTAATTGAATAAATCGTCACTATATCCTCCAGAAAACTGGATCAATAAAGCCGCTCGGGCCTTTTAAAAAATAATTGAGTTAATAAAAATGCCTAAATTTAGGCACACTAAGGCTGGGTTAGCCGAAGATCGGTGGACGATAAAGGGATTTTGATTGAGTAGTAGGCTTTTTTAAATTTAAGAATAAAGGTTTTTCTGAAAGAGGGTTAACAATTAACAAATTGAGGCTATTTAATACCAAAGTGACTGATGTGCAGGCATTATCAGGGCAAACACATTCATTATCACAACAATCCATTGGTGTTTCACTGGTGGTTGACATCATTTTATCAATAGAAGCGGCCATATTAGCGCCAGACATTAGATGCATACTGTGAGCATTCATCTCGGTACTACTAGGGTGCATTTTGCAAGACATCGTTGTATACGCAAGCGCCTGCCCGATAAAGGCTAGCAGCACTAGAGCTGTAAACAATAGTTTTGTAAATGTCCGATAAATAAACACAGCAGTTAACTTATACCTCAACAAAATAACCCGCTCAAACTATATTGAGCGGTTTATATTCTACATTAAATTTTAATAGTATCAATTTACTAATAATTTATATGTAAACTAAATATCAAGTGTTTGGCACCAGCGACTCGCTTCAACAAATTCTTTATGAATAAAGTCCTTATCTAGCCCATAGGTGTCAATTAAGACATTAATATTATCACCATTACCAGTAATATAATCTGTGGTTAATGACAGTAGCTCTCCAAGAGGCCCATCTTTATTTACTAATGCCTGTATAATCGGGGTAGCTAATGGCATGGTTTTAACAATTTCATCTATTGGCATACGTAAAATTACTTCAATAGCGCTTAATAACCCCGTGATAAAGGCAAAGTCACTGACTTCTTTAAAGATGCTGTGATTAGCGATAGAAGTCATTAATTTAGCGGTAATTAACGCCTGCTTGGTTATTTCATCAGTTTTTTCTGTCGATAGCTTAGATAAAGCTAAAATGGTAACAAACTGTTTTAGTTTATCTTCACCTAAATAAGCGGTAGCTTGCTTGAGCGAAGTAATTTCAACTCGGGTACCAGTACCGACATTATTAACCATTTTTAGTAAGCCAACTGTTAGATTAACATCATGACTAATAATTTGGGCGATTTTGCTATAGTCGAGAGGTGTATTGAAGGTTTCACTGATTAAATGCAGCATTTGCGTTTTAATCGGCGCTAATGTTTGACCTTCAATAATTTCCGGTTGATGATAAAAAAAGCCTTGGTAAAAATTAAAGCCAACTTCTGCTAATGCCTGCAATTGATAGTTGGTTTCTACTTTTTCTGCCGCTAATTTAATATTATAGGGTTTTAGTCGCTGGATAACTGGCTGCAATCGTTTAGGGTTAATTTTCTCAATATCGACTTTAATAATGGATAAATAAGGAAATAATTCATCCCATTGGTCATCTACATCATATTCAGTTAACGCAATGCGATAGCCTTTTTCGCTATAATATTTCAAAATCTTTACTAACCGCTCAGTTGGCGTTGAATGACCAACCAGTTCGATGACAATAGATTTATTATCAAACATTAACGGATATTTATTGATCAAGCATTTTTCTGTGAAGTTGATAAATGCCAATTTGCCTAAACTAATGGTTTTAATGTCACCTTGCAGATGATTTTGAATAATCAGTTTTGAACTGGCAACATCTTGATCTATTTCAGGAAACTTGTTCTCTGGGCTATCTCTAAATAATAATTCATAGCCAATAGTTTTTGAATGACGGTCAAGAATTGCTTGACGAGCAATGTAGGTACTGTACATCTATTTTATTTACTTATTATTGTTTCTAACAAAATACCCTATTTTTACTATAAAAATAAAGTGGCAAGTGCGTATTTTAACGGCTTTTTCGTAATTTTTTACGTTTTCACTGAACAATGAATAATCGGTGCTAATAGCTTTGGCTGATTATTCCACTTAGCAGGTAAAGTTAAGTTAAGTAAGTTCGCTAAAAACGGCATGATATAAACGTTATTGAATGGTGGTATATTAACAGCTGAATTAATATCCGGGCCAGAGGCAATAAAAATCCCGTTCATTGCAGGTGTTAATTTAGGATCAAACCCATGAGTAGCAGCGCCATTAAGAGAAAATTTCTCTACAAAAATAGCAGGAGCATCGGCATTAACAATAAGCTCTGGAATAACCTCACTTTCTTTATTCATCTGCCAGTGCTCAGGATATTCCCCTTTTTGATACACAGTAAAAGGATATTGCTGAGCTAGATGTGTTAAATGTGATCGGACATCGTTAAGCCGTTGTTTATTCTTTTCATAGATATATAGCTGGGTCTGACCATTAACTACGTTTAACCGGTCAAATCGCTTAACTAATTTTGGCCAATAAATAGTGCTATTTTTATCAATATCAACCATGCCATGATCAGATAATAGTATGATATTAGGTGTTAATTGAGTCTGCTGTTTAATCTGAGTGATTAACTGCCCTAATTGATCATCAAACGTTTTAATCGCATTAGCTAGTTCTATTGAATTCACGCCATGTCGGTGTCCTATGTTGTCAATAGCCGAAAAGTAACTCATGATTACTGCCGGGCGTTGGTCTTTAGCTAAGCTTAACCATTGAAATATTTGCGCCATCCCCTTTTCACTTGACGTATTATCTTTATATGGCACCAGGTAGCTAGGTTTAGGTGTAAATGTTTTAGCTTCAGATTCAGGCCAAAAATACACGGCAGATTTTAGCCCTTGCTGTTCTGCTAAGCTCCATATAGCAGTCGCATTAAGCCAATGGATATTATCTTTTGCGGTGCCTTTTTTATATCTTTTTCCCAGCTCAGGATGATAAAAACTATTATGTACTATGCCATGTTCCGTCGGATAAACACCAGTGGCTAGCGTAATATGATTAGGAAAGGTTTTAGAAGGAAAAGATGGGATCAAACCTTTGGCGCTAGCTCCTTTATTCATTAACGCCAAGATATTTTTCGGTTGATATTTCGCTATATAATCATACGCAAAGCCATCAATAGAAATAACAACAACTGGGTTTTTGCCATAACTCTTAACAGAAAATAATAACAGTAAAATTACGAAACGACACATGAGTGAACTACCTAAAATAAAAAAGCATAATAAAACTTTATTATGCTTTTATTAACAACACGTCCTAGTGATTTATCAAACAAACAATTCTTTAATATTTGCCAGATCTGTTTTACCTTCTATCAGTTCTTCAGGCGTTAATCCCGACAATTCATGCGGAAAGACTAACCATTCATCTGATTCGTGAACATAATAATCAGGGACTAAATCAACTTTAGAATTCTTTGGCTTATACCAAGGACAAGCAACTCTGACATCGCCTGGCATATTTTTTCGTGTTAATAGTTTTAATTGATTAATTAAGGCATCAATACTGCGACCAGAGTCAAAAACATCATCAACGATTAATAAGCTATCATCGGCGTTGGCATTTTCAATAATATAATGCAAACCGTGAACTTTAATTTCTTTACTCTGTTGGTTTATACCGTAATAAGATGACGTTCTGACAGCGATATGATCAGTTTCCACTTTTTTATAATCAAAAAATTCTTGTACTGCAATACCGATGGGCGCACCGCCTCGCCATATGCCAACGATATAATCTGGGCGAAAACCATCTTCAAATACTTTTGCGGCAACTCTAAATGAGTCTTCTAATAATTCTTGTGCGGTTATATAACGTTTTTCCATTTGTAAAACCAAAATCTGACCAAATAGTTAAGTCTATTATAACGTCATGTGATCAAAAATGTTATGGCTAGTATTAGAAATAAGTTGATCAAGCAGAATTAATTGATGATAAATAACATTTGTTGATTGGGCTAATAACCCTTTATTTGCATTTTGGTAATTATCAGAAGGTGTATGATAATTTTTATGCACGCCTACTCCATAATAGATAAATGGGATCCTTTGTCGGTAAAAAGCATAATGATCGCTAGCTTTTAGCCAGTTAATTCTTTGATTGTTAATTGATAGTTGTCGCTTGAACCCTTTTATAACTGGAAAATTTTGATAAGAGTGTTGCTGAAAAAAATAGGTTCTTTCAGACGGTGGCAAAAGCTTTGTCAGCCCCTTAGAGTAATAATGTAACCTCTGACTATCTTGGCTGCCTGCAAGCATATCAAGATTCACATTGACTTTAATTTGATTCATCAACGGCTGATTTTGCTGAATAAACGCTTTAATTCCTTTAAGATTACTTTCTTCGCCATCGGTGAAAATCACTAATATATTGTGCTTTAATTGTAGATTGTTATCGGTCAAATACTTGAGTATTGCCAAAATAGCTGCACTACCAGAAGCATTATCATCAGCACCATTGTAAATATTGTTTCCCTGCTTACCAATATGATCAAAATGAGCGGTCAAAACAAGGTATTGCTCAGTATGCCTATACGCAGGTAACAAACCAACAATGTTATTACCGTAAACAGGTTGGTCTGAGCGATTAATATAACTAAAACTGTGACGATAATGCCTGTTAAATGGCTTTATATTGAGCTGTTTTAATTGAGTAATCAGGTATTTCTGTGCTTGCAAATTACCCTTAGTTCCTACTTTACGTCCTGTTAGTTGATCCGAAGCTAAATATTGAAAACAGGCAAATAAATAATTCTCATCTATAACATGCGTTAATCTAGGTTGAGCTAACGGAATAGTCTGGCAACCAAACAGTAATAAAAGGCACCAGTAATGAATACAATAACGCTTAATCACTGATGCTTACGTGCTTTAAAAAATTTAACTTGGCGATGTATTGCGAGTCTATATTTTCTGATTTACTGTAAGAAATCGCTTTTTCCATAGCATTTTCTGCTTTATCAATATCATTTAATGCGTAGTAGACTTTTGCTAAGCCAAAATGAAATTCATGCACACGATAATTCATTTTTAATGCTTTCTTATAATGCATTAATGCCTGATGATAGTCGCCTTGATAAAATGCTTCATCTGCTAATAGTGCATAATAATAAGGGTTTTTGATTCGTTTACTATGTAATAGCCGCTCTATCTTATCGGCCTGTGCTATTTGGCCTTGCGACTTTAATAAAAATGCTAAATTACCTAAAGCGGTTAAATTTCGATTATCAAGCTCAACGGCATAACGATATGCTTGTTTAGCTAGATTATAATTTTCTGTTACCTTATATAAAATACCCAAATTCCCCCAAGCAGAGGAGAATTGCGGCGCTACTTGAGTCGACTTTTTAAAATAAGCGTAGGCTAAATCATATTGTTCTGCAACGATGGCATCAGCACCTTTATTATTGTAAAACATGGCCAAAACCATGGGCTTACCTATTATTGTTTTCGGAAATGCATTTTTAAATAAACTAGGGTCAAAGTCGATTTGAATTAATTTCTTCCCATAAATAATCATTTGTTCGGGATTAGGTCGTTCTGTCAGTAACAAATTTACATGCCCTGTTAACATATTATATTGACCATTTCTGGTCCAATATTCAGGGACTTGAATTTTTTGGAATTTAACGTCAAGTTGCGCTTCTTTTGCTAGTGCATAAGCCATAATGGTTAATGACATACAATTTGCAGTACCACTGTGATAAGCATCTATCGCAGTCAAGTTAGCTAAATTTTGATAAGATAAATTAATACTATCTTTTTTAAACAATTGTTTTAGTAATTCTTGTGCACGCTTTTTACTATCACGAACAACTAATAGTTTTTCTTTGACCATTTCTTTCATTTCTTGATCAATGGCAAAAATATCCTGCTCAGTCTCTATATCGAAGGTTTGATACTTAGGAAATGCTTCATCTATATATAATGTTGTATTAACAGAAACTTTTTCATTTGAAGTCGTAGTTTGGCAAGAAACAACTAATAAGATCAGCATAAGGATTGGTAATCGAACTCTGGCGTTAAAATCTAATGCAAACATAAAGCCCCCAAAACACATCTATAATCTTTACATATCTAAACTATAAACCACTTCTTTCGTACATGATGGATAAATAACCAATTATTCATAGATTATTACAATTTATTGACAGACTATATTTTGAATTTGCAGCAAATATCCATTACAAATGTTTAAAATTAGTAAGACGGGATTAGGTTGTGCTTTTAACTCTATTAGCCGACGTAGCCCTAGAGTTCTAAAAATAACAAATGAAAAAAAACATCATTGAAATAATGGTTTCTTAGAAAATGACGATGAATTAGAGATTTGAACGCTAATTTTTTAGCTAATAACGGTATTGCACTACAAACTCTAAATAGAGATTTATCTTTATCAACAAAAAAAGCCCTAACATTGCGGTTAGGGCTTTTTCTTAGAATGTGGCGGTGAGATAGAGATTTGAACTCTAGAAGGGCTACAAACCCTTGCCGGTTTTCAAGACCGGTGCTTTCGACCACTCAGCCATCTCACCATAATGTAGTTGCTTCCTAGAAAGCGGTGCGAATATTAAAGTTTCATATCTTGTTTGTAAAGAATTTTTTTTCATTAGCTGCAAATCAGTAGTTTTTATCACCTTTTACGTTGCTCAAATTCATATTTATTGATTTTTCAGCCTACGCGTATTTTTAGTTAGGTTAGTTTTTAGGCAAATTTTGCGCTTTTGTTGGAGGAACTGTCCTTAGCTTATTTGCCACTATGTGGTGGCGTTTTATTCACTATCGAAACAACTACGCCTAGAAAATTATAACTCTAATAAACACGGGGATGATTAACCATGAAAATAAAAGCTCTTACGCTGGTAATTTCAGCTGCTCTATGTGGATCTGTCTTTGCAGCAGATACTGACACAGACGACAATCAAAAGAAACAAAACGAAGAAGAAGTAGAAGTTATTGAAGTTACGGGTATTATCAGCAGTCTAAAAGAAGCACAAAGCATCAAAAAAATGGCAGACAATGTCGTCGATGCGCTAGTTGCTGAAGACATAGGTAAATTCCCAGATGAAAATGTTGCTGAAGCGTTGCAACGCATACCAGGTATTAGCGTTACTCGAAGTAATGGCGAGGGACAAACCATTACCATTCGTGGTCTCACTGGTGGCTATAACATCACTAGTTTAAACGGTCGAAAATTAGCCTCAGACAATGCCGGTCGTGATTTTAACTATGATGTTATAGCATCAGAACTAGTCGGAAAAATCGAAGTACATAAAACCCAAAAAGCAAAAATTCAAGAAGGTGCTGTTGGTGGTGTAGTCAATATTTTTACCCGTAAGCCACTGGAACTCGGCAAGGCTATGAGTGTTTCGGTTAAAGCAGACTATAACGAGCGTGCTGAAGCAACTAATCCTAAAACCAGTTTTTTAATCAGTGATACGTTTGATAATGGCGAGTTGGGTGCCCTACTTTCTTTAGTTCACACTAAAACCACCTCAAGATATGACTCTTACTGGGCTTCATGGTGGCACGATAATACTTATAGCGATATCGGCAACAATGTGCCGATGCCAAGCGGCAGCACAACTGATGACATGTTTCGTAGCCCAAGCTACCCGAAAATCAATATGAGTCGTTCTGAGCGTGAGCGTATCGGTGGAACATTTGCCTTGCAGTGGTTACCAAGCGAAAACTTAGATGTTAACTTTGATGGCTTATATACCACTTATGATATTGATGTCAGCGGTAAAGTATTATCCTTAGCGATGCCTACTGCCTGGGGACCTTTTGGTGAGTATACTGAATACAACGTTGGCAGCGATGGCTTTTTAGAATCAGCGGCTTGGAACGATGCAACGTTAGAATTACTGGAAGACAGTAACCCGAGAAAAAGCAGTACCTATCAATTAGGCTTAAATGTTAACTGGATCCATGATCAACTGACATTAAATTTAGATGCTTCTCATTCTGAGGCAGAAAATAAGAATGATGGTGATACCAAGTTTGTTGTGGTACGCGCAGGAGTCGATGCAGCAGCGATTAACTTTAATAATGGTCAGGCGATACCGGATATTTACCTATCACAAGCACTTGATGAAAATGCTAAATATGGCGCGCACTATTCACGAATAGACGGCGATAACATTAATGATACCAATACTCGCATCGTAATTGACGGTAGCTATGAATTTAGTGAAGGTATAATTACCGAACTATATTTTGGCGCCGGCTATAACATGCAGGAAAAAGACAAAGTACACTATAGTCCAAAAAACGGTTCTATTTTTGCGCTTGATTATATGAATGCTATTAATCCGACTTATGATGCGGAAACCGTTGTCATTGGCGGTCAGGAAATGTGGCGCTTACCTGATAACGTCATTATTCCAGGTAATGGTGATAACTTTGGTGGCAATGCAAATGTTCCTTCCAGCTGGGCCAGTATTGATGTAGATGCACTGTATCAATTCTACCAAAAATTAGACCCAGAAGCCTATCAAGAAGTTATTCCAACACAAGTCAAATCAGGTAGTAATAGCTTTGCTGTAAAAGAAGAAACCATTCACGCCTATATTGAAGCAAAAATTGAAGAGCAACTCTTTGGTTTACCCTACATGCTAGACGCCGGTGTACGTTATATAAAAACCGATGTTACTTCCCATGGTTATTCACAAGACCCTGCTAATTTAGTATTTGGTGATGATGGTTTGCCAGCCAATGATGCTTGGCAAGATCGAGTGCTAGTTAACTTTACCGGTAGCTATTCAGAAATATTGCCGAGCTTTAACTTTAAATTAGCACTAACGCCTGATGTTATCTTGCGTTTAGCAGCCTCTAAGGCAATTGCTCGACCTAATTTGGCACAGTTGAGACCTATCACTGAATATAACCCTATTATCAGCACTGATGCAGATGGCCGTTCAAAGCGCAGCCTCTATGAGAATGATCCCGGCTTATCGCCTTATAGCGCGAAAATGTTTGATACTGCGCTTGAGTGGTATTACAGCGAAACAGGTAATTTGGCTTTTGCTAGCTTTTTTAAAGAGTTAAGTGCTTTTGTTAAAAATGACATTACTAGTGAAACCATTGCCGGAAAAGAGTTTCAGGTCACCCGCCCTTATAATGATGATGAAAATCAAGCACTGATCCGAGGTTATGAAATTTCTTGGTATCAAACCTTCGATGAATTTTTGCCTGAATCATTCGCCGGTTTTGGTATTTCGGCTAACTATACCTACAACAACAGTTCATCTGGAGAAAAAGACGGTGAAGGACAAGAAATACCATTTTGGGGACTCTCAAAAACCCAATCCAATATCAACCTGTTTTATGAGCAACATGGCTTCAGTGCTAATATCGCTTACAATAAGCGTTCTGGCTTTAATGCCTACAAAGCTTGGCATTGGACATATGAGACTTTTGGTTGGGTAGACAATGAACAAGCCAATGCTACTGACGGGGAAAGTTTAAGTATTAGCCTAGCTTATGATATTAATAAAAATTTACGTATTACCGCTGATGGCAATAACTTGCTAGACCCGGAAAATAATATCAGTGTCAATGCTATTAACACCGAAATGTTAGCGGCGGGTGCGAGTGAAGGCCGGTATGGATTAAGTTCAGCCAGCTATGGTCGTCGCTATTCGGTTGGTGTTCGCTATAAGTTTTAATCTTGAGATTAAAACACTCAACACTAAGCGAAGGCAAGCAAGCTTGCCTTCGCTGCTTTCTCTAGCTCCTATTTTTTATTAAATAGTTCCTGAAAAATAACCTTTATATTGTATGCAATTATTTTTTGCATTACCTTTATTTAACTATCTGTTGTTGAGCGATGATAATGTTAGATTGGATAAACCGAATTAAATTTAATCCTAAAAGCCCATTGACAATTCAGGGACATGAAAACAATTTTGGCTTTCAGCGACATAAGCCTGAAGTGATGGAAAACAGCCATTGGCATGGCCATATCGAGATCAATTACTTATTTAACTGTTCTGCTGATTATTTAATTAATGGGCAGAAAATTAAGATTCCTGAAGGACGCATGATCATCTTCTGGGCATCAATTCCTCACCAAATGACTGCTGCATACGGTGATGGTGAGATGGTTAATATTTATATTCCCCTCTCGGCATTTTTATCTTGGAAACTGCCACAGACGTTTTTAGATCAACTGTTAAATGGAGAAGTATTAGTCGCGAACAGTTTGCACCCAACCGATGAACATTCAACATTAATGTGGCAACAAGACTTAGAACTAGGTCAAGACCCGCTTATGCTACAAGTTATTGATGAAATTCGAAACCGCATCAGGAGGATGTCACTGGAATCATACAGTAGCTTTGAGCTAACCAATTATGACAAACATAGTGAGAATAGATCTCTGGTCAAAGGGTTAACTCATATTCAAGTGATCTTACGTTATATCGCCGATCATTATGATCAAAAAATTACCGTTGATGATGTCGCAAAACATACAGGTTTACACCCAAACTATGCGATGAAGCTATTTAATCAGGTAATGCGTATTTCCATCAAGCAGTACATTAACAAACTAAGGTTGCAACACGCCCAGGCGCTACTTATCGATACCAATCAGGCAGTACTTAACATTGCTCTCGAAGCAGGTTTTGGCTCAATCAGTCGTTTTTACGATATTTTTCAACGTGAATTTAACATGTCACCGCAAAAATTTCGTCAGGAAGCCTTTAATCATTAACAATAAAAGCTATTTTTCAGGAAACTTTTATTCAATATAGGCAAGTGTTTCTGTAGAGCGATATGTTCCAATGATGATTAGCCATTTTATGTTCGACAAACCTTAACGGAGACTTCTAGTGCAAAAAAAACTTAATGCTATTGCGATATTACTAGCCGCAATAACGACACCTGTTGATGCATTCACCGCTAACCATTCATTAAATGATTTAGCGGAGCAACTAAACGATCGTTGGTCAATAGCAAATACCGGGATCCAATGGCAGGTCACAGATAGCCATCAAGACCATATTGAATTTAGTGGTGAACAGGTTTCAGGTATTATTTATTACGGTAGTGATAACGCAGGTAATTTAGTACTTAACCGTAAACTTGTCTGGCCAATGTTACGAACCATTCCTAACGATACCCATGCCAGCTTAATTCATGAATTTCCTTTAGATGCTTCTCCTAGTATTTCGCTAAACGGTGAAACCATTCAGCATGAAAAATTAATACAGGTAAACTTTGATGGCATATTAACGTTAACCAGCCGCATTTCACCTGATATAACTATTGTCAGAACCCTATCTCCTAGCCCAGATAAACCTTTGATCGTAGAACGTATTAGTTTTGAAAATAACGCCCAACAATCGGTAGAGATCACAACTAGTAATTTTAATTATCGTTATGAGACAGATGATAGCAAAAGCGTTTATGGCCGTTATGCTATTGAAGCGCAATCCCAAAGCAGTGGCAGCTTTACTCTAGCAAAAGGTGAGCAAAAGACGATTTACGTCAACTATTTTGCCACCCAAACGGGTCAGAGTCGTCAGTTTAATAGTGCTGAGGAAATTAGAGCGCGTCAGCAATATGTCACACAGTTACAACAAAAGCTTGAATTAAAAACGCCAGATCCCGTCGTTAACAAAATGTTTGAGTTTGCCAAGTTACGGGCAGCAGAAAGTATCTTTCGCACTAAAGGAGGCCTAATGCATGGCCCAGGAGGAGGTCGTTATTATGCTGCGATCTGGGCAAATGATCAGGCCGAATATATCAATCCGTTCTTTCCTTTTTTAGGAAATGATAATGGTAACGAGTCTGCTATCAATAGCTTTAATCACTTTGCCCGCTTTATGAACGACAAATTTGAACCAATTCCATCATCCATTATCGCCGAAGGCGATGATATCTGGAATGGTGCTGGTGATCGGGGGGATTGCGCTATGATAGCTTATGGTGCCAGTCGTTTTGCTCTGGCCTACGGTCACCAAGCACAAGCTAATGCATTGATGCCTCTAATAGATTGGTGTTTAGCTTATAACAAACGTCAATTGTCCAGCCAAGGTGTTATTGGTTCAGACAGTGATGAATTAGAAGGCCGTTTTCCCGCCGGTGATTATAACCTAAGTACCAATATGCTGGCATATGGTGCCTTAGTCAGTGCAAGTTATTTAAATAAACAACTAGGCGATCCAGCAAAAGCTAAACAACTGCATGAACAAGCAACCACGCTGCTGTCAAATATTGAAAAGTACTTTGGCGCAAAAGTGCAAGGATATGACACCTATCGCTATTTTGACGGCAATACTAAATTAAGAGCCTGGATTTCACTGCCGCTAACTATGGGGGTATTTACCCGTAAACAAGGAACGCTTGCTGCCCTACTTTCTTCTCACCTATGGAATGAAAATGGAATTTATAGTGAAGCCGGCAACAAAACATTTTGGGATCGCGCGACTTTGTATTCATTTCGAGGCATTTTTGCCGCACAAGAAACTGACACTGCGATGCGCTACTTCAAATATTATTCTCGTAAGCGATTATTAGGTGAACATGTACCCTACGCGGTTGAAGCTTGGCCAGAAGGCGACCAACGTCACTTATCTGCTGAAAGTGCGCTCTATGCTCGTGTCGTTACTGAAGGTATTTTTGGCATTGAACCGACTGGTTTTAATTCTTTTAAAGCGGCGCCTTATTTACCGAGCGGCTGGAATGAAATGTGTCTTAATAAAATTCAGGCATTTAACGATAATTTTAACCTTTGTGTTAAAAGAAACAGTAACAAGCAAGAAAGCTATACCGTTTCTGTTTATCAACAATCAAATCACCAGCAAACCTTTCAGTGGCAAGGCGAATCACCACTTGAAATCTCACTAAAATAACTTACTGCTGCCAGAGACTATTTTGTCTTTGGCGCTAGTAATAAATAAAGACATGCTATGAACAAATACCTATTTTTTATTTTTTCAGCCGTTAACTATGCTCTGCTGGCGATTGTTTTAAGCGACAACGTACAGGCAAAAACATTTGAGCTTGCGTCACCGGATCAACAAACTCAGCTGCTCATTAAGGTCCCTAAGATACTAACTCAGGAAACGCCTTTAACTTACACAGTTAATTATTACGATCAAAAGATCGCAGACAATGCAAAAGCCTGGTTAACGATAAGACCAGATAACCGTGCGGCAATTAAACGTTATCAGTTGATTACTAGTGATACCCAAACGGTTGATCGCGTCATAACGCCAGTAGTTAAACAAAAAACCGCAAAAATTCATGAACAATTTAATGAGTTATCTCTTGCGTTTAGCCAGCAATTATCTTTGACCTTTAGAGTTTATAATAATGGCATTGCTTATCGCTTTTCATCCTTGCAAAAAACGCCGTTTACCGTATTAAAAGAAGTTGCTAATTTTAACTTTGCCAAGGATGCACAAGTTTTCTTTCCACAAGAGCAAAGCTTTATCTCACACAATGAACGTTTATATCAGCAAACAACACTTAGCGAAATTACCCAGGCACAATTTGCCAGTTTACCATTAATGGTGGCAGCGAATAATGTCAAAGTTGTACTAACCGAAAGCGCTTTGCAAGATTATCCCGGAATGTGGCTAAGCGGCAGTGACACCTATAGCCTCAATGCGAAATTCCCTCATTATGTGGTAAAAAGTAAGTTAAAAGCTAATTCTGACCGCAATGAAGTGATCACTGAACGGGCAGACTTTATTGCTCAATACCCGGAAAGTAAAGTCGTTAAACATTTTCCTTGGCGCATTATGGTTTTGGCAAATAATGATAAAGCGCTGTTAACCAATCAACTGAGCTATTTATTGGCTGAACCTAATCGAATTGTAAACCCAGACTGGATAAAACCGGGAAAAGTTGCCTGGGACTGGTGGAATGCGAATAATATTTATGGCGTTGATTTCATTTCAGGTATTAACACCCAAACCTATAAATACTTCATTGATTTTGCTGCAAAGTACAATATTGAATATATCTTACTGGACGAAGGCTGGTATCAGTTAGGCGATGTATTAAAAGTATCGCCCGATATCGACGTCAAAGAAATTATTCGCTACGGCAAAAGCAAAAATGTTGATGTGATTCTTTGGGTGATATGGGAGACATTGGCGCAAAAATTAACGCGTGCATTAGATACCTATAAAACTTGGGGCGCAGCTGGGATCAAAGTCGATTTTATGCAGCGTGATGACCAAAGCATGGTGCAATATTACTGGCGAGTAGCAGAACAAGCAGCCAAACGTCATCTATTAGTAGATTTCCACGGTTCATATAAACCCGCCGGATTAAGACGTACTTACCCTAATGTGTTAACCCGAGAAGGCTTAAGAGGTTTAGAGCACAATAAATGGGCAGATTATATTACGACTAAACACAATTTAACTTTGCCCTTTATCCGAATGGTTGCCGGGCCGATGGATTATACCCCAGGTGCTATGGTCAATAAACAACCGAAAAATTTCAGTATTGCTTTTAATCGCCCTATGAGCCAAACCACCCGTGCTCATCAAGTTGCCATGTATGTCATCTATGAAAGTCCACTGCAAATGCTCGCTGATAGTCCGTCAAATTATTTAGCGGAAGATCAAACCACTCGCTTTATTAGCGCAATTCCAACGGTATGGGATGATACTAACATACTGTTTGCTAAGATGGCTGAGCATATCGTCAGCGCCAGGCGTTCAGGCAATAACTGGTTTATTGGTGCAATGAATAACGACATTGCTAAAAGTTTTAGCGCAAAGTTATCGTTTTTAAGTGATGGCGAATACCAACTTGTGACGTTTGAAGATGGTGTTAATGCAGATAAGTATGCCAGTGATTATCAGATAAAACGTCGTATCGTTAATCGGGATGACACTATCACAATTAACTTAGCACCAAACGGTGGTTGGGCAGCAAGATTAACTCCAATCAGCAAAGAGCAAAAATAATTCATGGTCAAGGACAAGCGACGCCAGCTTATTGATAGTGTGGTCACCATTAGCATTTTAGTTTTAACTATCGGCTATGGCTTAATTGTCAGGCCTGTTGTTTGGCAACAACCTCAGCTCCCCCTTGAAATTATATTTCTGCTCTCGGCCATTGCTAGCATTAGCTATTTACTTGCCATAGGCCATCAATGGTCACAAATTTTAGAACGTATTACAGCAAAATTAGCTCAAGCTTTGCCAACGTTATTGATTTTGTTTGCCATAGGCCTTTTAATCGCTAGCTGGATGATTGCTGGCACTATCCCTTATTTAGTGTATTACGGATTAACCATTATCTCTGCTGAGCACATCTATTTAGTCGCATTTATAACACCGGTATTTTTTTCATTGTGTACAGGTACTTCTTGGGGCTCGATAGCGACTATAGGTTTAGTATTGATCTCTGTTGCTAATGTCATTAACGCCGACTTAGCAATCACGACTGGTGCTATTGTCGGCGGAGCTTATTTTGGAGATAAACTCTCTCCGCTGTCAGACACTACTAATATCGCTGCAATAGCCGTTAATATCGATGTCTATCAACATATAGAGTCTATGCTGGTGACGACAGTGCCGTCCGCAGTACTTGCTTGTCTGGGGTTTGTTTTACTTGATGTCATTTATCCGGCTAACATTATCAACATCGCTAGCAGCGATTTACGCACGGTAGATATACTGACACAAACTCTTAACGGCATTGAGCAATTATTTAGCCTAAATATCTTATTATTAATACCGCCAGTAATCGTATTAATCGGTGCAATAAGAAAAGTAGCGGCGCTACCGACCTTGATCTTATCTTCTATTGCCGCATGTATCTTAGCGCTAGTATTTCAAGAGGTAACGCTATCAGCGGTTTTTCAAACGCTTTACCAAGGGTTTGACATCAACATGTTGACCAATAGCTCGACGCAATTACCTGATCCGTTAGATGGTCTATTTAATCGCGGCGGGCTATATGCACTTAATACCCCGATCATTATTGTGATCTTAGTGTTTATCTATCTTGGCGCCCTTGATTGTATTAATGCCATTCCAACTGTTATTAATCATGTGCTAGATAAAATATCTTCACAAGCCGCACTCATTTCCACTACTTTGATCGCCTCAGGAGTAGTCAATGCATTAACCTCAAGTCAATACGCCAACAGTTTTGTTGTAGGGGAATCATTTAAGACTAAGTATGACCAATGCAAGCTACCGCGCAAAGTGCTTTCTCGCTCACTTGAAGACACAGGAACCATGATAGAAAGCCTGATCCCGTGGAGTACTACGTCGGTATTTGTCTATGCCTCACTCAACGTTGCGATTCAAGACTACTGGCGCTGGCAATTATTATCATTAATTAATATTGCCATAGCATTTCTCTTTGCCTGGTGCGGTATCGGATATTTTCAACAAACAACTAAAAAGGATGAGTTACCCAATGGATGATACATTTCATAGCGACACACAAATGGTCAGCGATGTTCAGCAAAATACTGACAGCTTCGGTGCTGTTGTGCCTCCAATATACCAAAATTCATTGTTTACCTTTGATTCCTGGCAAGCGATTGAACACGCTTTTGAGGATAAAGTGAATAATCCTATCTATACCCGAGGCACTAACCCTACGGTTCGCATGGCAGAACAAAAGCTGGCGCAACTTGCTCACGGAGAAACAGCTAAGCTATTTGCTTCGGGTATGGCTGCGGTTTCAGCGGCGATGCTCCATTTTTTGAGCGCGGGAGATCACCTGATCACCTTAAAAAATACTTACGGCCCGTCAATAAGCCTGATCAATGATTTTCTAATCGCAAAATTTAATATCGAAGTGAGTTATGTTGACGGCACCGACGTTGAAGATTTTAAAAAGCATATTCGCCCCAACACTAAGTTAATTTATTTAGAAAGCCCTTCTTCTGTGGTCTTTAAATTACAGGATTTAGCTGCCATTGCTAAGCTTGCGAAAAAACATCAAATCGCAACCGCGATGGATAACACCTGGGCAACACCGTTATTTCAAAAACCGTTATCCTTAGGCATAGATTTAGAAATTCATTCCTGTTCAAAATACTTAGGTGGCCATAGCGATATTATTGCCGGAGTATTAATTGGCAGTGAACAACTCTTAAATGCCATACATTTCAGGGAATATGAATTACTGGGCGCAAAAATGGCGCCAATGGAAGCCTGGTTTCTACTTAGGAGTTTAAGAACATTATCATTACGCATGGAAAAACATCAGCAAAATGCGCTAAAGGTTGCCAACTTCCTGCATCAGCATGATGGTATTGAAAAAGTTAACTACCCGGGATTAGTTAGTTTTCCACAATATAAATTAGCTAACAAACAAATGACTGGCTATAGCGGCTTAATGAGTTTTCAATTGAAAACTTGTACCCTCACTCAAGTCAAACTATTTGTTAATTCATTACAACTTTTTCAAATAGGCGTTAGCTGGGGCGGTCATGAAAGCTTAGTCTATGCCCCTGCTATCAGTGGGCTAAAAGAACAATCAGCAGAGCAATTTGAACAAATGGGCATATCTACCAGTGATATTCGAATTTCCGTTGGATTAGAAAATGTCGAAGACCTTATTGCCGATCTCGACAACGCATTGCAAGCCATCTAGATACACTTGATAGGTAAGATTTTGTTACGCGTTACCAATATTTTATTTTTATTACAGTTAACAATGAAAGAAATTAAAGAATTTCTATAAATTTTACAAACACTTGCTAATTTATGCCTATACTAAATAGCAGAATGTAAAAACAAGGTATTGGATTTTTCGATTGAAATCCTTTTCTCGCTTTAGTTTTCGCCGTGGTTATTCAAAATCACTGTTACTTGTCTTCTGCCTGATATTACTGATATCTCTGGCGATGTTTTGGTATGTAAAAAAACTAAATCTTGATTTGGTTCGCTCAACAACCCAAAGCAGTGCAGCACAATACATTAACTTACTGACTGAATTTCGCACCCTATATTCCTCCGAAGTAGTCGCAACAGCAGCTCGTCAAGGACTAGAAATCACTCATGACTATCACGATAAAACGGGTGCTATTCCCCTGCCCGCGACATTAAGCATGCTATTAATAGATAAGCTGAGCGAACATGGCGATCAGGTAAAAGCAAAATTATACAGTGCATACCCTTTTCCATGGCGACAACAAACCGGCGGCCTAAACGGCGAATTTGAACGCCAAGCGTGGCAATCGTTTCAACAAACACCAAAGCAGGCATTTACCCAAATAGAAATGGTTAATGGTGTTTTAAGTTTACGTTATGCTGTCGCTGATGTTATGCGCCCCGCCTGTATCAGCTGTCATAACAGCCATCCAGATACACCGAAAAACGACTGGCAAGTTGGCGATATTCGTGGTGTTTTAGAAGTAATACAGCCGTTAGAACATGGTGTTAGTAAGGTCAACAATATCTTTTGGCAAATGGTAGGGTTAATAAGTGCGCTATTGTTATTTAGTGCCTTAGCGGTGTTGTTTATTTTAAGACAAATGCAACAAAGGCAAAGTCAGCTATCTGACTTAAATATGCAGCTCACCACGGAAATATCGGCGAAACAACAAGCAACCGAACAGCTGCAACTGGCAATGGACGAAGCTATTGCGGCCAATAAATCAAAATCAGCGTTTCTTGCCAACATTTCTCATGAGATCAGAACACCGATGAACGCTATCTTAGGTTATACCCAGATATTACAAAGAGACACTGATTTATCCGGCGATCAACAACATTCATTGTCCGTGATTGAACATTCTGGCGAACATTTACTGGGGATTATTAACGATGTCTTAGATCTATCAAAAATTGAAGCCAATGCCGTCACTTTAAATAAGCAGGTGTTTGATCTGGAATTAATGTTTATCACGCTCAGTGATATGTTCAGACTAAAGGCGCAACAAAAACAACTGGAATGGCAAACCGTTAATAACATTGCCAGTCAAAAACTGTCAGTATTAGGTGATCAAGGCAAACTTAGGCAAGTATTAATTAACCTTATTGGTAATGCGATTAAATTTACCGATAATGGACAAGTTTGCTTTACCCTAACCCCTCAAGCTAATAATTATTTTCATTTTGAAATTGCCGACACTGGCCCAGGAATTGCGCCAGAGTATCAGCAAAAGATCTTTAATGCGTTTAATCAAGGCAATCTTCAAGAAGGACTTGGCGGTACAGGGTTAGGCTTAACCATATCGAAAAAATACCTTTCATTAATGGCTTGTGACCTGCACTTAGAGTCTGAATTAGCACAAGGGGCAAAATTTTATTTTGATATTCAACTTCCCGTGGTTGAGGCTGAACTGGGCGCTAACGACGATTGGCAAGTAAAACAACTAAGAGCGGATCAAAGTAAAAGTATCTTGGTGGTCGATGATATTGAAGTTAACCGTATCATACTGACCCGTATGTTATCGGATGTCGGTTTTACCGTTTATCAAGCTGAGCATGGTCAAACCGCTCTTAACCTGATGTCGCAACATAAAATAGATCTAGTCTTTACCGATATGATGATGCCAGAAATGGCTGGGGATCAATTATTAAAGCAAATTATCACTAATTACCCGGATGTATTAGTAGTAGCCGTTTCAGCATCTAGTATGCATTTTGACGAAGAATATTTTGTCGACCTAGGCTTTAATGGCTTTATTGCAAAACCATTTCATTTTGAAGATGTTTACCAAACACTTAAACAACTGCTTCATATTGAATACGACTATCAAAATAAAGTAGGTTCTTTGCAAGCTAATAGCGATTTAATTCATTTACATGAATTAGCTCAATATTGCCAGCCACAAATGAAAACACTATTGCAATATTGCCAGCTCTATCAAATTACAGAAATTGAGCAATTCTTGACATCTTTAAAGGAGGAAAAACCAGAGCTATCCCCGTTAGTTCAATATTTAAGCGAATTTGTCTATAGTTATGATATGGATGCAATGCTGGAATTTCTACAGAGTGTAATGGACGATGGATGAGCATCAAACACTATTAATCGTTGACGATAATCCAACCAATATAGATTTGTTACGCCGTTATTTAGAGCAACAGGGCTATCGTATTTCTGCAGTCACCAGTGGAGAAACCGCGCTTAAATTAGCAGCCAATTTAAAACCTGATTTAATCTTGTTAGATGTACTCATGCCAGGTATCGATGGTTTTGAAACTTGCAGTCAACTAAAGGCTTCCTCAGCCACTCAAGATATACCCATTATATTTGTTACCGCAAAAGTTGCTCCTGAAGATTTACGTAAAGGTTTTTCTGTCGGCGGAGCTGACTATATTACAAAGCCAGTAGAACGAGAGGTATTACTTGCCAGAGTCGGTCATCAGCTCAGCATTAGTAAAAAGCGCCTACTTGAGCAAGAGTTATTAGAACAGAATCGGGCAATGGCCGCGCTTGGTGAAATGGTCGCCAGTATCACCCATGAAGTATCAACGCCACTCGGTAATTTGAAGCTATCGGTTAGCATGTTGAAAGATAATCTTGAACTAATAGAACAGCACCTCGAACAAGGCAATTTAAAAAAACAAGAATTACTCGATTTTATTCATGAACACAAAAGTATTATTGAGCTCTGTGACAGAAACAGCATTCGAGCGGATCAGTTAATGACAAGTTTTAAAAATATTGCTGTTGGCCAGTGTAATTTAACGCTCGATAAATTCAACTTAAAAACCTTGCTTAACGATATCGTCCTGACCTTGCACCCTAAAATCAAAAGAACAGCCCATCAGGTTAACGTAAACCTAACTGAGCCTATTTACATCTACAGTTACAGTGGCACTATTTCTCAGGTGATCACCAATTTAATTAATAATGCCCTAATGCATGCCTTTAATGAAAATGATCAAGGCGTCGTCGATATAGACGTAACAGAGCAACAAGATAAAATCATTATTAAGGTAACAGATAATGGCATGGGGATCCCAGCGGAGCAGCTGTCAAAAATATTCGATAAATTCTATACCACAAAAGCTAATAAAGGCGGTACTGGCCTCGGGCTTTATATCAGCAGAGGCTTAGTTGAGAATGAACTTAAAGGTGAAATAGCGATAACGTCAACACTTGGTCAGGGCACTAGCATTAGTTTGATCTTGCCAAGCACGTTAAACGATTAAAAATAAAGATTGGAAATAAAAAAGCCGCTGATAATATCAGCGGCTTTTTTACTAAATATGGCGGTGAGATAGAGATTTGAACTCTAGAAGGGCTACAAACCCTTGCCGGTTTTCAAGACCGGTGCTTTCGACCACTCAGCCATCTCACCAGAGGTCATTAAGGCGTTGCCTTAAGACGAGGCGAATATTAAAGTGAACGAAAACGCTTGTAAAGTATTAATTTTTCCTAAATGTACTGTTTGCTAATTTTATAACCACTTTGTTGCCTATTTAGTCAATCAACGGGCTTTTTTTGTGATCGGGTATAAAAATCATGCGACGCAACGAGACACGGCGGCCAAGATTTCTTCCCTAGTTGACGGTTTCATAATATAACCTTTTAAACCGTACGCCGCCCATTTACGGACTATTTCCTTATTCTTGTTACCGGTTAACGCAATCACTGGAATGTCTTTACCACCAGAAACATTTCGAATTTGTTTAGTGGCATTTAAACCATCAAGATTTGGCATAAATAAGTCCATTATGATCAGGTCATAATCGCTATCTTTTATTTTACGTATCGCTTTTAAACCATCACTTACCTCATCAACGGTATATTTTTCTTTGCTAAGCACATTAACTAGCATATCGCGATAAAGTTGATTATCTTCAACAACCAAAATGCGGCCACTATCATTATTTAACACCGCCTTTTTAATCGGATCTTGCAATATGCCTTTTTTACTCGCTTGCGGTTTATTTTCAACCTCATCAGCCTTTTCAGCATTACTTACATTTTGATAGAGCGATTGATGATCTGCTCGTTTAGGTGTTGTCAATTCGACTGATGCTTTCGTATGCTTTTTCTGACTTTGTTGTTGATTAACCAATTGGCTGATCATACTACCTAAGTTAGATTTAATATCATTTTCTAAAGAGTTCAATAATGGTTTTAAATGTTCTTCTGTGATCCCTCTAAGGATCTCTTGGGGAGAAACATCGACATTTTGTTGTGACTGTTCTATTTTTTCAGATACTTGCCTTATCTCTTCACGGCTGTTCTCTATTTGTTGCAACAGTTTGTTTTTGCATTGACTGCTTTCTTCAATTAATTGATTAAACTCTTCATCAACCTGCTCTAACTGTTCTTCCTGAATGCCAGCGTAATCGGCACTGAGCTGAGTATTTTGAAGTGCACTATGCACTATCATTTTTAAGCGGAATCTTTCATATAAAGGTTGATAAACAAAGTAATTGTCAAACAAACCTTTAATACAACACCTAAACGCTAAACCTGATTCTTTGTTATTACATAAAATGATGCTGTTATGTGGATAATTAACAATGCCACTCTCAACCAGTTCACCATAGACTTTGACGCTTTTCTCTACATTATTTAGTGCTATTAGTAACACCCCTGGTTTTGTCATCGCGAGATACTTGGCACTTTTATCGTCAAATAATATGGTACGATATTCTTCAATCTGTTCAGCAATGATATTCGCAGCGCCTGCAATGTTTTCTTCGTTATCCATAAGCATTACAACTTTGGGGTGACGACAAGCAATAGACATAGGTTTAGTCATTATTCACCACCTCCGCATACACTTGTTTAACCGCTTGATGAATTTCAATAATTTGCTGTTTACATTGCATTGAATCTTGATTAATAGCACAGTTTTCCAACTGTTGAAGATGATCTGCCGTAATTTCGGCACCAATAGCGTTAGCTGAGGTTTTCAGGTAGTGCGCTGCTTCACTGATCTCTTTAAAGCGTTCTTGATTAAAATAGGCGGTAATCTCAGCAATTGAATCTTTTGCTTGCTTGAGAAATTCAATTTCAAATTTTCTCGCTGCCACTTGATCATCACCAATAAGGTTAATCATCACCTCTTTGTTCAATACCTGCTTCTTATTGTTCATATTTATACCACTTTTTAAGGACTTCTTTTAAATCCGACATTTGCATTGGCTTACTGACAAAGTCATTCATACCGCTATCAAAACAGTGTTGTTCATCACCAGTCATCGCGGCGCCCGTAATTGCAATGATAGGAATAGGCTTAAGCTGTTTTTGTTTTTCTTGTGCCCGAATACTCTTAGTCATATCGTACCCATCAACCAACGGCATATGACAATCGGTTAAGATTAATTTATAACGTTTGTTTTGCCATTGTGTTATCCCCTCTTCACCATTATTTGCAATGTCGCAGGCGTAACCGATATGCTTCATTTGTTTTTTAATTAATTTCTGGTTAAGAGGATTATCTTCCACTACTAAGATACCGCCTTTTAAATGAGTGCTTTCGGTGCTTGTTTCTTCTAATGATAATGCCAGTTCACTTAAATCCAGATCATCAAGGGTTAAGGTTTGATTACTTAACTTTATTTGCTTGACGGTATCAATTAGCTGTACACGAGTTATTGGACAGACGGGCAACAACTTCACTCCGGGAAGAAATTCACGGAATAAAGCGATTTCATTGCGCTGAATGGCACAGCAGATATTACTGGAGTTTTTCACTTGCTGATAAAGCGAAGCGACTTGTTGTCTAATAGCTTCTTGATAATTGGCAAGAATAATGACTACATCAAATTCATCACTGTGCTCGACGACATGATCAAATTCAACCAACTTCACCGATGCTCCTTCTTCAGCGAGATAAGCTGTCCAATTATAAACTCGCTCTAAATCATCATTGATCATCGATAAAATTGCGACATTGGTCCCGGTTAATGTTTCTACTTCCAATGCAGTCGTTTCTTGTGAGATCCATAGCGGCAAATTAATGGTAAATGTTGTCCCTTCACCCAATTTACTTTTTAATGAAATCTCCCCGCCCATCATTTCCGTTAATTTACCGCAAATATTTAACCCTAACCCCGTACCACCGTATTTTCGAGTGGTAGAGCGCTCAGCCTGAGTAAAAGGCGAAAACAACTTTTGCTGAACATCTTTTGCGATGCCTATACCGTTGTCAGAGATTACAAAACTGATATGGCTTAGTAGTTGATTACTTTCTTCAACCCTAGCAATTAATTTGATCACGCCTTTGTCGTGTGATTTACCACCTGTAAATTTAATGGCATTGCCGAGAATATTAAACAAGATTTGTCTCACTCGGGTAGCATCGCCTTTAACAAATCGTGGGATCTGCGGATCTTCTATCACTACCAATTGCACATTTTGCTTTGATAGCACTGGAATAAATACTTTAACGATATTGTCGATAACTTCAGATACAGAAAACGCAGACTCTTCCAGTTCTAATTTACCTGCCTCAATTTTGTTAATATCTAAAATGTCATTAAGTATAAAAACTAGGTTATTAGCTGACGTTTTTGCGGTATCTAACAAATCGAGTGATTCAACACTCAGCTCTGTTGTTGATAACAAGTCTAACGAACCTATGACGGCATTCATTGGTGTTCTTAGTTCGTGGCTCATCATTGAAAGAAAATCCGTTTTCGTCTGACTAGCTTGTTCAGCCTGTTCTTTTGCTTTCTCTAATAAGCGAGTACGACTTAACACCCGCTGTTCTAATTGGTTATTTAACAGTTCTAGCTCATGCTGTACTTTATAAATAAGCGTCTGGTCAATACAGATACCATCGATACGATAACTGTTACCATTAAAGTTTTTACTAACCTTACCTTTTCCTAAAATATATTTAAGTTCGCCATTAGCTAAAATTACCCGGTAATGTTCATTAAAAAATTCACCCGTTTTTAACGAGTTTTCAATTGCGGCGATAATGCGTGGTGAGTCTTCCGGGTGCAATAAGCTGAGTAATTTATTTATCTTGCCTATGTCTTCTTTATTGAGCATAAACATCTGATTGGCCAATTCATCCCAGCGCCAACGCCAACGTTTACCATCAATACACTCAGCTCGCCAAGTGCCAATATTCCCCGCTTTCATGGCAATATCTTTACTTTCAACGGTGTCGTTTAACTTGGCGATGGTTTTTTTTATCTCGGTACAATCTGTTAACGAACCCATGATGATCCGCGCTCGATTTTGATCTTGAATCGCTTCTCCTTTTAGTTGAAACCAGTGAACTTTGCCATTTTTAACTATCCTAAATTCAAACGACAATAAAATATTGAATTGAATATGGTTATTAAGAAAAGCATCAAACACACCTTTGTCTTCACTAAACACTAAACTCCTAAATTCTTGCCAGGTTAAGAGATGATCACGGGGAACCATCACCAACTCTTTGAACCTTCCTGAGAATTCTGCTTGTTGACTACCTAAGTCGTATTCCCATAGTCCGGTAGATGTTCGGTCAATACTGTGCTCTATTTTATGTAATGCCTGCTTTTTTAAATTGTACTGACGATACCAATAAGGTGACTTTTCTACTAAAACAGTAAGTAAGCTGTTATTTTGCGGTTGCGGCCTAATGCTAAGCTGTACATCACATTTATCCACTAAGCTTTTTTGATATAACGCTATACATGTAATTTCGCCGCCACTTCTTACCAGCTCGGTAAAATCCAGCTGCTCATTAGTAAATTGAAAAAGTGTATTGATGTTAACGTTAGTACTAACATCAAACTGAAACATACTAGTAAACGCAGCATTCGTTGCAACGATTTGCCCCTGAGTCGTAATTTCTATTAATGGAAATGGGATAGCATCAAGGTTATTAATTTCCTGTTCGAGCATACCTGCAACCCTAAATAAAAGTGAGTGTCCATATAGTCCTATAATAAGAGTAGCAGTTATTAATAATTGTACTAATTTCAATGGCAAAGTAAGATAATATCTATCGCAATATACCTCAAAAACAATATGACAACGGAACAACCAACAAGATGCCCTTGGTTAGATACCAGTAAACCAGACTATGTTAAATATCATGATGAAGAATGGGGCGTTCCTGTTCGTGATGATAAGAAAATGTTTGAATTTATCATCTTAGAATCAGCCCAGGCCGGGCTCAGTTGGTACACTATTTTAAAAAGACGAGCTGGCTATAAAAAAGCTTTTGCTGATTTTGATGTTCATACCGTAGCAACTTTCGATGAAAATAAAGTTGAGCAGTTAATGCAGGACGCGTCAATCATCCGCAATAGAGCCAAAATTAAAGCGGCAATTAGCAACGCTAAAATTTTTATCACCATCCAAGAAGAATTTGGCAGCTTTTGTAACTACTTATGGCGTTATGTTAACAATACTCCGATTGAAAACAATATCCGAACATTAGCGGATTACCCAGCGACATCTCCCTTGTCTGACGCTATTAGTGCAGATTTAAAAAAACGGGGATTTAAGTTCTTTGGCTCTACTATTTGCTATGCCCACCTGCAGGCATGTGGCTTAATTAACGATCATAGCGAGTCCTGCTTTAGAAAGTCAGAAGTCACGAATGCACAAAATAGTTAGTGCTTTGTTATATAAATTAAATTTCCACTATATTTTGTAACAAAATAGTGTCATTACTATCAAGGATAAAATTTAAATAAGGCATAGTAATTTACAAATCTTATGTCATAATATGTCATAAGATTTGCTGGTTAAAATTGATCTTTACTTGAACTTATCAATTTTGCCCTTATCTTAAAAATATAATTACAGTTCTTAGAGGAATGTTTATGCAATCAAATATGGGTTTTCAAACGGCGAGTCGCGGCTCTGCTATTGAAATCAATAAAGTGTTAAAAAACACTTACATGCTATTATCAATGACATTAGCGTTTAGCGCAGTAACTGCCGGTATTTCAATGGCAATGGGCTTGTCTCATTTGGCGGCTCTAGTAATGACACTTGTTGCTTTCGGCTTATTATTTGTGGTCAATAAACAAGCTGATAAAGCTAATGGTATCTTCTGGATTTTTGCCTTCACTGGCTTAATGGGCGCATCTTTAGGGCCAATGCTTAACTATTATGCGGCATTACCTAATGGTGGTTCACTTATCATGCAAGCTTTAGGCGGCACTGCATTAATCTTTTTCGCCTTATCAGGATATGCCCTAACCAGTAAAAAAGACTTCTCTTTTATGGGGGGCTTTTTAATGGTAGGTCTGATTGTCGTGATCATTGCAGCTATTGCGAATATTTTCTTTGCTATCCCAGCAGTATCATTGGCCTTAAGCGCAGCAATCATTATGATCATGTCGGGTTTAATTTTGTTTGATACTAGCCGTATCATTCACGGTGGCGAACGCAACTATATTCGCGCAACCGTTGCTTTATACTTAAATATTTATAATATTTTTACCAGCCTATTACATTTATTAGGGGCTTTTGGCTCTGATGATTAATCTCTGGTAAAATTTAACGTATAATAAAAAGCCTCTAAAATAGAGGCTTTTTTTTCAACTAAATAAACAACTAAGGCACTAGCGTGAAAAGTTTGGCTGTTATTATTACTACCGCCCCAAACAATCATTTAACTGAAACTGCGTTCCAATTTATCTCACAATCAGTCGATCAGGGAATGAATGTTATTGGCGTGTTCTTTTACCAAGTAGGCGTACTAAATGCCAGTGAACATCTAGTGATACCTAGTGATGAATCCCCTTTACTTCCCCGGTGGCAAGAGCTTTCGCAAACAACAAACATCCCGTTATACCTATGTAGCACGGCAGCTGAAAAACATGGTTTATTAAGCGAAAGCAACCTTGAACTTAGCCATCAGGCATTTACCATGGCAGGTTTAGGTGAGTTGGTTGAACTTCATAGTAAAGCAGATCGTGTGGTGCAATTATGATAACGACTAAATCAATCGCGATTTTAAATACTTGCGCCCCTTTTTGTGCTCCTGATGCTAAAGATGCATTAGATATTGCTATGATCATGGGAAGTTATGAGCAAGAAACTCACTTATTCTTTAAAGGTGATGGAGTTTGGCAACTGGTAGCGCAACAACAACCTGCACAGATTAATGTAAAAGATTTTTTAAAGACTTTCGCCGCATTTGAATTTTATGATTTAGAACATCTGTATGTCTGCGAGCAAAGTTTAATAGAAAGAGGTATCAGCGCAAATTTCCATATTGATGGTGTAAAAGTACTCGCTGCTGAGCCGTTTGCTGAAGCGTTAAAACAACACGCGACGATATTAACTTTCTAGGATTATTTTTATGGAAAACACCAGTATTCACCTACTAAGAAGTTCTCCCTTTGCTGTCCAGCAAGCGAGTTTAATGTTAACGTTGTTAACCCCTGATGATGCAATTGTTTTACTCGATGATGGCTGTTACCTTAATAACCATCAATTATTAGCAGATATTCTCGCAGTGACCTCAAACGTCTATGCAATAACACCTCATATGACAGCAAGAGCATTAATAGCCCACGCTTCGATAAAAAAGATTCATTTAGCTCAATTAACAGAGCTAATTTTTACCTATTCTAATTCGGTAACCTGGCAATGAGTTTAGTGTTTAATCAACAAGAAATAGCAACAGATACCCAAGGCTATTTAATCGACCATACTCAATGGTCTGAGCCATTAGCGCAAGTTATTGCTATGCAGGATGATTTAGTACTAACTGAGCAGCATTGGGAAGTGATACGTTTCGTCCGTCAGTTTTATATAACTTATAATACTTCACCCGCTATACGGGCACTGACTAAAGCAATGAAAGCAGAATTTGGTGCGGAAAAAGCAAGCAGCCGCTATTTATATCGACTATTTCCAGAGGGACCAGCTAAACAAGCAACTAAATATGCTGGCTTGCCAAAGCCAGCTCGTTGTATTTAGCCTATATAAAACTACACTTTAATATTGATATTATGTCCGCTATTGCCAACCGCAGGCATCGCAGCACCTTCTGGACTTGCTGACTCTATTAGCTTGAGCGCCATTTGCCCTTCAATTTCTTGTTGGCTTTGTGCTTTTTTCGCGGTCAATATTGCGTGAGCTGATTCAGTATTGGTTTGAACGCTATCTGTAGAACCTATGGTTATAGACATAAAACCTCTCTTAATGATTGATAAAAGTACAACGTTTTTTCATCACACCTTTTACAGTATCGACCATAACAGAGAAAACTTAATAAAAAAAGGTGCATTTAAGCACCTTTTTTTCTTTGCATATCGACGAGTTTTTAGCTTTGTGGCAAAGTAGGGATTGTGATCCCTGCCATTTCCAACATCACTCGTACCACCTGACAGCTATAGCCAAACTCGTTGTCATACCAGACATAAAGTACAGCTCTATCGCCGTCAACAATAGTTGCTTGTGAATCAACCACACCCGCATAACGAGAACCAACTAAGTCAGTTGAAACAATTTCAGTCGATGCTGTGTAATCAACCTGGTTTTGTAACTTAGAGTTTAACGAGATATTACGTAAATAATCATTTAACGCTTCTTTCGACGTTTCTTGCTTAAGATTCAGGTTCATAATAGCCATCGATACATTTGGCGTAGGTACACGAATAGCGTTACCTGTTAATAAACCTTTTAACTCTGGTAATGCTTTAGCTACGGCTTTTGCTGCACCGGTCGTACTGATCACCATATTTAGTGGTGCACTGCGGCCGCGACGTGGTGCTTTATGATAATTATCGATCAGGTTTTGGTCATTGGTATATGAATGGACCGTTTCTACATGGCCATTTCTGATACCAAAGTGATCATTTAATGCTTTTAACACAGGGGTGATAGCATTAGTTGTACAGCTAGCTGCAGATATGATTTTATCTTCCGCTAAAATCATATCTTCGTTTACGCCGTAAACGATGTTTTTAATATCGCCTTTTGCTGGCGCCGTTAATAGTACTTTAGCCACACCAGTAGACTGTAAGTGTTGCCCTAAGCCCTCTTCATCACTCCAAATACCAGTATTATCAACAACTAGCGCATTATTAATACCGTAGGAAGTATAATCAATTTCTGATGGTGAATTAGCATAAATTACTTTAATAAATGCACCATTTGCTTTGATAACGTTATTTTCTTCATCAATAGTGATACTACCGTTAAACGCACCATGAACAGAGTCACGACGCAATAAACTAGCGCGTTTGGCTAAATCACCATCTTTTCCTGGGCGAATAACAATCGCACGTAAGTTGAGTTTAGAACTCGGTCCAGCACGCTCTATTAATAAACGAGCTAATAAACGACCAATACGGCCAAAACCGTATAACACTACGTCTTTTGCTGGCTCTTGGTCAGCATTTTTACAGATGTCAGTTAATTCTTTTTCTAAATATTGTTCAATCGAAAAACCGTTAGCACCACCTTGAAACAAATAACGATACGCTAACTTACCTACATCAATACGTGCCGGCGCTAATTCCATTTTGCTTAACGCTTCGATAAAAGGAAAGCTTTCACGTAAACGAAGCTTACTTTCTTCATGTAATGCGACAGACTTATGGGCTTTGATAATGTCGATAGCAGAAGCATTCACTAATGGGCGTCCATAAACAGAAACTTCAATACCTTTGTTTCTAAATAGCTGCCCAATAATAGGCTGCATATTTTCAGCAAATGTTTGACGTTCTTGCCAGCTAGTTTGATATTGTTCCTCAAGATGAGAAGTCATTGCGTAAACCTTTTATTTCAGTCAATTGAACCATGTACTAATATTCATTATAGTGATTAATATTAGTAACGAAATGCGGGGCGTATTGTAATTGAACATGAAATGTTTCGCTATAGGTTACACCGACTTTCTTAATATATTTTTTTGAGCACATTGATGAAAATTAGCTATTTTTTACTATTAACCGCGCTGACCTCGCTTTTGGGCTGTGATTCAGCTCCTAATTATGTTCAATTATGCCAGCAGCACCCTCAAATATGTGAAGAGTTCCATGAGGATTCCTGGTGCAAAAAAGAGCGTATCGAAGTTGGCATGGCAAATATTGCAGCTAAAACTGCTCCACAAGACATTCATAAGTTCCATCAATTAATTGCCTATGAAAATTATAATAAATGCGTCACCCATGCCTCTAATATTGAGCATGTAAAATTAAAAGAGAAAAAAACCCGACGCATTGAAAATATGATGAAAGCGCGTAATCGGCTTGAAGAAATTGCTGAGCAAACAAGAAGCTCAGAGCATCCAAGGTTATTATATTATCACTGGACCCGGTTTCTTGATAAACAGGCACTAGCTAAATTTTTAGCCATGGAAGGCACTCAAGCACTGGAAACTCCTGAATCTCAGTATGAGCTGGCGACCTATTATACTAAGACGGACCAACAAAAAACCTTACAACTATTATTTCATGCTCTGGAATTATTTAACCCTGAGAGCAAAGTAAATAACGAAATATTTAAAACCTTGTCTAGTATTTTTGCAGAAAAACAACAGGTAAAACAGGCCTATATCTGGCTAAGAATTCTCCAACTTTACGATCCAGCAGATAAAGACATTAAACCTGGAACTTTTAAAAACTACTTAGACGTATACCAATTGGACGGTGAATTTCTCGATCTGGTGGCAGAATCAACGTTAGCGAAAATTACCAATAAGACTTTTGTGCCGCCAAAGTTTTAATTCACGTTATTCTGCTTCAGGGCGAAATATCAAACTCAGAGAATTAACGCAATAACGCTTGCCAGTCGGTTGAGGTCCATCATCAAAGACATGGCCAAGATGCGACTGGCAATGTCGGCATTGAATTTCCGTTCTGATCATTCGATGAGAATTATCCGGTAAATAGCTGACCTGTTCTTTAAGACAATCATTAAAACTAGGCCAGCCACATCCAGCATCAAATTTCGCACTGGAAAGAAACAAAGCTTGTTCACAGCAGGCACAATGATAAACACCAACAAGCCAATGATCATTATATTTGCCGGTAAACGGACGTTCCGTCGCTGCTAACCGACAAACCTGATAAGCTTCAGGTGACAACTTATCTTTATATTGTTCATCACTCATGCACTTTGCTGCCTTTGCTATTATATTTCGACGATATTTCTTTCAGTCGTTGACCATTCTACATGATACTTCTTGCCTTTGGCCTTATCATTACGCTCAAAAGTATGGGCACCAAAATAGTCACGCTGTCCTTGTAAAAGGTTAGCAGGTAACACTGAACTGCGCATTGAATCATAATAAGATAACGAAGATGACAATGCGCCAACCGGGATCCCCATTAACGTAATTTCAGCAATCGCTTTACGCCATGACGCCTGATATTTACTTAATTGCTGGGCAAAAAATTCGTCAAGAATTAAATTTTCCAACTCTTCATTACGCTCAAATGCTTCAGTGATCGATTGCAGAAATACCGCACGAATAATACAACCGGCACGCCAGATCTTAGCTATGCTCGCAAATTCTAACTTCCAACCATGCTCTTGTTCTGCTTGCTTCATTAATTGAAAACCCTGAGCATAAGCACAAATTTTTGCACAATATATTGCATCGTGCAGATGATTGATCAGCTGTTGTTGTTCATCACTGTTATAACTTCTAGCATCAGGCGCAGTTAGCAAATGACTTGCTTGCTCTCTTAATGTTTTAAATGATGACATTGAGCGTGCATAAACAGCCTGAGCAATGGTCGGTGCTGGCGCACCAACTTCTAAACTACTAACTGCCGTCCACAAGCCGGTGCCCTTTTGCCCTGCTTTATCAAGGATCAAATCAACAAGCGGTGTATCATCTGACGCTTTATGGCGTAGCACTTCCACCGAAATTTCCATTAAATAGCTATCTAATGGTCCTTGATTCCATTGCTCAAAAATATCAGCAATTTCATCAGTGCTTAACGATAAGCCTTCCCTTAACACATGGTAAGCTTCACAAATGATTTGCATATCCGCATATTCAATACCGTTATGCACCATTTTTACATAGTGACCCGCTCCGGCAGGACCAATATAAGCAGTACATGGATCACCAGTATTAACTACCTGCCCTGGTTGGTTACGCTCAATAGGTTTACCCGTTTCACTATCAACTTTTGCCGCAATCGCTTCCCAAATTGGCTTAATCCGTGTCCACGCATAAGGTGAACCACTTGGCATTAATGACGGACCAAAGCGTGCCCCCTCTTCACCACCCGACACGGCAGACGAAAATAAAATAAAATTATTCTTATACTTTTCTTCCCGTGCCACAGTATCAACCCAAAGGCTGTTACCTGTATCTATTACGATGTCATCAGGCTGAATACCCGCCCCAATTAAACTTGCTGAAACCTGATCAACCGGTTCACCTGCTGGTACGGAAAGGACAATTAAATGTGGCGCTTTTAGTTTTGACAGTAACTCTGTATAGGAAGAACAACCTACAACTCGATTACCACCGGCCTGATTTTCTAGTCGATCCTGAGCGATAGCATCGACTACTTTTCCATTATCTAAATCGAAAGCGGCAATAGTAAAGCCGTTATCAGCTAAGTTTAATACTAAGTTTTTGCCCATTACTCCAAGGCCAATAAAACCAATATCACAAAGTTGTTGTTCTTGCGTCATGCGTCATCCAAAAGATAGCTATATTAAAGTTAGAATTATAATTTTTATCTGGCGGCTATTTTAACACGCCATAGATTGATGTTCCCAATAAAATATCAGTATATTCATCAGACATTTATTATATGTAATATTTTTAAATATCGCTGTAATTATAACAATTATTTTTGTATTTTAATTTATTTTTCACTAAGTTTTTCTTGTAATTTTCACAAAATGATGTAATTTTACTACATTATTGTTTTAAAGGGTTTCTCATCATGACAATCAAGTTAGGTATCAATGGTTTTGGCCGTATCGGTCGTTTTGTATTTAGAGCTGCAGCACAGCGTAACGATATTGAAGTTGTTGGCATTAACGATTTAATCGATGTCGATTATATGGCTTATATGTTGAAATATGATTCAACTCATGGTCGTTTTGACGGCACAGTTGAAGTAGTTGACGGCCAACTTATTGTTAATGGCAATACAGTACGCGTAACGGCAGAAAGAAACCCTGCTGAGCTTAAATGGGATGAGATTGATGTTGATATTGTTGTTGAATCAACAGGCCTGTTTTTAACCGATGAAATGGCGCGTAAACATATAGAAGCGGGTGCGAAGAAAGTTGTGATGTCTGCACCATCGAAAGATGATACGCCAATGTTTGTTATCGGTGTCAATCAGGACAAATATCAAGGGCAAGCAATTGTCTCTAATGCATCTTGTACCACTAACTGTTTAGCACCAATTGCAAAAGTATTAAATGATAACTGGGGTATTACTGATGGTTTAATGACCACAGTACATGCTACCACAGCTACTCAAAAGACAGTTGATGGCCCGTCGGCCAAAGACTGGCGCGGTGGACGCGGCGCAGGTCAAAACATTATCCCTTCATCTACTGGTGCAGCAAAAGCCGTTGGTAAAGTTATTCCTGAGTTAAACGGAAAATTGACCGGTATGTCATTTCGCGTCCCGACACCAAATGTTTCAGTAGTAGATTTAACGGTTAATCTGGCCAAATCAGCTAGCTATCAAGAAATTTGTGATGCAATGAAAGCGGCAGCTCAAAATGAATTAAATGGTGTATTGGGATATACCGAAGATCAAGTAGTTTCTAATGACTTTATCGGTGAAACATGCACTTCGGTATTTGACGCGGGCGCAGGTATTGCGTTAACTGACAAGTTCGTCAAAGTGGTTTCTTGGTACGATAATGAAATCGGTTATTCTAACAAGGTGCTTGATTTAGCAGCCTTTATTTATAACTACGATCATTAATTTATTCACTTAAACCTGATTAAATTTAATGAGATAAAAACGCTAAGTACCATACTTAGCGTTTTTTTATGATTAATGACTCAGTTTCATTAACAATATTCACCCGTAATTTTCATCACTGGCAAAAATTGCATTTAAAACGGCCCCGACAAACTCGTTGGTAGTTCAACCTATATTGTCACTAACAACTATCTTTATCAGAAAGGCATAAATGATGATAATTAACTATTTAAGTATCTGCTTTAGGGCAAAATATAAAAAAGCCTGTTAAATATAACAGGCTTTTTATCTAGCTATTTGTAATGTTGAACGTTTTGCTGCTAGCGTCTAACGCGACGGGCAAAGCCAAATAACAATAATGCTAATGCACTAAAGCCACCAAAACTGGCACCTTTACGCTCAACTTTCTCTTCTACTTTAGAGCAGTCTTCGATTTCGCCAGCAATAGGTGAAAGTTTAACGGCTCTGATAACATCTTCAGTTAATGCTTCGCCTTCGCTATCATACATTAACTCGCCTTTAGCATCACGACGATGCTCTTTTATTACTGCCGTTGCTGATATTTCATTGTTTTCATTAATATCACGCGCTTCAATAACGGTATAATCTGAATTACAAGACAAAAAGCTGTTTAGATCAGAAAATGTATCCGTGGTGATGTCATATAAAAAACCATGAGTACGTCGAGGATTAGAAGTACTATCATTATGAGTTTCTACTTGTGCGTCACCGACAATAAAGCCATGTTCGTTGATCGCTCGTGCAGTACTTGCAGAACCAGTAAAGAACCCCTTAGGTAATACCATTTGGGGCTCTTCTTCATTAGTATCAACGTAATAAAATTTCGTCCGATATGAACCGTTACTAATGGTTGTTGCATGACCGACAGCTATACCCGCATCATTAATATCATAAGCACGCGATTCAAAGTATTTACCATGATCATCAGTAAAATCTTTAACCTCACCATCCTTAAATACCACGGCATAAGTACTGCTTCCCTCACGCGTACTAGGTTCAGTTTCAGTTTCATCAATCCAACCCGTTGAATAACCAACGGCAACGCCATGATTATTAATGGCTTGAGCGACACTGACAAGCTGGCGAGTATCGTCCGGATGTGGTGTCACTAAGTAACCTAGCGCTTCAGTAGTAACAACTCCTTCACCATCGATTACCCATTTAAATGCCTCAGTATTATAAATTTTATTGAGCATACGAATACGCTGGACACAAGCTTCAAATGGCTGGTTTTTCAAAATATCTGGATCTTTACAGCCACCGTCTTCATCTTCAATTAATTCAACGGCATCTTCATTAATTTCAGTACTGGCATAACCAACGGCAACGCCGTTATCGTTAATGTCTAATACCGCAGATTCTCCGCCATAGCTACTTTCAGCAGGCATGATTTGGATGATGGTTTCACCTCTGTCTGGCGATAAAAATCCTCGAGTGGTAAATTCATTAAGCCACAAAGTTACTTCATCGCCATCATCTTCGGTAAAGTCCATAGGTAAAAACGGCGCAGAACCATTACCATAAATCCAACCCTGATCGGTAACGCCATTGACATAATCAACGGTTGAACGAGTATAGGTTTCCGTACCATCAAAATACTGGTCGAATACAGTAAACTCAATCGACTCACCACCAAAGTTAGTTAGCGCAATAATGTCTCCATGCTTTTGATAATAAAGGCTGGTGCTTTGATTTTCCAAAAAGCGAATCGCCCAAGCTAAATCATTAGCAGTCGGGTTACCCGCTCTTAGCGCAGCTTCATCTTCGATATCTTCAAGTTCATGAACCAGTTCGTTCTGTACTTTAGCTAAACTAACGATTTGATCGAAATCATCTTCGTCTAAGTATTGAAACTGCACTGGGAAGTTGTAAACATCTGTGCCTGAAATAGCCATTTCACCAACATTATTTTCCTGTTGTGAATAGGTATACTTCAATTTTTCAGCCGCACCTTTATCAATTATTTTATACGTTGCTGCATTAGCTGCCGATAACATTAATGCACTACTAACACTGATCGTTAATACCGATTTTACAAAATTTTTCATTTAATTAGGTTACTCTTACTTCTTGCTATATTTCGTCTAACTCTTGCCACCTGGCATAAGCAACTTCGAGCTTGGACTCACTTTCTTCCAGCTGGTTCAATATTTTCTTGGTTATTTCAGCTTCTTGAGTAAAAAAGCTTGCATCATTTACCTGCTCTTGCAGTTCAGCGATAGTGTTTTCTAACTCATCTATCATTTCAGGTAGCATCTCAAGTTCGCGAGATTCTTTATAAGATAGTTTTTTCTTAACAACCTTATTCGCTACCTTCTTTTTCTGCTCATCACCTGAAGAAGCACTGACGGCTGGTTTAACACTTGCCGTCATGTTTTTACGTTGCAATTCTCGTGATGCTACATAGCTATCTACATCATCATAACCGCCAACTATCTGTGTTATATGACCACTGCCATCAAAATATAAGCAAGTATCAACACAATTATTAACGAAGTCACGATCGTGACTGACTAAAATAACGGTTCCTGCGTAATTTGCAACGACTTCTTCCAATAACTCTAAAGTTTCTATGTCCAAATCATTGGTTGGTTCATCCAGGATCAGTAGATTACTTGGTCGTAAAAACAAACGCGCCAATAGTAAACGATTCTTTTCGCCACCGGACAGCGCTCTTACCGGAGTTCTTGCTCGTTTAGGACTGAAAAGAAAATCTTGCAGATAGCCGAGGACATGTCGTGTCTTACCGTTTAAAGTAATATCTTGCTTACCATCAGCGACGGTATCTTGTACCGTTTTATTAGGATCGAGTGCTTCTCTGTGCTGATCAAAATAGGCAATATCAAGATTAACCCCCAGTCGCATTTTACCGGATGTTGGTTGCAACTGTTCCATTAATAGTTTGATCAGTGTTGACTTGCCAGTACCATTCGCACCGATTAACGCAATTCTGTCACCCCGGGTAATTAATAAATCCAAATCCTTTATGATCGTTTTATTATCAAACGCCATCGAGAGTTGTTCAGATTCAAAGACTAATTTTCCTGATCGGTCACCAGAAGATATTTTCATATCCCCCTGATGCCTAAGTTCTCGACGTTTTTGCCGCTCGACACGCAGTTTTTCTAATGCTCTCACTCGGCCTTCATTACGGGTACGGCGGGCTTTGATCCCCTGACGGATCCAGGTTTCTTCTTCCGCTAGCTTTTTATCAAATAAGGCATTTTGCGTTGCTTCAACCTGGAGATCATGCTGCTTTTGTTCAATATAAAGATCGTAATCACCTGGATAGCTGGTGAGTCTACCGCGATCTAAATCCAAAATGCGCGTTGATAATGCCCGAATAAACGCCCGGTCATGACTGATAAAAACAATTGTGCCGGTAAAGTTTTTCAAAAACTGCTCGAGCCAAAGTACACTTTTAATATCTAAATGGTTAGTTGGCTCATCTAGCAATAACACATCTGGCGCCGAGACTAAGGCTTTGGCAAGTGCTAATTTTCTTAACCAGCCACCGGATAAATCACTAACCAACTGTTCGGCGTTTAAAGATAACGTCGACAATACCTGCTCAATACGCTGTTCATCTTGCCAGGCATTGGCCTGCTCTAATGCCTGCTGATTAGTTGCCAATTTTGCCAAATTCTTTTCGCTCGGCTCTTCCGCAACTAGCGCAATTAGCTGATGATACTGCTTGATTAATTCAGCATTCTCTTTAACCCCTTGCGCAACAAAATCGAAAATGCTCATTTGACAAGATTGGGGAGGATCTTGTTCTAACATTGCAATTTGCGCGTCATTAGTAATTAATAGTTGACCATCATCCAACACTTGCTGGCCATTAAGCACTTTTAATAGCGATGACTTTCCTGCGCCATTACGGCCAACCAAACAGACTCGCTCTCCCTGTTTGATAGTTAAATCTGCTTTATCTAAAATGCTGTCTTCACCAAAGGCTAATTCGCCCTGAGTTATACGTATTACTTCCATTAACCCACTAACTCTTTAATTTCTACTAAGGAAAAAGGCCAAAACAACTGTCTATTATCTGACTGACGCTCAAGCACTGGAATATGCATACCGTAACGTTCAGCCAAGTGCTCATTATTAACGATATCTGTTACTGTTAAGCGTTCTTCAATACCTGCCTGACGGCAAAGTACTAGCGCTTGTTCACACAAATGACAACCTTCGCTGCTATATAAAGTAAACTGCGCCATTATTAACCCCGAGTAATTAACCAGCTGTTATGAATATGCTTATTACGGGCAAAATCTTTATCTCGAGTTTGCTCGCTTATATTTTTGGCTGTCAAACCAAGCGCTGCTAGCTGCTCATGGTCCATTTTAAAATTACGCTTATTATTTGTAAAAATAATTTCACCGCCTTGATTGAGTGAATTAACGGCATCGGTTAACACCTTGATATGATCCCGCTGAACATCAAAACTTTCATCCATGCGTTTGGAATTAGAAAATGTCGGCGGATCAATAAAAATCACGTCATAACCGGTTTTATTCTCCTTTAACCACTGCAAACAATCCGCTTGGATAAACTGATACTTGTGACCAGATAAATTATTGAGATCAAAATTATCCTGGGCCCAAGACAAGTAAGTCTTAGACATATCGACGGTAGTAACAGACGATGCACCATGCAGCGCTGCCTGCAACGAAACCGAACCTGTATAAGCAAATAAATTGAGTAGCGATCTGTTTTTAGCTTTTTGCGCTACTATTTGACGAGTTTTACGGTGATCCAAGAATAAACCGGTATCCAAATAATCCCATAGGTTTACTTTCAACTTAGCACCATATTCATTCACCGTAATTGCTTGACGGGTTTGTGCTACTTTTTGATATTGATTACTACCCTTTTGTTTGGCACGCGTTTTTAGTACCACTTTGTCTGTTGTTACATCTAACACTTTAGGGGCAAAATAAATCACCTCCTGCAAACGTTTTGCGACTTTTTCCGCTTCAATGGTCGCGGGAGCAGCATATTCCTGGATCACTAGATATTCATCATAGACATCGACAGCAACATTATATTCAGGAATATCAGCATCATAGATTCGATAACACTGGATTTGTTCTTTCTTAAGCCAACTTTTCAATAATTTTTTGTTCTTTTTCAGCCTATTGGCAAATGCAGAATCCTGCTCTGCAAAATCTGCGTTCGGATTAACCGCGTCTTTTGCTGTTTGTTTTTCATCAATATTATAAAGAGCAAGCTGACAATCAAGTGGACCATTTTTAAACTTATAACGCTTATAGCTTGAAAGTTTAAGCATTTTTAACAAGTCGGTATTGGCGGTTAATATCGCCACTCGCCAGCCAATAAATTGCGATTTTAATTTCTGTCCTAACAACACAAAACTTTCCACTAACTCAGGTAGCTCACCGATACGCTCACCATAAGGTGGATTAAATAAAATTGTGCCTGACTTACCGTAAACTGGAGTTATCTTATTAGCATCTTTACAAGAGAATTCGATAAATTGTTGAACACCTGCTGCCCTAGCGTTTTGCTGAGCGGTTTTTAAGACGCGGCTATCAATGTCTAAACCGAACACCTTGGCATTAAATGACGCTAATCCCTGATTGGATGCTGAAATAGCATCATCTAATTGTTGTTGCCAGCTGTCACTATCAAAACCTGACCAATGCTCAAAACCCCATTGCTGACGATCGATGCCAGGTGCATAGCCTGCGGCCATTGAAATAGCTTCAATTAAAATCGTGCCAGAGCCACACATAGGATCGACCAATGGTTTACTGGTATCGTCTAACCAACCTGAGCGTTTTACTAATGCCGCAGCCAAATTCTCTTTTAATGGCGCTGCACCAGAATGCTCTCGGTAGCCTCGTTGAAATAACCCACGACCGGAAAAATCAAGATAGAACTTAACTTCTTGTTTTAATAATCTTGCCTGAAAACGAATATCAGGTGCATTTTTATCAACCGAAGGCCGTGTTAACTCTTGCTCTCTAAAATGATCAACGACGGCATCTTTGACTGTTAATCCACCAAACTGACTATTGCGGATTTCATCACTCTTACCGACAAAATCTATTGCAAAGGTCAGTTGTTCTGCAAATAATTCAGACCAAGGAACCGTTAGCGCCGCTTGATAGAGTTCGTCTTTATTTTTTGCCGCGCCTTCACCTATCGCCAATAAAACACGGGTCGCAAAGCGTGTCCATAAACAAATATGATAAGCAGTGGCTAGTGAGGCAGAAAAATAGACCCCTTCTGGTTTTTGTACGACATTTTCAGCCCCCAATGCAGATACTTCTTCTGCAAGTAATATTTCAATACCAGGTGATGTAAGGGCTAAAAATTGCTGCATAATAGAATTCCAGAAAATAATAGAGCGCGATTATAAACAAAGACGCCTTTAACTTATAGCAATTGAATTAAATAATTGATCACTTAGCGAGAATTAACACTAATTGGTATTGTAATGCGTTTATTAGCAAGGTGAAATTAGATAGACTTTTGAAGGTTATTGACTACGATATATAGCTATTACTAAATAGCAATAATTATTTAAACAGGAATTATTTTTAAGGATTTTAATAAAAGAATTGGTTGCGGGAGCCAGATTTGAACTGACGACCTTCGGGTTATGAGCCCGACGAGCTACCAGGCTGCTCCATCCCGCGTCCGAATGACTTCTTAAGATACAAGAAGAAAGCCTCAATAGTTTTAATTCCTACTGAAAGAATTGGTTGCGGGAGCCAGATTTGAACTGACGACCTTCGGGTTATGAGCCCGACGAGCTACCAGGCTGCTCCATCCCGCGTCCGAATGACTTCTTAAGATACAAGAAGATAGCCTCAATAGTTTTAATTCCTATTGAAAGAATTGGTTGCGGGAGCCAGATTTGAACTGACGACCTTCGGGTTATGAGCCCGACGAGCTACCAGGCTGCTCCATCCCGCGTCCGAATGCCTCAAATGAGGTAAGCCAATAATGTTTTGATTCGATTATTAACGAAAGTTTTCGCTGTCCTGAAAACGAGGCGTATCTTAAGGATAGTTAGGGGAGATTGCAAGGCGTTTTACTAAGTTTTTTTCATTTTACGATTCGTCTGCTTATATGTTCAACAAATCGAGTTAAAAGCAAGCGAAAACGCTCAAAAATAATAGGCTTTTAATAGCCATTGCAAAATCCTGTACCGACGAAACATAAGGATAACCCTCTTATTATTAATAGGGTTTCTACTTTTGAGCATATGAAACGGATTGGATCAATTAGTTAGTGATTAATTTCACGTTGTTCTATTTGTTCGTCAATAAGTGCCAATGTCGCCTTTTGTGTCACCATTGCTGCGTCATACGCTTGCTGAGCTCGACCGTTTTTAACATGCTCAAAAATATCTACATGCGCCTGATACTCTTCAACTGTCACAGCTCGATGACGATTAGTAAATCGCAAATTAACTTTTAATGCTGTAGTAATAAAGCTTTTAAGCTGAATAAAAAATGGATTTTTACTAGCAGAAAGAATACTTTGATGAAAATCGATATCTGCTTCATGTGTATCATCCTGACCGTTCGTGGCATCTTTCATCCGCGTTAACGCATCGACTATTGCTTGTAAATCTTCTGGTTGGGCATATTGCGCCGCTAAAAATGCTGCTTCAGTTTCTATTGCTAATCGTAACTGTTGAAAACTACGCAACATATAAAGATCGGGTTTACCTAATAAAATCCAATTAAGCACATCAACATCAAACAAATTCCAATGTTTAGAGTCTAGCACCTTAATCCCTTGGCGAGGTCTAGAGCTAATTAGACCTTTAGCTGTTAACATTTTAACCGCTTCACGCGTTGCAGTTCGGCTGATATTAAAGCTAGTACATAGCTCAGCTTCCGACGGTAAACTATCACCTACTTTATAAGTACCTTGTAAAATCGTTTTGCCTAATTCATGCACGACTTGCTGAGTAAGATTGCGATGTGTTGAGTCCATATAGTATGTATTACATTAAAAAGAATATGATTTGTATGATAAATGACGATTGCAAAATAACCTAACAAATTTTCACACTACCAGCTAACCGCTAACTTTTGCTTAAAAATGTCAACGTCCAATGGGTTTGCTATTGAATAAGCAAATAATACTTGCCAAGCAAATTTTTATTTGTATTATAAATAGTATTGTATATATTTTTGAATGCGACGATGTTAAAGAAAATACTATTAATAAGCCTAGTAGCGAGCTCATTTACTACTATTGCCTCAGAATCTCCTAATAGAGAACCATGGCAAAACCATAAAGTATTTGCGATCAATAAACTTGCTCCCCATAGCAATCTCTTTCCTTTTGCTAATCCTATAGCCGCAATGGCAAACGATAAAAGCCAAAGTGCAAACTATCAGCTATTAAATGGTATGTGGAAATTTAACTGGCAAAGATCGCCTAAAAACAAACCGCTTGGTTTTGAGCAATCGAGTTTTGATGACAGCCAATGGCAACAAATACGCGTTCCTGGTAATTGGGAAGTAGAAGGCTATGGCTACCCTATTTATCTGGATGAAAGATTCCCTTTTACTAGCCAATGGCCTGACGTACCTACGGACTACAATCCTGTGGGATCGTATCGAAAGACCTTTATCATTGATAAAAACTGGCAAAATAAACAAGTGTTTTTACATGTCGGCGCAGCAAAATCCAGTTTAGATGTCTGGTTAAACGGAAAAAAAGTCGGATTCAGCCAAGGCTCTAAAACTCCTGCGGAATTTGACTTAACGCCTTATGTAGATCTAGGGAAAAACACTTTGGCCTTCCAACTAAGGCGCTGGAGCGATGCCAGTTATCTTGAAAGTCAAGACATGTTAAGAATTTCAGGCATTGAACGTGATGTCTACCTTTATGCTACACCAAAAAACCATATCTTTGATGTTCATGCTAAACCTGAGCTTAACGACGATCTGACACAAGGTCATTTTTCTGTTGATGTTCAGGTTAATAATTATCTGCAACATCAAGCAGTAACCGACGTAGAGTTCGAGCTACTCGACCCTCGCAACCATATGAAGGTAGTTGCTAGCGCTCAACGAAACGTTAAATTAATAGCAAATGATAGCGTGGAAATTAACTTTAGCAAAACAGTTAATCATCCTGCGTTATGGTCAGCAGAAACGCCCAATTTATATACTTTGTTAATTTCGCTGCGCAATAATAAAAACGAGATCATTGAAACCGTTCGCCACGACATAGGTTTTAGAAAAGTTGAAATCGTCAATGGTCAACTTCTAGTTAACAACAAAGCCATTACTATCCGTGGGGTTGATCGTCACGAAACCGACCCATTGCGCGGTCATGTCGTCGACAAAGCCAGCATGGAAAGAGATATTAAGCTAATGAAACAGTTTAATATTAATGCTGTGCGTTCAAGCCATTATCCTAATAATCCATACTGGTATGAGTTAACTGATAAATATGGCATGTATGTAATCGATGAAGCTAATATTGAATCTCACCCGTTAGCAATTAACGAAAACACCCAACTAGGTAATGAAATGAGCTGGCTACCTGCTCATTTAGATCGTACAAAACGTATGTTTGAGCGGGATAAAAACCATCCGTCAATTATTATCTGGTCATTAGGTAATGAAGCCGGCACGGGTAAAATATTTGAAACTACTTATAAATGGTTGAAGCAGCAGGACAATAGTCGCTTAGTACAATATGAACCGGCTAAATTAGCACCTTATACCGATATCTTCGCGCCTATGTATCCATCGATTGAACGTCTAGTCAAATATGCCGAATCTAACCCTGATCGTCCTGGTATTATGATTGAGTATGCCCACGCTATGGGTAATTCAGTTGGAAATTTAAAAGATTATTGGCAAGTCATTGAAAAATACGCCGTGTTGCAAGGCGGTTTTATCTGGGACTGGGCCGACCAGGCACTGCAATACACGAATGAAAATGGCGTTAAATACTGGGCCTATGGCAAAGACTTTCACCCTGAACTGCCAACGGACGGAAACTTTTTAAACAATGGTTTGATGACGGCAGATCGCCAGCCTCACCCCCACGCCTATGAAGTAAAAAAAATCTATCAGCCAATCCGCTTTTTTCAAAGCGACAATATACGTCAGTTTATCATAGAAAATCGCTATGACTTTATCGACCTGTCACGCTTTGACTTACATTGGCAAATAACAGCTGATGGTAAGAAAATTGCCCAAGGCAACCGTCCAATGCCCCATGTACAATCAGGTAAAAAGCAAGCAGTAACGCTGAATTTCCCTCAGTTGCCAAGTGCGGACAATAAGGAATACTTTGTCACGCTAACAGCAAAATTAAATCAAGATGACGGTTTATTAGCCGCAGGCCATGATATCGCATATCAGCAGTTTCAGTTACCTGTTAAATTACAAACAGCAGCGTTAAACGTTTCAAAAAATCACACGCTGGCCGTTAGTAACAATCAACAACAATTGATATTACAACACGGAGATAACCAGTATCAATTTGATAAAGCCTCTGGCTGGTTAACCAATATTAAGCGAGCAAATCATTCCTTGTTACTAGCACCAATGCAGGCAAATTTTTGGCGAGCACCAACGGATAATGATCTTGGCAATAAAATGCAACACTGGGCGGCAATTTGGCAACAAATGGCAGCGAATTTAACCTTAGCCGACTTTAGTTATAACGCTAATAACCACACTATTCATACGAAATACCTGAGCAACTTATTACCGGGAAGTTATAGCGTTAATTATCAGATAACCAGCCAAGGATACCTGCATGTTGATGCAACACTAACGTTAGATGAAGCAAATAAGCTCCCTAACCTGCCACGTTTTGGCATGCAGCTTACCATGCCTCAATCTTATGATCTCATTTCCTGGTTTGGCCGAGGGCCTTTTGAAAACTATGCCGATAGAAAAACATCGGCAAACGTTGATTTATACAAAATGCCAGTAGTTGAACAAATTCATCACTATGTCAGGCCACAAGAAAACGCCAATAAAACTGATGTCAGATGGGCAGCATTAACTGATAAGCAAGACGTTGGTCTACTCGCTGTTGGCGATCAATTACTCAATACCAGCGCCTGGCCATATTTACAACGTGATATCGATTTTATTGCTGGTAAAGATGGCGAACAATCGGCATCAGGCCTGATCCCTGTAACGACTAAGCACAGTATTGATGTTCCACAACGAAATCTGGTGACTTTTAATATCGACCATAAACAAATGGGAGTTGGCGGTGACACTTCCTGGGGACGTTTGGTACACCCACAATATACTATTCCTGCAAAAACCATGAGTTACAGCTTTACACTAGTACCAGTAAGTCAGAGTCAAATGCCTTTAGCACAAGTGGCTCGTACTGTAGCAACGCACAGATAAATCCGATTAAGTATTAAGGAACATATATGGCTAATTCACATCATTTTTCCGAACAACAAATAGCGGATTTACTTTGCCAGAATTATCAACTTATGGGTGAACTAACAGCATTGCCAGGTTATTGCGATCAAAACTTTATTTTAACTACAGCAGAGAAAAAACAGTACATCGTTAAAATTGCTCATCATCAGGAAACGAACGACTCATTAGCAATGCAAAATGCCGCAATGAAGCACCTATATGCCAAAGGCAGCCTGGTACCTGATGTTATTAATAATCACCAAGGCGAAAGTATTACTGAAATTAAGGTGCCTGAGCAGCAAAACTACTACTTAAGAGTATTAAGTTACCTGCACGGTCATTTTCTTGCTCATTGTAATAACCAACATATTAGCGAGCACTTATGGCACAATTTTGGGTGTTTTCTTGGTGATATTGATCAAAAACTGGCAGACTTTACTCATCCTGGTGCCTATCGTTATCTTGAATGGGATTTAGCTCAGGGCTATCAGGTATGTATGAGTAAAAAGCAGTTACTCAATGCTCAGCAACTCGTCTTAGTTGATAAATTTCTGTTGTTATACCAAACACAAACAGCACCGGTATTGGCTCAGTTGCCAACAGGTGTGATCCACAATGATGCTAACGATCATAATGTCTTAGTTAATAATCTAGACGCTCCGGATAAAATAGCCGGGCTCATCGATTTTGGTGATATGGTGTACAGTCAGGTTATCAATGAACTAGCTATCGCATGCGCCTATGCGTTAATGCATAGTACAGACATATTAAAAACACTGAAAACTATCGTTGGTGGCTATCATCAGGTCAAGCCATTAAGCGATAGTGAAATCGACGTTTTATTTTCACTGGTTGCATTAAGACTATGTACAACTGTTTGTAATGCCGCACTGGCAATCACAAAAGAGCCAGATAACGAATATTTATCTATTTCAGTAGAACCTGCTTGGCGAGTATTAAATCAGTTCGATAAGCTCAATGTTTTTTCCGTGCAATGCCAACTAAAGCAGATATGTCAAAAGCCTGTAGATAATGGTCAAAGCAAACGCGATATTATTGATTTTCGACAAAAACATCTGGGTAAAACCTTAAGTCTGGCCTATCAGCAGCCATTAAAAATTATTCGCGGACAAGGCGCCTACCTTTATGATGAGCAAGGTACTCCCTACCTTGATATGGTCAATAATGTCTGCCATGTCGGTCATTGTCATCCTAAAGTCGTTGCAGCTGGACAACAGCAAATGGCGCTATTAAATACCAATACCCGCTACCTGCATGACAATATTGTTCAATACAGTAAGAAGTTACTGGCAACCATGCCGGAAAAATTATCGGTATGTATGTTCGTTAACTCCGGCAGTGAAGCCAATGAACTGGCATTTCGCCTGGCGAAAAACTACACAAGTTCAAATAACTTACTAACGGTTGACGGCGCCTACCATGGCAATACCAATGCCTGTATCGAAGCAAGCCCGTATAAATTCGATGGCCCAGGTGGTCAAGGTGCAGCAAAACATGTTCACAAGGTAACCCTGCCAGACCCTTATCGAGGAAAATATCAGGGTGATAATACCGCTACGCAATATGCTGAGGATGTGAATGAGGTTATTAACAATATTCAGTGTAAAAGCGAAAAAGTAGGTGCTTTTATTTGTGAATCTATTCAAGGTGTTGCTGGACAAATCATTATGCCGCCGGGCTATTTACACGCGGTTTATCAGTCAGTACGTGATGCTGGTGGCGTCTGTATTGCCGATGAGGTGCAAGTAGGTTTTGGCCGTGTTGGACACCATATGTGGGCTTTTGAAACGCAGGATGTGGTTCCCGATATCGTCACTTTAGGTAAACCTATTGGTAATGGTCACCCAATGGCCGCTGTCATAACAACAGAAGAGATTGCCAATGCTTTTGTCAATGGCATGGAATATTTTAATACCTTTGGTGGTAATCCTGTTTCCTGTGCTATCGGCATGGCAGTACTGGATGTTATCGAGCAGGAGCAGCTACAACAAAATGCACTCACAGTCGGTAATTATTTACTCGACCAATTACAGAATTTACAGCAACGTTACCCAATCATAGGTGATGTTCGAGGCATAGGGTTGTTTATCGGTATCGAACTAGTAAATGACAGGCTCACTAAAGAACCTGCAACCCATATCACTGCGCAACTAGTAGAGTTTGCCAAAGCGCATCATATTTTATTAAGCACGGAAGGCCGCTATTACAACATTTTAAAAATCAAACCTCCGCTGGTATTTAACCGAGATGATGCAGATAAGTTTTTAACCGTTCTAGAACTAGGTTTACAGCAACTTTAACCTGAAAACTAATATTACCCAGATACTTAGCGGCTTGTAGTTTAGCTACAGGCTCGCCTAGTGTTCACACTAATAAACTTGAGGAAATTATGGAATTTTTATCTTCTTTAGCTATAGAAGCGAACAACTTTGGCACTTCTACCGGCACACAATGGCGTCAAACAACCGAACAAGGAGCATTTGAAATTAGTTCGCCTGTTGATGGCAAGCACATAGCCAATGTTTACAAAGCAAGTAGTGAAGACTACCAACATGTGATTATCACGGCAAAACAGGCGTTTTTAATTTGGCGTAAATTGACCGCACCACATCGTGGTGACATTGTCCGACAAATCGGTAACCAACTGCGGGAAAACAAACAAGCGCTTGGCGAATTGGTATCCTATGAAATGGGGAAATCGCTACAAGAAGGCTTAGGTGAAGTACAGGAAATGATCGATATCTGCGACTTTGCCGTTGGCCTGTCTCGTCAGCTTAACGGCTCCACCTTACATTCAGAGCGCCCTTTCCATCGCATGTACGATCAATATCATCCGTTAGGCGTTGTTGGTGTTATTTCTGCTTTTAACTTTCCGGTTGCCGTTTGGTCATGGAATGCGATGATCGCGGCAATATGCGGCAATGTTACCGTGTGGAAACCATCCGAAAAAACGCCATTAACAGCAATTGCCTGTCAACATATCATTAAACAGGTATTAATTGATAATCAATTACCTGAAGGGATATTTTCCTTGATTATCGGAGAGCCGGAGCTTATCGGTGAAGACATGCTTGAAGACCGCAACCTGCCACTGGTTTCAGTGACTGGTTCCACCCGTGTTGGCCGTCACGCAGGACAAAAAATCGCCGCTCGCTTTGGCAAAAGCATTCTTGAGCTTGGTGGTAATAACGCGATTATTTTAACGCCTGAAGCTGATTTAAAACTGGCGGTACCTGGGATTGTTTTCGGAGCTGTCGGTACCGCAGGACAACGCTGTACCTCAACTCGCCGTGTCATCGTACATGAATCTATTTACGACCAGGTTAAATCCATCCTGATTAAGGCATATCAAGGATTACGTATCGGTTCCCCATTGGATGAAAATAATCACGTTGGACCGTTGATCGACCAAGGCGCAGTTCAGGCGTTTAGCCATGCGATTAAATCCGTCACCAATGAAGGCGGTAACTTACTTTGTGGTGGTGATGTTTTATCAGGCGAAAACTATCAATCCGGCTGTTATGTACAACCGGCAATCGTTGAAGCAGAAAATCACTATCAAACGGTACAACATGAAACCTTTGCACCAATTTTATATTTAATTAAATACCAGGGCGGCGTTGAACAGGCGATAGCGATACAAAATGACGTATTACAAGGCTTATCCTCAGCGATTTTCTCTAACAATATGCGTGAGTGCGAAATTTTCTTATCACATTGGGGCTCAGATTGCGGTATCGCCAATGTCAATATCGGTACCTCTGGAGCGGAAATTGGCGGAGCCTTTGGTGGTGAAAAAGAAACCGGTGGCGGCAGAGAGTCAGGGTCAGATGCATGGAAAGCCTATATGCGTCGTCAAACTAATACCATAAACTTTTCAACAGAACTTCCTCTGGCGCAAGGAATTAAGTTTGATTTATAAGTTGATATGTCGCGTGAACCTATATTAATAACTTCACGCACTTCCCTTGGCCTGATTATTATCAGGCCTTTTTTATGTTTTTTAGAGTAAAAAGAAAATAGCTCAAAATGCAGTTAATCATGGTGAGGCGAATCAGCTTGAATTGTTTGTTATGTTTATAAGCTCCGTTTGGCCCCAAAACCCTTTACTCGCAAATTTTACAGTCCAACCACGTCGCCTCAACTCTTTAGCAATAAGTCGATTCGATATTCCATGTCCAAATATAGCAACGTCTTTATACTCAAAAGCTTTAGCAATAATAAGGTCCACAGCTGTAATAATACGCTTACGACCAACTTTATAAGACTCACTATTAGCCGATATTCTTAGAAGCCAACACAACCTAGCAATTACTAACCAAGTGTTAACTGTCATCGAAAACGGTAACTTTAGTCTAGGAATATCCATTTCTCTCAAGTCACCTAACACCACATTTGCTCCTTTTCCCAAACAGATTTCCGCAGAGTGGATAGAACGATTCAGGTCACTAGAAAATGTATAGCTGTTGTGGAATTTTTCTTGTAGTTCTTGAGGCGGAAGACTGTCTGAGCAAACAAGTGAACGATTATAGGCGCGAACCCATTTTGCAAAACCAACAGCCGTTACCCGAGGGTTTGAACTAGCTATCGGCTTACCATGTCTAACTAATGTGATTCTCACCGAACTTCCTTTTTCGTTGATAAACATAACGCCCTCGTTAACAGGCAAAATAAGTTGGCTAGAATAAGCGACGAAGGAGCAAAAGCCAACTGTATTTTGTCCATATAAAGCGGCTTGTTAGAGTTTTAATACTACATGTGAGCATAATGCCAATTTAGCACCGTATATAAACATAAAATGAAAGTAACTAAAAACGCAAAAATATTTAATTGAGTTGCTTTGAGGAATGACTTGTCAAAGATAGTTGAAAATATACCCAATAACATAATGGTTTCTACTAACGCTAGTAAAGAAAAAATAGCTATATAAGCAAGCCCTTGAAGCAAACCTTCTCCTTTACTACATCCGTATGGAGATGTGGAGCAATCAGTTATATTTATATATGTAAGCAGTAAAAATATTAACTGATTTACAATGGCAATACGAAAGCAGATATTTACATTAGCTCCCATGCAAAATTACACTCCATAACTCTAGAAAACTCTAACACCCTAATAATGGGCAAAAAATTGTTGGCTAAAATGTGTAGCGAAGCAGAACCGAGCCAACTGTTACGAGCCCGTCTTTAAGGCCTTGTTATAAATACTTACGCTCGGTTGGTTAGAAACAATACCCACAGTTTCAATAATCTTGCTTATAACCACCTCAGGAGCATCACCAGGAATGTTATGAGTGGCGCCTTTTACAACAATATGCTCTGAATTGTGAGAAAGCTGAACGATACTCTTTTGCATTTCAGCCCACTTATCTCCGACGCTGTAGAAACGAGGTGCTGCTTTGTAGGCTTCTCTGTCATGGCTCATTACCACCATTTTTAAGTTACCGAAATCATAATTGAAGTCTTCTAAGGGCGTGAAGAAGCCTCCTTCGTTTCGGTAAGCTGACATCACACGCGCGTATCGAAAACTGGAAAAGTACTGATCTAGTCGTTGAGCCAATGAAGAGTCATATTTCTTAAAGAGATTCTTGATATCTGATATCCCCAGAATAGGATCAGCGTAATGCCAAACTTGCATATGCGTGGCGATAGGGGAGAAGGTTCCGCGTAATATTTCATGTTGATTCTCGTGCGCTGAATCTAACAATATTAGTGCTGCCAAATTACTGTTGGCTCTTGCGGCAGTGTGTCTTGCGATAATTCCGCCGTATGACCGTGCAACTATAATGACCGGGTTATCACCCGCAACATGTTGAATAAGAGACGCTTGAAGTTGAGCCTTTTGGTTCGTCGTAAAATCCGTTGGAATGTTGTCACTGCCGCCATGACCTAATCGGTCGTAATAACATGACGTGAATGTCCTTGGTAATTGTTCAGAAATTGATGACCAAACCTCTTCCGAGTCATCGCCATAACCAGATTCAAAAAAAACATAGGGGTTTCCGCTTCCTTTACAGACATACCTCACTTGTTTGCCTTCAAATGAGAAATAATCGCCTGAAAGATGAATAGGCTGATGAACAAAAAACGCAATAGCACGCAACAATAAATAAATACTAAATATTATTAACATTGCTAAAGTTAGCTTGTTCGAGAAAAAACGTTGATAAGTCGAAGACATATTAATCCCTTAATGTATTTACGCACAGTTTCTGAAAGTATTTATTACGCCCTCGTTAACAGGCAAAATAAGTTGGCTAGAATAAGCGACGAAGGAGCAAAAGCCAACTATATTTTGTCCTTGTTTAACAGCTTGTTATGTGAATTAACTACAACAAGCTCCGTTCTCTTGTGTTGGTGGACACTTAACTGAACCAAAAGAACAATAAACGCAGCAGTCGCCAGTTAATGGCTTTAATAGTTTATGACAAGATGCGCACTCATAATAATATTGGCATGCATCCGTAGGCATAACTTCTTTTTTCTTAGCTCCGCACTCTGGACAAGTGATAATTGACTCTAGAATTACATTGCTCATCAAGGTTCCCAACACTTCGAAATTACACTATTCACATAACGCCTAAAACGGCGACTAAGCATGGTTTGCTATACTGCGCGAAGCGCAAGCAAACTAATGCGTGTCCGCTGATTTTACTTGTATGCCTAACAATTTAATAGTGCGCAAATTGCTCATTTCCCTAAATACAGAGGAGGTCCTTTGTGTCTGAATACAAAAAGCATTCAATTTTAGTAAACTTGTCATAATCATTCTTAAGCTACAACAAGTTCCATAGCTTATTAGCCTTTATTCGCTAATGCAGATGATTCAGCTAGATCATCCACTTGCTGATTGATAGCAATAGATTGATCTTTGTTGCCAAGATGCTTAATTTTATACCCCAGTATCGCTCCTGTGATCCCAACCAGCGGTGACAACCAGTTAAAAAAGCAATAAAAGATAAAATCTAATGGATTGATCATCAGCACCGATTGCATATAAGCACCACAGGTATTCCACGGAATGAGTACTGAAGTTACCGTGCCACCGTCTTCCAGCGCGCGAGAAAGGTTCTCAGGTGCTAATCCTTTATCCTGATAATGTTGTTTAAACATTCTACCCGGAATAACAAGTGCAATATATTGATCGGCGGCGATACAGTTCACCCCTAATGCCGTCATGATGGTGGTAATAATTAAACTGCTAATTTTGTTTGATATTGCTAATAGTTTATCGACAACAACCGCCAATAAGCCAACGGTTTCCATAATGGCGCCAAAGGTCATTGCCGTTATGATCAGCCAGATGGTATTGAGCATTGACCCCATACCGCCACCACTAAGTAAATCATTAAAAACCGCATCTTGGGTATTTAAGCTAAAGCCCTGATACATTACCTGCCAAACCACGGTAATATTGGCACTTAGCGCTAATAATTCATTATCAGCAATCGATAAGATTAATGGCTGCTGAAATACAACCGCAAATCCCCCACCTACCAGAGCACCTATACCGATTGCCGGAAAAGCGGGTACTTTTTTCATAGCCAAAAACAAGGTTAGCGCTAGTGGCAATAACAAATACCAGGCAATAGTAAATTCATTAGTGAGGGTTTGTAATAATAAAGGGATCCGCTGATCGGCAACAGTGACACTTTCATTAATCCCCAGTAAGTAAAATATCACTAAGGTAATAGAAAATGTCGGTACTGTTCCCCACAGCATATTTTTAATATGAGTAAACAATGGCGCGCCGGCTACTGCCGCCGATAAATTAGTGGTATCGGATAACGGCGATAATTTATCACCAAAATAAGCACCACTGATAATTGCGCCTGCTGTTATCGCAGGGCTGGCGTTTAGCCCGTTGGCTACGCCCATTAATGCTACGCCAATAGTTGCCGCTACCGTCCAGCTGCTACCGATACAGATGGCAACTAAAGCACAAATTATTGCGCAACTGACGTAAAACAAATCAGGGCTTAACAATTGAAGACCAAAATAAATCATCGTGGGTACAGTGCCGGATAATAGCCAGGCGCCGATTAATGAGCCAACCGCTAATAAAATTAAAATAGCGCCTAAAGTGACGCTGATCCCTTTGACTATGCCCTGCTCCAGCTGTTCTCGCTGGTAGCCATTTTTTAACCCTATCAAGGTCGCAACACCAGCACTAATTAATAAGGCGACCTGATTGGGACCAGAAGAAGAATCGTTGCCAAAGTAATACACGGAAAGAAATAACAGCAGTAACATGGTGAAGATGGGTATCAATGCATCTGTTAAGGAAGGTTTTTTATGATCAGACATACAACTATTCGACTCCTTAAAAAGAAAGCTTTTACCTCAGCTTAAAGACAAAAATGCCAGAAAATTTTGTTTTCTGGCATTTGATAAAACGATAATGAACTAGAATTTACCTCGAATACCCAGCGAGTATCTTGGTCCTGTTTCTGTCACCGTTAACGTTTGATTCGCATACTCTGCATTTTTAATATAAAGCTCATTAGTGACGTTAATTCCTTCAAAGAACACAGTAAAATGCTCATTAATGTCATAACTACCGCTGATATCCACTTGCTTATAATCATCTACGTAATGACCGTCACGCCATGATCTGGGTTTAGACTGCATAAAACGATCACGATTGTTATAGGCAACCCTGAACTGAAACGCATCTTTTTCATAAAACAAAATAAGGTTTTGTGAATCACTCAAACCAATTAATGGTAACTTTTCACCCCCTTCATCGGCACTCGATTCACTGTCAACAAAGGTCATGTTGGCAATTACCCCTAAGCCATCGAATGGTGCCGGCAAGCTACTAAACATATGTTGTACCGCAAGTTCGAAACCTTCAATTTTAGTGCTATCTTCGTTGATTGGACGTGACATCTTATAGTTAAAAGTACCACCAGGAACCGTAACGGTTTCATCGGTTTCGCCCGAACCTAAATAGCCTTCAACATCTTTAGTAAACCCAGCAATAGCTGCATAACTACCTTCTTGATAATACCACTCAAGTGAAAAATCAAAATTAGTTGATTCAAAAGGATTTAGTTTTGGATTACTACCAGAACCAAAAAGCTGGTCTGTCGGTCCATCACCATAGCTAGAAAGCGGAGACATTTCACTAAGCTCAGGACGAGTTAAACTTTTTGACCAGGCCAAACGAGCAACCAAATCTTCTGTGATCTCAAGCCTACCATTTAAACTCGGCAATAAATCACTGTAACTATGGTTAACAGAAACCGCTACATAATCATCAGAAGTGATCGCGCGCACTTCACCTGGTTTTTCGTTTGACGGGATCAAATCAAGCAAGGCAACCTGATTGCCCTTGGAAGTACTGTCAGTTTTGACATAACGGACACCGGCAACCAGTGACCAAGGCATCTGATTCACCTCACCTTCAAAATAAAAATCGGTATAAAGCGAGATTAATTCTTCGTTGACTTCATACGCGGTAGGATCATCAACCACGCCGAAACCGGCACGGCTGAAAATATCGCGCACCAGATCAGGGTCATCTAACTGCGAAATCGCTTCTTCGGTGGATAAAAACGCAAATAAATCATCGGAATTTAACGTTGGCCAAAATTCGGTCGGATTACCTGAACCACCAGAAAGGAAACCATCCGCATCATAGGTCCATAACATATCTGATGGTAACGGAATACGTGTGCTGTTATCTGCATAAATCCATGGTAACGGATTCTCAGTTTCACCATAGGTTGAGCCTAAAGTGCGATCAGAGTAATGAACACCAAATCCGATGTCGACTAGCGCGCCAAAATCAACAACATAGTTATTATCTAATTTAGCTTCTAATACTTCATCTTCAACACGAGTGCCTTGTAAAGACGCCCATCCGGCAGTTAGCACATCACCTTCTTTAAAATTCTCAAAGGTCATGGTTGGTACTAGATCGCCAGAAGTACGATCATAGGTAAACTCACCTGGACGACCAGCGACAACATCAGACCATCCCTTACCTGGGTCATGTTCTGCTTTTGAAGTGTTTAAATCTGCAGACATGTTCCAGTTATCATTGATTTGCCAGTCAAAATTCAAACCGAATGCTTTTAGGGTGTTATCTGCATCAGACTGACGCACTAAGGTTTCAATAAAGCTATTAACAAAATGCCCTTTGACTAAGGTATTGCTTTCATCCAATACCGGATTTCTCACTTTGCCGGTTTCAAACCACATCGGGAAAACATCCTGACGATACTGAACGTTATAATCAGAATATAAAGCATCGGCAGTTATAGTAACGTCTTTATTAGGTTTAAATTGTAAGACTAAAGTGCCACTGTTACGTTCGCGGGTTTCAGTTTGTGCGATTTGATCATAATTTTGCGGAAAATAAACTTCACCGTAGTTTTGGCCATCTAAATCTGCTTCTGTTTTGTAGTAATAAGCAGTATTTGCCTGATCATAACGACTTTCGCGCTTGTAATGAGAAAATGACGCTAACACACCGAAACTATCATCATTAAAGGTGTTACTGATAAGCCCGGAAAACTGCGGGCTTAATTTACTGGTCATATCATCGTACAGCCCTTTAACACTACCAACTGCTTTAAAGCCAGAAAAATCAAGCGGTTTCACCGTGCTAATATCAACTGTGGCACCGATAGCACCTTCCTGTAGTGCTGCAGATTGCGTTTTATGAACATCTGCGCCATTGATCAGTTCAGAAGCTAAAATATCAAAACTAAATGCACGGCCCCCACTAGTTGTTGCTAGCGTACGACCATTTAGCAGTACTGAGTTAAACTCAGGCCCCATACCACGAACGGTAATTAGCTGACCTTCACCGCCGCTGCGATCGATTGATACCCCGGTAATACGTTGTAACGACTCTGCAACATTTTGATCGGGAAACTTACCGATATCTTCTGCGGCAATAGCGTCAACTACACCATCAGAAGATCGTTTTATATCCATTGATTTAACTAAACTTGCCTGAATACCAGTGACGGTAATAGTTTCGATTTCTTCCTGTTCATCCTTGGGTGTTTCATTGGCATTCACTGCACCGATAACACCTAAATTAAACATTACCAGCATAGAAAGATAATTGAGTTTCATGTTGTTATTTTTGGCCATTGGCTCTTCTCCCGCATTATATCCTGCTGATACAACGCTTTATTTTTCTGTTTATCGTTATTTTTAATTGTCGAACTTTTCACCGTTCGATTAAATACTATGATCATAAAAATCATATTGCAATATTTATAGTACAAATAATACTTAAGGTAAATATAATTTATATGGTATATTGTTTTAAGGAGTCGAAACGGAGCCCATTGCTATATTCACAACGGGATTTCAAAAGGTAGAAATAAAAATGCCAAGCGCTAGAAAAATAAACGTTATCATTAAAAATAAACAAATAATTGCTCAAATTTTGTTAATAATCACCAAACTGATGCTGCCAGTCACTTTAATAACCGCTTCATCGGTATCAATAGCTAACAGCATCAAAGAAACAACTGACTTCCATAATTTGATTAACCGTTTTGGTGCACCTCACCGCTTTAGAATGTTTGATAAATACGGTAATCAGCAGTTTAATCCAGTATTTGATCTCGGCGCCTGGCATGGCTTTTTATTACCGGATAATGATAAAAACCTTGGTAGTTTTACCGGTCCAATGCTGATCGCTCAGGAATACAGCTTATTTTTTGCCGAAAAACTGGAACAACTTGCTATTTATGATGAGCGCGGTGATAAAGCTTTTAACTTCGCTGACGCAAAAAGAAGCCTGTACTCATTTCCCGGCGGACTAGTACAGCAATATCAGTTCCCTGAACTCTCAGTCAGTTTAACGCTAGAATTTGCCAGCAACCGCACGGCATTTATCACCACTGAACTTACCAGTCATGCCACGCAACCTTTAGACCTTAGACTTAACTTTTCCGGCAGTCTTATTCAGCAGTGGGATCAACAACATAAAATCACAGATGTCGTACCAGGTTGGTCGCCAAAACTTACTGCCTCACTAAATGGGATCAGTGTTCAGTTTCCTAAGGTAAGCGCAACATGGGATATATTGCTATCACCACAAGCCAGTTATCAAATTCAGCGTTCAATTCCCACTGATACTATAATAAATCCTGAGCAGCAAAGTTATCACAGTACCGCGAAAGTTAAGCTGGCAGCACAACAAACAACTCGCATAACTTCAACGCAAAGTTATTTTCATTCCGCGCAAGAGAAAACAAAAGAGCAGGCATTTATCGCGAAAGTGTTAACTTCACCTGAGCACTATCAAAACGCCAATCACCAGCGCTGGTCAGGCTATCTGGCCTCTATTTCAGACAATAACAAAGCAACCAGCAGTAAAGTAAGCAATGAACAACAAAAACTGGCGATAAAATCACTGGAAACCTTAATCGCTAACTGGCGCAGTCCGGCAGGTAGTATTTTACATAGCGGTATCACGCCTTCGGTTACTGCCCGTTGGTTTAACGGTTTTTGGGCCTGGGATAGCTGGAAGCATGCCAGCGCACTTGCCGATATTGCCCCTGAACTTGCCAAAGAAAATATTTTGGCAATGTTTGATTACCAGATCGGCGCACAGGACAAAATCAGACCGCAAGATAGCGGTATGGTGATTGACGCAATTTTTTATAACAAAGATCAAGCACGCGGCGGTATTGGCGGTAACTGGAATGAAAGAAACACTAAACCGCCATTGGCAAGCTGGGCAGTGTGGCAAGTGTACCAGGCAACAAAAGATAAAGACTTTTTAGCTCAATTGTTTCCTAAACTTGTAAGTTATCACCAATGGTGGTACCGCAATCGAGATCACAATCAAAATGGTTTGGTTGAATACGGCGCCACCACCCACAGATTTCATAACAATACCAGTGGCGAACTCACCTTTAAAGTAAGCTACGGCAGCAAGAATGCTATAGATAATAAAACACTTGATTTTTCAGCCTGCCAGCAGTCTGAGCGCTTAACCTACTTATGCCATAGTGATCAGTTATATCAACAGGTGCTGGCAACAGGCCAATACACTGAGTTAGATATTGGCGCTCAGCATGGCGCTGCCTGGGAGTCAGGTATGGATAACGCCGCTCGCTTTGGCTTTATCTCCCCTATACAGCTCGCACAATACGCCAATAGTCATTATCAAGGAGATATTCAACGCGCGCAGCAAGACTGGCAAGTGAAATTTTTTGCCAATCACAACCAACAAGGCAAATTAGTCGGTTATTCCATTAATCAGGAATCGGTTGAGTTAAACACTTATCTGGCCCAGGAAAAACACTTGCTGGCAAAAATGGCCAATATCCTTAATCAACCTGGTGTTGCCAGCCAATACCAACAGCAGGCAGATAAGTTGAGCCAACGAATTAACCAGTGCTTTTATGATGCTAACACTCACTTTTATTACGACAGAAAAATAACGGATAAAACAACTGACAGCTGTCAGGGCGAATTACTCAGCTATCGCGGTAAAGGCCCGGAGGGTTGGAGCCCGCTATGGGCCAATATTGCTGATAACGATAAAGCAAAGCGCGTCATAGATACTATGCTCAACCAAAAAGAATTTAACAGCCATATTCCATTTGGCACTGCCGCCCTGACAAACCCGGCTTATGATGCCAATATATACTGGCGTGGTCGGGTGTGGCTCGATCAGTTCTATTTTGCCATCCATGCATTAAACAACTATGGCTATCACACTCAGGCTCAGCAAGTACTGGATAAATTTTATCGCAATGCTCAAGGGCTAACCGCCGATCAACCAATTCGGGAAAACTACAATCCTGAAACCGGTGAAATGCAAGGCGCTACTAATTTTAGCTGGAGTGCAGCACATCTGTTAATGTTGTATCAAGAGTTTCAGCAATAGGGCTTTGTTATTATGTAGGCTAAATCCTTGAGGTTTTAGCCTTTATCACTTGGATATAATCTTGTACATTTTATTAAAAATCACTAATTGACTGAACAAGTTGACGCTTTTCAGTAAACGATGAACGGAGTAAGATAGGCGCAGTATTAATAAAATATAAGTTATGACAATTATCGCTAAGCCAGACAGTTCCGATTCCGTAGACAAAGCTAAAGACGAACAACAACCGATAAAAATCGTCAGCAAGTATGTTTATCAAGGTAACGACAAACAGCTGATCCAAGATCAAGTAATTACTGAACTACCATTACAGATACGTCTTATTTGGCAAGAACAGCAGCAAACTAAGCAGCAAATAAATAGTAAAATTTTCTCCATCACTATGCGCACTCCCGGGCAAGATCAAGCGCTGATCTTGGGCTTGCTTTACTGTGAGGGGATCATTAAGACCTTTAATGATGTAATAAAAATATCTGCGGAGTCTGAATCCACTAACCAGTGGGAAGTCAAACTTGCAACGCATTGCCAGCCCGACCTTACCGGATTAGAACGCTATCAGCTAAGCTACAGCAGCTGTGGTATATGTGGCACCACCTCATTAAAATCATTAGAGCTGAAAAATCCGCCGACCTTGTCTGATAACCGTCATTGGCTTAATGCATCTGCTATTTATAACTTGCCAAAAATGATGATTCAGCATCAAAGACTATTTCAACAAACCGGCGGCGTTCACGCAGCAGCGTTGTTTGATGAAAATAGCCAGATTATTCAAGTAAATGAAGATATCGGCCGTCACAACGCCATTGATAAACTGGTCGGTTCATTGATTGATGGCCAGACAAAAGTGCCAAAAAATTCTACACTGGTGGTAAGTAGCAGAGTCAGTTTTGAAATAGTGCAAAAAGCGGTAATGTTGGGAGTACCAGTATTAATTGCCGTTGGGGCGCCAACCGATTTGGCGATCACTGCAGCACAACGCTTTAATTTAACCTTAATTGGCTTTGCTGGCAGCCAATCCTTTAATTTATATCACGGTCATTGGCGGCTCAAAGCCTTACCTAAGGAATAACCATGTCAAAAAATTTATCTCAGTTGGCACGTAGAAAAGGTATTGATCATACCCTGTTCCAACAACTTGTTATCGGCGAAGATAGTCGCTCCAAAGATGAGCGTAGGCAATTAGCAAAAGAATTTTTGATCGGTGAAGCGATAGTCCACGGCACCGCCAGCTTTTACGATTTTATCGACGGCGATAACGCCAATAAAAAAGCCTATGTCTGCAATGGTTCTTCCTGTTTATGTGCCGGTAGCCAAGATCAGGTAAAAGAACAGCTGTTAACAGAATTTTCCAGTGATGAAATTGGCCATGTCACATGCCTTGGTCGTTGCAGTGAAAACAGCGCATTTCAAATTAATGGTAATAATTTTTCTGGCGACGACATCAATAATTTAGCGCAAATAGTGCATCAAAATCTTACTGATTCTCAGGAAAATTATCATGTCAACTGTCTAATAGATAAACCGATCCTTACCGCTGAAATTAACGATGTCGCTCAGTATTACCAGTTATTTACTGAATTACAGCAACAGGACAGTCAAGCAGTACTAGATAAAGTATCGCAATCCGGATTGCGTGGCCGTGGCGGTGCAGGTTTCCCGACCGGCTTTAAATGGCAATCGTGCCGCGATATCAAAAACGATGAAAAATATATCGTCTGTAATGCCGATGAAGGTGATGCTGGTGCCTTTAGTGATCGCTATTTACTGGAACAGCGCCCACATGCGGTAATGTTCGGCATGTTAATGGCAGGTTTTTTAGTCGGTGCAAAAACCGGTGTTTTATATATTCGTGACGAATACCCGGCGGCGATTACCGCTACCGAACAGGCAATTAATGAATTTAGTCAACTGGCATTAGCTATCGACTTTTCGTTTAAGATTATTCGCGGAGCTGGTGCCTATATCTGCGGTGAAGAAACGGCGCTTTTGCGTTCTATCGAAGGTCAGCGACCTTTGGTTTCCGTAAGACCACCATTTCCGACCCAAAGTGGCTTGTTTGGCTGTCCAACGGTACTCAATAACGTTGAAACTTTCGCTTCCATTCACTGGATTTTATCTGGTAATGACCAGGCTTATCAGACACTAGGCAATGGTAAGTCTACCGGTAGTAAGTTGATCTCTTTAGATGGCAGTTTTAACAAGCCCGGGATATACGAAGTAGCAATGGGTACACCATTAACGGAAGTCATTGAAAGTGCAGGAGGTTTTGCCAAAGACCTAAAAGCCCTGCACATTGGCGGCCCATTAGGTGGCGTAGTACCAATAACCAAAATAAATGAATTAACGGTAGATTTTGAGTCCTTTGCCGAACATGGCTTTTTGTTAGGTCATGCCAGTATTATTGGTATTCCTGAGTCCATTTCTATGGTGGATTATATCGCGCATCTATTTGAATTTACTGCGGCTGAATCCTGCGGTAAATGCTATCCCTGTAAACTGGGGTCGGTTCGCGGCCATGAGATGTTCCAGCAGGCGATCAATGATGAAACAAAAATAGACAATGAATTATTAGCCGATTTACTGGAAACCATGGAGCTGGGCTCCCTGTGCGCCTTAGGAGGCGGAGTGCCGCTGCCGATAAAAAATATCCTGCAATATTTTGCTGATGAGATCAGTCCCTATTTACAAGCTGCTCAAGCAAGCCAACAAACTTTGATAGGAGCAAATGCCAATGACTAAGCCAAGTGCATTTTTAAACGGTGTTGCCCACCCTATTGAATCCGGCGAATCGATACTAAGCTTTGCCCGTCGTCTGCAACAGGAAATTCCTACGCTATGCGATGACAATCGACTGGATGCCTATGGCAGCTGTCGTGTTTGCTCTGTTGATGTTGCGTTAACGGCTGACGGGCCAAGAAAAGTCATGGCATCCTGCCATACACCAATCAGTGAAGGCATGCATATTTTTACCAACTCTGATCGGATAGAAAAATTAAGAAAAAATATTGTTGAACTGGTGCTGAGCGATCACCCGGCAAGCTGTGATGACTGTGAATCGAACCTCAACTGTGAACTTCAGGATGTAGCAGTTGCCACCGGGGTCAGAGAAATACGCTTTGTTAACGCAGCGAAAAGCGCCGATGCTTTACCTGACGTCAGCTTTGACAGCTCTCATCCCTACATGCGTATGGATCTAACCAAGTGTATTGACTGTAATCGCTGTATTCGCGCCTGTGATGAAATTCAGGGTGAACAGGTGCTAAGTGCGGCTGGTCGCGGCTTTAACAGCCGGATTATCAAAGGGCAAGACGTAACCTTTGCTGAATCTGATTGTGTCTCTTGTGGCGCCTGTGCCCAAACTTGCCCAACCGGGGCTATTTCCGATGTCTTTCGCGCTAACCTGACGGCTGATGCGGAAAAAATTCGCACCGTTTGTTCCTACTGCGGCGTTGGCTGTAATCTGGAAGTTTCAGTCAAAAATAACAAGATACAATCAATTGAAGCACCGGAAGATGCCGCCGTAAATGCCGGCCATACCTGTTTAAAAGGCCGTTACGCTTGGCGTTTTTACGATCATCCTGACAGGTTAACCACACCTTTAATTCGCAAAGATGGTGAATTACAACCAGCCAGCTGGCAGGAAACCTATCAATATTTAGCGGATAGATTACAGGCCATTAAAACAACCCACGGTAGTGACGCGATTGCTGGTATTTCTTCGGCGCGTTGTACCAACGAAGAAAACTACTTATTACAGAAAATGATCCGGGTGATCATAGGTACCAACAATATTGATTGCTGTGCCCGGGTTTGTCATTCCCCTACCGCTTACGGTATGCAGCACAGTTTTGGTACCGGTGCTGCCACTAACTCCATTGAAGATTTAAAACACACTAACTTTATCATGTTAATTGGTGCAAACCCGACCGCAGCCCATCCGGTTACCGGCGCCAAGATCAAGCAAAAAGTGATGAAAGGCACGCCGTTAATCGTCATTGATCCGGTAAAAACTGAACTAGCCCGTTACGCCAACTGGCATATTCAGTTAAGACCAGGCACTAATGTTGCGGTACTTAACATGATGGCGTATTTCATCATTGAAGCAGGATTAGTTGAACAGGCGTTTATTGATAACCGAACCGAGGCCTATCAAGAATATAAACAGGCAATTATGGCACTGGATATCAATGAATTGGCCAATATTGCTGGCGTTGATGCCCAGGTGGTTAAAGCTGCAGCGCTAGCCTATGCCAAAGCTGATAATGCCATGAGCTTTCACGGCCTAGGTGTTACCGAACACAGCCAAGGCAGCCGGGCAATTATGTCGATTGCCGATTTAGTAATGCTCACCGGTAATATCGGTCGCCCGGGTGTGGGGATGAACCCACTGCGCGGACAAAATAACGTTCAGGGCGCTGCCGATATGGGCTGTCAGCCACATCAAGGAGCGGGATATTTTCCGGTCAATATTGAGGAAAATCATCAATATTACCAGGAACATTACCAAAGCGAGCTCCCGAAAGAAATCGGCTATAAAATTCCGGAAATGTTTAATGCCGCCATCGCAGGTGACTTAAAGGCGTTATGGATTTTAGGTGAAGACGTTGTCCAAACCGATCCGAACCAGAATCATGTCATTAAAGCGCTGTCTAATCTGGAACTGCTAGTGGTACAAGAAATTTTCCTGTCAGAAACCGCGAAAATGGCTGATGTGGTACTACCTGGCAGTAGCTTTTTAGAAAAAAGCGGTACCTTTACTAATGGTGAACGCCGGATACAAAAAGTCAATGCTGTGGTCACGCCAAAAGACGGCTGTAAAACCGATGGCCAGATCATCGTTGAAATGATGAACGCCCTGGGTTATCCGCAAGCCGAGTATCATCCGAAGACCATGCTTGAAGAAATCTCACAGGTGGTGCCGTTTTTTGCCGGTGTCACCTGGGATAACTTAGGCGAAGATGGCCTGCAATGGCCGGTTAATGCTAATGGTATCGATACCAAAATACTGCACACTGAAAACTTTAAACGCGGCTTAGGTAAATTCCATTTCTACCCGTTTGAAGAAAGTGTAGAGGTGACTCAAAATGGCGAGCAGTTTCCGTTTATTCTCACCACCAGCCGTAATTTAGAGCATTACAATGCCGGCACTATGACCCGCAGAACCGGTAATGAAGAAATTGTCAGCGAAGATATTTTACTGATTAACCCAAATGATGCCAAAGCGAAGAAAATTAGTGACCAGCAGTCGGTACGTCTGTTTTCAGCGCGTGGAGAGATCACGCTTAAAGCCCAGCTGAGCGATAAAGTCAATAAAGGGATTTTATTCACTACGTTCCATTTTCCGGAATTGATGATCAATCGGGTGACCGGCGATGTCACTGATGCGGAAACTAAGTGCCCGGAATATAAAGTCGTTTCTGTTGATATTGAGGCTGCTTAGTTCCGTAAATATCTTTAAAACAAGAATACATTGTTGCTTGGATAATAAGAGCAAGCATCACCAGCATGGATGCTGGTGATGAGTTTCCATGGAAGGATTTACAGCGTCTTGCTCGTTTATCTGGCAACAAGTATTAGAACCCAACATTTAAGGAAAACTAATGTTAAAAACCGGTCGTTATCAGCACTTTAAAGGTAATTATTACCAAGTACTGTATGTCGCTAAACACAGTGAAACCGAAGAACTCCATGTGGTTTATCAACCGGAATACGGTGAACGTGAAATCTGGATCCGTCCGTTAGCCATGTTTGATGAAACCATAGAGCGAGACGGCAAGCAAATAAAACGCTTTTGCTATGTTGGTGGGGAGTAAATACTATTCAAGCTCTAATAGCTCACCTGGCTGGCAATCTAATGCTTCACAAATAGCGATTAACGTTGAAAAACGCAGCGCTTTTGCTTTACCACATTTTAATTTAGACAAATTGGCGATAGTGATATCAACGGTTTGCGATAACTCTGTCAGCGACATTTTATTTTTCGCTAGTAAGGCATCTAAATTAATTCGTACCTGTTTTGCCATCGGCGGTTCTTTGCTTATCAGTTGTATTAGTAGCTTAAATGTTTTTATCGAAAAACGATAAAATTTTATTGATTAACGATAAATTTGATTCTATATTGGAGCTTAGTTAATTAAAAGTCAACCACAAAGGGAAATGAGTCATGTATGTGATCTTTATGCCAATCGTTGCAATATTGTATCTGATAACTGTTACTGTACTCAGTTATCGCTTAGGGAAAACAAAAACCGAAAATCCAAAAATGGCGGCTATTATCGGCTTTGTTCTCGCATTTTTACCGCCATTAGCGCTCATTTATCTGGCGGTATTACTCTTTAAAGAAGAAGTGTCGATTGTTTAACCACCAAACACGGCTCATTAACAGCTAATCCAGAGTTAACACCACTTTACCGATATTTTGATTGGTCATTAATATCTGATGCGCCTGCTCTGCCTGTTGCCAAGGCAGAGTTCTATCAATCACCGGCGTAATCGTATCGTCGCTTAGTAACGCACTAAATTGCTGCAAAAATTCACCTACCAATTGAGATTTATAATCATCACTACGATTGCGCAATGTTGTTGCGGTAATAGTGAGGCGTTTCATTAATAACTTTGCCACATCGAGTTGTTTACTAAAATGACCACCGAGCATGGAAAGAATGACAATTCGGCCATCAAGCGCTGCAATATTGACATTTTTATTGAGGTAATCCCCCGCAACCACATCGATTATCACATTAAAACTTAGCGCTTTATCCTTACAATAAGCGGCAAAATCTGTGTCTTTATAGTTGATCACTTCATCTGCCCCTAAATCTAAACAAGCCTGAGCTTTTTGTTGGTTACTGGTAGTAACCACCACATAAGCCTGTTTGGCTTTTGCCAGTTGAATAGCCGCAGTGCCAACACCGCTGGCTCCGGCATGAATTAATACATTTTCATTAGGTTGTAATGAGGCAATTATAAATAAACATTGATAGGCAGTTAGAAAGGTTTCTGCCAGCGCCGCACCCTGCACATATTCATAGTGCGGCGGTAAATCGATTAGATGATCCGCGTTAACTCTGACATATTCTGCATAACCACCGCCAGGCACCAAACCACACACTTTATCACCAACGGCTTTATTAGTGACCTGATCGCCACAGGCAACGATTTCGCCGCTCACCTCAATCCCTAAAATTAGCGATTCACCTTTAGGGGGCGGATATTTACCCGCTCTTTGAAGAATATCTGCGCGATTAACGCCAATGGCTTTTACTTTAACTAAACATTCGTCTGCTGCTATATCGGGCATAGTTGTTTCAGCAAACACTAACGCCTGAGCATCATCTACATTAATAAACTTCAAAAAACTAACCCTGTTATATTAGCCGATAGAAAAATGATTGTGATCCTGCCAGGGAACTTCTTTCGCATCAACCTTTTCAACTTCTGCCGTATCAGGACCATGGTTAAGCCACTGGATCATTCTTTCGACATTTTGCTGCTCACCGCACATTAACACTTCTACATCACCATCAGCTAAATTACGCGCGTAGCCACTAAGACCATATTCGATCGCCATTTGTTGACTCGATGCACGAAAATAGACACCTTGCACTTTTCCGTGAACATGCGCTAAATAACTTACATTCATTATCTCATCTCTCTTATTAATTATTTTCAACAGATGATTGCACCTTAAGCCAGCTTTGACTAAACTCGGCGCAATTTACTAATGCACCCTTAAGTATAGGCAAATGTCAGCAATAATTTATTTAAAAGTCAGTCGCGAGAAATCTTTATTACGTAAACATCCTTGGGTGTTCTCCAAAGCGATCAATAAAATCAAAGGCAAGCCTATGCTGGGTGATACTGTTGATATCTGCGATAGCAAGGGAAACTGGCTTGCGCGCGGTGCCTACTCGCCAGAATCGCAAATTACCATTCGCGTTTGGACCTTTGATCAAAATCAGCAAATCGATAGGGACTTTTTTCGTAATAAATTGTTAAATGCTCAAGCCAGACGCGATTGGTTTATCGAGCAAGGTGGTTTAACTGGCTATCGGTTAATTGCCGGCGAGTCTGATGGTTTGCCAGGTGTCACTATCGATAAATATGATAATTTTCTGGTATGTCAGCTATTAAGTGCTGGTGCCGACTTTCATCGTTATACCATTGTCGAATGTTTAAAAGAGCTTTATCCGGGTTGTCATATTTATGAGCGTTCTGACGTTGATGTGCGTAAAAAAGAGGGTTTAGAGCCTATTACCGGCTGGTTAACCGAACCACAAGAGAGCACTAAAACTATCATTCGCGAACACGGTATTAATATTCACGTTGATGTTGCTAACGGCCATAAAACCGGCTTTTATCTTGATCAAAGAGAGTCACGCGTAACCGCTGGACGTTATGCCAAAGGTAAAACTGTACTGAACTGTTTCTCCTATACCGGTACATTTTCACTGCATTGCGCCGCTAATGACGCCAAAGAAGTAATTAATGTCGATGTTTCAGAACAAGCGTTGGATATCGCCAAAGAAAATATTGAATTAAATAATTTACAGAACAAAAATGTCTCTTTTATCAAAGAAGATGTCTTTAAATTATTGCGCCGCTTCCGCGCGGAAAAGCGCACCTTTGACATGATCATTCTTGACCCACCAAAATTTGTTGAGTCAAAAGCGCAATTAACCGGTGCCTGTCGCGGCTATAAAGATATCAATATGCTGGCAATGCAATTATTAAAACCACAAGGTACCTTGTTGACGTTTTCCTGTTCAGGGTTAATGGATGCCGGATTGTTCCAAAAAGTCGTCGCTGATGCCGCGCTGGATGCAAAACGAAATGCTTATTTTGTTGAACGTTTGCATCAGGCGCCGGATCATCCGGTTTCGTCCAACTACCCTGAAGGATATTATTTGAAAGGACTAGTCTGCCAGGTAGATTAATGCGACTTGACTGTTAACTTATTCATGGCTAACAGGCTCGCTGTTAGTCCTATAAATTCATTTCAATATACTACTTCCATAGTCAGTACATTCTGTAATTTCCATATGCTTGATTTCTTATTAAGCAAATAACTTTATAACCACCTTTTGAAGTATGACTAATTTTTATTAGTGTATGATTTACAAATTATTTTATCAGTGTGTTGAAATATAAAGTTTCATTACGAGGTCTCACTAATTCAGTTGTTAAGTGCCAAACGACACATTCATCATCATAGGAGTAAGTTGTAACGATGAAAAAGCTATTATTTCTTCTTTTCACATTAACCACACTGAGTGCATTTTCCGATGATATTGTTATCGGGAAAAAATACAAAATTGAATCAAAAGCTCTTAATGAAAGTCGAGAGTATTGGGTATCTTTACCTAGTTCTTATCGAAAAAATGGCTATAAAAAATATCCGGTTTTGTATTTCACAGATGCAGAGATGAATAGCTTTTTTCACGCTTTCTCTGGTATCGCAAAACAGATGAGCTCTGATGCTAGCCCTCAAATTCCTGAAATGATAGTTGTTGGAGTTGTGAGCCAGAATCGTGTTCGTGATAGCGCACCTACAAAGTCTCTTGTGCAATGGGGTGGAACAGTGACAAATGCGCTAAAAACTACCGGAGGTGCTGATAACTTTTTAACGTTTCTTCAAACAGAACTAGTCCCCAAAATAGAGCAGGATTATCAGACCGCGGATTACAGAATTTTAGCGGGCTATTCATTTACCGGTTTAACGGTTATCCACTCCCTATATCAAACACCGGAATTCTTTAATGCATATATAGCCATTGATCCAAGTCTTTGGTGGGATAATCAATTAATGCTAAAACGTTACACTGAATTCTCGAAAAAAGAACTTAACAAACGCCAGTTGTTTGTTTCAACATCTGATCGTGTACCCTCTTTATATCCTAAGGAAAATTATGTAGCTGAATTCATCCATAAACTAGAGGTATCACCAATTAAAGGCTTAACAGTCCATTCAAAAACTTTTGGTATGGATCAAAACCATCATACAATGCAAATAATGAGTTTTTACTTGGGTTTGAAAAATATTTTTAGTGGTTACATGGTCGATGACGCCATCAGATTTAGACCTGCAGTGGAACTGCAAACGCATTTTAATAAAATTTCAGAACAATTGGGTGTAGATTTAAAGCCTAGAGAGAGCTTAGTAAATTTCTTTGGTTATAACAGGTTATATGACCACCAGTTCCCTACTGATAGCAAGGCCGCAATTGATTTTTTTAAATTAAATACCGATTATTACCCAGATTCTTATAATGCATGGGACAGTCTAGGCGAGGCATATTTGTTTGATAAGCAGTATAAGTTAGCTTCATCTGCTTATGAAAAGTCTCGTGAATTGAACCCGGAAAATAGCAATGCGAAAGAAAAAATTGAAGAAATAACAAAGCATTTAAACTTAGCAGAATAAATAAGGATGGTGTGGCTAAGACGGGAAATTCAGCCTTAGCCTATCAAACAATATCGCTAATCAATCTCAGCGATATTAATACCGATTAAATAACACTCAGAACTTTCTTCGGTGACTCGCACGACTTTGCCTTTAACATCAAGTGGTTGTACTGCGTTACCGGACGAATCAATGGTTACTCTAACGTCTGTATTGAGTTCTATCGGATGCGACATTTCTATTGCCATACCGGTTGCACTTAGGTCTCGACAGGTTGCCGTTAACGTGCTGTTAGCTTCATCGTCAATAATAGTCACTGTGACATCGCTATTTAACATCATACGATAAAAGCTGCGCTTATCATCAAAATTAACCATTACTACTGCTCCAAGTTATATCGATTTGCTGATTCCTAGATCATTTATACGCATTGCCCCAAGACATGTCAAATGCCCTATTTCGACAAAACTTTACTATGAAACCTCTCGTACTAACCACTAATACTCGTTCACAAATACTAATACTATCCCACGATGCTCTTAAGATGATTCTTGATACGTTTGGCCGAAATCGGGTAAGGCGTTTTTAAGTTCTGAGCAAATAATGACACTCGTAATTCTTCCACCATCCAGCGGGTTTCTTCTACCTGAGCGAGTAAGGCTAAATCATGTTTAACTTTGGCTTTTGTTTGCTCAAATAAATCCTGTACTTTCGACAATTCAATCATTTTCAAGCGATCCTGATTCGGATCGATTGGCAGTTTCTCCAATCGTCTGGTCACCGCTTTTAAATATCGCTCAATATCCACTACTCGTTCAAAACCCGATTGGGTAATAAAACCTTTATAAACCAATGAAGATAAATGCTGTTTAATATCGGCATGCGACTGAATGACATTTAACGGCACATTACCTTTAAGCTTTTTATTGATCTCATGAGCCAGTCTCAATACCTGCTCCACATTAATTGCCAGCTCAAGCACGGTATCGGCAATTTCAGCCCTGACGTGTTCACGGCATTGATTAAATGCCGCTTCGTCACGTGGTAATTCCCCTTGTTTGGTAATCAAATACTGACAAGCCGCTAATATGCAGTCATTCAGTAAGTCATTAATTGAACCAAACGGATTAAAATAAAGCCCAAGCTTAGCTTTGTTCGGTAATTTTTGTTGCAGGTATTTAATTGGCGATGGAATATTTAACAAAATCAGCCGGGCAGCACCTGCGATCATCGCTTGCTCAGCCAATACCTGATGCTCAAATAATTCAATCGCAACATTTTGTTTTTTATCTACCAGCGCAGGAAACGCCTTAATGGTCAGGTTCGCGACTTTTTTCTCATAGCTTACCGGTAATTTGGCAAAGTCCCATTCACTGATATCCGCGCGCTCAATGCCTTTATCCGCAACTTTTTGAATCGACGCTTTCACCTTACCTTGAAGCTGCTGTTGTAAGGCTATTAAATCACGCCCCTGCGCCACCGGCTTACCTTTGTCATTAATGATCTTAAAGTTCATTAACAAATGCGGCGGTAATACTATTTGCTGCCAGTCTTCATCAGAAATTCTGACGCCCGTCATCCGTAATAACTGTTTGCCAACCGCCTGTTTGATGGTTAATTCACTCTCGCCAATCGCAGCAAGGCAGGCCTCTGCGTAATTAGGAGCAGGAACAAAATTACGACGCAATGACTTAGGCAAACCTTTAATTAAGGCAACAATTAATTCATAACGCAATGCCGGTATTTGCCAATCAAAACCAAGGTCCTGCACCTGATTCAAAATACCTAATGGAATATGAACACTAACACCATCATCCTCGTCCCCCGGACTAAAGTGATAACTTAAGGCAAAGGTTAAATTCCCTTGCTGCCAGGTATCCGGGTATTCCGCTTTGCTAACTTTACCGCTGTCTTCATTAAGCAAAAATTCACGAGTAAAATTCAGTAATTTAGGCTGTTTTTCCTTGGTCTTTTTCCACCAGGATAAAAAGCTGCGTTGACAAATCACCGACTCAGGAATTTTACTGCTATAAAACTCAAACAGCAGCTCTTCATCGACAAGAAAATCTTTACGGCGCGCTTTTTGTTCGAGCTGCTCGACTTCTTTGACTAAATCACGGTTACGATCAAAGAATGATTCTTTAATGGTGGCATCACCATTAACTAATGCCTCGCGAATAAAAATATCACGACAGGTAGCAGGTTCTATCTGGTTAAAGTTGACTTTGCGCTTGCCAACAATGATCAGGCCATAAAGCGATACCTGCTCAAACGCCATCACCGCCCCCTGCTTTTTCTCCCAATGGGGTTCGCTGTAGCTTTTCTTAACCAGGTGCCCTGCTAATGGCTCAATCCACTGTGGTTCAATTTTCGCCACCATGCGGGCAAATAACCGGCTGGTTTCGACCAACTCGGCCGCCATTAGCCATTTAGGGGGCTTTTTCGCTAATGCCGAACCAGGAAAAACAAAAAACTTTGAGCCACGAGCGCCCTTAAATTCTTTATTTTCATCCTGCTGACCTAAATGACTCAGTAACCCCGAAAGAATCGCCTGATGGATCACGACATGCGCTTGTGAGTTTTCTTCAGTCACCGGCATTGAAGACATCGCAATATTACTATCTTTGAGCGTCAGTTTTAGCTGGCTGTAGATATCCTGCCACTCACGAATACGAATATAAGAAAGAAACTCTTTCTGACACAGCTTTCTGAACTGATTATTTGATAACGCACGCTGCTGTTCATTGATGTAATGCCATAACTGCAAAAAGCTTAAAAAATCAGACTGCTTATCTTTAAAACGGCTATGTTTTTCATCTGCTGCTTGCTGTTTTTCATGCGGACGTTCACGCGGGTCCTGAATGCTTAAGGCACTGACAATAACAAAAATTTGCTCAATACAGCCGGTATCAATCGCGGCTAATGCCATTTTCGCCAGCCGAGGATCAACCGGAAACTTTGCCAGCATCCGGCCAACTTTAGTGAGCTGGCCATGCCCTGCTTGATGACTAATGGCATTAAGCTCTTCCAGTAAACGCACACCGTCATTAATATTACGATTATCTGGCGGCTGAACAAATGGAAATTCAGCAATATTACCTAAATCCAGTGCCAACATTTGCAAAATAACGGTAGCTAAATTGGTACGCAGAATTTCCGGATCGGTAAATTCCGGCCGAGACAGATAATCATCCTCTGAATATAAGCGGATACATACACCTTCAGAAACCCGGCCACAACGCCCCGCCCGTTGATTAGCACTAGCCTGTGAGATCGGTTCAATCGGTAGACGCTGCACTTTAGTACGATAACTATAACGAGAGATCCTCGCAGTGCCGGGGTCGATAACATATTTAATGCCAGGCACGGTCAAACTGGTTTCAGCAACGTTAGTGGCAAGGACAATATTACGGCCGGTATGAGGTTGAAAGATACGGTTTTGTTCCTGCACCGTTAGCCTTGAATATAAGGGCAGAATTTGCGTGTGTTTTAACTTGGCTTTTTCCAGCGCATAAGCAATATCGCGAATTTCCCGCTCACCATTTAAAAATACTAAGATATCGCCCTGACCAAAAGCACTGAGTTCGTCAACCGCCGCTAAAATGCCGCTGATAACATCCGCTTCATCATCATGGTTTTCATTTAATGGTCGATAGAGCATTTCTACCGGATAGGTACGGCCAGACACTTCAATAATTGGCGCAGCTTCACCAGTTGGTGAACAAAAATGCTGAGCAAAACGCTGTGGATCTATGGTCGCTGAGGTAATGATAACTTTTAAATCAGGACGCTTAGGCAATATTTGCTTTAAATAACCTAAGATAAAATCGATATTTAAGCTACGCTCATGAGCTTCATCAATGATGAGTGTGTCGTATTGACGTAACAAGCGATCTTTTTGCATTTCTGCTAATAAGATACCGTCTGTCATTAATTTAATATAACTGTTGTCACTGACCTGATCGGTAAAACGCACCTTATAACCAACCAGCTCGCCTACCTGAGTATTTAATTCTTCAGCAATACGTGAGGCAACGGTTCTTGCAGCTATACGCCGTGGTTGGGTATGGCCTATCATACCCTCTACCCCACGGCCAAGCTCAAGACAAATTTTAGGAATTTGGGTGGTTTTACCCGAGCCAGTTTCACCGGCAATGATCACCACCTGATTTTGTTCAATCGCCCTGGATATTTGCTCAACATTTTGCGAGACCGGCAGTGCCTGCGGATAATCAACATTGAGCGTTCGTGATAACTTATCTTTCTTATGACGAATGGATGCCGTTATTTGCACCGCAAGCTTAGCTAATTGCGTCTGTTGTTTTTCTTGATCAGTAATTTTCTTTATTTGATGGAGGCGTTTTTTAAAGCGAAATTTATCCGCTAACCGGGTGTCGGCTAATTGTGAAAACAGGTGGTCAATAGAAATAAACTGCTTAGGGGAAACGTCTGTAGACAAAATACACTCAAAAAACTATTAAAAAGCGTATTTTATCAAGTCTCCCCGATGAATTCCAAACAATCTAATTGCAAATTAATTATTTAGATCGACAAGTGCTATTTCCCCGCATGGAATGACGCTCTTAAATGAGTATCTAAGGCACGTAAGACATCGTTACGACAAATAGTTCCGAGCAAGTTACCATCGTCATCGACCACAGGGTAAACCTTAGGTTTAGCTTTTAACATGGTTTGCGCTAATTCCACTATACTGTCGTACGGCTTAACAGATAATACATCTTTACGCATTAAATCACTGACATCCTTTGTTTGTTCATTAAAATAAATCGATTTAAGCATAGCGCCCAATACATCACTTTCCGATAAAAAACCGATCAACCTGTGGTTATCATCGATAACTGGACCGCCAATCTGTTTAGTCTTTAAAAAACGTAACGATGCTTCTTCTGCCACCATATCAGGGGTAAAAGTCACAGGATAATGATTCATATATTCTTTTACTTGTATAGATTCCATAGCACAGCCTTTCAACTATTATTATTAATTGCCATCATTCTAACTGTAGACGGATATTTTAATTATTTCCTAAATTTATCAAAATATTGCCTAAGTTTTTCACTCCATTATTTATTGTAGCGTTAAAAATTGATAACTATTTGATCCAGATAATGTTTGTGTTAATTCTTTGACCATACATTTATAGTTAACGCGTAAGTGCGGTTTTAAATGTCGCGTCACTTGCTTTACCGGAATAGACTTTAAATAACTAAACAAGGCTAAACAGTACAAGCTATCATTTTCGGGTAATGCTGCCTGGCGATTAGCCTGTGGGTTATAACAAGAGCCGCAGCCACCTTTAAACTGATAGGCCGTATTCGCAAATATTACGCCAAACCCCATGACACAAGCTAACACTTCGATCGCCTGGGCAATACACTCTTTTCCTCCGGGAGGTAAGACTTTTTGCTGCTGAATAAGCCCAAATGCCAATTGCTGTACATAACTGGCAATCATATCTTGCGGTTGATTGATCTGCTGAGCGCTATAGACAATTGTCAGTGGTCGATTTTCATTTTGAGCAATGACTACATTGGCACCACGCAATCCACCCTCGATGGTAAATTCGGGTATTGCCTGCGGTTGATATTGATGACGCTCAGTTAATTGCAGTGGCCAGCTTTTCATACCGGCATAAATAACACTATGGCGAAAAATGCTATCAGCCATTTGTGCTACACTGGCAACCCTGCCTGGATAAAATTCATTAGTCGGTAAGACTAATTGTGTCTCTTGCCACATCGCTTGACCATCAAAATTGCGTATTGCCCAATCAAACGTATCAAACAGCCAGGCGCGGGTATCATTATCAATCAGCGCCTTGTCACGCGATAAAAAGCCAAACATCATCTAACGCTCACCTGAATAGTTATTTCCCTGGGCAGGCACCTGTGTATTGACCCAGGCCTTAGTACCATAGAGTGGTACAGTAGAAATCGAATGATGATGACTGCCGGAAGACTCTTTCGTTGAATAAGATAAATAAATCAAACTCTGATGCTCATGATCAAAAATACGGCGAACCTTTAAACTCTTAAATAAGATACTTTTAGACTCTTTAAATACCACTTCTCCGTTTTTCGATTTATCAATTGACGCTATTTGCTCGCGACTGATTTCACCCGTTTGTCGGCACGCTATCGACATATCAGATGGGTCAGCAAAATCCAGATCCGCTTCCACATGGCTTATATGACAAGTTACTCCGGGAATTTTGGGATCTTTTTTAGCCACAATCACCACATCTTTAGTGGTAAATAGTCCTAAACTGACTTTACCCACATCATCAGAGCAAGCGCTAACAGATATTGCTGATACTAGGGCCACTACGTATTTATTCATTATCAAAAATTCCTATAAAACTGTCGCCATTAGACGAACGACTCGCACGATACATGCCTTCGCTATTAAACGGCATAGCAATATTACCTTTTGCATCTATGGCAATAACACCACCCGCTCCACCAGCTTTTACTAAAACATCATTAATCACAGTATCAGCGGCCTGCGCTAATGGAATACCTTGATACTGCATCCGGGCACAGATATCTGCGGCGACATGATAACGAATAAAATATTCTCCATGACCTGTTGCCGACACCGCGCAGCTGTCATTATTAGCATAGGTACCTGCCCCAATTATTGGCGAGTCGCCGATACGACCAAAACGCTTAGCTGTCATGCCACCAGTTGAGGTGCCAGCTGTTAAATTTCCTGCTTTGTCCAGTGCCACCGCACCTACGGTGCCTACTTTATATTCTGTTGCTATTGTTTGATGCGCCGCCTGGAAATCTTTTAATTTCTTTTCTTTTTGCGCTAGCTTTTTCTTCACTTTCAGTAATGATTGATAGCGAGCTTCAGTATCAAAATAACTATTATCAACTAATTCCAGTCCTTGCGCTTTGGCAAACTGCGCCGCGCCTTCACCGCTTAACATCACATGAACAGATTGTTCCATTACTTTTTCTGCCAGCGCAATCGGACTTTTCACCGTAGTTATTCCAGAGACTGCCCCCGCATTTAATGTTTTACCATTCATAATAGAAGCGTCTAACTCATGGGCTTCATTAAAGGTATAAACAGCCCCTTTACCCGCATTAAATAGTGGAGACTGTTCTAACACTTGAATTGCCGCTACCACCGCCTGCTGACTGCTAGCCCCTTGTACTAATAACTGATAGCCTGCATTAACCGCTTCTTTGAGCTTATTCTGGTAGCGTGCTCTTTTTTCTTTGGTCATTTTAGCTTTACTGATCGCTCCTGCACCGCCGTGAATCGCAATAGCAAACGGTTGCTCAGTTGCTACTGCTGGCACAGCGGTAAGCAAACTAATGCTCACACATAAAGTAGTAAGTTGAGTAAAAGAAAGTTTCATCATTATCATCCGTTAATTGATTTACAAACAATGTGCAGTAATTAGCACAGCAATTCAAGCCTGACGCAATAATCAGCACTGGACTTATTAATCGAGCTTGTTAAGCTAACAACAGGTCGTACCAGAAAACAATAATTCCTATGAACAACCAACTGTTAAATTTTCAGGTTAAAGAACAAATTGCGTATGTAGAACTTGCAAGGCCAGAAAAACATAACGCGATTAATATGCAACTATTTAATGAATTGGTTGCCACCGGCAAAGTAATCAAAAAAGACCGTGCTATTCGCGCAGTGGTCATTTACGCCCAGGGAGAAAATTTCTGCTCAGGTATCGATATTAAGTCAGTATTTAATTATCCTGCTAATGCGTTAAAATTGCTGTTTAAAATACGCCCCTGGCGAGCCAATAAAGCACAGCGGGTATCAACCATCTGGCGAGAAATCCCGGTGCCAGTGATTTTTGCTATTCACGGCAAATGCTGGGGTGCGGGGCTGCAAATTGCCCTTGGCGGTGACTTTAGAATTGCAGCACCCGATGCCTCCCTATCGATTATGGAAGCACGCTGGGGCCTTATTCCCGATATGGGCGGTAATATCGCATTAAAAGAATTAATGCCAATTGATCAGGCGAAAAAACTAACAATGACCGCACAACAAGTTAATGGCGAGCAGGCATTGGCTCTTGGCTTAATTACTCAACTCGCCGAAGACCCGCTACAACAAGCAAAAGCATTGGCGATAGAATTAATTAGTCAGTCGCCCGATGCAATTGCCGGTTGTAAGAAGCTTTTTAATCAAACCTGGCAACAATCACATGCAATGACACTAGCGAAAGAAAGCTGGTATCAAATAAAAATCTTGCTTGGAAAAAATTATCGGATAAAAGGATATAATCAAAGCCATCCAAAAACAGCCAAGCCATTTTTGCCTCGAAAGCGCTGGTAGCTTCGCAACGATAAAAAACTATGGTTAATGCACATTAGTTTGCTGCAAATGCGCTAACCAAGTTTACAATAGAGAATGCTTGGTGTTGTGGGTGCTGCTGAGTAAATACCGTAAAATCATAATGAGCTAACTCTCTATCAGCCAAGTGTTTAACAAATGCTTGGTAATATGGGGCGGTACTGGGCGCAAAAATATTGATGATTTGATGATGCTGTGCCTCTGGTAAACGCTTATCAGCAATATCTTTTATCATCACCATTGCATAGGCCCCTAAGGTTACGTGACCACCAAAAGAGATATCTAATGGATAGTTAACATCGCCAATATCCCAATTCACACCGCCTATGACCACCGGATAATTCAGCTTGGCTTCATCAACCGCCTGCTTAGCTCCAAATGCCATAGCATCATTTGCTGCCCAGATGATATCGATACGACTGCGTTTTAATAAACCTGTAACTTTTTGATAGGCCTGCTGTTTCGACCAGTTCGCCACAGTGCTATCGAGTAAATACAAAGAGGATGTCTTTGCAAAGGCTTGCTTAAATCCTTGTTCTCTGGCCAATGAAGCCGGTGTGGTAAAATCGCCCTGTAATGCCAATAGATACTTAGGCTGCACTTTGTTATCTGCTGTTTGATCACGGCTAATTTTTTCACTACGCTGTACCAATTGCTGTAATAATTGTTGGCCAACAATGAAATTATCCGGTATCACACTACCTTTAATCACTTGCTTTTCGTGACCTGTTAAGCTGTCAAATTCCTTTTTATTCAAACGATTAAGTAGAAAAAAAATCGAAATATTGTGCCGAGCAAGTTGCCGAACCATATTACTGACGACCCCTTTTTCATTCACCAGTACCACATAATCAGGCTGATAACTGATTAATTTATCCACTAGGGACTTCATCAAAATATGATCACGGCAGGCATACAGAGTAGTCAGTTCAATGGAGAGATCGTCGGCAGCCACTTGCATAAAGTCGCTAACATTACGCCAAAAGTTACCTGTGGTATTTTGTTCAGGATACCCTGGATTTAAAAATACCACTTTTACGCTATCTGCCTGAGCAGATATAGCAACACTAAGCACTGCCAGCAGCAATAAACAGCGCAAATAGTTTCGCATAACACTCACTTATTATTCACTGATAGCTATAACTATAGCCTATTACTCTTTAGCTACCGTGGCTAATGAATCCGCTTATTTCAATAGAGGATGATCATCTGGCAATTGTTTCGCTATCCATAATGCCAATTTATGCTTCATGCTTAATAAATCTTCTTGATCGGCAGGTAACGGATGGATCAACTTATCATTAACGAGCAAGCGATAAAGCGCTTCAATTTTTTCTTTCGCTGCATTTGTTGCAGAAAAACCACTATAACCACGGTTTTTCGCGTAAGTTTCACCTATCTGGATGGCTTTTTTTAACAACGCCGATTCATTCTTCAATTTTTTCATTAAACATCTCTTTGATAAGGTATTCAGACATAACTGAAGTACCTGATTTAGCTATAAGATTAATATACATTGAGCATGGTTTTATTAAATGGTTGACCGTTAACATCAATGTTGTTTCTTTCTATTAGGTCGATTAATTGTTGATGCTCCTTGGTAACCTTAGTTAGGGTTAAGGTATTATCATCAAGTAAATACACTTGTTTCAATGAAGCATAATAATAATTCAAAATAATCATCGCATTAACATCATTATTTTCAAAAGCAGCTACTTTAATTTTTTTCAATTTACGATAAATTAAATTCTGTACTTGCTTTGCCTGCCAAACATAATAGATTTCTTTAAAATATGCATGCGATTTCAGACTATGTAAAATTGCCGCACAAGCAAGTAATGCCAGCATCACACCAAGAAAGTTATATTTAAAATTGCTGCTGGTTTCTCCGGTCCCATCAGCCATTATTACATTGACCCCTTGTTCGGAAAACAAACTGATCAGTACACTACTAAAGCCTAAGGATAACAACGCAAAAACTAAAATAAAGCCGATAATCACGCGATTTAGATGTTGCCGATAACGTGTTTTATTTATTTCTTCTAACTGCATAACTTCACTACTTTTATAATCATTCTTGAAAACCTGAATAACGGATCACCTGACGCTCAACCCCTTGATACCACACTGCTTTATGACTATCTATCGTTAACTGTTGTTTCGCCCGGGTGATCCCTGTATATAACAACTCGCGTGATAATAACTGATTATCAGGGTCTTTAGGTAAAACTATTGCGACATGTCCAAATTCACTGCCCTGAGTTTTATGAATCGTCATCGCATAAACAGTTTCAAATTGCGGTAAACGGCTCGGTAACACCGCCTGAATATTATCTGCCGATTGTTCAAACATTGCCATTAAATGCCCGGCATTGTTGCGCCATATCAAACCAATATCGCCATTGTATAAACCTAAGGCATAATCATTTTCTAAAATCATAATAGGTTTAGCGTGATACAAGCCTGTCTGCGCCGCATGGGTATTTGTCTGCAATGCTGGCGACAGCTGTTGTAAAATAGTTTCTACTTGTGCATTTAAATTTTCAACACCCGTTTCCCCGCTACGAGTTGCAGCTAGAATTCTAAACTGACTTAGCCAATCAAAAGCCTGTTCAATAGAGGATGCTTGTTGTAATGGCAAATAATATTGTTTTACTAACTGAGTTAACCATAGACGGGAGTTATCATACCAAGCCAACTGAGGCACTTGATGCGCTTTTGCTTGCTGCAATAATTGCCAGCTCTGTTCACTTTCTCCATTAATCACAGCATTAGCGAGTAAGCCAATCCCCCCTTGACCATCAAAACGGCGACTTTTCGTTAAATAGGTCAGATAATCCACTGAATTTTTGCTGGCTCTCCCGATGTGTTGTATTTGGGTAACTCTGGATAAATAACCTTGGTTTTCTGCACTATACTGGGTTTGTTTTATTGGCGTCAGATCTGCTAAGACACTCCCTGCCGCAACAGAAGGTAATTGCTGGGCATCACCTAGCAAAATCACTCGACACCGACTGGGTAACGCACTTAATAACCTTGCCATTAATGGTAAATCCACCATAGATACTTCATCGACCAGAAGTACGTCGAGATCCAGTTTATTATCCTGATTAAAGATAAAATTAGGCGAATGTGGAATGACACCTAATAACCTGTGTATGGTCTGGCTGTTAGTTGGAATAGCCTGCAAAATATCGGCGGGCAATAAATCACTAAAACCAGCAACGGCCTGAACGATAGACTCGGATAACCGTTGTGCCGCCTTTCCCGTGGGCGCCACTAATGCCATTTTTAGCGCCTTCGCTTGACTTAAACTCACCAATGCCGCCAGTAATTTAGTAACGGTATAAGTTTTACCTGTACCTGGTCCCCCAGCGATCACCGAAAACGTCTTATTTAATGCGTTCGCCACTGCGACCTTTTGCCAGTCTATTTCATCGTTTATCTGGTTATTAGCAGGAAATAAGCGATTAATGCATTGCGCTAACGCTTTTTCATCTTGGATAACAATATGGTCAGCGCTATTTTGCTGCGCGGATAAATAACTGAGTAAGGTTTGTTCAAACAGGTAATAGCGCCTTAGATAAAGCCTTTGGCCATCAAATATAATCGCCTGTTGTGCATCCGGTGCAATCGCCAGTTCATTAAATAACGCCGTTAAGCTCTTGATATCTGGCAAGGCGTAGCCCTGATGGCTAACCACACCGTTTTCATCACTGGCAAAACCTAACAACTGACCGGCAATTTCTTTTAATGGTAAACAGCTATGACCGGCACGTAAACTCATATGAAGTGCCAAAAAACAATGAAAAATGTTATTAACCTGACTATTTACCCCAGATTCTTGGCGTTCAGAGAACAACAACTGACTAAATTGTCGGGCAAAAAAATAATCGATAGCTTCAATCCCGGCTATTTGCCTGCTTGCTTCGCTATATCTTGCATAGGGCATTTTAATCGCGTGCGGCTCAGTTAACAGGTTCACACTTTCTCCTGATATTCATTGTTAGCGTCCTGTTTACTGTCAGAGCCAGCAAAAATAGCATCAAGTTGCTCAAGTTCGTTGACGCTAATATTGCGGTAATAAACCCCACAACCTTGGTGTTGACTTTCATTCGACATACCGCGCAAGTAGCAATAGTAGACACCACCAAAATGCTCCGCAGGCTGATAATTTTCGAGTGTAACCGCTAAATAACGATGCAATGCCAGACTATAAATCATGTATTGCAAATCATAATTGTGACGCTCAATATCTATTTTTAACAGCTCAGGTTGATAATCATGATACTGGTCGCCTAAGTGGTTTGATTTATAATCGGCAAGATAATATTTGCCTTGATATTCAAAGATCAAATCAATAAAGCCATGCATCATACCTTTTAATTGACGATAAAGCGCTATCATAAATGGCTGTTGATATAGGTCGATTGTATCTGTCGCACTTTTATCTGCCCCTGCCTTTCTGTGCACTGTTAGCAATTGCGATAAGCGTCTAACGTCAGCATTAGCGAGAGGAAAATAAAACTCTGCTTCCTTTAATATTTTATCTGGCGCTATCGACGCTAAGGTAAACGCATTATCTTGCAAACTTAATGGTGTTGATAATGCCTGTTCCAGCCAATGAGCTAAATCATGATCGTCAAAGCCAGATGGTAAATCCCCATATTTAACCTTGGCCCACTGCAACACCGTCGGCCAATTTGGTTCAGCAAAATTAATGTGTTCAAGAATATAATGCAGTAAATTACCGGTATTCGCTCCCTTGGTTAAAGCAAACCTTAATTGTTGGCTAGATAGCAAACTTTGTGCATCAGCTTCCGCAACATCAAGCTCTAGTTGATTATCTCTGTCCGGTGATGAAACCCCGTTATCTCGAATATTTCTGCTTAAAGCAGTAAATGATGACAACCACCAGTCTCGTTCAATTTTACCGTGAAATTCTGCCGCACTAACCTCTATGATATCTTGTTCAATCACCCCGATATGATTTGGCGTTAACGGTTCATTGATTATTGCTAAAGCGATATCCTCTGGTTGATCGTTTACCAACTGCTGTAAATTTTGCGCGATATCCGTCTCCTTTTGCCATTGACAAGTCAGGCCGATCGGCGATAAATAGGCTTTGTCAAATTCAGTCATTAAGAGATAACATTTGCGCTCTGCCCTAGTTACCGCGACATAAAGTAAGCGTATCGTTTCGGCATGAGCTTCTGCTGTCATCGCCTGCCGTGCTTGCGATGAACCGGTAAGACTTAACACCAGCTCCCCTTGATCATTATGATATTCAATTAATGACAGGTTTCGATTACCAAATTTAAGCGGATCTTTATAACGACTGGCAAATGGCACAAACACTATCGGATATTCCAATCCTTTAGAGCCATGCTGGGTAATAATACGGATCAGATTTTCTTCACTTTCTAACCTGAGTTCACTTTCCAGTTCAGGGAATTCCGCCTGACTCTGTTGTTCAAACCAATAAAGTAATTCCTGTGGCTGTTTATGACGTTGACTCGCCGTTTGTAGTAATTCAAATAAATGTAATAAATTCGTTAAACAACGCTCACTATTATCCCCTGAGATCTCCAGATGCTGATGCAGCAACTGTAACGCCATGGTAATAAAGCCTTTATTAAGCCATTGTTCACGTAAATGACTAAAAGTCACTTTCATTTCCTGCCACGCCAGATCATCATTTTGCAATTGATATAAAGCTTGGGCAGGATATGGCAATAATGGCGATGCTAAACCAGCACAAAATAATCGTTCATTTTCTAAAAACAAAATTCCTTTTAATAACTGGATTAACTGCGCCGTTTGCTCACTGTGTAGTAAGTTTGCTCGATCGCTTAAATAAACCGAAGCAAGCCCGGCATTAAATAATGCCTGTTTGATCTCTTTTGCTTCAGTGCCATCCCGCACCAATAGCGCAATATCCCTTGCCTCAATTTGCTGCGTTTTATCCGTTAATAACGCGACAATTTCATTGGCACACCAGGTCGCCATTTCGGCGCGAAAGCTTTGTGCAACCTGCTTATTCTTGGTTTCAGGACGAAAATAAACCAATTGTAATGCGGCTGTGCTTTGCTCATTATCCCGCTGTTGGGCTAACGCTTTTGGTGACGGTTTTACTGGATGGTATGGGATCTGATATTTAAAGACATCGCGCGGACTCTGATCCAGTGCATTACCGTAAAATAAGCGATTATAGCCATTTATCATCGCTTGGGTAGAACGCCAGTTGGTATCCATCAACCATTGATAGTCACACTGTTTTCTCGCTGACATATAAGCAAATATATCTCCCCCCCGAAAACCATAGATCGCCTGTTTAGGATCACCGATCATAAATAGCGAGCCTGAGTTTCGTTGAAAATAAATCGCTTTGACAATGGATAACTGTGCGGGATCCGTATCCTGAAATTCATCGATTAAACCATAAGGGTATTGCTGAAATAAACTATCCGCTAAGCCTTGCCCTTGCTGACAAGATAAATGCTGTGCCAATGTTGACACTAAATCATCAAAAGTCAGTAAATTTAAGCGCTGTTTTTCTTGTTTAATTTGCGCACGAACCTGCTCAATCCCGACTTTTGCCACCGCTAACGCCTCGCGCCGGGCAATTTCAGTAAATAACGACTTCGCTGATTGTTTTACCTGATTAACTGGTATAAAAATCTCTTTAAGTTGTTGTTTCGCAATTGAGCGGCTAAAACGTCGACCATCTATAAAACCATCAGGCATCGATTGTTCTATACTGCGGTGGTCATCTTTAGCGTCAGTAAGCCAATCCAGTAACGCTTGATATTCACCACTGCGCTTTTCTTGCTCTGCTTTAGTTTTACCTGTTACTAAGTGCTCAAACAATATCGCCTGATTGTCGGTCAATGCATCAATTGCTTGCGTTATGCTTTGAGTAAACTCGGCAATTAGCTGGTTGCTATCATCTAGCTGTAACCGACTATCCTGATTGATTGCCTTAGCAAAATCACTGACAAACTTTTCCGGCGTCGGCCAAAAAGCAACCACTTGATTAAAAGCGTCAACGTCATTGGCCAGTTGCCGATACCAGTCCTGCACTGCCTGAGTTACCAGCAGTTGTTGCTCACCTTCCATCTGCGCATTAAATGCAATACCGCTTTCAAAGGCATACTGATTAAGGACACGTTTACAAAAACCATGTATGGTAAAAATGGCCGCTTCATCCAGATATAACAGCGCCTGCTTAAGTGCAAGCATCGCCTGCTGATGATCAACTTTTTGCGCTATTTCCTTAAAATAATCATCACTCTCAACTAACTGATGCCATTGATTAAGCGCCAGACGAATAAAGCTGTCGATTCGGCCGCGTAACTCTTCGGTAGCATCTTTTGTAAAAGTCATCACCAGAATTTGCTGAACCGTTAATTGCCGCTCCAGTAATAAGCGTAAATAGATACGGGTAATATTAAAGGTTTTACCTGTACCAGCACTCGCTTCTATCAGATGAATGCCTGTTAGTGGCAACTGATGTGCAACCAGGTTCTGCCCGCTGATGTCGTTATTATGCGTATGTTCAGTCATGATTTAACCTGTGTCACATTAGCAAACATGCCCTGATACACTTGTTCAAGCGCCGGTAAAATATCGCTAAGATTTGGACATTGTTGCCAAAAGTAGCGAATGTAAGGGTCATCGCCAAACGCTGTTGCGTAGTAATCTTCATGCCAGAATTGTTCAAATTGACTTTGTTCAAATACTTTTGCTTTAAAGTATTTAGTCGCCAACTCACCGTTTAGCAGTAAAGGTTGATTTTGTCCTAAGATAAAATAATAGACAAACGTCATTAATTGTTGCTCTGGTGCTTGCTGACCTTGATAACAATAGTGTACTGGCTGTTGATTTTTAGTATCAAAATAGTAGCCGTGACTACTTGTAACCTGCTCAAGTATAGCTAGCGATGATTCGTTACGGTTATCTTGCATCTGCCACAGTTGAACTATTAGTAAATCTAGATACTGACGCATCAGATCTTTTGCTTTAATACTACTTGGCCGGTAATAGACTAGTTGCTCACCAACAACTTTTACTTGTGTCGATAACGTCACTAATTGCTCGTTAACTGTCAGGCTGACTGAAATAGGTATACGGGTCGCTTGCCCGGTAATATCTTGTTCAAAATACTGGTATAAATTGCAAGTATCCTGATTCAATTTATCCAGTAATTGCTCATTATGAGGCAAATCAGGAAACTTACCCGATAACATCGCCCGTTGACTGTGACTAATTAATGCTTCATTTACGGTTGATGTATCAATTTTCTCTGCAATTAGCTGCGCTAATAGTGCTTGTTTATATAAATAACTGGTCAAATGGTCACAGTCAAACGGTTCGCTATCACTTAATTGCGATTGCTGCTGCTCAAAGTACAGCGATAACGCTTGCCGAGCAAAATATCGTGCCGGGTGTTGAAAAAAACTCAGCAGATCGCCAACAGTTAAATTCAACTCTGACTCAATATTTTGCACTTCCGTTAAACGAATATTCGCTGCTGAGGTATTTAGCTCTGCATAGACTGCCATTCTATTTTGCTGAATCTTAAGCCATTTGCTGTCGAAGCTGGCAAATTTTCCCTGATAATTTTGTTCACTATAAGGCTGCATTGCCAACTGACGAATGTCTTGTGCTTCATCTTCCGTTACACGCCAACCATAGGCTAATGACAAATACTCCATTAACTCTTTTAAGACAATCGAAGGCTGTTTAAGATTGTTATTACGTATATTACGTCCCTGGTAACTTAAATATAAGTTATCACGCGCTGAGATAATCGCTTCTAAAAATAAATACCTGTCATCACCACGGCGAGATCTGTCGCCAGCACGCACAGTGCTTAATGACATAAGATCAAAGCCCAATGGCTGACGTTGCCGGGGAAACTCACCGTCGTTTAACCCTAAAATGGCAATGATTTTAAACGGAATGCTACGCATCGGGAGCATAGAGCAAAAGGTAACCTGACCAACCATAAACTGACGACCCGGATCCGGCTGGCTAAAATGACTATCAAGAAAGTCTTTAACTATCGCTAATGAAATTTTTTCACTAAAATCAGCATGGCAGCAATACTCAACCAAGTGCTCCAGCGCCTGATAAATCATATGAAAATCTTCAGCCTGGCTACTAGCAAATAACTCTTCCACTAACTCAGTAAGAAATGCTTGCCACTGCGCCGGTGTCCGGTGCTGATTAAGTGCTAAGGTAAAATATTGCAGCTGCTCAATCACTAACATTAGCTTGCCTAGTAAAATAGCATCATTACCTTCAACATCAGGTAACACTAATTTCCCTTGATAAACTTCAGTGCTACTGGCGTAGGCAAAACCTTCTAATAGCCGCGAAAAGCCATAGTGCCAGGTAAACTGTGCTGACGAGACTTCACTATTAAGCACTTGCTGTTTATGCCTTTGATTTAAGCCCCAGTGGACACAGGCGTGTTCAAGCCAAACAGTTACCTTTTCGAGATCTTCAATAGTTAGGGCGAATTTTTGCAACATCGCCGGTACTCGTAGCCAGGATAAGATCTGGCTAACCTGAAAACGACTGTCCGGTAAAGTAAGCAATTCAGAAAATGCGGCGACTAACGGATCGGATTCTTTGCTGATCCTGTCAGCAATAGAACAAGGTAACGGGGGAATTTTACTGTCTAATTCTTGCCAGCCCTGAGCAAAAACCGCGTTTACATAAGGGGCATATTGCTCTACTTGCGGACACATCACTAACACATCTTTAGGCGTTAATTCTTTGTCCTGATTAAACTGATGGAGTAACCAGTCGTGCAAACCTTGAACTTCACGTAAGGTGCTATGAGCACTGGTGATGACAATAGAATCATCAATTTGTTTCTGTGGTGTTTGCCTAGCATCTGTTAACGATAATATATCTTGTTGAATTTGCGCTAGCACTGACAAGTGACTATTTGCCTCTTCCTCTGGCTGTGATGAAAACGCATCAATATTAAAACAGCTGTATTGCTGTAGCAGCGCAAGAAACTCTCTTCCCTGTTGCCCTAAATTGGCCAGCAAGGGGTTCCCGACCGTGTCTGATAATTCCTGATAATCATTTGTCCACTGACTAAGCAGTTTAATGGCCTGTTTTTCTGAAACTATATCTCCCCAATAGGTAAAACAGGGATTAAGGTGAAAAAAATGTACCTCTGTATGTTCGCTTAACGCATGAATAAATGACAACCACATTGGCGCCATCGCATTAATACCAAAAAAAGAAAGCCGTTTGGGAAAATAATGCTGCGCACTAGCCAAATTAGCGATCGCCTGATTAATGAGTTTAACCGGATTATACTCTTGCTGTTGTACCAAGCGTTGCCACAATAAAGCCTGCCACTTTTGCGTCAGATAAAAATCCGCATTCGCACCTTGCTCTTCAATTAGTTCATTATTATGCCAAGCCGCAATCCATTCAGGGCGAAAAATTAAATACTGCTCATATAAATCAGCCACCTGACACGCTAACTGATAACGTTTTAAATTTTGCTGTTCGCTAATGTCGGCGGCATGATTAAATTCACCAGCCGTACTTTGCCAATAACGATTAACCGCAGTAAATGCTTGATTATCGACCAAACTAGTATCCGCTAACAACTGATAAATTCGCCAACACAATGCTTCCCTAGAAAATGGTGTCTGTTCAAGTTCTCCCCCACCATTTACTAAGTTTCTCAATAACTTCCATAAGTATTGCGCTGGTAACGCGTAATCAATATTTAATGAAATGCCTCTTTTATTTGCCAGTGACATATTAAGCCAATGCTGCATGCCAGCGTTTTGAACAATAAAAACGTCTTGAGAGAAAACACCGAGAGGAGAAACTTGTTGAATTTTTTCAACAATCGCTAACAGATTTTCCATTTTGTTAGCCGGATATAAATAGATCACGTAATTACAGCAAGTTAAGGTTGCGATAGGCAAATTTAATCATATTGCACTACAGATCACTAGCGAAGATTAGTTTTAATGTCGTATTTAACTTATTTATTTAACCTCAATTTTGGATAAAAATGAGGTTAAATCCGATTAAAACAAATTGCTTATGCCAAACTGAGGTTATTTGATAAAGTCCAGATGGATCTGATAAAAATCACCAAGAATTGGCAACACATTCTTTTGACCAAGGCAGGCATAATAGACACTGACAAACCATGCGACTAATACCAAGACTGACAATAACCAACCAATGAGTGGAATAAACGCCAACACAGCAGCTGTTAACGTTAAACCCAACGACTGACGAAGATGGAAACGACTGAGCGCAGATTTTTGCCGTCCATACATGACTGCCGCAATTAACCAGCCAACAATGGTGAAATAGGCAAGTACACTGACAAACCTTACTGAGTCTTGTTGCATACTACTATCAGAATGATAATGCATCCGCGTTTCCTCCAATTCACTACTTACTTTAAATTTAGCCAGCAAATAAAAACGGATCAAATAGAAAATGTTAGTCTAGTGTTAACAACTATCATGGATATTGTTTAAGTCGCTATTTTTACTGCGATTAAAATCTAAAGACTATTTCGTTATAAAGAAACTTGACATTGATAGTTAAAACAATCAGTTAAAGACGATTAATTGATTGTAACTGCCTTAACTGCTGCTTCATTGCCTTGATTAGCTCAACTTGCTGACCTTTTTTCGGTTGCTGATAATGCAAACTATAAAAGTTCTGTAGCAATCGATAATAATGTTGGGCAAGTAACGGCTGTTGCTGATTTAAATCGGCGATAAATTGGTGATCGGGCACCTGATTCTCATGAACAATTCCCAGCTTTTCCAGATGCTGATGAGCTTTTTTATAATAACTTAGCCACACCACCTTATTATCGCGTCGTCGTTGACGATATTGTTGTAATAACCAGATGCTACTAAACGCTATTATTAACGTAATAGCGATAATCCCCGCAGTTTTTAGTTGAAATTTAGTCCCTAACCAATGTGTTAAAAAGTTATGTTGATCTTGCTGAGAATAATTAACCACTAGTTTGGTCCAGTGGTAATCAATCGCCTCTAACTGCATTTTTAATTGATTTATCCAGGCAGCACCTAACCAGCGATTAACATTAAACCCAGGGGATAATTGCTGCTGCTCTGACAATAATTGCTGAGAAAAGCCTCGTTCCACCCGACTCGGATCAACCGCAGCTGTCGGATCAACTTTAACCCAGCCCTGACCTGCTAACCACACTTCACTCCAGGCATGAGCATCACGTTGATAAACACTGTAATAATTTCCCTGTCGATTATACTCTCCGCCTAAATACCCAAGTACCAAACGTGCCGGAATACCAGCTGCCCGCATTAAATAAGTAAAACTGCTGGCATAATGTTCACAAAAACCAGCTTGGGTAGTAAAGAAAAACTCATCGAGGCTGTTATTCGTCAACGCCGGTGGCGTTAACGTATAGCGATAATTTTGCTGACGAAACCGAGTCAGCACCGTCTCAATGATAGTAGAACGATCATCGCCAAACTGAACCGCCAGCTGTTGACCATATTGGCTCAGTTGCGGATTATCAATAGCATCTATCTGTCGATAACGATTAAGCCCATCCACTTCAATGGTTAATGCTTGGTCCTGATAACTAGTCACTTGGTATACCAGTGATTGATTGACTTTTTGCCGACTAAATAATGAGTAATCCGTTAGTTGCAAAATTTCGCCATTGCTCGTTCCTGCGATAGCGACATCTAACGCAAATAACCAATGCTGATAACTGGGTTCAGCAATCACCTGATATGATATTTTGCGCTTACCTAAGGCAAGTCTTGCTAATGTTTGCTGGTTAAAAACTTTTCGCTTATTAAAAGATGAATGTCGCTTACTCCATTGACGACCATCAAAGTCCGTTAACACTAATGCGCGCCAATACATCTGCTGATATTTTGGCACTTGTTGATAAAACTCAACTCGAAATGCTAGTTCATTGGACAAGGCTAACTGCGCTATATCCCCTACTTTGACCGTATCGCTAAGGCCAGTTGTTGCACTTTTAGCGCTGGGCATTTGCCAAAATGGCGGGATTTTTGGAAAGGCAATAAACAGCACTAGAGTTAACGGCAAACTTTGCACTAACAACTTACTCGAAATTTTAACTTGAAAATGCCAGCCTTGCTGTTGAGAAAAATAGCGTGTTAAATAGCTAAAATTTATCAAGACAATAACAGCAACCGCTAAGGCAAAATATATAGACTGCTGGAAGATAAAACTGGCACTCAGCAGTAATAAACCTAAAATCACTAATAGATAAAAATCACGTTGTTGATTGAGTTCAAAAGGTTTTAATAAATAAGCAAAGCATAATAAGTGCAGCATACCGAGTAATAAGCCGAGCTCCCGCCCAGTTATCGCTAACAGCAAACACCCACTAAGCGCAATAAATATCCTTCCTATCCGTGATGGGCGCTTCACCAGCTTGGCATAAACAGCCAGATGAAACAGTAAACATAAAGCGGACAATGCGATAAACCAAATTGCTAACTGTGAAGCTAATGGCAATAAATTCAACACTAAAAGCCCTAACAAAGCGAGTTGCATCGATCTTGGTAATAACAGCTCGTATTTACTTTGTCTTCCTTGTGCTGTACGACTAATCTGCATAATGTTGTTGACCATAAGTTGCCAGTTTTTTCAGGCATTGCTGCAAATGTGCCTGACCATGACCTGGCTCAATAACTTCGCTATTAAGTTCTAGGCCATAATCTAAATTCGCCCCATCATATTCCAAAATAAGAAAACATAGCTGTCTTAACTTAGTTTCTATATTGCCGGCAGGTAGCTGGTCAAGTGATAAAATGTCAGGTTCAACAGCTTGTGCTTGATATGACTTACTATACCATTGCCCCGTTTTTGCTAAATATTTCCAGGCCACCTGATTGAGTGAATCACCTTTGTTATAACTGCGCAGTTCATAAAAATTATCACTTGCAGGTGACTGTCCAGTTATTGGGTTTTCTTTGTCCTGCTCTCGCCAATGCTGGCCGGTATTATGAGTTAAACAATGCAGTGGTTTAGGACAAACAATGGCCTCAAGATCAAATTGCAAATGAGTCCAACAGCGAAATAGACCCAAAGGGTAATAGCTAGCTAACGTTAAACGCGGTAAGCGATATCGACCTCGTTTAGCAAAGCTCACCGGCACTTTCACCAGCTGAGTTTGCGCTAATGTTGGAAGGTTTTTCGTTAAGTTTATATCAAAACTCAATGCAATATCATGGCGTAAAACATCTGTTTCCATAGTAACAGGCACCAGTATATCCTGCTCAGTAAACCCTAAATACTGACCTTTTGCCGATAGCGCCAAACCAGAAATATTAATAAAACTGGCTAACATCGAAGTAACAAACAAACTGCTTAATAAGTAGCTCATTAGTAATATCAAGTTATTCTGATAATTAGTCGCTAATATAAACAGCAAACAGATAAATCCGAGAAATACAAAACCAAAGCGACTGGGAAAAATAAAAATATTACGCTGACTTAGTCCTTGGTGATCACGACTTGGCATGCGTTTTTGCAGCCAGCGAGCAAATCCATTCGTCAGCCGTTGTCGGATCTTTTGTTGCCAGAGATAATCACGCACCATTATTTACCTGTTATTTCCGAGCAAAGGGCTCTGCACTGTCTATCTTCTTTAGTAACTGCTGGCTAATTGGCTCGCGGCCTTCCGTTAGCTGCATTGTTCCAGCAATCCTGTGTTCACATACAGCACTAAATACACTTTTAATATCATCTGGCAATACATGATCCCGGCCTTCGATATAGGCCCAGGCCCTGGCAGCAGCAATCAATGCTATTCCTGCTCGAGGCGACAACGCATTAATCGAGCCGTCCGTGCTACGAGTTAACTGAAATAACGCAATTACATATTCTAAGATCGGTTCTGCAACATAAATATCGCTAACCTGAGCTTGAATTTTTTGCAACTGTTGAAGTTGCAATGCCGGTGTTAACTTATCTAAAACATCCAGTTCACCCGCACTTAATAATATTTTTTTCTCCGCAGCCATATCAGGAAAGCCTAAAGAAATCCGCATCATAAAGCGGTCTAACTGAGATTCAGGCAACGGATAAGTACCGGCATGAAACATCGGATTTTGCGTGGCAATCACAAAAAATGGCTCGGGTAATTGCAAAGTTTCACCATCAACACTAATTTTATTACCTTCCATTGCCTCCAGTAAGGCACTTTGCGTTTTAGGACTGGCTCGATTAATTTCGTCCGCTAACACCACCTGATTAAAGATAGGCCCTTTATGTAAGGTAAAACTTTGTTTGTTTTGATCAAATATGGATACCCCGATGACATCAGACGGCAATAAATCACTGGTAAACTGTACTCGCTGATAGCTTAATCCTAAAGATATCGATAGCACATGTGCCATTGTGGTCTTGCCCATACCAGGTAAATCTTCAATCAGTAAATGTCCCTTGGCCAGCAGGCATGCCATCGCCAGTTTGACCTGCTGCTCTTTACCTATGACCACCGAATTTACCTGAGCTAATACTTGTTCAATAAGCTGTTGCATATAAATGACGCCCTGCTTTACTTAAGTTGCGGTTTTTTTGACCTTAATCAAAATTACGTTTATCTGAGTATGACATGCTGATAATCAGTTAACAAAAAGGAATATGTTTATGGGACAAAAGATTAATCAGACTGAGTTTTCTGATCGGGATTATAGTCACTTTCAAACAAAACTTTTTGAACAGCTTGAAGCACTTAAAGCTATTTTGGCTCGTCCCGGGTTTGGTGACGAGACACTAAAACTTGGTGCTGAACTAGAAATGTATCTGGTTGATAATCAAGGTGAGGTCAAGCGTAACAACCAGTTACTCATTAATGAACTGGCAGACCCACAATTTCAGCCAGAGCTGAACCAATATAATTTAGAGCTCAACCTTTCAGCTTTTAATTTACAAGGCACCCCTTTTACGCATCTATTAGACGAAATCAGAGCTAAAACAGCAACACTGGAATCCCTTGCCAGTAAACACCAAACCAATATTATTCCGATCGGCATATTACCTACATTACGTAAGGAACACCTTAATACCCTATGTATGACCAATATTCCCCGCTATTCCTGTTTAGCAGAGCACCTTTATCAACAGCGTGGTGAAGATTTTCAAATTAATATTAATGGTGACGAAAGTCTGTCTATCGACTTTTCCGACATATGCGCCGAAGGTGCCAATACCTCTTTTCAAGTGCATTTAATGACCCGGCCTGATGCTTTAGTAAAAATTTTTAATGCCGCACAATTAACCTTACCTTTTGTCACCGCAATTGGCGCAAATTCAGCAATTTTTATGGGTAAATCTCTCTGGGACGAAACCCGAATCGCATTATTTAAGCAATCACTTGATATTCGCCTGCGTCATCAGTTTCAGTGGCAACAGCCAACGCGGGTTAATTTTGGTCATGGCTGGTTAAGAAACAGTATCTGGGAACTTTTTGCCGAAGCTGTAGCCTTATACCCGCCCTTACTACCAATAGTTAAAAACACAACACAGCATAGTGAACTCACTGAACTCTGTTGCCATTTAGGCACTATCTGGCCTTGGCATCGCCCTGTGTATAGCCCTGAAGGTAAAGGTCATGTCAGAATAGAGTTTAGAGCTATTCCCGCAGGACCTACAAGTATCGATATGGTCGCCAATGCTGCATTTGCCATCGGATTAGCTGCTGGTTTGGTAGATACTATCGATGAAATGATTGCTTTTATTCCTTTTAGATTTGCCGAATATAATTTCTATCGTGCAGCCCAAAACGGACTGGCTGCTAAGGTGTTATGGCCACTTAACAATAAATATCAACCTCAAGAAGTTGATATAAAACAAGTTATCTCAAGCTTATTACCAATAGCACACCAAGGTTTGATCTCTCTCAAAATATCACCGCAAGAAGCCAGCTACTATTTAGTAGTAATAGAGCAGCGTTTGTCTAAACAAATAACAGGGGCTGTATGGCAAAGAAACACCTTAAAAACATTAGAGCAAACCATGAATAAAGAACATGCCTGTCGAGAGTTAGTTCAACGCTATTTGCATAATTGTCGAAGCTGTCAACCTGTTGCTACCTGGGAGCAAGTATGAATATAGACTTTAGCGATATTGAATATTTAACAGATCCGGACGAGTTGACATTAAAAGCAGATTATCAGCAATTTTTACTCTCACTCGACGTTCCGACGATCATTGATATTAATGGCAAGAATCCAGATAAATGCCGCGTTATCGTCACTTTATTACATGGCAATGAACCGTCTGGGCTGATCGCTATTCACCGTTGGCTCACTACTACCTTGCCGGAGCAGCCACCTGAAACCAACCTAAGATTTATTATCGCATCAGTAGAAGCAGCCAATGCCAGCCCTTTGCTGAGTCACCGCTATTTAGATGGTGCGCCTGATCTCAATCGTTGCTTTGGCGCTCACTGCGATAATGAATTTTATCAACGTGCACAATTAATCGAACAAGCGATCAAAGAAGTAAACCCTGAAGCTGTAATCGATCTGCATAATACTTCCGGCTCTGGTCCGGCATTTGCGGTCTCAACATTAATTTCTGCAAAAGGGTTAACACTGGCATCATTTTTCTGCGACTCAATTATTTTATCCAACATTAAGCTCGGCGCCCTAATGGAGCAAGATTTTAACTGCCCAACGATTACCGTAGAATGTGGTGGTGCCAGCGATGAACAAGCCAACGAGGTGGCATTTTCAGGGATATCACAAATTGCCCGTTGTTCTTCGTTGGAGCATTATCACCAGAAAAAACAGGTCGATGTCATTTATAAACCATTAAGATTAAAGCTTAAACCTCATCGCAGCCTCTCTTATAGTTGCCACAATGAGGGCTACCATGGTGTCACACTAACCTCAAAAATAGAGCAATTTAATTATGGCAGTGCCCGGCAAGGACAAATGCTCGGTTGGCTTGATGAACATGGCTTAGATAACTTAGAGCTGATCAATGATGCCGACGAAAACGTCGTTGATCGCTATTTTAGCGTACGAGACAATCAATTAGTTTGTCGCACCAATATGCGAATTTTTATGGCAACTGCTGATAAAAAAATCGCACTCAATGATTGCTTATTTTACGTGGTAAATTTACCGGGAACGGCTCCTTTATAGGAGCCAGATTAAAGACAACTCTAAACTAGGCAAGCCTCAATATAGGCAATTAGTACTTCGGTACTGAAATCTTGATATAATTTCTACCTGCCGTTACTAATAGCTATTGCTACCAATAATAAAACTTGCATTGTCTTGCGGTACTTACTGTTTTGCCATTTGATGGCCTGTCATCATCCTGACCCGTGCTCAACCTTAATCCTATTGTTCGATATATTCCCTGCTTTCAATTAACAGTAAATAACACGACGATTAACTAAGATTTTCCCAAGAATAAAGGCACATAGCAAAAAAGGCAGACAAGCCCGACCGCTATATTAGCGCCCGAGACAATTGCTACCACACTAGTCTCGAAATGATTTATTGCGTAAGTTGTCAGTTTAGCCTGATACCAATCGACAGCTCGCCTATATACCCCTTAATGACTGGTACCACGTTCATAATTAATCTTGTTAAAGACATTATATTTACCTGAAGGCTTTTTCATTGGCAGCCGCTTAAGCTCTTGCAGAGTATTGGCATCATAAACAATCAAAGCCCCCTCTTCATCCCAAATACTGAGCAGCACGTATTGACCGTCTTTGGTAAATTCCACATGCGCCGCTGTTTTACCTGGTGCCGGCGCCAAGGTTTTTACAATTTCCAAAGTGTCTTTTTTAATAACATGCACTTTTTCCTTGTTTGGCCCGAAAAACACGTCAACCCAGGCATAAGGAGAGTTGCTGTGGCTACGCATAAAAAAGCCTGGTCCCTCGGTTTTGATCTCCTTGATCACTTGCCAGGACTCCATATCGATAACAGAAACCCTACCATCTTTGATATTTGGCGAAGCAAAAACAGTTTTACCTTGATAATCCCAGGTAATACCTGAGCCTAAATGTGGCATCCCAGCCATTTCAATGGTGGCCACTTTCTTCTTCGCATCCAAATTAATCACCTGACCATTATGGCTATCACGCGATGCACCAATCAAATGAATGTAGTCCGGGTCAAAGAAAAAATCATCAAGATAATCTTCGGTGGCGATACGACGGATAGGAAATGCACTGTTGACTTTCCACTGCTCTACTTTACCTTCACCACTGTCCTTACGATAATCGTGAGCCCAGCCTTTATAAACTTCAACGCCTCCTTTATCACTGTAGGGAATTTCCCACACCTCTTTAACATCTTTTAGTGCAACGATAAAGCTATGACGTGGTGGTGCATTGTAAACGGCGCTAACCCGAGACGAAACGCCTTTAGCATCGGTTGTTGCCACCACCTTTATTGGTGTTAAATCTTTAGCATCTAAAATAACCACGTTGTGAGGCAAATAATTGCCTACTATGGCGTATTTACCATCGGAGGAAACGGCCATATTACGGGTATTGATACCGGCGCGCACTTCGGCAACGGTCTTCATATTGTAAATATCATATTTACTGATCCAACCATCTCGAGAGGCAAAATAAACATAGCGGCCATCCGGCGAATATTTAGGGCCGCCGTGTAAGGCAAACCGTGTTTTAAAGCGAGTAATAGCTTCAAAAGTATCGCCATTTAGCAAGGTAGCCGAATGATCCCCCAGTTCAACTACGATAAACAAATTCATTAAATCGGCATCAAATAGCGGCTTATTGCCAAGTTTACTCTGGTCAAAATGTTGTATTTGCGTTGTCTTGATATCAGCTAATGTCCACTTAGGGGTTTCCTTTGCCGGTGTATAGATATATTCCACCAGCTTTGCCATATCTTCTTGATTTAAAACCTTGGCAAATGCAGGCATTTGAGTGGCCATACGGCCATTTTCAATGACTTTCAATGCTTTTTTCTTTCTCAGTCGAGACAGATTTTCAGGAAATAACGCAGGTCCCATGGCTCCCATACGTGCAATGCCATGACATGACTGACAATGATCGTGATAAAGCTGCTCGGCACTTTTTTGGGTTTGTCCAGCGTTTGCCACGGCAAGACCACAAGTTAAGGTGGTAAAGGTTAATGCCGCCAGCGTCGATTTAACGCCACCCGAAAAGCCTAAAGATAAAGAATTCAGAGAAAAAGCGGTATTCATAGTGACTCCAATTATGCCAAACAATTATTTCTATGCAGATCTAACGGCTAATGTATCTAACGATTGATAGTCATTAGCATCCAAAAAACCCGGGGTTTTCAGTTGTTGTCCGGTTAGCTGATTAACTACTTCACCAATGACGATCAAAGTTGGCGGTGTGATTTGATGTTTTTCCACCAATTCGACCAAGGAGCCAATAGTGCCGCGATAGGTTTGCTGCTCAGGTTGTGTACCCTTGCGAATTAGCGCTGCCGGTGTATTTGCATCGCGGCCATGCTTAATCAACTGTTCAGCAATTTTCGGTAAAGTATTTATCCCCATATAGAAAACCACAGTTTGACTTGGGCTCGTCAGGCTTTGCCAGGGTAAATTTAGCTGGTCATTATTCTGAATGTGACCAGTTATAAAAGTACAGCCCTGAGCGACACCACGATGGGTTAGCGGAATACCGGCATAAGTGGTGCAACCTGATGCGGCAGTGATCCCCGGACAAATATGACAACTCACACTATGCTGAAGTAAAAACTCAGCTTCTTCACCTCCACGACCAAAGATAAAGGGATCGCCACCTTTTAAGCGTAATACCCGCTTATTTTCTTTTGCAAAATCAACCAGACACTGATTAATTTGAGCTTGTGGCACGCAGTGTTTAGCCTGTTCTTTACCGACGTAAAATCGCTGACAGTTTTTCGGCAACAACGTCAGAATCTCTTCACTAACCAGTCTGTCATAAACAACAACATCTGCTTGTTCAATAAAACGCATTGCGCGAAGGGTTAACAACTCAGCATCTCCTGGACCTGAGCCGACCAAGGCGACTTCCCCGGCATTAAGTTGCGATTTTCCATAATATTTGATTGCTGTCGCTGAATGAGTCATATTAATACCTTTACTGTCGCCTAGTGGGACATAGTTGCTAAAATTAAATTTCTATTGCCAGAATGCGCGCATTATTTGCCTGCTCGGTTAAATGACTAACGCCTATTTCATCATCATTTAAATAACAACCAGGATCTTCAGACCATGCATCACCAGTTTGGGCAAACGCTCTGGTTCGGGTGTTACCACCACAAATAGTTAAATATCGGCATTGTGCGCAGCGCCCTTTAACCGGTCTGGGCTCTTGCCTAAACGCCAGCATTAATGGGTCTTGAGTGTTTTGCCAAACATCTGAGAATTTTTGTGTTTTGACATTCCCAATTGGGTGGTTCCACCAGTAAGTGTCCGGATGTATCGTGCCAGTATTGTCGATATTGGCGACATTCACCCCGCTGGCATTACCGCCCCAGTTAATCAAGCGTTGATGCAAGTTGGCGACTCGCTCAGGGTATTTTTCACCAAACTTTTCAGTAACCCATTTAAGTAAAAACACCCCATCGGCATCGTTATTACCAGTGACGAAATCTGTCTCTATGCCTTGTTCAATATGGGAATATGCCCTTTCAAATAATAGTGCCATAGCCTCTTTGGTCATTTTAAACATAGCGTCCTGTTCAGTATTACGCTTACCTCGACCAGAATAATTGAGATGGGACAGATAAAACTTATCTACTTGATATTCTTCCATTAAATCAAGCATTGCCGGCAGATCGTTGAAATTGTCTCTGGTCAGACAAAGACGCATACCGACTTTAATACCCGCTTCCTTACAGAGTTTGATCGCATGCATCGAGGTTTTAAAACTGCCCTTTTGCTGGCGAAATTCATCATGAAATTCTTCCAGACCATCAATACTGATGCCGACATATTGATAATCTGCCTGCTTGATCAGTTCAATGTTTGCTTCATTAATCAAGGTGCCGTTCGTTGATAAAGCGACATAAAAGCCTTGTTTCTTAGCGTATCGAGTGATATCAAAAATATCCGGACGCATTAAGGGCTCACCGCCGGATAAAATCAACACAGGAACCTTCGCCACTTTTAGATCATCGATGGTTGCTTTAATTTGTTCAGTATTAAGCTCATCCTTAAAATCCATATCTAACGACGTCGAATAACAATGTTTACAGCGTAAATTACAGCGGCGGATCAGGTTCCAGATCACCACAGGTCCCGGCATTTTTCGCGCTTTGTTGGGCGGCAGATCATCATGAAAGGTTTTGAGTAACTGAGATATTCTAAACATAACGCACTAAGCCCCTATGGTTTTTTGCTTAAGACGCAATCCGGTCTTTTTCAAAATCTTGCTACTGGTTAACATATCATTGGATTTAACGGTAATACCTTGATTTGCATCATCACTGCTGCGTTCTACTAACACATCTTGCAACAAATCTTTGATCTGGCTTCGATATTTTTGAATTTCTGCTTTAGTTGTGCCATGAACCATAGCAAATAAGTTGTAATTCCAGTTCGGTAAATGACGCGGCCTTAAATAGCAATGGCTGACAAATGGCAAACGGCCGACCAGTTCGCCAAATTTTGACGCTTGTGCATCGTCAATATCCCATACTGTCATACCATTAAATTGATAGCCCAGCTTATAATGATTTGGCACAGCGGCAATGCGGCGAATAATGCCTCTGTTTTTAAAGTCTTCCGTCATTACCAAGGTTTGCTCAACGGTAATACCCAGTTGCTCCGCCAGCCAATGATATGGCTTGTCAACAATCGGCAATCCCTGTTGAGTCAACACTATGTATTGCCGCTCAAGCGCTGTTAATTCGTTAGACTGGCAAGTAGAGACCGACATAAAACTCCTCCAGTTTAGGAACATTTAATACCGTTAAGCCAGTTTTTTTCTCGATGGCATTAACTACCTGATCAATCTCCTGCTCCGATTCAGTAGCGATAACAAACCACATGTTGTAAAGATGATCACGGCGATAATTATGAGCAATTTGCTCAAAACTATTGACTTGCTCAGTAACCTGCTCAAAATCTTGCTCCGGAACACTTAATGCGGCCAGAGTAAAAGCACCACCTAAGCAGGCCGCGTCATACATAGGGCCAAAACGTGTCAGCACTTTTTCGCTCATTAGCTTGTTTAATGCAGCGATCACTTCCTGTTCACTGGCGTCTACTTCCGTTGCTATTTGAGCAAACGGCTGTTCACATATTGGTAAGCCCCTTTGTAACAGGTTGATCAATTTACGATCTAGCGATGACAGTTCGGCCAAAGTTGCTGTTTTATTCATACTTAGCACTTTCCTTTTTTAAGGCTTATGATGTTGTCAGCCATAGCGAGCTCCTTGTTGCTTAAAAGCCCGGGTGCTAAATAACACATTTTTTTCGATATGACTCAAATTTAACCTTTCGGTAATTGCTTGTAACTGGGAGATAACCTTGGCCCTTTCAATGCCATGGATCATGCAAAATAGGTTATATGGCCAATCCGGTAATCGTCTTGGCCGACGATAACATAAAGACACTTCCGGACATTGCGACAGCTGTTTAGCTATGCCATCTACTGCCGTATCTGCAATATTCCAAACCACCATGGCATTAGCATTAAAGCCAAGTTTTCTATGCTTAACCACTAACCCGAAGCGGCGAATAAGTCCTTGCTGTTGCCACAGTTTTATCTGCTCAATCACTTGTTGCTCAATAAATGGCGATTCTGCCAAACCAATTTTCCTAGCTAAGGCTAAATAAGGTCTGCTGCAAGTTGGCAGTCCTTGCTCAAGCAAGCCGCGCAGTTTTGCTTGTTGCTCTGCGTTTAATGCAGGAAAAATAGTTACCTGTGTTTTTTTCTGCTTGCTAGTCGCTAAATTTATCGATAATGACATCGTTAGTGCCCTACCTTATTAACTGTTGCAGTACTATTGGTGCTAGCAAAATCGATAGTAAAGCCCAGATCTATATGGTACGAAGCTTCCATCGGCAACACTAAAATTGGCAAGCCAGTCAATAACTCTATTTGCTCTAATACCCGATTAAGTGCTAACAAGTCACTGGCGGTCACGACAAACCACAAGTTGTAATCATGTTCCCGTTCATAGTTATGATTAACCTGCTCAAACTGATTAACAATGGCGGCAATTTTATCCAATTGCTGTTCAGGTACCGCCATGGCAGCAAGTGTACTGGCGCCTGCCTTTTTATGGTCAAATACCGCACCGACACGAGATAATGCCTGATACCGATGAAGCTCTTCTATTGCTTCGATCACTTGCTGTTCACTTACCGCCAGTTGCTCAGCAATTTCCACGTAAGGTTGTTCGACTAGTGGGAAACCCTTTTGATAACGATTAATGATCCGCTGCTGTAATTCACTTAACCGCACTTCACTTAAATTTAACTCACTCATAATCACAGACCTATCTGGTGAGCACGATTAGTAAAGAAAATACCGCTCGGGCTTTTAACTGGCAGGGTTTTTAATAAAGCTTGGCTATTGGTGTCGTAAATTTGTACTTCATTATTGTCACGAACTGAGATCCAAACATGTTCTCCTCTTGGGGTAAATTCCATATGCAATACCGCCGGCCCTGGCTGTAGTGTGTTTACCAAGTCAAAGGTTTCGGTATTAAATACCTGAATGGTATTGTTATCTGGAAAGGCAAAGTTAACCCAGATTTGACGGTTATCCGGCTGTGCCATAACAAATACTGGTTGGCTGTGCGCCGGAATTTCTGCAACCTGCTGCCAGGTTTTAGTGCTAACGACTAACACCTTGTGTCGCCCCACGGCCGGGACGAAAGCGTAATCACCTGCCATTGCCCATCCTTCAAGGTGTGGCATTTTATAAACTGGCAGCTTTTTATCCTCTTTACCATAATTGGGCAAAATACGCCGTGTGCCTTTTTCTGGATGCCACAAATCAAGTAACGCCATGCCATCTTCACCAAATAAGCCGGCAATATAATATCTACCGTCAGGACTGATCAGTGCGTCATAAGGAAACAAACCGATATCGGTAAATTTAGTCAGTTTCATTTCTGGCTTGGAAAAATCAGCGATCCAAGTTTCATGACTGTCAAACAGGCTGAAAACAAACTTATTACCCGGTGCATCAACCAATCCCACCACTTTAGAACGATATGGCTGTCCATCTTTAGTATGCCCTTTACTCGGCACAACCGTCGCTTGAATATCTGCAACCAACGCCAAAGTCTCACTGTTAAACACCTTAACGCCACCCGGGGTGTAATTGGAAACCGCCACCAGTTTTCCATCCTGACTAATGGCGCCACCGATACTGTTACCGGATTGAATCACCCGCTTGGCAATCTTATCTTGTAATAGATCCACTTTTGTTAAACCACCGTCACGACCAAAGACATAGGCATAACGCTGATCACGAGAAAAAACGATCGAAGCATGAGATAAATCACCTAGGCCATTCAATTCACTCAGCAAGGAATTATTGCTATGTTCGACAATTTGCACCTGGCCGCTAGCTCTTTCAATAATGACGCCGATATCGCCAGTTGAGCGCAGTGTTGTTACTTTAGTATTTTCTTTGACATCCGTGGTTTGACTACATGATGACAGTAAAGACACACTGACTAATGCTACTGCGATTATTGCTAAAGATTTATTCTTTCTCATGGTTCATCCCTTGTAATAACAGCTTGCTGATCCACAAAGCTTCTTGTTCATTAATGATCGACTTCCACGGCGGCATTGCCGTACCTGGCCTGCCGTGGGTAATAGTGTTTTGTAAAAGTAATAAGGGCTTATTTTTTAGCGCCTCTTTCGTTAGTGCCGGTCCTAAGCCACCTTTTAATGTCATACCATGACATGAACCGCAGTCCTGTTTCACAAGGTGAATAAGCTGCTTTTGACGCGCTTTACTGATGGAAACCTGGCTGGATTTCGCATGTAACGCCAAAGGGTAAAACGCAAGTACAGTAGCTAACGCCACGATTGAGCAAATTTTGCTTATCCCATTCACTTTTTAACTGCCTTTATTACCGTTAACTGATAGGTGCAAGCTAATTTATCGAAAGTACTAAAACAATTTGTTGTTGGAGATCATGCTTTTTATCTTGAATAAGCAGATTGATTGATTCAAATCACATTTGCGGCAAATTAACAAAATTATGCAACTATTAAGGGCTGTTAATCTTTGCTGTTTGAATTTAGTTGACCCCTTTAGGCAGCATCTGTTTGGCATTTCTACTGTGTTGCCCCGCATGGATGTGGGATAAGGTGACTTTGCAGGAGCATAAAATCATTACCGCTTGATTTGAGTAGAATGACTACAGGTCACAAACGCTGCAGTGTATCAATACCAAACAAGTTGCTACAAAAACAAACTTGAGATCAACAGACTCTAGTTTAGAGCGAAGATTTTTAAAAAATTATCTTTTAGATTCAACGGCGTGATATCATCTATACCAAAGTTATAAGCTTAGTTAAATTAATGGAAATCGATTATTTTTCCGCATTTATTATCGGCTTGATGGGCTCAGGGCACTGTATCGGCATGTGTGGTGGAATCACCACCATGTTTACCTCTTCCTTAGCCAAAGACGCTAAAAATCATCCACTTTACGTTATCAGTTACCATATTGGCCGCATCTCATCATATGCATTGATTGGTGCAATAGCCGGCTTTACCGGTTCACTTGCCGCCAAAAATATCGGTTTACCGATCACCGGATTAAAAATCATCGCTGGCATATTTTTAATCTTACTCGGCCTCTATATGGGCCAATGGCTGATGTGGTTGACTAAGGTAGAAATGCTTGGCAAACACTTGTGGCAATATATTTCGCCATTTAGTAAAAAATTATTGCCGGTTAACAACTTAAAGCAGGCATTGTTACTAGGTGCACTATGGGGCTGGTTACCTTGTGGTTTGGTTTATTCAACCTTAACTTGGTCACTGGCTAGTGGTAGTGGAAAAACGGGGGCGTTAATTATGATGTGTTTTGGTTTAGGAACACTCCCCGCACTGCTATTTTTATCTTTTGGAATAGTGCAAGGGCAGCAATTATTCAAAAATGTTCGCGTCAGAAAGTTCATCGCTTTACTACTCATTGCTTATGGCATTTTTACATTAAACATTGCATACAGAACCCTATTTTAATACCATAGCAAAGGTAGCAACCAAGATTGAGTGATAAAGGATTTTATGTATAAGAATCAATGTTCCGGTCAGCAGCATATCCACTGCCAAAATTGTAGTATTAGTGAGCTATGTCTGCCTTTCTCGTTAAACGATCGGGAGATGGATACGCTCGATCAAATTATCGATCGTAAACGCCCAATCCATAAAGGTGAAGAGCTGTTCCAAGACGGTCAGAAAATGCAGTCCTTGTATGCAATTCGCTCTGGTACTTTTAAAACATTTACCGTGAATGAAAGTGGCGAAGAACAAATTACCGGTTTTCACCTCGCTGGTGATTTACTTGGCTTTGATGCTATTGCTGCCACTGAGCACCCAAGCTTTGCTAAGGCATTAGAAACATCTATGGTCTGTGAGATCCCTTACAATACTTTAGATAACCTATCGAACAGCATGCCGAAATTAAAAAAACAAATTTTGCGCATGATGAGCAGTGAAATCAAAACCGATCAACAAATGTTAACTTTGCTTAACCGTAAAAATGCCGAGCAACGTTTAGCAACCTTTATCAGCTCATTAAGTGCTCGTTATCAAGCACGTGGCTTATCAGCAAAAGAGTTTCGTTTAACCATGACCCGCAGTGATATCGGCAATTATATTGGTTTAACCGTGGAAACTATTAGCCGCTTATTAAACCGTTTTCATAAGAGCGGCATTATTCAAGTTGACGGTAAACTCATTACTATTTTAGATATAGATAAACTAAACGAGTGTGCTGATTTATAAATCAGCACACCTTGTGTATTCCTCCCTACTTTTACTACTTCCTCAACACTAAGATTGATCAAATACTTTTTGATTTAAAACAAAGTATTAATGTTTAATATTGCCGTATTCTCGCTATACTGAAGATAAGTTAATAACCAGTTTTATCTTAATTGGAGCGGATAATGGAAAAGTATCAAAAAATATTAGCAGTGATAGATCCAACAACTGAAGAGCAAAAAGCCCTGAAGCGTGCAGTAGAGTTAGCGAAAAAAACGGGAGCTATGATCACCGCATTTTTGTCGATTTATGACTTTTCCTATGAAATGACAACTATGCTATCAAGTGATGAACGCGAAGCTATGCGTCAATCCTTAATTAATGATCGTATCCAGTGGCTCAATGACATAATTGATAGTATCGACCATCAAGATCTCACTATTGACAGCAAGGTGATTTGGCATAACCGTCCATTTGAACCTATTATCGAACAGGTATTAAAGCATCAATACGACATAGTCATCAAAGGCACCCATCAGCACGATAAACTAAAATCTGTAATTTTCACCCCAACCGACTGGCATATTTTAAGAAAATGCCCATGCCCTGTTTTATTGGTGAAAGAGCATTCCTGGCCAATTAACGGCAATATTGTGGCCGCATTAAATGTTGGCAGTGATGAATCTGAACACCAATCGCTCAATGTCAAAATAACTGAAGAAGCCATTCATTTATCTAAACTTATTTTAGCCAATATTCATTTAGTCAATTCTTTCCCTGGTACACCGGTAAACATTGCCATTGAAATCCCTGAATTTAACGCCAGTGAATATAACGATTCGATGTTTAACCATCATAAAGAAGCGATGGCAAAACACGCGCAGAGCTATTCAATTGGTGAAGAGCATACCCATGTAGTTGAAGGTTTACCCGAAGATGTCATTGAAAATTTATCAAACGAGTTAGATGCAGAATTGGTTATTTTAGGCACGGTTGGCCGTACGGGTATTTCTGCCGCTCTAATTGGTAATACAGCAGAACATGTTATCGATCGACTGAATTGTGATGTTTTGGCATTAAAACCTGATGGCTACGTCTCCCCTATGGCGGAATAATCTTAGGCTGATGACAACAAACTGAGCGTTAATACCTTTGAGATAAGATGTTACTTAACGCTCAGTTTGTATATAATACGCGCCGATTTTTGATTTAAATATGATGAACGCGCGATGGCCAGTACTCTACTTACAAATACATTAACTTCACAGCAAAAAACACAACTCAATAAACTTGAGAAAAGACTTCGTCGTCATGTTGGTCAAGCAATTGCCCAATATAATATGATTGAAGATGGTGACAAGATAATGGTTTGTTTATCTGGCGGCAAAGACAGTTACGCGTTACTATCCATCTTGTTGATTTTAAAGGAATCGGCGCCGATACATTTTGATATTGTTGCTGTTAACCTAGATCAGAAACAGCCAGGCTTTCCTGAAGATGTGCTGCCCAATTATCTTGCTTCACTCAATGTTGATTATAAAATTATCGAAGAAGATACCTACGCAATAGTCAAAGAAAAAATTCCTGAAGGCAAAACCACCTGTAGTTTATGCTCACGCTTACGTCGAGCAGTGCTATATCGGGTAGCTAAAGAGCTTAATGCCACTAAAATTGCGCTAGGACACCACAGAGATGACATGATAGAGACTATGATGCTCAATATGTTTTACGGCGGCAAATTAAAAGCGATGCCAGCCAAACTAGTCTCAGATAATGGTGAACATGTCGTCATTCGCCCATTAGCCTTTTGTAAAGAGTCTGAGCTGATTCAGTATGCTGAGTTGAAGCAGTTTCCGATCATTCCATGTAATTTATGCGGTTCGCAACCCAATTTACAGCGACAAAACATTAAACAAATGCTGAACGACTGGCACGATAAATTCCCTGGTCGTATCGAGTCAATGTTCACCGCGATGCAAAATGTCGTGCCGTCTCACTTATGTGACAATAACCTGTTTGATTTTAAAACCATTACCGTCGACTCAGGTGTCATTAATGGTGGTGATGTCGCTTTCGATCCATCTGACGACCTAGCTGTCACGCCATCAACAGCCCCCTCTTATCACCAAGATAATGCCCAACAGCTTGATATTGTTGAAATAAAATAATGAGCAACGCCGATACCGCTAATAGCATGAGAATTTAATTATGTTTGAAAGAATTTTTGCCCTTAATGCCCATCATACTTCGATTAAACAAGAAATAATTGCCGGGATCACTACGTTTTTAACAATGGCCTATATTATTTTTGTTAATCCCACCATGCTGGCTGCAACAGGGATGGATCATGGTGCTATTTTTGTTGCCACCTGCCTGGCCGCAGCTCTGGGTTGCTTTATTATGGGACTGCTTGCCAATTATCCGATTGCCTTAGCACCAGGCATGGGATTAAACGCGTTTTTTACCTATAGTGTGGTCCTGGAAATGGGCTATAGCTGGCAAGTCGCACTTGGTGGTGTATTTCTCTCTGGCTGTATTTTTACCTTGTTAAGCTTATTTAAATTAAGGGAATGGATCATCAATTCCATTCCTCATGCTTTACGTTTTGGTATCGCTGCTGGCATTGGCTTGTTTTTAGCTTTTATTGCGTTAAAAAATGCCGGCATTGTTGTTGATAACCCGGCAACCTTTGTTAGCCTTGGCGATGTTACTGCGTTTCCAGCGGTAATGGCAGCATTGGGCTTATTCCTGATTGTCGGCCTAGCAAATAAACAAATCAACGGCGCGGTAATGATCTCAATATTAGCTATTACCTTAATAGGCTTACTTGCCGGTAATATAGAATATCAAGGGCTGATATCATCGCCGCCGTCGATCAGCCCCACGTTGATGCAATTGGATATTGCCGGCGCTTTCAATGTTGGGATGATCAGCGTTGTTTTTGCATTTTTATTTGTCGATTTATTTGATACCTCAGGCACGCTGATTGCCGTTGCACAAAAAGGAGAGCTACTCGACAGTAAAGGTAATTTACCGCGTTTAGGTAAAGCACTACTAGCTGATTCTACCGCAACAGTTGCCGGTAGTATGCTTGGCACCTCAACAACTACCAGTTATGTAGAAAGCACCGCTGGCGTTGCCGCTGGCGGCAGAACTGGCCTAACGGCTGTTGTAGTAGGCGTACTGTTTTTATTGGCGTTATTCTTTTCACCATTAGCAGGTATGGTACCCGCATACGCAACGGCTGGCCCATTATTTTATGTCGCAGTACTCATGTTAGCAGGTCTAGTACAGGTAGACTGGCATGACCTTTCAGACGCTGTCCCTGTAGCTATTATCTGTATTACCATGCCACTTACTTTTTCTATCGCTCATGGCATTACTTTTGGTTTTATCAGTTATGTTGCAGTTCGCCTGTTTAGTGGGCAATATAAACAACTTAATCCTAGCGTCATAGTGCTAGCGCTACTATTTTTAATGAAAGTTATTTTTATCGGCTAAGTTATATCTATTGGAATCAATATTTAATGCAAATAATATTAATTCCGTTATCAAAGCAAAAAAGCGCGATATATTATCGCGCTTTTTTATCAAAGTTCTGATTTACCTTCGGCTAGACTACTCACTGGCATAACTATCAAAATAACGCTGGTTATGTCTGATCATTTCACTGATCTCAAGTACGTAATCTGTACCTCTTTCAGAATACGGCAATAAACCTGTCGCTAATATTTGCGCAGATAATGGCTTATCCTGTTGGCGTAACTGACTTCTGATAATGCGAAATACCCGATATGCTGCATTAGTATTAATATTAAAAAGATAATGCTGCACAGCCTTTTCTACTGATTGAAACGCCGCCACTTCGTGTTTAAGCCCTTCATCTCGCCCATTAGGTACCATGCCGCAACCTTTTTTATAACACCAGATGCCGAAAAAATTTAACCCTATACGGGCAAAACGAGATGTTCCCCACGCGGATTCATTCGCCGCCTGAACTAAAATTAGCTCTTTCGGTACGATATCAACCCTAGTTAATAATTCCTTAATTTTATCAACCGGTGACAATTTTTTACTGACTTTGTATTTTTTTGCTAATTGCTGCATTAACTGGCTTTCTTCCGCTGTTAACGCTTGCGACTGAACAAGTTTTTGCTCAATTACGAATAATTGTTTTCGTAAACGACTAATACGGTCATTTTCATCATCAATTGCCGGTTTAATGAAAGCAAAAAATTGTTTTTTCTTTTGCTTAACATCTTTAATATCAGCAAATTCAGGCAAGTCTACATTGTGCAAAGGCTGTTCAACTTGTGACTTTGCACTAACTTGATCATCTTGTTTATCTGCAACTTGATATTGCTGTTGTTCGATCAGCGGTTTAACTAAAGCAATGATAAAAACCGCAAATAAACTTGCCCTGATTAACCATGTTTTAAACACTGCAAACTCCTTTTAACTATGCCGAAAATGTGCTGTCGAAATGATCACTGGCATCTTTGCTGACACTTAAATGCATACCAAAGATCTCGCGATATAAAATTCCTTTTACATTATAAAACATTGGCGCCAAATAGCTTAACGCAAACAAAGTAAAAACCCCTCCAAGCAAAGCAACAGAAGTTGTCGCTAATAGCACCAGTGGTAAAACACAAAGAATAAGTGCAATAAACAGTACTAAATAGATAGCAAATAAATGAAACCACTGAAAGCGAGTGACTTGCAACGAGAGGCTAATGGCTTTTAATGGCGACATTTTTTTTTCTACCACTAATGGCAGCACTAACGAGAGAGCAACAGCGAGATAAATTCCGGGTAAGTAGAACATGGTAACGCCAAGTGCCACCATAGTGGAAGATAACAAGGCACAGATAGCGACCCAGCTGCCACGCTTTAAAAAAGCAAATATCAGTTTAACATGAGTTTGTAACCCAACCGCATGGAAGATCCCCATCATCTCAACGCCAACTAAGAAAGGGTAAACCACTATAGTCACCAAGATATTAAGCAACGCACCAGCCTGCGGCTCCTGCTGTCCTTGCTGTTCTTGAAATAAAACGTCAACGCCGCCGACATAGCTAGCGACTAACAAAGTGACCAAAACACCGATTAATAATGAGATAAACAGACCCAAATTGATCGAGCTACGCGATTTATTTGTCAAACGCCAAGCTTCGTGCAATACCCCTTTAACATCAATGGAATACTCTCCTTTTAATGCCTTTTCTATACTACCACCGACCTGCAAAATTGAACGTTCTTCCACTAAATTACCTTTTTATCAAACAACTGAGATAAATACCGCTTAGCGTTCGAGACATTCTAAACGACAAAAGGTTAATTATACCTAAAGTTAACCAATGAATAAAAGCTTTTACCAAAGCAAGCAGCGCTAGTCATGAATATGCTGTAATATTTGCCGAAAATAAGTACTGCCTTTTTCTCTAGCAAGTGCGATATTATTATCAGGAATTCGTTCAGGCTCAGGGTATAAGGTTAGCACCTTGGAAAGGCTTTCTTCTCTAAGCAAATGTAGCATCGGCAAAGGTGAGCGATTAGTAAAATTAGCGGCGTCTTCCGCTGCTTCTCCTTCAAATACATAATCGGGATGAAAACTGGCAAGCTGAAATGTACCTTCAAACCCTAAATCAACCAGTAACTCATTAGCATAATCGAGTAACTCTAAATAAGCATCAAAATCTCTAAAACCTAAGCTACAAATCAATAACGTAGTTTCTGTTTCAGGATGCGCGGCTAGATATTCAAATTGTCCGGCTAAATCAGTTAATACTTTTTCTATGCGGGTATGCGGACAGATATGATACTTGATAGTGTTATTAACAAACTCTTTTTTCGCAAAAGGACAAAAATTTAAACCAATAATCACCTGCTCTAGCCAGCGCTTAGTTTTGACAATTGCGGGATGAATTTGCTCAGTCATTCAGCTTTTCCTCTGTGTTTTCTTTAGTGCTTTGCTGTAATTGCCACATACGATAATAATGTCCTTGTTGTTTCAATAAATGTTGATGATCACCCTGCTCAATTAATTGCCCTTGATGCAAGACTAAAATATTATCGGCATCAACGATAGTCGATAACCGATGGGCAATCACTAAACTGGTATGATTTTGTGCGACTTCTTTTATTGCGGTTAATATTGCCTGTTCAGAGTAACTATCTAACGACGAGGTTGCTTCATCAAATACCAATATTGGCGGATTTTTAACTATTGTTCGGGCAATAGCAACCCGTTGCTTCTCACCACCAGAGAGCTTTAAACCACGCTCTCCAACTAAAGTATTAACGCCTTCAGGTAAAGATTGCACAAAAGCCGATAAATGCGAAAGTTCAATTGCTTTATTAACGGTTTGCTCACCGGCTTCAACATCACCATACAAGATATTGCTATACAAAGATTCATTAAATAATACGGTATCTTGTGGCACTATCCCGATATGTTTTCGCAACGAATGCTGCGTTACCTGATCAATTGCTTGCCCGTCAATCGCAATATTACCGCTATTAACATCGTAAAACCGAAATAACAGTTTCACTAAAGTTGATTTACCTGAACCACTTTCACCAACAATAGCGACTTTTTGTCCGGCTTTTATAGTAAAAGAGATATCTTTTAATATCGGACGATCCGCATGATAATGAAAGCTGACCTTATTAAAAGTCACCTCTCCCTGGCTTACGGTTAAATCATTAGCATTAGGGATATCCTGAACTTTTGGTTCACGTAACGTTAAATCAAACATTCGTTCGATATTAGTTAACGAACCTTTAATTTCCCGATAAACAAAGCCGAGAAAATTGAGTGGAATAAACAGCTGCATCATAAACGCATTGATCAAAACAAAGTCCCCTAAGGTCATTTGCTGATGAGCAACCTGATAGGCCGCCAACGCTAACATTGCTGTCATAGAGAGTGAGACAATAAACGCCTGCCCACCATTGAGTGCAAATAGTGATAATCGGTTTTGCAGTTTTGCCTGCTCCCATTCGGCAAGTTGTGTGTCGTAACCTTGGGCCTCATATTCTTCATTAGAAAAGTACTTCACCGTTTCGTAATTAATAATGCTGTCAATCGCTCGGGTATTACTGCGAGAATCAGCCTTATTGACGGCCCTAATATATTGAGTTCGTTTATTGGTAGCATAAATAGAAAAAACGACGTAACTGGCAATCGCCAGTACGGTCACCAACGCAAAGTTAATACCATAGTTAAACCATAAGATCGAAATCACCATAATGATTTCCACTAAGGTCGGGACAATATTAAACACCATAAATTTGATCAAAAAGCCAACACCGGAAGTGCCTCGGTCTATATCTCGGGAGATACCACCAGTTTGACGATTTAAATGAAAATCTAAATCCAATTGATGTAAATGACGAAAGACTTTTAAACCAATGCGCCTGACAGCTCGTTCAGTGACTTTAACAAATAAGGTATCCCTAATTTCAGCGAATAACACTATCGATAAACGTACCACACCATAGGCAATCACTAATGCAAAAGGCACAAACAATGTCGCGTTATCTCGTCCTCTATCTAAGGTGTCGACTAAATCTTTTAAGACAAAGGGTAAATAAACACTCGCTAGTTTAGTCGCAAGCAAACATAACAAGGCAATAAAAATACGGGCTTTAAATTCCAGTAGATAAGGAATGAGCATCTTAATGACACGCCAATTAACCTTGGCATCTTCTGCAATTTCTGGATGATGAGAACGACGCATGCAAAATAATAATGTGGATAAAAACGCAACTCTAGCGGCTTTACCATGACAATACAAGCGATGATATTAACGGCAAGCTATGCTAGGGTTTACCTAAATGAAATAAGATTATCGCTGCAATGTTATCTTTTATTAATCAGTTATTTGATAAATGTTTATTTACGCTAAGCTTTATTGTCGGCGTACAATTGCCTGAATTTATTGTGCAGTACAGCCAACGCCTGTCTGGGCATTTAAACGAAGCAAAATTACAATTGTCACAGTTTAAGCAGTTAGCTGAGATCCATCATAACGGCAATCTTGCACAATTAGTGAGCAGCTTCAGAGAAAATCAAGATCCAACCGTAATGAAAACGGCTGATATTATCGAACAGTTAATAGTAAGAGTGGATTATCTTGAGCAACATTTAACCAACATACTCAGCCCTTCTTACTGGATACAGATCAAAAGTTTAATCGTGGAATATGATGTCGCAATAATGCAGCAAACAGCTAAACTTTTTAAACTGGCAATCCCATTAGAAGTCACCTCTCTAGCTACAGGTGCCCTATTAGCGTTATTAATCATCATTGTTAAAGCGGTAGTCACAGAAGTAATTAAACGCTTTTATTTATCCGCTAGAGGGTTTAACCACTAAAAAAGGCCACACAAATATTGCGTGACCTTTTTATTAAGCTAGCGCTAATCTATATATTAACCATTACCGTTTTCTACACGACTCTTCAGTTTTTGTCCCGGTCGGAAAGTAACGACTTTGCGTGCGGAAATAGGAATGTCTTCCCCTGTCTTCGGGTTACGACCTGGTCGTTCACTTTTTTGACGAAGATCGAAATTGCCAAAACCAGATAGTTTAACCTGTTCACCCGATTCTAACGTTTCACGAATTTCTTCAAAAAACACTTCAACCATATCTTTTGCGTCGCGCTTACTCAGCCCAACTTTTTCAAATAAATGTTCTGCTACTTCTGCTTTGGTTAGCGCCATTGCTTAATCCCTCAGTGATGCATTCAGTTCAACTTTTAATGTATCGACCACGCGATTAACGACATCATTGATATCTTTTTCTTCAAGTGTCTTTTCATGATCTTGCAATACCATGGCAATCGCTAAGCTCTTGGATCCAGCTTCAATTCCATTACCTCGGTATACATCGAACAAGTTTAGATCAACTAAATAATTTCCGCCAACATTTTCAATGAGTTGTAGCACTTTTTTTGCTTCAACTTCTTCGTTAACTATCACAGCAATATCACGTCTATTTGCAGGAAAGCGAGAGATTTCGCCCGCTTCAGGGATATTTTGTGTTGAAATTTCGGACAATAACAGTTCAAAAACTAATGTCCGGCCATTTAGTCCTAATTTTCTTTCTAATTCAGGATGTAAGGTACCAACATGACCAACTAAGCGACCATCTTTATAAATAGCTGCCGTTTGACCAGGATGTAAAGCATCAATTTCAGCTTTAACGAATTGATAGCCATGCTGATTTGCTGTTAATGCCAGTAAGGCTTCAACATCAGCTTTTATATCATAAAAGTCAGCGGCTTTTTTATCCATATCCCAGTGTTCTTTATCGACATTACCACTAATAACACCTGCGATCATTTGCTGCTGACGCACACCGTTTTCCGCTGATTGATCAGGAATAAAACGTAAACCTGTTTCAAATAAACGCACACGGTTTTGCTGACGATTTTGGTTATACACCACAGATTGTAACAATCCAGTCCACAAACTAAGACGCATCACCGACATTTCTGAAGAAATAGGATGTGGCAAAGTCATCACTTCCTGCTCAGGATGTAATAAGCTTTGTACCTTAGGATCGACAAAACTATAAGTGATCGCTTCCTGATAACCCCGGTTAACTAATGTTTGGCGTAATCTTGATAATGGTAATTGTGCTTCTTTTTGAGCGCACATCGCTAACGTTGCTTTTGGCGAAACATTAGGAATGTTGTTATAGCCAAATATCCGTGCGACTTCTTCAATTAAATCTACTTCAATTGAAATATCAAAACGATAAGCCGGTACTAACACTGTCCATATATTATTATCAAAGCTCAATTCAAAACCTAAACGGGTTAAGATTTCATTCACTTTTTCATCGTTAATATGATAGCCAATGCGAGCATCGAGCTTTTCACGACGTAAGCTAACAGTGCGTACTTGTGGTAGATGTTGTTCACTAACAGCTTCAACAATAGGTCCAGCCTGACCACCAACAACGTCCAGTAATAACTGAGTAGCACGCTCCATTGCATCATGTTGTAACTGCGGGTCAACACCACGTTCATAACGATGCGACGAGTCTGTATGTAAACCGTATTGACGCGCTTTACCTAAAATCGCTAACGGGGCAAAAAACGCACTTTCTAAGAAAATATCGATAGTATTGTCGTTTACCCCAGAATCCTGACCACCAAAAATACCAGCCATGGCTAATGCTTTATTACTATCAGCAATTACTAAGGTTTCATCAGACAATTTTACTTCATTACCATCGAGTAATGTTAATGCTTCACCTTGCTCGGCATAACGAACATTTATATCACCATCAATTTTCGCTAAATCAAAAGCATGCATTGGGTGACCGAGTTCTAATAACACATAGTTAGTGATATCAACCACAGGATCAATAGAACGGGTACCGCTACGACGAAGTTTTTCCACCATCCATAACGGTGTTTGCGCCTTAAGGTTGATATTTTTAATCACCCGGCCTAAATAACGCGGACAAGCGTTTTCAGCTGATAATGTGATCGCTTTTTTATCATCAATCGTCGGCGTCACTGCGTTAATTTCAGGTGAGCTAACGGCTAAGCTATTTAATACGCCAACCTCTCTAGCTAGCCCTTTAAGGCCTAAACAATCTCCACGGTTAGCCGTTAAATCAACATCGATAGCAACATCATTTAAATCTAAATATTCGCGAATACACATCCCCACAGGAGCATCTTGTGGCAATTCAATAATGCCATCAGCACTTTCTGCAAGACCGATTTCAGACTCACTACACAACATACCGTGAGAAGGCACACCACGTAACTTCGCTTTTTTAATTTTAAAATTACCTGGTAAGACCGCGCCAACAGTTGCTACTGCTACTTTTAATCCTAAGCGACAATTTTTAGCACCACAAACGATATCAACCAGTTCACCATCGTTAAAATCAGCGCCTAAATTAATTTTTGTTACTTGTAACTTATCAGCATCAGGATGTGGGCCGCATTCTACCACTTCACCGATAAGTACACCGGTAAATTCTCCAGCAACAGGCTCAACCGCATCAACTTCCAGTCCAGCCATCGTTATTTGATGTGATAATTCTTCAGAAGAAATAGCAGGATTAACCCACTCTCGTAACCAAGATTCACTAAATTTCATTTGCTGCTATTCCTACTTAAACTGCTTTAAAAAACGAAGGTCATTCTCAAAAAATGAACGGAGATCATTAACGCCATAACGTAACATAGTTAAGCGCTCTACCCCCATACCAAAGGCAAAGCCGGTATAAACTTCCGGATCGATGCCTACAGCTTTCAATACATTAGGATGAACCATGCCACAGCCTAAGACTTCTAACCATTTGCCATTTTTACCCATTACATCCACTTCTGCTGAAGGCTCAGTAAACGGGAAGTAAGACGGGCGAAAACGAATTTGCAGATCTTCTTCAAAAAAGTGGTGTAAGAAATCATGCAAAATCCCTTTTAAATGAGTAAAGCTGACATCTTTATCTACCATTAGGCCTTCAACCTGATGAAACATTGGCGTATGAGTTTGATCATAGTCATTACGGTAAACTTTACCCGGAGAAATAATCCGTAATGGTGGTTGTTCTTTCTCCATGGTACGAATTTGCACACCTGACGTTTGCGTTCTTAACACTAACTTAGGGTTAAAGTAAAAAGTATCATGATCCTGACGTGCCGGGTGGTGCTCTGGAATATTCAAGGCATCAAAGTTATGAAAGTCGTCTTCTACTTCAGGCCCTTGCTTCACAGAAAAGCCCAGATCTCCAAAAAAGCTTTCAATACGTTCTATGGTTCTGCTCACCGGATGCAAGCCACCAGTCTCATTACCACGACCCGGTAAGGTAACATCGATAGATTCTTGCGCTAATTTTTGCTTGATCACTTCAGCTCGTAACAATTCACCGCGCTCAGTTAACAACTTTTGTACCTGTTGTTTTGCCTGATTAATCACTTGTCCTGCTTTAGGCTTTTCTTCTTTAGGTAACTTACTTAAGCCTTTCATTTGCTCAGTAAATAAGCCTTTTTTTCCTAAAAAGTTAACGCGAACTTGATCAAGTTCAGCCGGATCTGTTGCAGCGGCAATCGCTTGCTCCGCTTGCAATATAATTTCGTCTAAGTTCATGAGTTCCTCTAAAACGACTCTAAAGCACAAAATAGCAGGCTTTGGGTAGACTAGTGTATTGAAAAAATGGTCGAATAGTTTACACAAATTTATTATAAAAATGTAGTAAAACCATAGCGTTTTTCATGATTTTTTATTCTCAGCTAGAGTAAAATTTAAAATAAAAACAACTTACTAAATTAGTGAAATTAGCGTAAGTTAAAGATAATGGCTAATCTTACATCAGATCTGGTCAAATATTGAGTACTGTAATTCCCGCGAGATTAAGTTATCAATCAAGCAGGTATAAGAAATATCCAAGGAAGCGAATGCAAGTTTACACCGCAAGACAAGCGATATTAAACCGCAGAGAACATGTAGTTGCCTATGAGCTGTTATATCGCGATAGTCCAGACAACATATTCCCAAATATAGATCCTCATGAAGCAACCTCAAAAGTGGTGATGCAGACCCATTTAAATCAGGGGCTATCCCCTATCACAGACGCTAAACCAGCACTGATTAATTTTGGCGAGCAGTCACTAATAGATGGACTACCATTATTGTTACCTAGAAAGCAGGTTATGGTTGAAATTCTGGAAACTGTTACGCCAAACGAGCAAGTCTATCAGGCCTGTAAAGCCCTTTACCATCAAGGCTACCACCTCGCACTCGATGACTTTATTTACCGTCCTGAGTGGAGCCGATTTTTTAAATTTATTAAGTTAATTAAATTTGATATTCAATTAACACCGTTAGATAAAGTTGCGCCATTAGTTGAGAAATTAAAACAGCAAAAAAAGTTGAAGATACTCGCAGAAAAGGTTGAAACTCAAGAAGAATTTGAAGAAGCAAAACGTTTAGGGTTTCATTATTTTCAAGGTTATTATTTCTGTAAACCACAAATGAATGCCAGCTATGATCTGGAAACCAATCAGCCCGTTTTATTAAGTCTGGTCCATGAAAGTTTAAAATCGCCGATGAATATCAATAAGATTTCAAATTACTTTGAGCATGACTCAGCACTTAGTTATAAACTGCTTAAATTTGTTAATTCCGGCATATTACCTATCACCCAACAGATGGATTCCATCAAAAAAGCAGTCGTTTACCTGGGTGATTTACAAATCAAAAAACTAATTTTGTTGATGGCTACCGGTATTATCGCCTCAAACAAACCGAAAGAACTAACCCGTATCGCCATTATTAGAGCAAGATTCTGTGAGCTTATTGCACAAAAGGCATTACCCGGCCAAAGCGAAGCTTGCTTTATTACGGGTCTGTTTTCTTTATTAGATGCGATGTTAGATAAACCTATGGCGGAAATACTAGAAAATTTATCACTGGCAGAAGAAGTCACCCTAGCGTTATTATCCCCTAAACCTTCAATATTAAAGTATGTCTTAGATACCGTACGTGAATATGAGAAAGGTAGCTGGTATAAAACTAAGACCGCTGCAGATATGATCAATGTTGATTATGAGTTACTCGCAGGTTTTTATAAAGACGCGGTGATCTGGGCCAATAAATATGATCATTGTTAAACCAGCTATATCAAATGACTAAAAAAGACAATTCATCTAAATAATCCTCATATTTTGCCTATACTGGTAACAGCCTGTTGATGTTCTCTTAGATCAGGTAGACAAAACAACGAGGTATTAATGATGAACAAAATTCAATTTTATACTGTAACCAGTATATTTTTCTTTTTATCCGCTAGCGCTAATGCTGGTGAAACAGCAGAAACAAAAATCAAACGTGCGATGGCAGCAGCGCCTTCTGCTATTAGTGCAGAAGCGACTATTATCGATAGCGACGGAACAATATTAAAGCAAGGTTCAAATGGCTGGACCTGTTTACCAGATGTAATGCCAGGCGATAAAAACCCTATTTGCAATGATGCTGTATGGATGAAAGCCATTCAAGCATTAAATAGTAAAGCACCTTTTACAACCGATAAAATAGGTATTTCATACATGTTAAAAGGTGATTTTGGCGCAGGCGTTAGCAACTCAGATCCCTATCATACAGCCCATAAAAAGGCTGACGATTACGTAGAAACCGGGCCTCATTTAATGGTTATCGTACCGAAAGAAATGTTAAAAGGCTTACCGACTGATCCATCTCAAGGCGGTCCTTACGTAATGTGGGGAGATACCCCATATGCCCACATTATGATCCCGATAGACGACAGCAAGGTATTAATGCCGAATCATAAACACTAAATATTTTACACAGAGATATAAAAAACCCCGCTTAATTACGGGGTTTTTATCATAATGCTTAATCAATTAATTGATACTGTTCCTTTAAAATAGCGATGATTTCAGCTTTTGGGTTATCGCTTAAGACAATTTTTTCACCGGTAATTTTCTCAGCAATATCGGTGTAGGTTTTTGACAGCTGCATTAACACTTCAACCGGTAAGTCGTTATCTCGAGCTAATGCTGTACGTTCTTCCATGCGATCCTTATTTAATAAAATATCAGGATCAGGGAAGTGTTTTAAAAGCATCTGACGAAACCCTTCTTTTGAGTTTTCAACCACTTTACCACTACGGTATTGCTCGCCATCCCAAATACGTGATGAATCTGGCGTTCCTACTTCATCCATATAAATCAACTTGTCATTACCTTGCTTATCTTTGACATAACCAAACTCAAACTTAGTATCAACAAAGATCTGATCAATAGACGCAAGTGCGGCAGCAATAACATCAAAACCTTCCGTTAAAAGCTTTTCATATAGGGCAATATCGTCAATCGACTTAAAGTTAAACGCCTGATAATTATCTTCAATATTTTTGCGGGTGATATTAACGTCATCAACCGCAGGTACGCCAGGAATACCTTCCAAAATACCTTTAGTAGACGGCGTTTGTAGAAGCTCTGGCAGTTTACTGTCTTTAGCTAAACCATCAGGAAGGTTAATACCACAAAACTCTCGTTCACCCTTTTCATAAGCGCGCCACATAGAGCCGGTAATATATTGACGACAAATAGCTTCTATTTTTACCGGAACAGCTTTTTGCACAATCCAAACGAACGGATGAGGGATATCCAATATATGACTATCAGCTAATCCTTGTTCTTTAAAAAGATTAAACCAATGATTTGAGATTGCATTTAATGCAGCACCTTTACCGGGAACCCCTTTCATGCCCCCTTCACCAGTCCAGATACAGTCAAAGGCAGAAATTCGATCACTAATCACCATTATCGCTAACGGCGTGTCAGCAGGTACGTCATAATCATTTTCACTGATTAGGCGACGACTATCTTCTTCGCTTAACCAGTAAACAGAACGAACCTTTCCACTATGAACGGGTTTGTTGGTACGAATGGGTAAATCATCGTTTACCGCTAACACTTGATCAGCAAGACTCATGTTTCTAACCTTATCTAGTTATACCAAATGAATTGATTAAATATTTAGGTCATTTGATATTATTAACGTTTAACTAAAGTTACTTTTTTACAGTGATTAGCGAACTTTGAATAAAAATAGACAAACTCGCTGCACATAGTGTTCTACCGATTTAATTAATCACTTTAGCTAAAAATTAAAATGAGAAAAGGACGCTAGTGCGTCCTTTTCATCAACTCTTTACTCTAACGATTATGCTAAAGAAGCTTGCGCTTTTTCAACTAATACAGAGAAAGCTGCTTTATCGTATACTGCGATGTCAGCTAGAATCTTACGATCGATTTCAATCGATGCTTTTTTCAAACCATTGATGAAACGGCTGTAAGATAAACCATTTTGACGAGCTGCCGCATTAATACGAGCAATCCAAAGTTGACGGAATTGACGCTTACGTTGACGACGGTCACGGTATGCGTATTGGCCAGCTTTAGTTACAGCTTGAAAAGCAACGCGATAAACGCGACTACGAGCACCGTAGTAACCTTTAGCTTGCTTTAGAACTTTTTTATGACGTGCGCGTGCTACAACACCGCGTTTTACTCTTGCCATTTTCTATCTCTCCTATTAACCGTGACGTAAAAGTTTTTTAACTGACTTAATGTCAGAAGCAGCGATTTGACACTTAGCACGTAAGTGACGCTTAACTTTTGTACGACGTTTAGTCAAGATATGACGTAAACCCGCTTGTTTGAACTTGTAGCCGTTAGCTGTCTTTTTAAAGCGCTTTGCAGCACCTTTGTTAGTTTTCATTTTAGGCATTGAATATTACTCCACATTCATACTCAATTCATTCATTTGAGCATTGCCATTGAAATTTAGCAACTTAGGCGAAAATCATCAGTAAAATAATTACTTAGATTTTACTTTCAGGCCTAAAATCACCGGTTAAAAACAATAGTGGTGAGCCATAATGAAACATTATGACTACTTGCTTAAACCAAACTATTGATTATTTTTTTGGCGCTAAAACCATCACCATTTGTCGTCCTTCCGCTCGACGAGGGAAGAATTCTACTACTGTTAGTTCTTCTAAATCGTTTTTAACACGAGTCAAAAGATCTAAACCGAGTTCTTGGTGGGCCATTTCGCGACCACGGAAGCGTAAAGTAACTTTCACTTTATCGCCATCCTCTAAAAAGCGTTTCAAGCTACGTAATTTCACTTGATAATCGCCTTCATCTGTACCAGGACGGAATTTAATTTCCTTCACCTGAATTTGTTTTTGCTTTTTACGCTGTTCTTTTTGTTCCTTGGATTTTTCATATAGGAACTTACCGTAATCCATCACACGACAAACTGGTGGCTTAGCTGTTGGGCTAATTTCGACTAAATCAACCCCTGCCTCTTCCGCTCTGTCCATTGCCTCATCTAATGAAACAATACCAGCAGCCTCACCATCATATCCGATTAATCGAACTTCTGTACCAGTAATTAACTCGTTTAAACGATGAGCTGGCTCTTTCTGCCCGCCTCGTTGACCACCTTTAATAGCCATGTTCCTCCAAAGAACTTTGTACCAACATTGTTTATTATTCTTGCATTAAATAACGTTGGATTAAAAAAATAATGTCCGTTTTAACTTAATCAATTGTAATTAACGACGAGAATTAACTTCATCCGTTAATGTTTCGATAAAACCTTCGACCGACATCTTACCTAAATCTTCACCACTTCGCGTGCGAATAGCAATTTCGCCATTTTCCATTTCTTTGTCACCTACAACTAACAAATATGGAACACGCTTTAAAGTATGCTCGCGGATTTTAAAGCCTATCTTCTCATTTCTCAAGTCTAGTTTAACTCTAAATCCATTTTCTTTTAATTTTTTAACAACTTTTTCACAATATTCGCTCTGTTTATCAGTAATATTCATCACAGTTGCTTGAATTGGCGATAACCACGTTGGGAATTTACCGCTATATTCTTCAATTAAAATTCCGATAAAACGCTCTAATGAACCTAAAATCGCGCGATGGATCATTACCGGTACGTGTTTTTCACCATCTTCACCAATATATGAAGCATCTAAACGACCCGGTAAGGCAAAATCTAATTGCACCGTACCACATTGCCAATGACGACCTAAACAATCTAACAAGGTAAATTCAATTTTAGGACCATAGAATGCCCCTTCTCCCGGTAGGTAGTCAAAATTGATATCTAGATTAGTTAACGCGTTAGCTAAGCCTTGTTCTGCCTTATCCCACATTTCATCTGAGCCAATGCGTTGTTCAGGGCGTGTTGATAACTTCACTAAAATATCGTCAAAGCCAAATGACTTATATACGTCATAAACCATTTCGATACACTTAGTCACTTCATCTTGCACCTGATTTTCAGTACAGAAAATATGCGCATCATCTTGAGTGAAACCACGTACCCGCATTAAGCCGTGTAACGCACCTGAAGGTTCATTACGGTGACAACAGCCAAATTCTGCCATACGTAGCGGTAGGTCACGGTAAGATTTCAAACCTTGATTGAAAATCTGAACATGACCCGGGCAATTCATTGGTTTAATTGCATATTCACGCTTTTCTGATTCTGTGGTAAACATAGCGTCGCTATATTTATCCCAGTGACCTGATTTTTCCCACAAGCCACGATCCATCATTAACGGGCCTTTAACCTCGTCATAATCATATTCATGCAGCTTTTCACGAACAAAACGTTCCAGCTCGGTATAGAGTGTCCAGCCATCGTTATGCCAGAATACCATGCCAGGTGCTTCTTCCTGCCAGTGGAACAAATCCAGTGTTTTACCTATTTTACGATGATCGCGCTTTTCAGCTTCTGCTAAGCGTTGAATATAAGCCTTAAGCTGTTTTTTATCCGCCCAAGCAGTACCATAAATGCGCTGCAACATTTTATTATCAGAGTCGCCACGCCAATAAGCACCCGCTACTTTCATCAATTTAAAATGATGACAATGACGCATACTTGGTACGTGAGGGCCACGACACATATCGATATATTCTTGATGATGATAAAGTGCTGGACGATCGGTTTTTTCTATATTCTCGTTAAGAATTTCTAGCTTATAAGGTTCATTGCGCTCAGTAAATGCATCAACAGCATCTTGCCAAGTTCCTGTTTTCTTAACCACTTCATACCCTGTACGTGCAAGGTCTGTCATACGTTTTTCTAACTTGACCAAATCATCTTCTGAAATGGTATGCTCAAGATCAACATCATAATAAAAGCCGTTGTCAATCACTGGGCCAATCGCCATTTTAGTATCTGGCCATAACTGCTTAATCGCATGACCTAATAAATGCGCACAAGAGTGACGAATAATTTCAAGACCTTCGGCGTCTTTGCTGGTGATCAGTTGCAATGTGGCATCTGATTCAATTAATTCACAAGCATCAACCAATTCTCCGTTTATACGGCCTGCTATGGTCGCTTTCGCTAAACCTGGACCAATATCAAGCGCTACATCCATTACAGATACCGCTTGTTCAAAAGAGCGTTGAGAACCATCAGGGAGAGTAATAACAGGCATGAAATTTCCTTAATACAGTGGCGGCGCATACCAAGCGTCGCATGAAAATGTTAATTTAAGTTAATAAATACGACATACTGGCTTATGGCTGAATCATTCTATAATTTAGCCAGTAGTTAACTAAGCGAGTGAATATAGGGGAAAACTATTAATATTGCAATGGTAAAACTAGCTTTTAGGCCAGATAATCTCCAGTATTTTCACTTTTTTTCCCGCCTTAAGGTGATAGTGATTTTATTGTCGCTTTTACCTTTTGATAACAGTGTTTTCGCATCACCAATAAAGCAGTTAGTTCCCCCAGATAAGGCTCAATGGTCGGTCTGGCGCGAAGCTAATAATATGAAAATATCTACCAGACCTGTATCGCGTAATGGCTTAATTGAAATTAAAGCAGAGCTTTCTATCCGAACCAGTAAAATGACATTTATTGAGTTTATCACCAAGCCGCACAATCTTGCCCTATGGCTGGATAACCTCAAATCTTCTGAAATTAAGTCAATTAATATTGATGAAAGCGAATTAACCATACGATTTAATGCAATTTGGCCGTTAGCTGAACGAATAATGAGAATAAAGTCCACCATCAAATCACGAGATGATGCGTCAATACTTATTCAACTGACGGATACCGGAGATAAACTAGATCACGAAAAAGGTAGTATTGTTGTTACCGTACACGCAGCTCACTGGCTGATATCGCCACTAGATAACGAGACCTTACTGGTCAGTTATCAATTTATTGCCGATGCGAATGGCAGTATTCCAAAATGGCTAGCAAACAAACTGATGTTAAACAGTATATGGAAAAGCTTACTTAATATTAAACAACACATTACGATTAGCTCTCGAACAAAGCGAGCAAGTATAAAATCAGACGCTGTCACTAAAGCTGACGCTAAATAACAACGCAAGGAGAATAATCTTCACTATAATTTGGTAGTAGATTGAGTTTTAGGATTTGCAGATTATGTGGAAAACCATCAGCCAGGCAATTGAACAAGCAACCAATCAGCCGTTTACCATTAAACATAAGCAACAAGCTACAGGTGGCGATATCAACTTATGTTATTGGCTCAGTGATTATCGGCAAAACTATTTCGTAAAACTCAATGATAAACAGCATTTTGAACATTTTGACTCTGAAGCCTACGCACTCAGCCAAATAAAACAGTGTCAGCAAATAGTCTGTCCAGATGTTATTACCTTAGGCACAACCTTAGATAAGGCATTTTTGGTTTTAAGCTACATTCCATTTGAATCACCTAAATCAAACGACTGGTATCACTTGGGGCAACAGCTAGCGCATATGCATAAAACCGCCACGCATGGACAATTTGGCTGGCAACACGACAATTATATTGGCGATACCTTACAACCTAATCAATGGCACAGTAACTGGCGCACATTTTTTGCTGAGCAGCGTATCGCTTGGCAATTACAATTATTATATGAAAAATCAATCAGATTAGGAGACATAGATCATATTACACAAGTTTGTCACGATGCCTTACTCCACCATCAGACAACACCGAGTCTAGTTCATGGGGATTTGTGGCAAGGCAATATGGGGTTTTATCATCATCAACCGGTGATTTTCGACCCCGCCTGCTATTATGGTGATCGTGAAGTTGACCTTGCAATGACAGAATTATTTGGTCAACTTCCCGATGACTTTTACCAAGGTTACCAGGCAACTTTTCCACTGACCAACAATTATGAAAATCGCAAGCTCGTGTATAATTTTTACCACATTCTCAATCACGCTAACCTATTTGGCGGTATCTACATTGAGCAATCCAAAGCGCAATTATCACGCATTTTGGCACTGCACTAGTTTACAAAGAAAGCTTATGCCATAGCTTGTGGGTAACGGCTAAGAAAGTCATTTGATAAGCTCGCACTTTGGTCAAAGTGCGCCATAATAAAAGTTACAGGAACATTACAAAACCATCTAGGAGGCATTATGCCCCAAGATACTTCAGTCACTAAAGTCACAGAGCAAAGGGTCACTTGCCCTCATTGTGGCCATCATATTTTCATTGCATTAGATACTTCTTCTGGCGATCAAGATTATTATGATGAATGTCCTGCCTGCTGCAATGATATTCACTTAAATTTACATATTGACGAATATCATCAAAAGATCCAGTTGGCCATTGATAGTGACGACGAACAGGTATTTTAATTGAGTGTTAACCCAAGGCGCTCGATAGTGGTAACTATGGTTATTGTTTGCTGATCAAATTCTAAATTCACTTTATCTGCAAGGCACAAATCCGATAAATTGGTACGAGCTAAAGTTTCAGGGATCAAATGAACAGTAAAGCTAGCATTTTTATTAACCTGACCAACCGTTAAACTAATGCCATTAATAGCAATAAATCCTTTCGCTAAAACGTAATGCTGCCACTGACTTGCCAGCTCGAACGTTAAAGTGCAATTAGTTGCTGTTGATTCTTTGGCAATCAGAGCAGCCTGACAATGAACATGACCGCTGACAATATGACCACCTAGCTCATCACCTACTTTTAATGAACGTTCAATATTTACCTTATTTCCTGGTATTAATGTCGCTAAGTTTGAAACAGCAAGCGTTTCTTTAATAATATCAAAAGCAATATGTGCGCTATTATTTTCAGCTTGCGCAAATTCGACCACAGTTAAACAAACACCATTAACGGCAATGCTGGCTCCGTTCTCCAGATTATTTATTAACTCACTTGAGGTTTTGATCACCAGACGCGCTAAATTATTTACCGTTTTAAAGGAAAAAACTGTCGCTTGAGATTGCACTATACCTGTAAACATATATCATCCAATTATAAAAACTAGGCTCAGTATTTTAACAAAATAAGTAAATTGACCCAACAACATCATGCATTTAGATAACTTTTTAACATACAGTAAAAAGCTAATGAAATTAGCTTATCCCATTTTGATCGCTCAGTTGATCCAAAACTTAATGGGGTTTTCTGATACTGTGATGGCTGGCCGAGTCAGTGCAACCGATATGGCAGCAGTGGCTGTTGCCAGTAGCGTCTGGTTACCACTAATTTTAACCATTTACGGTTTGATCATGGCACTCGCGGCAATAGTATCGCAATATGCTGGCGCAAAAGAATACCATAAGGTTGCAAAAGCCACCTATCAAACCGCCTGGATTGCGGTGAGCTTAGGAATCATATTAATTGCATTATTTTACCTGATCACGCCATTAGTCATTGAGCAGGTAAGTTTAGAATTGGCTCTTAAAGACCTGATGTTTCAGTACCTTGGATATATCGTCTGGGGCGGTCCGGGTTTTTGTCTTTATTTGGTATTAAGAAACTATTCAGAAGGCTTATCTCATACCAAGCCAACCATGATCATCTCCATCATAGGATTAATTATTAATATTCCGGCAAATTACATTTTTATCTATGGTGAATTTGGTATGCCCGCATTAGGTGGCGCAGGTTGTGGGCTGGCAACAGCTATCGTTTACTGGGCCATGTTTATCGCTATGCTGATCTATTGCTTAGTATCAAAAGTACTAAAGAAAGCGCCACTGTTTACCCATTTTTATTGGCCTCACCTCAGTGAGATCCGCTATATCTTATCCATTGGTGTACCAATTGCAATGTCACTGCTATTTGAGGTGAGTCTATTTTGTGTCGTCGCTATTTTGCTTGCCCCCTTTGGCGCGCAAGTAGTAGCCAGTCATCAAATCGCAATTAACTTTTCCGGTTTAGTCTTTATGGTGCCGTTGAGCATGGCGATGGCAGTCACTATTCAAGTAGGCTTTGCCGTTGGTGATAAAGATCAACAAAAAGCAAAAGAAATTTGCCGTTATGCAGTGGTATTAGGGTTAGTCATAGCCGTAGTTACCGCCGCATTAAGCATTATATTTAGAACACAGATCGCCAATATTTATACCCATGACTTAGCGGTAATAGAACTGGCTGCTAGCTTGATGTTTTTAGCGTCGCTATTTCAGTTCTCCGATGCTATCCAAGTGATATCAGCCGGAGCGCTACGTGGTTATAAAGACACTAAAGCCATTTTATACATTACCTTTTGTTCCTATTGGCTGGTTGGTTTATCGGTAGGATTAATATTAGGGTTAACTGATTGGTTAATACCTGCAATAGGGCCATATGGCTTTTGGATTGGCTTTATATCTGGTCTTACAACAGCAGCTATATTGTTAGCTTGGCGTCTGAAAATAGTACAAAAACGCTTTGCACTAGCGACAAGCATATAACCGACTGATGAAATTTTATCGAACTTTTGCCGCAATAGTGAACAAACAGTAAAAAATTGAATTTAAATGGTGAAAATTACTTGCAAGTCAAATATCAGATCGCTAACATAGCGCCTCGTTGAGTTATTCAACTTCTTTATTGTACGTCCGTAGCTCAGTTGGTTAGAGCGCTACCTTGACATGGTAGAGGTCGGTGATTCAAATTCACTCGGACGTACCACTTTCCCCTTTAAAAACAATAATTTACACAACAAAAACAAATAAGTTCCTAAAAAGTACTACTCCCCTTTTTCACAGCACTATTTACGCTTAACAATAAATACTAAAATCGACTAAACGGTATCGTTCCAAGATCAACAGATTTAACTAACATTACGCACCAAAAAAAGATAAATGACACACGTTTTACGCCATACATTTGCAAGTCACTTTATGATGAATGGCGGCAATATTTTGGTATTACAACAATTTTTAGGTCAAGCAAATATCGTTGATACAATGAAGTATGCACACTTTTCTAAAACTCATTTAGAAGATGCAATTAAATTAAATCCAATATCTAAAGTAAATATTTAACGTCGCGTTAAACGGCTAAGTAATACTTGCTATAATGTGCAGCGAATCGAAAACGAACAAACTGTTAGCAGTCCCGTTACTGTATTGGTTTCTATGGTGCACTTACAAAAAATTATCTAGAAGTAGATAACCGTTACTAATAATTATGACCATTCCTAAGATAATCATTGTATTTGGAGGGAGCATCGTTGCTTCTTGCTTGTTATTGCTAGTCTTTAGTTGCTTTCCTCTCATTACAAAATAACAGCCAAGCATAATAACAATTGACTTGATCAATATGTCGGCCAACGAATAATTGTCCATGTAATTTAATACCTATTAAATAACTATTTTACTGAATACGAAACATTCCCATAATCGCATGGGTACCTAACGCCGCAATATAGGCCGTATAAATACTTGGCTAAAAATAGTGACGAAGGAGCAAAACTAGCTGTCCTTTGAATTGGTTTGCTAGCTTTTCGATTTCACTGACTGTTGAACAGCATTAGTGATTTCATCAGCCAAGGCTGGATCCTTAACCGCACGTGCTAGAGTAACACCACCAATAATCATTGAAAGCGTTGCCCATGTATTAGGATCAACGTTTCCCTCTATAGATTCATTACCATTCGAAAAAATCTCAGCAGCCTTTAATAGTTCTCGTTGAAAAACAGTGCGAGTTTCATCATCGGAACGAATCACTTCTGGAGTTAAGCTTTGCAAAGCACAACTTTCACTTAACTCACTGCGCCGCTTCTCCCCTAAATAAAATTGAGTGAACTGTTCTAACCATTTATCACCATGGATGCTTTGAAAATGACTTATAGCGGCACTAAACTGCCGAACACCTTCGGTGACAGTTTCACGAAATGCTCCAGACTTTGAACCAAAATGTGCATAAAAAGCCCCTGATGTAACACCAGCCTCGTTAGCAAGTCCATTAACACCTGCGCCATCGTAACCATGTTGACGAAAAGTTTTATGGATTGATGCTAAAATTCGTTGATGTGTTAGTTCTTTTTTACTTACCATCATCTATTCTCTTTTTTGTTAAGAAAATATTATACCATTTTTAATATAGTGATCACTATAAAAATATTGACAATATAGTGATCACTATATTAAGCTGAACTCAAATATAGTGATCGCTATATTTAAATTCACTTTAATGGAAATAAAATTATGCCGCTAACACTTACGCTTACAGAAGGTGTCTTGCCAGTAGGTTCAGAAAAAATTGCTGTCGCTAGAATAACAGATGCTATGTTGAAATGGCACGGACTTACTAATAATAAAGTTATGACCCCCAACATCACTGCAACGGTTCATGTTTTACCGAAAAATTCAACTTTTTCAGGAGGTAAAGAGTTTTCAGGTGCATGGATTGAATGGAAAGTCCCTTCATTTGCATTCAATGACCGTGAAATACAAATTGGTTTTGGAAAAGATGCTACCGATATAATCCATGAACTTTCTAACTACCATCAACCAAAAGAAAACATATACATTAATGTTGTCCACGCTGTAGATGGTGTATGGAATTTTAATGGAACAGTAATGAGCAATGAGCAAATTGCTGAAGCCATTTCTTAAACATAAATTAACTGCAAAGGGCTAAATGAAAATTTAGCCTTTTATATTTTGATGGAATATAGGCCATGAGCAACCAAAGTTTTCCAAGAGTATTACATACGATGCTTCGTATTAGTGATATTTCACGATCTATAATATTTTATACAAAAATATTGGGTATGAAAATATTAAGAACTTTAGAACAGCCAACAGAAAAATACACTCTGATTTTTTTAGGTTATGGTGATGAATCTAATCAAACAGTTATCGAATTAACTTATAACTATGGTATTAGCAGTTATGAGCTAGGAAATGGGTATGGGCATATTGCAATTGGTGTTGAAAATATAGATCAAACAATAAATCATATTAAAAAACTAGATTACCCAATAGATTTGGAGCCTAGTCACCTAAAAAACAGTAATGAAATTATCGCATTTATATCAGATCCTGACGGTTACAAAATAGAATTAATTGAACACAAGGTTATATAAGGTAAAGCTAACGCCGCCATATGGGGCGCATAAATGCTTGGCTAAACTTAGCGAAGAATGAGCGCAAGCCAAGCGTTTTGCGTCCAATTGCCATGATGGCCTTGTTAGATGATTTTAAGCCACTTCATCTTGGCTTTCTTCTGTGACTGAAGAATTATCAGGCAACAAATTACTCATATCGCCAAGAAGGTTTGATATTTCCTTTTTAGCACCTTTCACTTCTTTAACAATATCAAAAACTCGATTACATGCAGCTGATAACCAAGTTCTCTTATCCAATATTTCGACACTTTTCTTAAGCATCTCTATTTGTCTACGCATTTCATTCATTTGTTGATGATTTGCGTGTCGTTCTTCATAAAGAGTTGCTAACTTTTTCTCAAACTCTTTCATTTTTTTAGTAACAACTGATTTTTCATCTTCCGTAAAATGTTCATCTGCTGTTTTACTGTGATCAAAACTGGCAAAAAATTCGGTTCTGAAATTTTCTAATTCATTATCTTCAGGAGCAGCAATTCTATAATCTTCTTCAATACGAACAGCCCAACTGTGAGCTCTACTTTGAGCATTATTTAAAGTTTCGTGATCAAATTGTTCAACTTCATTTGAAACATCGCCCGGTGACTCAATGGTTACAAACTTAAATCTATTCTGCTTTGGGGGAGATACTTCTTTTATAGTAAATTGAAATTTTTCATTTCCGAGGAAAGTCACTTGTAATATGTGATCTTTTTGGTTTATTGAAAAATCAAACATATGTCTTGAGAAAGCAGTTTGGTCGAAATTCTTTTTCATTCGTTCTATTACTGCAAGTCTAATAGTTGCCATAAATATTCCTTAATGCTCCAAACTTGATTAATCATCTAACAATTTATTAGTAAGACCTTGCAAGGTAATCAACCTTGTAAGGTACAAAAAATTCAATGTAAATCATACATTAATAAAAAATACAGGCAATAGAACAGTTTAACATTTTAAAACATTCACTAAATCATCATCTACCGCACACATTAACGGTATTAATTCTTCAGGCGTTGAATGAAACCAATAATCAAAGTTATCCGGTTCGATTAATAACGGCATACGATGATGATACTGACTGCATTTTTCATTAGGTCTGACTGTTAATGTCACAAGTTGAGGAGCATGAGGGTGATAAAGAATTCCTCCCATGAATAAAGGCTGATTATCACTATGTTCAAATAAATACTTAACTTTTTTACCACTTTCTAAACGCCACTCATACCACCCCGAGCATGGCACTAAACAACGATGATTCAAGAAAGAATTTTTAAACGTAGACTTTTTATGAACGGTTTCACTCTGTGCGTTTATTAATAGACTTTTAGACCAATCAGGTTTAATTCCCCATGTTGCATTTACTTGAAAATATCCATTTTCTTTCGCTACAGTTGACACTTGTTGAGTTGGGCAAAGATTGTTATTTGACGATGTGCTAAACTTAATGCCTAATATATCACTAACGATTTTAGTTAACGGGTCATCAATAACATTTAATCGTCCACACATTATCTAAATCACCTTCAAATTACTAAAAAGTACCAATTTAATACCACAGTCGTTTAATTAACACTAATAACGATTATTACGATATAACATAAAATCAAAGACTTAAATATAACCTATTGATTTGTATAATGTCACAAAAGTATCAAATTCACTCGGACGTACCACTTTCTCTAAAAATCATATATCTCCATAAAGTATTAATTTAAGTCTCTTTTGTATAGAAGATCAGTTAGCTAATTCACTGGCGATGATTACATCCATTTCCAAGTGAGATTTCCTTTTCTCGCTTTGATTTATACCTGCTAAATTAAGGCTATCTAACCATGAAGAAAAGACTGTGTGGCTGTCAAAATGAAAAACGCCAGCTCATTGCTGAGCTGACGTTTATATTTTTTGCAGTATATTACTGATAGAAAGCTAATTCTTACGAACTCGGTAACAAACACTAATAGCGGACAGCAGCAGTAGCCAGCCAAATGAGCCACCACCTGAACTTTTACTACTGGTAGTTGACGGCGGCGTAACAACTACCGCTTCTGTCACCGTTATTGATACGCTGTTTTCAACTTGTTGCCCAGCCCCATCAGAAACAGTCAACGTTACCTGATAGCTTCCTGCCACTGAATAAGTATGACTAGGGTTTTCCTCAGTACTTGTTGCACCATCACCAAAATTCCAAGCGTAGCTATAGTTTTCGTCACCGCCGGCAACAATAGAGGTAAAGCTAACCACTAAGTTATTCGTGTTTGAGCTAAATGAGGCAGTCAACATGCTTTCTAGAGTGATTTCTTTAGTAAAGACAAAGGATTGCAACGTATCATCGGTTACCGTTAAGCTAACTTGGTAACTGCCATAAGCTTGATAATTATGGCTTGGCACTGCGTCACTTGAGAATTCACTACTATCGCCAAAATCCCAACGATAAACGTAATCGCCAAAACCACCGGTTAATTCAGGAGTAAAAGTGGCATCCTTATCATTAATACTGACCGAGAAGTCTCCCTCAATAGTTTCCCCGACTACCACTTGTTTAGCTAGGGTATTTTCACCGTTAGTTGTTTGATAACTGACACTGACATCATATTCGCCCGCTTGTGCATATGTATGAGTGATACTAGCCCCAGTCATGTTGGTATTATCGCCCATACTCCAAAAATAACTGGTATCAGCAATAGCATTGTCATCATTAACCGTAAAAGAAACAGTTAAGCCATGTTGCTCAGCACCAATATGCGCTGTCAACGATTTAGTTAAGCTAATAATTGCTGCAGAACTATCACTTTGCTGGCTGGTGATTTCCATCGTCAGTCCTAACGTTGGCAGATTAATACCGGAAGCAGGCTGGTAAGGCGCGGAATAATCTAGCGTATCATCAAACTTGGAAACCGCCGCTAGTTGGTCATCACCATTCACCCAAACCGACTGAGGATATTGACTAAACGCCGCATCACTGATTTGAAAATTAGTATTACGATAACTTCCTCCCTGTTTAATCGGTTTTTGATCCGCATCTACCACACCAATCAACACATCTCCTGGATGACTATTGACCTGATTATCCTTCACTCCAGGGCTGTGATACCAGATTAACACGCCATGATCATAGTTTTCATTGAGCAAATACTTATCAGTGAGGTCATGTTCACGTAGCTGGATGAAATAATACTGTGGGTTTTGACTCCAAGTCTGAGTACGAATAAAACCGCCAGCCAAACTCTCGCTGCCAGCAGTTTCTGCATTCGCTGAAAAAATAACCTCTTCGTTACTTACTACCTTAAGTTCATCAATGACTAAACCATATTCGCTGACATAAGTATCGGTGATGTATTCAATTTTAATGGTGACGGTTTGGTTTTGATAAGCAGCAAGATCAAAAATTAAATCCACCCAGCCTAATTCTCCTTCAGCGCCTGCTACCGCCTTGGAAGACGCGGAAATATAATGGTGAACATTGGGCAATTCTTCCAAAGGGTTGTCTTCAGTGGTATGGTTACCCGGGATCACAGTGTCATTAACACTTACCACTGCATAATCCCAATCGGTCTCAATATCCCAATGAGCCTTCATAGTGAGTATAGAGCTACCAGCGGGCAGGGAAACATCAAAGCTTAAGCTGCTGTTAAGGTCATGGCCTTCACCTGAATAGTACTGATATTGACCGGCATATGGGCTAAACTCGGTTCCTGTCCCCGGTAAGTTTATTTTGACCTGATTTATTTGCCCTGCGCTATGGTTAGTTGCACTGACAAGCTCGATAGATTGGCTGGTTAACGCATCAAATGCCAACTCTTGCTGATTGATCCAGTTACCGCCGTAACGAATTTGAAAATAATCTTTCGCATAAGGACTAAAGCCGGAAGGATGAGCACCGCCATCCACCCAGCTACCAGATGCCATAATTGACCAATCCGCAACAGGTGAGCCAATATCTCCACCATCAACATCATACTCATCAGGTACACCTAAATCATGACCAAATTCATGAGAAACCACACCGATACGTGCATCAAGTGGATTAATGGTATAGCGATAAAGCTTCTTATTTGTTCCTGATACAGTCACTGGTAAGTTATTCTCATCAGTCACTACATAACTATGCGACCAAATAGCGTCTTCACCTAACGTGCCGCCACCAGCTTCTTCGCCTATGCTGGAATGAAATACCATCACATGATCTATAATACCGTCGTTATCTAAATCATAATCATTTAGGTCAATATCATACTCAGCCACGGCCTTGGTCACCGCTTCTATGATTAACGCCGGCACATTAATATCATCATCGTTATTCTCAGGATCATTCGCACCATAATCGGCGGCATTACTATCTGCTCTGACCCAGCCATTAACTGTACCGCTAAAATTAAGCGTACCACCGGATTCGGCCTGATAATACTTGTATACTGAGTTGATATCTTGCGCGACACCGTCGTTAGCATATAAAAGCTCACTGTAATGAGAAACTGGATAATTACTGACATTCGCCTGGTGGTCAGGGAAATCAATCATTATTGCTAATACTTTAGCTTCTGTTATCGCTTGTTGGCGCGTTATACGGTAAGCACTAGCATTTTTTCCTGACTTATTCACGGATTGTTTGGCTTTTTGATAAGCCAACGACTGTATCGCCATTTGCTGTTTGCCATAACGACCAGGTAACGTTCTTGGTTTAAACGATTTTTTTCCTAGATAGCGTTTAATCGCCTGATACCGCTCTGCATCACTGGCGTTAACGGTTAGCTCTCCTCTTTGTTCTAACCAATAAAGAATAGCTTCTTTATTGATCACACCCGGATCTGCAGGTGTCAGTTGTCGATTAACTTGTGCTGCTGAGGTCAACAATGAACAAGTCAATAAGGCACTACCCGTTAATAAGTTAAGTTTCATACGTATCCTTCAATTGCGGCAAAATGATATGCGTCCTGCATTTTCTGGTGCTTTGCAATGCACCAGATAGTAAGACCTGTAAATGTCGCTCAACTTTTCAAATAATTCAATAGCAAATGTTAAATTTCTGTAAACAAATAAAGATAAAAATTAGTTATACCTCTACCAACTAACATTTCAGGCCGATAGCCTGTGTTTATTGCCATGGTGCTAGTGCACTGCTACACTGAAGTAAAGTCTTAGCTATCGCCATTAACCATATGATTCGATTGTTATTATGTTTACTGCTATTTGCGGTCCCCGCCTTTTGCTCTCCAGTTATTAAATTTGTTTTTACTTATGAAGGAAAACGCTTCGAGCATATTATCGACATTTTCAGCAAACAAGAAAATATCGAAATTGAAAGGTTATGGGCAAATCAGGGCGACTTAAAAGTCAACCTTTTAGCCTATATTGAAAAAGGCAATGCCCCTGATGTTGTGATGATCCCGGCAGATCATATTGGTCTCCATCAATTAATGCACTACAGCGTCATTCCAGAAAACTATCAGTCTAGCGCTATTAGCAACGAGCTTTGGCAAAGTGTTAAAAGTGATGGCCAAATCTATGGTATCCCGGTGATTCAAGGCAACCATCTAGTACTCTATTACAATAAACGTTATATCGACAAACCGGCAACCAGCTGGCAAGAAATAAAACAGCAAAAAAGCGAATTTTCCACTAAAAAGCAAGTTAAGCAAAACACAAGATTTATCGCCTGGAACTATCAAGAAATGTACTGGTTTTCGCCATTTTTTAATGCCTATAGTGGAGATGTGATCACAGCTAATGGGCAACTATCATTAGATAGTCCAGCAATGATAAACGCATTAAACTACTATAAGCAATTTGCTGACGATAATCTGGTTGATAAAAATTGTGACTACCAATGTGCCAGACAACTATTCTTAGATGGTAAACTCGCCTATACCATTAATGGTGACTGGGCCTTTAAAGAATATCAGGCAACCCTGGGGGATAATTTAGGTATTGCACAACTACCTGCCATAGCACCCGAAACCCCATTAGTGTCTTATTTTAGTACCCACGTGCTGGCCTTTCCCAATAACAGCTTAACGGGTCCTAAAAAAGTTATATTGCAAAAATTAGTTAACTTTATTCAACAGCAGGTAGCTCAAGAACAAATCTGGCTATCAATGAAAGTATTTCCTGTACATCAAGCGGTATTTAACCGCATTAAAAATTCTCAATCCCCTTTAGTGCAAGAGCTGGTCACAGGGTTAAGCCATGCACAATTGATGTCATCCGATAGCACGATGAGTTATGCCTGGTCTGCACTACGTAAAGGCTTTTTGCGCCATCAGGCAGGAGTGATGAATGCCGAACAATCCGCTCAATTGATGCAACGGATCGCCACAAATAACCAGCGGAAAAATCAATAACATGAAAAGTTTTCGCACGGTATTAACCGCTCTACTTTGGTTATTTGCGATTGTTCCGGTTATTTGGTTGTCATTCAATCAGTTGCACACTTCTAAACACCAAGCCATTGAATTTGGTCAGCAACAACTCATTCTAGATGTAAATGAAAAATTAACTAAATTAAGAACAAACTTAGAATCCAGCTTTTCTGCACTAGATAGAATTGCCAGTGATGGCAGCATCATTACCTCATCTACTGTTGACATTATGAGTGTCAAAGTAATTAATCAGCTGCAAAGCTTTCTCGATAACTATCCAAGTTTTAGCAATATCATGATGTTAGACAGAGAGTTGTTTCAGATAGAAGCTAGACCTAATCAGGCGTTGGCAATCGACTTATCTCCATTTAGCGAAACACTAAACACTATGTTCAACGATGAAAAAACAATCAACGAGCCTAATGTCAAAATACTTATTGTCCCTGATAGCAATGGTAGCGATAACTACCTATTTGCAGCAGCCAGACCAATACTGCATCCAAAAGAATCACTGATTACTCCGTTTGAAGTGACCGGAATGCTATTTACAACGTTACCATTAGAGCAATTTATTAATGCGCTACTCAACACCATTGGCAGCAAACAGCAGGGGCAGATATCACTGTATCAGCATCAAAAATTAATTTATCAAAATAAAACGCTAACATTAACCGATAGCCACATTAGCTACCAAACAAACTTTGTTATAGGTAATAATGATCCGTTTACTATTGAGGTTGTACGCGATCTCAGCTCTGAACTTTCCTTCTCTGCGCTGATAAGCAAAGAACAAGAGAATTTGATATATACCCTGATGCTGTTAGCAGTCATTTTAATATCGGCTAAATTTATTATTAAACGCCTTATTCAGCCTATAGATGAACTTAAACAGCTAACCCAACAAATAACACAAATCGACTGGCATAGTAATCAAGCTGTTATTATCGACACTACAGCACATTATAAGGAATTTCATGAGCTTAAACAGCTATTACATTCAATGTCACAAACCATACAACAGCAATTTAATAGTTTAAGTAACAATAACCTCAAGCTCACCTCGCTAACAGAAGCGCTACAATCGAGTGTTAAACAAGGAGATACCCACAAAGAAATTTTGCAGAACCTGATCAACTATGATCTGCATATCAGAAGACAGGAAGATATTGAGGTCATTGGCTGTTTAACCCTAGGGCTAGCTTTTGGTATTTTAAACGAGCCTATTGGCTTAGTGATTTATCGCAGTAACTTTCAATCAGGTTTTACGTCTCTCGAACGCGCTAATCCAGAATTTTTACATTATATTGAGCAGCAACACTTGGAAAAAATACATTTAGATCTGGATGAAATTCATCAGATCAACCAGCTCAAGTCAGGCTATCACTTAACAGCTATTCACAGGGAAAAAAACTGTTTAGGTTATATAGTGACCCCAAAAATTGATCAGCAAAGTTTTCAAGCCCGTTCGATAGAAATATTTGTTACTTCGTTGCAATCCAGATTACAAGAACTGCAACTACAAAGCGAACTGTCAAAACTGGCCAATACTGATGCCCTGACAGGGCTCTTTAGCCGCCATTACTTTGAACAAACATATGCCCAATTTAAGCAGCGTTTTCTTTTACGTCAGGAGCATTTTGCCGTCATGCTTATTGATATTAATGGCTTAAAGCAAGTTAACGACACCTTAGGGCACGATGCTGGCGATCAGTTAATCAAAGCAGTTGCCAATTTCTTACAACAAAGTTTCAGAACCAGCGATATTATCGCCCGAATTGGTGGTGATGAATTTATTATTTTGCTTGAACACGTTAATGTCAGCTACTGCCAACCTTTTGCGATAAAACTTATGGAAGAAATACAACAGCAGCATATTAGCTACCTAAATAAAAAAATTACACTGTCGTTTAGCTGCGGCTATGCCACCAGCCACGAAGATCCTGTAGAGCAACTGGTTGAACTGGCAGATCAACGTATGTATCAAATCAAGCAACAAAACAAAATCCACGACAATCCTGCTTCACAATCACATTTTGACTAATTTAACGTATACAAGTTAGCTTATTAAGTTTTTTGATTGATTAAAAAGTACAGTCATTAGCACCATAGCAATGAATACCGCTATTGAAGCAACAGCCAACACAGGATCCATGATTTCCAGAGCAACGAACTTCCCATAAACAAGGAACAAGCCGACGACAATCCCCAGAGTTCCGGCCTGATGGAAATAAAACTGAACTTTAGCTAAAGTGGAAACATTATTATTTAGCCACAATTTATGACAGAGTCCATAAATAAAAGAAACCACAAATCCCACCAGCATAATATGCGCATGAGTCACCAATTGACCATGATCTTTTGATGCTGCCATAAAAATACCTAACGTCAAACCAATCACAGCATAAACTAAACCGGTTAAAACAAACTTCCTATCCATAACCTCTCCTATTAATTCATCTAAGTAGAAGTAACAGTTAAGGTATAGCCAGTAAAATTATTTCCAACAACTATGGTGCGATAATATATAGCGCGCTATGTAATACTTTAACGTACAATTACTGGCGAGAATATCCAGCTGGTTTGTTAATATATTCCTCAATAAAAACACTCATTAAAGTACAAATTAATCCTTAATAATCACCTTAGTATCAGCAAATATTTAACCAAATAAATCGTAAAACCCAGGCACCAGCAAATGCCAGCCAATTATCGGCAATCCCTCCCCAAAACCAGGTTTTCTTCGACATATAAGCTACAGCTCATACAATCATGGACAGGCAAGCGCTCGTTTAGGTTATGTCGCTAATAATCCATCGTAAGAGTCTGGGTAGCTGGAGTCAGCATCAAAACGGAAGGTTTGTCAGAAGAAAAAATCGCTTATAACCTTGGATGCTCTTGCGGATTAACGCGCATCTCCAATACTTGTGACGATAAACCATCTATGGCAACTGGTACTAGCTCTTCTCCTTCTAGTTCCGGCAACGCCATGGTATCTCAGGGCATCACCTCATTTACCGCTTGCACTAATCGTTGATAATGGGCTTTTTTGGCAAGCTCAAATGAGGTCTAACGCATTTATTAATAAGGTTTTTTCAAGCACAACAGGGAGTTCCGATAATGGGTATCTAATGTTCAATATATCTTATCTGACCCTAAGTTTTAAAAGTCAGATAAGATTACAGATACTACTATGCACACTTTAGATAATGAAATAGGTAACTATATTTAAGCTAAGAGCGTACTTCCCCCTGCCCGGTAACTACATATTTTTCCGTTGTTAAACTTTCTAACCCCATTGGACCATAAGCATGTAGCTTAGTGGTTGCTATCCCTATTTCTGCTCCTAATCCTAACTGACCGCCGTCAGAAAATCGTGAAGAAGCATTGGCCATCACTACAGAAGCATCAACACTACGTTGAAACAATTCTGCTTTGGCACTGTTTTGGGTACAGATCACTTCAGTATGCTGACTACCGAACTCATCGATATGCTGCAACGCCTGATCAAAATCATTTACCACCCGTACCGCAAGTTCAAGGCTTAAATATTCCTCACCGAACTCATCGTCTTGCAACTCAGTTGCATGGTCAAAATAAGCAACTGAAAGTTTACAGGCATTAATCTTAACGTCTTTTTCCTGAGCCATTTGCGCAATTCGGGGTAAAAATTCTGCGGCTATCTCTTTATTGACTAGTACACATTCAAGCGCATTACACACACCGGTACGCTGCGTTTTACCATTTCTCAGTAATTGCTCTGCCATGTCTAAATCGGCTTCATTATCGACATATAAATGGCAGACCCCTTTAAAATGTTGAATAACAGGGATTTTACTATTATCAGTAACAAAACGAATCAAGCCTTCTCCGCCGCGAGGGATCACCAGATCAATTAAATCATCTTGTTGAATTAAATCCATCATTAAAGCGCGATCTGGATCTGGGATCACGGTAACCGCAGCAGCAGGCAAACCAACGGCTTCCAATGCTCCCTGTAATACCCCGGCAATGGCTAAACTGGTATCCAGTGCTTCTTTACCACCACGTAAAATAACCGCATTACCGGATTTAAAACAAAGTGCCGAAGCATCTGCCGTGACATTAGGGCGCGCTTCATAGATCATACAAATAACCCCTAGTGGTACTCGCACTTTTTTGACATCAATGCCACTGGGTGGTTTGCCTAGAGTACGACTCATGCCAACAGGATCATCAAGGGCAATAATTTCTCGTATGCCATTAACCATATCGTTGATGCGTTCATCAGTAAGGGTTAAACGATCTAGCATAGCGCTATCTAAACCATTGCTTTTTGCCCGTGCGACTTCTTTGAGGTTAACAGATATGATCTCTTGTTTTTTATTTGCCAATGCATCTGCCATTTTAGCCAAGGCGTGATTTTTTTCTTCACTACTCAGTAACGATAATTTTTTAGCCGCTTGGGCGGCCTGTTTGGCTAATAAGCGAATATCTGTCATTTTTCCTCCAAAATTGCTAATGTATTTTCTGAAATAATCGGATTGTCCTCTTGCCATTCTATTGCTGATTCGTCGACATCTTCATTCAGCATCAAATTCAACACACAACTGCTATGCTGACTGGTAGCTTTAGCAAGTTTCTTACCTTTTTCTGTCCGCACTAAAATGGTTTCACCACTGGAAAAGTCCCCGACAACATTGACGATATCACTATGATCAAAACTAAGTGCATCGTCTTCAACCTGTTCACCAATTTCATTACTAACGATCACCTCTCCTTGTGCTTTTGATGTGTGGGTCATCCAATGAATTCTGTCATCCAAAGGTTGCTTAAAAGGTAAAAACTTAGTGCCGGGATTATTACCGGCAAACAGCTGATTAAAGCTAACCGTTGTTAAGCCATTAACGATGTAAGTTAAAATACCATTCGAAGTGGCTTTTTCTGCCGCTTCCAACTTGGTCCGCATACCGCCAGTGCCAACCGCGCTATCCGGACCGCTAGCCATAGCGAGTATACGATCATCAATCACTTCAACTTCTTTTAATAATACCGCGTCTTTGTTGGTATTAGGATTATCGGTATACAACCCCTCAACGTCCGAACAGATGATCAAACATTCAGCATCAACCGCAGCCGCTATCATCGCCGATAAATTATCGTTGTCCCCTACTTTTTGTTCGTCTGACGTCACCGCATCATTTTCATTAACAATAGGCAAAATATCATTATTTAATAACTCAAACGCAGTCTCGCGAATGCTTTCGTAGCGCTCGTGAATCTGCAAGTCACCTTGAGTTAATAGCAGTTGGGCAACTTCAAAATCAAATAGCCGATCCCAGGAAGCCATCATCTCCATTTGCCCTTTTGCCGCCATCGCTTTTTTCACCGCAATAGAACGCTTTTTACTGGTATCAAATGAAGAAGAGCCCGCAGCAACCGAACCTGATGAAACTAATACGACTTGAGTGCCATGCATGCGGCATTTGACAATAAAATCTGCAATGCCGAGCAAATAACGTGAACTACAACCCTTTTTATTTGGCGCGATCAATGCACTACCTACTTTTAAGACAATGCGATTCCATTTACCTTTACTGTTAGTGTTTGCCACTATATACCAACCTGTTTTTGAAAGACGTGATTGAACTCCGAACTTAGATTACCAATTACCTAAGTATCACAGATCCAACGATGATTTAAGAACTATTTATTTATATGAGATAACTCAATTCTGCATATCGACCTTAGTGTTAATGACACAAGTTCTCTGGCAGATGAATTTAGCAACTTGCTTTTGGCAAGCACCATGATTTAGAAGGAAGTTAATGCACTTAAAAATAATATTAAATTGAACCATCTTGACTAAAGTGCGAGCTATAATAACACACTTGGAAAGACATTTTAACCGCCTAACTGTATATTTTTCATCCACCTCTAGGTTGTTTTTTTATAACTTTATTAATAATAACAATAAGCTTGAGTATAGCATCACGTGTCATACCAATTTATGCTTCTCCACCAAACGCGAAGCATTCATAAGTTAGGATATAACTAGGTACTCTCAAAAACGCATGACCAGTTAGTAATAAAATGTTAGTAATTTGCTTTATTGTTCCCCAAGGGCATACCCCCTAAGTAAATGCTTGGTTTATTGCTAATCGTGTTTCTCTATTGCTAGCCCATTAACGTGAACTATCGGCTGGCGGCGGTTAGCAATCTCTAAATTCAAATGAGTTAATGATTTGACCTGCCCTATATAACTACATAATTTCTTCACATTTTTATATTATGAGAACCAACGAGAGTACTTATTGTTCAGACTAAACAATACCTTTAGCTAAAATCTCAACTAGTGATTATCGGAGAAAATTCAGTCGAATAGTTAGAATGTATTTCTAATTCTAACTTGTCTTCGTTTATTATATGGCACTAATATTAATTGAGCTTCAAATGAATACTCCATCTAGAGTGCAAAACTACACTACCGTGATGAGCAATACGATGCACAGTTGTAGTTTTACCTTTGAAACAACTGTAGACTTTAACAACCAACGATAACGATAAAAATAAGATAGGGTTACAACAAAGTATATATGACGACAAAGACAACTATAAACTCCAGCGAACAGCCAAGTATTCTCTGGCACGATTATGAGACCTGGGGAGTTAACCCTAAATACGACAAACCAGCACAATTTGCCGGTATTCGCACCGATCTAGACTTAAACATTATTGGTGAGCCTGAAATGTTTTATTGTCAGCCACCACAGGATTATTTACCACAGCCAGAAGCTTGTTTAGTCACAGGTATCACACCGCAAAAAGCACTAGCTGAAGGGCTAACAGAAGCTGAATTTGCCGATAAAATCCATACTCTATTTTCAGCACCAAACACTTGTGTCGCCGGTTACAATAACATTCGCTTTGACGACGAGGTAACGCGTTACCTATTATATCGTAATTTTTATGACCCCTATGCCAGGGAATGGCAGCATGGTAATAGCCGGTGGGACATCATCGACATGGTACGTGCCTGCTACGCATTGCGTCCTGAAGGCATTGAATGGCCGACGGTAGCCAATGAAGAAACTGGCGAGCAAGTAGTAAGTTTTCGCTTAGAGTTACTCACTAAAGCCAATGGCATTGAACACGCCGCGGCTCACGATGCGATGAGTGATGTCTATGCTACCATTGCGATGGCAAAGTTAATCAAAGAAAAACAACCCAAACTCTATGACTTTATTTTCAATTTACGCAATAAAAAGCAAGTCAGCGAATTAATTGACGTTTACAACATGACACCGGTTGTGCATACCTCGAGTAAAATATCTTCTCAACATGGTTGTACCAGCTGGTTTGCCCCGGTTGCTTACCATCCAGTCAATAAAAATGCAGTGATTACGATAGATTTAGCGCGTGATCCTACGCCTTTATTAGAGCTATCAAGCGAAGAAATAAAGCAGCGTTTGTATACCCGTTACGATGACCTGGCAGAAGATGAATTACCAATCCCGGTTAAATTAATTCACATCAATAAATGCCCGGTAGTAGCACCGGCGAAAACCCTATTACCGGAAAATGCCGCTCGATTAGATATTCCCCGTGAACTATGTTTAGAAAATTTAGCAAAATTAAAACAGCATCTGGAAGTACGTGACAAACTCTCTGAAGTATTTAGCTCAAATGAATTTGAAGACGAAACACCCGATGCTGAGCATGCCCTTTATGGTGGCAATTTTTTCTCTCACAGTGATAAAGCACAAATGGAAACATTGCATCAGTTGCCAGTCGAGCAGATTGCACATCATCCGTTTAATTTTCAGGATCAACGATTACCTACTTTGCTATTTAGATACCGAGCAAGAAACTACCCGCAAACATTATCAAATGAAGAGCAACTAAAATGGCAAACTCATTGCCAAAACAAGCTACAATTTGGCGGTAAAGGCTTGTTATCGGCCGATGAATTTATGATAAAAATTGAAAACCTGGCTCATGAACATGAATCTAACCAGACAAAAATGCAGGTATTAAAAGCCCTATATCAATATCTCCAGCAATAATATCTACACTAAATAAAAAAACCGCCAAATTTGGCGGTTTTTTACTGTCTATTTATCATTATATTCAGCAGAGATTATTTCAATTTTAGGTAGTGGCTTAACGATGGAGGACCACCACAACTCACAATAGTAGGTAAGCATATAGAAGTTAAAAGGGATATACTTCATATTAGAAACATATCCATCGCTTTATTTTATTGATACAAAAAAGAATAAATCAGAATTAGGTTTTCTCTTCTTTTACAGGCGGCGCATTGTTACATAATTGTAAACAAGAGCATATAATAAAGCTCTGTAAAGTTTTAAGCACAATAAATTATGTGGAGAAGTTTGGACAATACATAATTAAGCAAGATAAAAATAAATTGAACAATTGCCCCCATAAGCAAACCTTATTATTAGCCACAAAAATAGCTAAACTTAATAACAGATAAATAACAACCATTTAAAATTTTTGAACTACACTTTGCTTTATAGAAAGAACATTAGTCAAAGGCAAAAGCAATGACGGGTAACTTTTTTAAAAAGCTAAGTACACGGCTGTTTTCTCCTCTTGTTGTTATTCTGATATTAGTATTAGTTGTTTTGAGTACATATGTGCCTAAGGTCACCAAAGACAATGCCATAGATACTGCCATTGCCTCAGCCGAAAGCACGGTTAAGCAATATAAATTAATACGGGGTTATTACACCAAGAACATCATCAAAAAAATTGTCAACGGTAATGAGTTTAAACCCCATTACAACCATAAAGAAAATGCCAACCAAATACCATTACCCGCCACTTTTATTCATGATATTAGTAACGAATACTCACAAAAAGGCATTATTTCGTTAAAACTCTATAGTCCTTACCCTTTCCCAAACAGAGCATCGAGAAAACTCGATAGTTTTGGTCAAAAAGCCTGGACTGCATTAAATAACAACGCCAAGCAAATCTTTACGACGGTAGAAACTATTAACGGCAAAGAAACCGTTAGAGTCGCATTGGCCGATACTATGGTGGCACAAGGCTGTGTTAATTGTCACAATTCCCATCCTGACACCCCAAAAACAGGCTGGAAACTCAATGATGTGCGCGGTGTATTAGAAGTTCAAGTGCCGATAGATAAACAACTGGCCAATGCCACTAGTTTGAATAATCAAATTGCCACTATCATTATTCTTGTACTGGTAGCAACCGTCGGTTTGCTGTTCTTTATGTTTAGAAAACTTATTTCAAATCGCTTACGTGATGTACACGGTGCTTTAGTCGATATTGCCGATGGTGATGGCGATTTAAGTCAACGGCTTAACGACCAACCTAATGATGAGATTGGCGTTATCGCCACCGCATTCAACCAATTTATGATGCAGCTCTCCAAAACCTTAGGACGCATAAACCAGCAAGTCGATCAGCTGGCAGAAAACACCAAGGCCATGGAGTCTATCTCAGTACAAACCCAGCAAGATGTAGCCCAGCAATACCAGGCAACAGAAATAATGAGTGACTCAGTCACTCAAATGAATCACTCAACAGAAGAAATGTCAGGAATTGCTAAACTAACAGCCGAAAGCTCACAAGAAACCCAACAAAATGCCAGTAAAGGACGTAGTACCGTTGAACAAAACTTGAACTCAGTAAAAGAGTTTTCAACATTAATGCAAGATGCGGCAAAAGTTGTCAATCAATTAGAGCTCGACAGCCAAAACATTGGCGGCGTATTAGACGTGATCCGTGGCATCGCTGAACAAACCAACTTACTGGCATTAAACGCCGCAATAGAAGCTGCTCGCGCCGGAGAACAAGGTCGTGGCTTTGCTGTGGTTGCTGATGAAGTCAGAACATTGGCCAGTCGTACCCAAGAGTCGACTGAAGAAATCAATTCCATGATTGAGCAATTGCAACAAGGCGCGAAAAACGCAGTTCACACTATCGAGCTAGGCAATAAAAACATTGAATTAAGCCACCAAACAGCGGTTGAAACCACTGAAATGATAGACATAGTAACGAATGCTATCAGCGGCATTCAGCAGCAAAATACGCAATTGGCGCAAGCAGCACAAACGCAAACAGATGTAACTCAAGATATGTCGAATAATATTGACGATATTCGTGATGTCTCGCAACAAACCAATACTCGAACAGAGGAGTTATTAGCACTAGCATCAGAAATTAATAATTCGGTCAATAAAATTAACAAGCAGCTGCAAAAATTTGTCCATTAGCATCGACTAAAAGCCAAATCATTGTCGCATCATTACTTTATTCGAAGCTTTCCCGACACCTTTTATAGACGATATTTTAACCAATAATTGCTATAAAAGGTCGCATAACACAACCACTCCAAGTATAATGCGCCGCCAGAAATTATGGCGGTTATTTATTGAGGTTAGTTTTTATCATGCGAGCTAAGTTGTGCGCTTTTTTACTGTTATTTTCTATTACTTCGTTGGCAAATGAACCCGATTATATTGTCCGGATGGGAACAGAAATTGAGTGGGCTCCCTATCACTTAAGCACGGATAAAGGTTCTGATGGCCTGTCAGTCAGAGCATTTGCCTGTATTATGGCGCGCATCAATCAACCCTTTACTATCAGTAAACTTCCATGGAAACGCGCTCAGGTAATGACTAAAACCGGAGAGTTAGATGGCTTTTTCTCAGCTTCACATAGCAAGCAACGAGATCAATACGCCGTACAAAGCAAAGTGTTTTTGCCTCAACGACGCAGCTTATACTTACTTAAAAGTCAGCTCAACCAACCAGTAAACACCTACACTGCCGATTATGTCAAACAACATTTAACCACTGGCGCTAGACAGGGTTCAAATGCGCTAAACAGTCTACGCAAACATGGTTTTCAAATAAATATCACCACGCGAGACACCGCAGCGCTATTAAAGGTATTACTTCATCACAGAATTGACGCTATATTGGAAAATGGATTAGTCTTTCTCCAAACCATAGAACAATCAGGCCATACACAGGAAGAATTCCTTGAAATACCACTGGAAGAGCACCCAATGGGGGCTTATTTCAGCAAAGCCTTCTTAGCTAAGCACCCAACTTTTTTGCAAGATTTCAATCAACAAGTTAACGCCTGCACGTTATTACAGCAGGAACAAAATTTTGCCTCAGTTAATATTTCTAGCAAAAAGAATGAGCATTAAAATGTGTCAAATATTGGTGTTTTCTAATGCTCTGCATGCTTTTTCTACTATAAATATAAGGTTAGTCTGATTTATCAAGTCGGGCGATTAAACTAGAAGTATCCCAGCGGTTACCGCCCATCTGTTGTACTTCCTGATAATAGCCATCTAACTGTTTAGTAATAGTTAGATCAGCACCAATTTTTTTTGCTTCATCAAATGCCATTCCAAGATCTTTTCTCACCCAATCTACGGCAAAGCCAAAATCAAATGAGCGCTGACACATGGTTTTTCCACGATTGTCCATTTGCCACGAACCGGCAGCACCTTTAGAAATAGTCTCAATGAGTTTATCAGTATCTAACCCCGCTTTTTGCGCAAAATTCAAGCCTTCTGCCAACCCTTGTACAGTGTTAACAAAACAAATTTGATTGACCATTTTTGCTAACTGGCCAGCTCCTGCCCCCCCCATTAACTGACTAAAACGTGCATAAGCCTCCATCACGGGCGCAACCTGTTCAAATACCGCCAGCTCACCACCACACATAATAGTTAACACACCATTTTCTGCGCCAGCCTGTCCGCCTGAGACGGGTGCATCTATAAAATCAACATTTTGCCCCTTCGCTACTTCGGCAAGTTCTCGCGCCAGTTCAGCCGACGCCGTTGTATGATCCACTAAAATCCCATTGCCAGCTAAACCGGCTAAAATACCATTATCACCTAACGTGACTTCTCTGACATCTTCATCATTACCAACACAACAAAACACAATATCACAGCCCTGAGCAGCTTCCTTTGGTGTGGCTGCCATTTGCCCAGAAAATTCTTTCACCCACCGCTTAGCTTTATCCTCAGTGCGATTGTAAACACAAACCTGATAACCGGCGTTTTTTAAATGTCCGGCCATAGGATATCCCATCACCCCGAGTCCAATAAATGCAACTTTTTTCATGTTACTTCCTGTCAATTTAAACTGAATCTAGTGTACAAAACCGATAAATAAAGCTCTAGCATTTACTTTACATATCTTATAGCTTTACCTATGCTGACACTCAACAGCTCCGACCAGAAAAGTGATAACAACAATATGACTGATTCTATTTATGATTTTGACGTACTCAATAACCGCAAAGAAGCCATTAATCTAGCCCAATATAAAAACAAAGTCGTATTGATAGTTAACACAGCCAGTGCCTGTGGTTTCACTCCGCAATATGCTGGTTTAGAGCAGCTTTATAAAAAGTACCAACATCAAGGCTTAGTGGTAGTGGCATTTCCCTGTAACCAGTTTGGTCAGCAGGAAAAAGGCAATAACGAAGAGATCAAGCAATTTTGCGATCTTAATTTCAAGATCAGTTTTCCGTTAATGGATAAAATAGATGTCAATGGTGATAGCACCGCCCCGCTCTATCAATATTTAAAATCAGAAGCAAAAGGCATCTTAGGCACAAAAAACATCAAATGGAATTTCACCAAATTTCTGATTAATCGTAACGGCCAGGTAGTTAAACGCTACGGGCCAACGGTAAAACCGGAAAAACTAACCAAAGATATTGAGCACCTCTTATAAAATTGGCAATGCCACTGACGATTAAGTAAGTGGCATGATGTGGTTTATATTAGCCTAAATAGTTCTCAACGTTTGGCATCTAAAGCTTGTTGAATTTTATCCAAGTCTTCCGCACTAAACTTGCCATGCTTCAATAACCGGATCACACTGTCTGCTGATAGTTTATCGTGATGATTCATTCTTACCACTTTATGTTCACCTTTAGTATGCTTGAACGTTTTCATCACTTTTTGTTCGATATTACTACCTGGCTCACCATGGAGCTTAACCATCACCACATGGTCACCATCATTGCCAATATCAAAGTCAAAATCTAAGTTGCTATTATCAAAATTTGTTAATAAAAGAGTTAACTTCTCACCTAGCTCTTGTGGCAACTCTTTTAGCGCCTCAGCCAGCTTGCCTTCGTCCTGTAAAACGTCATGTGAAAATTGAAAATTTCTCGTATCACCATCAGCATTAACAAACACTTGTACCTGCTCGCTATCACTCGCTTTAACTTTAATCTCATGAACAATACTTTCTGTGCCTGCGGCAACCGCAAGCGCTGACATACTACTAACTGCGCCAACAACAGAAAAACCAAGTGCTAATACTGTTTTATTTAAAAGTTTCATCGTTATTCCTTATTTAGTTACTATTGAAACACTAAACAGCATATTGCGATTACTATACCAACAGATATTTTCTTATAAATAACAATCGATTAATTAAAAACAATGATTCATAAATAGCACTTATTTCCTGATATCAGTACTTAAATTTCCCGATATCAGGAAACACTGAAATCCATATTGCACTAACAATAAAATATTTCAGCTAACATTTTGTTTTAACTACTATAAATATTTTAAGTAACTTGGCATTATACTTGTTACTGTAATTTGCAATCGGCTAAACAATTCCCACCACTAAAAAGAAAACACTATGTCATTAAGAAATTACTTATTTATCCTCATTGGTTGTTTGATTTGTTTTATCACTATTATCCAGCTAGTTATTATCAACTGGATCGAAAACAATCTCGCAAGCGAAGTTGATCAAAAAGCACGATTATACAGCAAGCAAGTTATTGAATTAGCAGTTGAAAAACTTACGGAAAACGAAGCAGCAATATTCCCCCCGTCCATTGAAAAAAATAACACTCAACCAGCAACTAAAGTAAAAATTATTACCCTTGACGGTGAAACCGAAAAAAACCTGCAACATTTGCCTAATTCACATTCAGAAACGATATTGACGCAGCACTTAAATAAAGTGAAATTAAAAAAAGAATTTAATGTTCTGATAGAGCAGCTCCATCAAGAAACGGTAAAACAAGTTAAAAACGATAATCAACAGACGATTGTAGTTAAACCACCCCGAGTGTTCAGTCATACCAAAGTTAAACCTTATAGCTCAACTAAGAGCGATAAACTGTTTCAATACATTGAACTGACTCTGGTCATTGTCGGTATTTTAGGGCTCATTTTTGCGTATTGGCTCAGTATTCAATTTAATAAACCGTTAAAGACACTCAGCCATGCTTTTCATCGGCTAGCAAAAGGCGATTATCAGTATCAGGTCAAAGAACAAGGGGTAAAAGAAATACGCCAAACCATACAACAATTTAATCAAATGGTGACACGTCTTAAACAATTAAGTGAAACAGAGCAGCAACATCAAGAGATCCAGCATTTAGCAGAACTTGGCGAAGTCAGTCGAGGGCTGGCACACGCACTACGCAACCCAATTCACACCATAGGACTTTCTATAGAACAGTTAAATGATGAACAATTAAGCGATCAGCAAAAACGCCAACTCATCACCACCATTCAACATAAAATAGCGAATGTTGATAAAAGCATTAAAGCTTTATTAACCTTAACTACTATGGGCATTTGCCGCAACGAGCGGATCCCGTTATTAGCGGTAATACAGGATATAATTCTGGAATATAAATCAAGCGGTAATAAGGTGATTAACTTTACTCTTGAGATCAATACGGATATTAAGATCGTTGGCGCAGAATCTGAAGTTCGCAGTATCATTCACACCTTAATTTACAATGCCTGCGAAGCTAGTGCACCAGAAACGACAGTCATGATTCAAGCCTCGGAAAATGAGCAGCAACAAACAACTCTGATCATTAAAGATCAAGGTTCAGGACTTGCCCCTCATATAAAGTCACAGTTATTTCAACCGCATGTATCGAGTAAATCTGAAGGTGCCGGTATGGGGCTTTATATTGCACAACGCCTGATCACTTTGCATTATCATGGCTCAATCACCCTAAGTAACATTGTTGAACAGCAACAAGTTATCGGCTGTCAGGCAACCGTAGTTTTTGGAGCAAACAATGAGTGAAAATAAACTCAATCAGATTTTAGTGGTGGAAGATGATGCCGAGCAGCGTCAATTAATCTGTGACATTCTCAGCGCCAGTCAGTTTTACGTTAAGAGTGCGGATTGTGTTGAACAAGCAATAGTATTAGCCAAAACGCATCACTTTGATGTCATTTTTTCAGACTGGAAACTCGGCGAACTTTCCGGTCTAGAACTGCTAAACTATATTCGCAAAAATTACCCGGATACTGGCTTTGTTATTGCTACCGCCTACGGCACTATTAACCATGCAGTAGAAGCCCTGCAACTTGGTGCCGACGATTACCTGCCTAAACCGTTTAAGCGTCAGGAACTACTACTCACCATAGATAAGGCGCTAAAAGCCAAAACCCTCAGAAGAGAGAATAAAGCATTAAGCGCTCAGCTTAGCGAACAAAAAAAACTGGTTGGGTTAGTCGGAAAAACGCCTTCCATGCAGGCGGTTTATCAACGAATCGAGAAAATATCTACGACTAATGCCACCGTCTTGATCCTGGGCGAAAGTGGCACAGGTAAAGAACTGGCAGCCCGAGCATTGCACGAAAACTCCCCTCGTCATCAGCAACCATTTATCGCAATCAACTGTGGCGCAATTGCCGCGTCGATTGCAGAAGCAGAGCTCTTTGGCGCAGAAAAAGGCGCCTATACCGGTGCTAACTCCACCAAAATCGGCCGCTTTGAAGCTGCTAACAAAGGGACTATTTTTCTTGATGAAATCGGCGAGCTTTCCCCTTCACTACAAGCACATTTATTGCGCTTTTTACAAGAAGGTACCATCACGCGCCTCGGCAGCAATCAAGAAACGTCATTAGATGTCAGAGTGATAGCAGCCACTCACAGAAACCTGGAGCAAGACGTTAAACAGGGAAAATTTAGGGAAGACTTATTTTATCGACTCAATGTTGTGCCAATAAAAATGCCGCCGTTAAGAGAACGACAGCAGGATATCGCACTACTAGCCGATCATTTTATTCAGTTACATGCTCGGCAACATAATTGCCAACCACCCCAATTAAATGCCGACCTTTATCGCCAATTATTTGAATACCATTGGCCCGGCAATGTCAGAGAGTTATCCAATCGCATCGAACGATTTGTATTGCTTCAGGATCAGAAAGAACTCACCGACAGCTTCCATCAGTCGGTCGATATCGACCAGGAACTACCCGACTTTAAACTCCCGGCTAAAAGCTTTAATTGGGAAAATTTTGAACGACATTGTCTGTCGCAAGCACTAAAAATGCATCAAGGTAACCGTACAAAGGCGGCAAAATACTTAAAAATGTCATATAAAGCATTTTTATACCGTTTAGAAAAGTATGAAATAACAAACAATTAACTTTTAATAGAATAGTTATTTTTCGTAGATATTTTTTAAGATTATTTTTGTATAAAAAATACATTCCACTGTTCTAGACTTAAAAGGCTAAGGTAGCATTGACGCGGCCTTAGCTTAGGTAAAATGTGAGGACGTTGTTTATGAGTGCTATTTGGAAGAACCATGCTAATCGTATAGCTGAATTTTTAAATAATAACAATGAAACACAGGCACACCTGTATTTAGAACAGCTAATGCTGTTCCCTGTCGATGTTCAAGATAAAATCATTGAGGACATCAGTCAATTAACCCACTGCAGTAGTGATGCAATATCAAACATCATCAGCCGTTATACTATGTTCGAACGACATCACTTACATTGAGGAGTATCACGCCAACAGTTGTTGTTGGCGTAGCTTCGCTATCTGATCTCTTAGCGCTGCGGCTTGTTCAAATTCAAGGTTTTGAGCATGATCTAGCATTGTTTTTTCAAGTACTTTTACCTGTTGATCAATCTGCTCAACCGTCATCACCTGATATTCTGCGTCTGATTCTGCCGCTCGCTGTTTGCTTTTTATCAGTGCTTGTTCAGGCGTATCACCCACATCCATAACGTCAGCAATCTTACGTTTCACCCCTATCGGAGTAATATTATTTTCTAGGTTATAACTATGTTGTTTTTCTCGACGCCTATCGGTTTCATCAATCGCTTTACGCATTGAACCGGTAATACGATCGCCATATAAAATCGCTTTACCATTAATATTACGTGCCGCCCGGCCAATGGTTTGGATCAGTGAACGCTCAGAGCGTAAAAATCCCTCTTTATCAGCATCTAAAATTGCCACTAACGACACTTCAGGCATGTCCAACCCTTCCCTGAGCAAGTTAATACCAATTAATACATCAAAATGCCCTAAACGAAAATCCCGTATGATCTCTACTCGCTCAACAGTATCAACATCTGAATGCAAATACCGGGTTTTAACATCATGTTCATCTAGGTAATCGGTAAGATCTTCCGCCATACGTTTGGTCAGTGTCGTGGCTAACACCCGATCACCTACTGCAACCCGTAAGCGAATTTCTGAAAGTAAATCATCCACCTGAGTATCGACAGGCCGTACTTCCACCACAGGATCTAACAACCCGGTTGGTCTGACAACTTGCTCAGCCACTTCACCCGAAGATTTTTCCAACTCATAATTACTCGGCGTGGCTGAAACATAAATAGTTTGCGGCGCTAACGATTCAAACTCTTCAAATTTCATCGGCCTGTTATCTAATGCCGATGGCAGGCGGAAACCATATTCCACTAAGTTTTCTTTCCGCGATCGGTCACCTTTATACATCGCACCTATTTGCGGCACAGTGACATGCGATTCATCGATGATCAGCAAGCCATCATCCGGCAAATAATCAAACAAGGTTGGCGGTGCTTCCCCTGCGGCTCTGCCTGATAAATATCGCGAGTAGTTTTCAATCCCCGAGCAGTAGCCTAGCTCAGTCATCATTTCAATATCAAACTGTGTCCGCTGCACTATGCGCTGCTCTTCCACTAACTTGTTATTATCTTTTAGCCTTTGTGCGCGATCTTTTAATTCAATCTTAATATTTTCTACAGCTGCAAGAATTTTATCACGTGGCGTAGCATAATGGGTTTTGGGATAAATAGTTACTCGTGCCAATTTACGCTCAACTTCTCCAGTTAACGGATCAAACTGGCTAATTCGCTCAATTTCTTCATCAAACAACTCAACCCGAATCGCTAACCGATCAGATTCCGCCGGAAAAATATCGATGACATCGCCCCTGACACGATAGGTAGCACGTTGAAACGCAACATCGTTACGGGTGTATTGTAATTCCGCCAAACGCCGTAAAATATCCCGCTGGTTAATGATATCGCCCTGACTGATATGCAACATCATTTTAAGGTAAGAATCTGGATCGCCAAGGCCGTATATTGCAGAGACCGAAGCAACAATAATAACATCACGACGCTCTAATAGCGCCTTAGTTGCCGACAGGCGCATTTGTTCGATATGTTCATTAATCGACGCGTCTTTCTCTATAAAAGTGTCTGTGGTTGGCACATAGGCTTCTGGCTGATAATAATCATAATATGAAACAAAGTACTCAACCGCATTATTAGGAAAAAACTCTTTCATTTCGCCATAGAGCTGCGCCGCTAGCGTTTTATTTGGCGCCAACATCATAGTGGGACGATTAAGCTGAGCGATCACATTAGCGACAGTAAAAGTTTTACCCGAGCCTGTTACGCCAAGCAAAGTTTGGTGTGCTAATCCTGATTCTATACCTTCTAATAACTGAGATATCGCCGCAGGCTGATCGCCATTTGGCGTGTAATCTGAAACGAGTTCCATTGATTTCATTAAGAGACTGCCTTTGCTTCAATTACGCTTTGTTCAAATTGCTTAGAGAAAAAATAATAAGAAATCGCTGCCATCACTAGGTTACCTAATAATGCACCGATGAAAAAGCCTTCTAGCTGATATAACCGACTACCGATATACGCCAACGGCACGTAACAGATAAATAATCGAACAATGCTAAGCATTAACGCCACCATAGGTTTATGTAAGGCATTAAACGAAGAGTTAGTTAAAATAATAATGCCCTGTAACCCATAACCTAACGGTAATATCCAAATAAACAATTTAATAATATCAGCTACCGACTGCTCTTTAGAAAACGCATCCGCAATCCAAGGCGCTAATAACACTAGCACTACATAAATAAGTACCTGCCATAGCAAGACGAACTTAATCGAGGTTTTATAACCTTCTTCGACCCGCTGCATATTGCCAGCACCAAAATTCTGACTGATAAATGGTGGCAACGTCATCGACATTGCTAACACCACTAAACAAGCAATGGACTCGATACGTGAACCAACACCAAATGCCGCTACTGCCGAGTCACCATAAGTAGCAACGATTGCCGTTAATACTGCAGCAGCAATTGGCGTTAGCATATTAGCCCCTGCTGCAGGTAAGCCAATGTGCAGAATCGCTTTACTCGATTGGGCAAATGTTTTGATAAACACTAACGAGGTATGTATTAAATGCCGCTTATAACCTATGGTATAAAGCACAAAAGTAGAGCCTACTAACCAAGAAATTAACGTGGCTATCGCCGCGCCCTGTATTCCCATCGCCGGCACAGGTCCTAAACCAAAAATAAATAGTGGATCTAAAATCGCATTAATCACACCGCCTACGCCCATAATAATACTGGGGGTTTTAGTGTCACCACTTGCTCTAAGAATTGAATTACCGATCATCGGGCCGATCAAAAAGACACTACCAACAAACCAAACATCCATATAATCCCGGATCAAAGACAATAACTCTTCTCGCGCTCCGAGCAAGGTAAAAATTTCATCACTAAAAATAAAACCAATATAAGAAACAATACCAACGACTGTTGCCGCCAATATTAACGCTGACGTTGCAGAGCATTTGGCAAATTTATCGTCTTTTTTTCCAAGTGATTTAGCAATTACCGCGGAAGTCCCAATGCCTAAACCAATAGTTAAACTGATCACAGTAAAGGTTATAGGAAAGGTAAAACTAATCGCCGCCAGTGGTTGAGTCCCTAATAAACCGACAAAAAACGTATCAACCAAATTAAACGTCATCAACAAAATCATGCCGTAAATCATTGGAATGGTCATTTGTTTTAATGTTTGCCCGACAGGATCGGTTAATAAATCAATTTGATGTTTATTGGTGTTTTGGGTCATTAAGATACTTGCTTATATAAGAATCACGACAAAGTGACATATTGTAAAAGATACTAATTAGAGGCGCTATGTAAATATTTAATTTCGTTGTAACTGGATATTTTCCTTATTTTTCTCTTGCTTATTTTTATCTACACTATTACCCCCACCATAGTAATACACAGTAATTTAGCATTAATGCGTCATTGACTAAAAATCACACGTTAACACTACAAATACATCAATAATACGCTATTCATTTGTTTTTATTGGTATTTTAAGCATGCTATTTTTACTTTAATCATTGGCCTATGCTCTGCTATCCCTTATTGTTACGTTTTACCCTAGTTTCACTCACACAGTTATCCACAACTTTAGTGGATAACTGTTAAAAAAAATATAGATACCAAGAGCTTGAGTAAAGATTCAACATTTTGCGATGTAATTTGCAACACCCTGAGTGGAAATTAGGCAAACAGTCAATAAAATTATTTTTTTCTTATTTTTGTGTTGACAGCTCGCCAAGCTGCCATTAATATTCCGCCCCGTTAACGAGTTGCTAGCAAATAAACGTTAGTACCAAGTTATTCCCCAATAGCTCAGTTGGTAGAGCGACGGACTGTTAATCCGTGTGTCACTGGTTCAAGCCCAGTTTGGGGAGCCAAATTACAAGCGATGGTTTGAAATAACGGTCGTAATGCTTCGCTGATAAACAGAAGCTAAAAAAGTTTATTCCCCAATAGCTCAGTTGGTAGAGCGACGGACTGTTAATCCGTGTGTCACTGGTTCAAGCCCAGTTTGGGGAGCCAACATAAAAACCCGCTATTTATAGCGGGTTTTTGCTTTTCTAAACCAAGATAATTTTAACGCATAACCTCTACTATGAATATAGGTTTATCATTCCCCTAATTCCCCAATAACTCAATTGGTAGAGCGACGGACTGTACTCTTGTAAAAATAAGCGTGTGTCACTGGTTCAAGCCCAGTTTGGGGAGCCAACATAAAAACCCGCTATTTATAGCGGGTTTTTGCTTTTCTAAACCAAGATAATTTTAACGCATAACCTCTACCATGAATATAGGTTTATCATTCCCCCTAATTTCCCAATATCTTAATTGGTAGAGCGACAGACTGTACTCTTGTAAAAATAAGCGTGTGTCACTGGTTCAAGCCCAGTTTGGTGCTAAAACAAAAACGCCAACTCATTGTTGGCGTTTTACATATTTACTGTCATTGAGTTTGATTTAAAACTTAATTCATCATTTGATCTCTCAGCGCTCTGAATTCAGCGCCTTTATTCCAATTAGGCCAGATATTCTCATTTGCTAACAAATAGCCGGTTTCAAAAAACAACTGTAGTTCCTGAACCAAGCTATCCCAACCCCACTGCTCTTGGTAAACGTCACAGGTCTGGTGATAACACTTAGCAACTTGCTCAGACACACTTTTGCCTATCTTTTGCTGCTCTTCATTAAGCCATTTTGAGCCACCACCAGCACTTAATGCAGGGACGCCTTTTTTCGCCAACGAAAAATGATCTGAACGATAATAATAGCCACGTTCAGGAGTTTGCTCAGGAGTTAATGTACGGTGCTGACGTTTAGCCGCTTTTGCCAGATAATCTTCAAGCTCTGACTTACCATAGCCAACCACAGTGACATCTTTTTTCATGCCGGTAATATCTAAGCTGTCCATATTGACTAAACCAACAATTTTATTCAGCGGCATCGTAGGATGATTAGCAAAATAAATAGAGCCTAAGCGCCCTTGTTCTTCAGCTGTGACTGCAACAAAAGTAATAGAACGTTTGGGTGCTTGTTTTAACTGACGATAAGCGTTGGCAATATGCATCAAACCTGCAGTACCTGTCGCATTATCATGGGCGCCGTTGTAAACCTCCGTTTTACCATCAACAACCGTTGTACCTAAATGATCCCAGTGCGCCATATAAAGTACATGCTCATCTGGTGATTCACTGCCTTCTAGAGTGGCTAATACATTGTTAGAGACTGACTGCTTAATTTCATTGCTAATCGTCACATTTGCAGTTAGTGACAACGGTACAGCGCTAAAATCTTTAGCTAATGCTGCTTGCTTAAGTTTCGTGAAATTTTTCCCTGCTTTGCTAAATAGCTCGTTTGCTTTTTCCACGCTGATCCACAATTCAACGTCTAGGCTCGCTTCGTTGACTTCGCTGGCAGGTAGGTGATATTGCGCGCCGGTCCAGCTACTTTCAATGACATTCCAGCCATAACTGGCAGGCTTAGTTTCATGAACAATAATTGCGCCAGCCGCTCCTTGACGCGCAGCCTCTTCATATTTATATGTCCAGCGACCATAATAAGTCATGGTATTACCATCAAATAAGCTGGGATCTTGCGTTGAAAAGCCAGGATCATTGACTAAAACGACTACTGTTTTACCTTTAACATCAACGCCTTTATAGTCATTCCAGCCATATTCAGGCGCATTAATACCATAACCCACAAAGACTAATTCTGAATCTTTTAACGCCGTCTGTTTAACGGTTTTTCTTGAGCTGGCGACATAATTTTTAGGAAAACTAAAATCAATATCCGCAATGGTTAAATTCCCCGTCGGCGTACTATTAATACTGACCATAGGAACCGACTGGGTATAGCTATTACCATTACCAGGTTTTAGCCCTAACGACTTAAAGCGTTTAATTAACATGTCAGTTGTTAGTTTGCCACCTTTACCCGATGGCTCACGCCCTTCAAATTCATCTGATGCCAAACGCTTAATATCAGATTTCACTGCATCGATATCAAATGAATGATAAGCCTTATTAAAATCAGCTTGGCCTGCCATAGCACTACTGGCTAAAAGCAAACAGGTGAGCGCGACAACCCCTTTATTTAATTGTTTCAATGGAAACCTCCCCTATTAACACTGCGAGTGTTAGTAAATATTTTTATAATGAAAACCAGAAACTACAGACATTACTCAGATGTTAGTTGTTTTTGCCAATAACCGGTATCGAGCCACTGGCCAAACTTGTAACCTACACGTTCAAACTTAGCCACTTGATGCAGGCCAAACTTTTCATGTAACGCAATACTGGCATCGTTAGGTAAAGTAATACCACCAATGACAGTTTTAATCGACATATTATTTAATTGTTCAAATAACGCTTGGTATAAATTTGTACCTATTCCTTTCCCCTGATGATCAGGCGATAAATAAACAGATACTTCACAGGCAAACCGATATGCTGTACGTTCGCGCCATTTGGTCGAATAAGCATAACCCACAAGTTGCTGATTAACTTCTTTTACCAGCCAAAGATGACCAGACGCTTGAACTTTTGCTATTCGCTGAATTATCTCATCAGCTGTGACTTTTTCTTCTTCAAAAGTGACCACTGTGTGTTCAATATAATAATTATAAATATCAGCAATTGCCTGAGCATCTGACCGGGATGCATTTCGTATCATTTATTTATCTCCTAAACGACTTATACTAATTTAACCATGATTTAATCAACTCAAAGCGATGTTAGCGGTGTGAGAAAATCATTAATCATGCAGGGATTAAACATAGCACTATGAAATTACTACTGTACTTGCCAAAACCTCAAAGATAACACAGACGTTATACCCACTTTAAGTGAATTAATTAGCTGCTGTGTAAGAAAAAGTAAAAGTAATCATAATAAACGCATTAGTTCTCTGTATCTGAGATTATTTATCTATAGAAGATTATTAAACATTCACATCACTTAAAAAACATAGCAATATCGGCTGCTGCCAAACCACAATGTCACAATACATTGACTTTGGCAGTCAGCCAGATGTGCCTTATACTTTATTCACAGCATGCAGGCGCATCATTTTCATTAGGCACACAACATACTGATGCCGTCTTATCACTGCTTTGACTAATATTTAACGGGATGCAACAACTGGAAGGTTCACCTTCTGTAACAGCATTAGCTCCGTCACTAAAAGTCGAGATTTCTCCCAATGAGTGAAATGACTCCCAAGCTATTTCTTGTGGATCTAATGCCCAATGTTTATTCGAATGAGCATAGCAACACGAAGCGCCCTGCTGTTTAGAGTACGCAATTTCCGCATCATCAAGTCGTTGAGCAATTTCTGCTAGTTCTTCTTCTGAATCAACCTGCATACCTAAATGATTGATGCCAATCGTATCTCCGCGTGTCGATATAGCAAAATTCACAGCCGGGTCACTCAACTGCCATTTTGCATAATCGTTACGTTCAACAGTGGGTGATGTGCCAAAAATTGTTGAATAAAAACCGATACTAGTTGATAACTCATTGACAGCAATATGTATGTGGATACGTTTCATTAATGTTCTCCTGATTTAATTACATGGTGTCATCGCAAAAAAGTTGCGTGCACCATTTAAAGACGGAGACCTTAACGAAAGGATGCAAATATTTTTCTATTTGTCACAATCACGACAAGCGTGAGTCCCTTTTTGCTCATACCCCATAATATTACCAGCGCCATCACGATAGAAATTACAACAAGCAATCATACTTTTTTGTAACTTCTCTCTGCCTCTCAAGATTCGTGATTTAACCGCAGATAAAGTCAAATTAAGCTCAGTGGCAACTTCCTTATATTTTTTTCCTTCAATTTCAGAAAGAATTAACGGTCGTTGATAGCTTTCAGGTAAGACATTAATCATAGGCAGCATACAAACGGCTAATTGCTCAATAACATTAACATCTTCATTTGCTGAAACGAGCTCATCCGGTAACTGTTCAAACTTACCTTTCACTCGATAGTAATCAACAATTTTGTTTCTAGTGACCCGATATAACCATGATGCAATATTATCAGGGGCATCATTAACATCAGTAGTTTTAATCAGTGCCGAAAAAACATCATTTAATATATCTTCAGCATCTTCTAAAACACCAACTTTAGTACGAATAAAAGCAAGCAACCCTCGATGATAGTCTTGCCACGCCTTTTCAATAGTTAATGTTGTTTGGTTAATATTCACATAACTCTCGAATCAATTTACAACCCTTCTACATAACCTGCTATATAGAACTTACCAAATATTCTGACTATTTTCATACCTGATAGTATGCTGACCGTACCGATTTAAGTCACATAAAACCAAATAATCAACCCGCTGATCTGTACCAAGCTAACTTACGTTGCTAAATGCAGGAAGCAAGTATTTGTACATTATTTCAAATACTTGCTTTTGTTTGACTATATTGCCATAGTTACTCCCGGTAAAAACAATGACTGCATCTAGACTTGGAACTACAAAGACGAATTGCCCACCATTTCCCCAAGTATGACTGGCTGGAATAGTTTTATTATCAATTTCAAACACAGTGCGATGCCATTGATAGCCATATCGCGCCTTTAATGGAGTATGCCCCTTGATTAAATCAGTCCAGGACCAATGTGTATCAACTATACCATTTAAAATAGAATCAATGTGCCTACTAGAAACAATTTGCTTTCCTTGCCACTGACCTTTATTGAGCATTAGTAAGCCAAACTTTGCTAACCCCTTTGGTTTAAAACGAGCGTTTCCCTGAGCGTAAAGGAACCCGTCAGGACTTTGATATGTTCGGTAGTCATCAATTGCCAAAGGTTGATACAAATACTTATTAGCAAAATGATCAATATTGGAGTACTTCGCTCGTTCTAAAGCAGCAGAAATTACAACACCAAGTAAAAATGAATTAGCATTACAATATTTCCATTCAATACCAGGTTCTGTAGACATTGTTATTGAAAGGCTATATTTCAGAGGATTGGCCCCGTTATCTACGCCTTCTTCATGATACGGCCCTGTGCCTGGCATCTCCGAGCAATCTAATCCCGACGTCATATTAAGTAAGTCTTTAACTTTTATCTTAGCTTTTCGAGAGTCAACATGTTCCAAGGTCAAAAATCGTGAAATCAAAGGTAAAACGAACTCATTGGGATCTAAGATGTTTTTGTCAAATGCAATAGCTGCCAATAATCCTGTAATACTTTTAAATGTCGACTTAGTTTGATGAAGTTGCTCCTCGTCAAAACTATTAAAATAATGCTCACTAACAAGATTATTGTTTTCATATATCAATATGCTATCGATGCCTTTATATAGACCATTGTTCACATCGGATACAGCTTGATGAATAAAGCTTGTTTCAATAGCTAACGAAGGCAATGACCATATAAATGCTATTACTGAAATGAATAATAACTTAACTTTCAATGTATTTTCCTTTTTTCAGTTAAACTGACTCATCCTAAAGAAAACATTTAACGCCGTCATCACGTGCTTGAAGCGTGAATGGCATTGTTAGGCTTTACTTATGATAATGTTAATGACTTTGTTCACTTGGTCACCTGTGTTACTCCGCCCACTTTCCTCGTGCTGATAAGTATCTATTATTTGAAAGCCGGAAGAGCGCAGTAGCGTACAGGCTTCTGCCTCATCATAGAGATTAAAACCATACGGCACAAACGGAAGCTCCTTCATAAAGGAACGGTCTCCGAAGGCAATACAAAATAGGCTACTCGGTTTCATTACCCGCCGAACCTCCGCTAGGTGGTCGCCTGGGTTTTCCCAAAAGTATAGGGTGTGAACTGCCAACACTTTATTGAATGAACTTGCTTCAAAGGGAAGCTGCTCAGAGCTGCCCTGTTGAAATTGCGCACGTCCCTGTTCTACCAGGCGCTTGTTGAGGCGTTTAGCCTCGGCTACCATCTCAGCAGACCAATCAAGTCCCATATAGGAAATATTATTGGCCATATCAATAATATCGGCGACAAATGCCCCATTACCCGGGCCAATTTCCAATAATGAATCTGAAGCCCTTAGTTGCAGAAGCTCAATACACTTATGATTTAGGGCGCGGTTTGCCTCATTCATCCTTTGTGCAACTTCAGATGCTTCCGCACCATTGGGGCAGCGCAACTGGGATGCAAGTATATGTGATTCCATATGACTCCTTTGAGTGGCCTAACGCCCTAATAACAGGCGATAAGATTGTTAGCTAAAATTAGCGGCGAAGGAGAAAAACCAATTGTTTTTTCTCCTTGTTCACCGCTTTTTAAGCATTTATGATGCAGAGTTATTTTGTATCGGTGTTAAAGCAATAGCCTTATTTAAAAAATCAATTTCTACGATAAAGCTTTTAAAAAAATCACTTCCCAAAATACCATCCATTTTAAAGCGTTCATCGATAGGAAACAGAAGAATATTAGCATCAAAACTGTGTCCAAATACTTTTAACGTGGAGTCAAATATTTTGCATTCAATATCTGGCCCTAAATCATAATCACATACCTTAACATCTTCGTTAGGGCTAACTTTATTAGCAACAAAAATTGAGCTAGATGCCCCACTATCTAAGATCATTTGATAACTTGCGATGGAAGAGTTAACCCCAATACTGATTCCTTCTTTGGTGAGTTTAAATGCATTAGAAAGGTGACTTACATTCGACGATGAGTCTTTTTTATCTGCGCTATTAATAAGCAAAGTTTTATCAAAATAATTGATAGTAATACTTTTACCTTTAAAGAAATCTAACCCAATGACAATTTGTTCAGCGCCATTATCAACATTGCCTTCGCCAATCGATGCAGCCCAAGGAGCTAACTCTAGACCTTTAATATTAGAAAAAATTGCGCAACTTATTTTGAATGATGAAATTAAAAATTCTTTAGACTCAAAGACTTCACCTTTTATATTTGAGCTTTTAACTGAATTTCCCGTATATTTTAGCCCAGATATATTTTTTATCTCATTTACGGGTAAGTGAATGCCATCTGATGAACCAAGATCTAATAAAACATTATGCTTCACATCATTAATACTTAACTCAATTATTGGTAAACCTTGAGGATCAAATGTAATTGGAATTGATAATTCCTGACAGTTTTGTGTTTTAGCAAACAAATTGTTTGAAAAGGTGACGGTGATTATAAATATAAAAAAGGCTCTACTAAGCATATATGCTCCTTGCTTGGGTTATTGAATACCTAACGCCCCATTAATGGGCTTTTATACGGTTGACTAAAATAACGAACGCAGTGAGAGAAGCCAACCGTTAAAAATCCCGCACTGCAATGGCTTGTATGGATAATAACAGCCAAATCTTATTATTCTTTTTAATCCTTTTCGGGTAATGTGAGGCCCAAGCTTTGGCTGCAACCAAAGCCTTTTATATGGTAGTTCGATGATTGGCAGGCTCCTCTATTGAGAGACCGATAACAAGTACGAACGCCATATAAAACTCCAAGCACTAAACTCGGATAGTCAACTGGGCCTCGAGCCCGAATAGCAAGGCAGAGTCAGCTTATTATGAATAACAAAAATAATCAAAACGAAATAAATGTTGGTGTTGATACTGGCAAATCACAACTCGATATTTACATACGCCCGTTAGATATTTATTTCACCGTGACTAACGACGAAATAGGTATTAAAAAGGCGATTAAGGAAATCAAAAAATATAAACCAACACGCATCACTATTGAAGCAACTGGACGTCTTGAGCAAGACTTTATTATGGCTTGCGCAAAAGCTAATTTGCCTTTTGTTGTAGCCAACCCTGCACATATCAAAAAATTTGCAGGTGCCATAGGGCAGCATGCAAAAACAGACAAATTAGATGCACAACTTATTGCATATTACGGTGAAGCGATAAAGCCCAAACTTTCAATGCTAAAGCCCGCTACCATGCAATTGATGAGCGACTTACTTTCTCGTCGTAGACAGTTAATAGGTTTACAAACCATGGAAAAGAACCGTCTAAAAATCATGCCAAAAACAATCAGCAGTATGATTAATCCCATTTTAACTGCCATTAAAAATCAGCTCGATAAGCTAGACCAAAAACTACTTAAACTAATGGAAAGCTGTGATGATTATAAAACTAAAAACATGATAATCCAGAGCATGCCTGGTGTTGGTAATGTCGTCGCTTTCAACTTACTAAGCGATATGCCTGAGCTCGGTTATCTAACAAATAAACAAGCATCGTCATTGATTGGTGTTGCGCCATTTAATAAAGAAAGTGGTATCTATCGTGGCACAAGACAGATACGAGGAGGACGTCCCAAAATTCGAACGGCAATGTACATGGCGATGATGTCCGCAATCCAATGTAACTCAGTTTTTAAAGGTACTTACGAACGGTTATTAGCGGCAGGAAAAACCAAAAAAACAGCATTAATTGCCTGTGTAAGAAAGATGATTGTGATCTTAAATTCAATGGTAAGAGATGGTGTCATGTGGGATCCTAAAATGAGTTGAGAATTAGGAATTGACACCATAGTCACTTGTTATGTCTCAAAATTAGCTTTAGCTTGGACAATTATTTGTTTACGAAGCCATACCAGTTCATCCAAATCAAGAATACTCCTAGCTTTACGAACTATTGATTCTACTGCCATATCTGGATGCGGCTTTTTATCTTTAGATAGATTCAATATTTTTAAATAATCTTCATGCACTTGGGATATTCGTTTTTGTCTTTCTTGATCATAGCGTTCGTCGCTAATTGTACTGTCAATAAAACCTTTAGATGCCCCTAGTTCTCTTAACGCTTGCTCAAAAGGAAACAATAAATCACTAATATCATCTGTAATCCATGCAGCATATTCAAGCTTTAGTGAATATAGACCGTTCGCAAAATGTACGGCCTCTTTAATTGGCCCCTCTCTGAAAAGTTTATTTGAAATTTCGTACACTTCTGCCAAGTATTTTTCACAAAACTCTACATGTTTATCAAAGACCTTGTTAGCCATGTGTGATGTCGCACCAAGTCCAAATATTTGCTGCTGGCTTTGAATCTTGAGGTTACGTTCATAAGCGGCTTCATCTCTCATGAGTTGGTAAAGAACACCAAGCAAACCTAGTATGCCCGGTGAAGCTATAATTCCTTTCATTACTTCAGTAGTAGGCAAGAAAAATGCGGCTAAAAATGCAGCTAATGATACACCTACAAGTATTGATATTGTTTTAAATTTCACACCGAACCATCCTTGAGACATAACGCCCTGTTAAGGGGCTGATAATGTTTGGCTAAAATGTGTAGCGAAGCGAAACCGAGCCAAACGTTAGCAGTCCCGCCTTGAACAGCTTGTTATTGCTACCCTTTAACCAAATAGCTATAAGTTCTGTTTTTTAATAGCTTAAAGCTTGGATCCAAACCGTTTGATAAATCGGGAGTAAATCCTTCATGTGGAATGAATAAACCACTTTCACTTACAAATGACTCATCCAATGTAATATAGATTCCCGTTTCATCAACTCGAACATAATAAGGCTTTAACTGAGATAAAGGCAACGGTAATTGTTCAAGTTTAATTATTGAGTTACGAGGATACGAATTGAGTAACTTTATAGCTGAATTTTCAATTAATACTACATCAAAATCTTCCGACGAATGATGCTTAACACAACCAGATAAAACAAAAATAATGAGCAACAGTTGAAATATACGCACGACTATCCTTGGTAGCTATAACGCCTCATTAAGAGGCTAAAAACAGTTGGTTAAAATAAGCGACGAAGGAGCAAAAACCAACTGTTTTTTGTCCTGCTTTAATGACTTGTTAGAGCTCGATGAACACTTCATCATCGATTTTACCCTCTGGTCGGTATATTGCAAAATTACCAGTTAAATTAACTATTAACCAGCCACCTTCCCATGGAGCTTTACCGTAAAGCTCAGCTATACGAGTTTCGTTTTCGCTTGAAACACCATTTGAACAATATAGAAAACCTAACTCATTTGATGAGTTAATATCAATCGAGTTTCTGAAATAAGACTTATCTAGATATTTAATAAACTCATGATCCAGAGTACGTGCGAATTTCACATGATTTTTAGAATTAGAAAGAAAGCCAGAAACACGTTCTCGCTTAGATTTTAATATAGCTTTATCTATAAATTTGCGTAATCCATCGCTGATTATCACGATATTCCCTTAAGAGCTCTAACGCCCCATTCAGGGGCTGATAATAGCTTGCTAAAATTGTGAAGCGAAGCGGAACCGAGCAAGCTGTTAGCAGTCCCGTTACTGTAATGGCTTGTTAGCTCTTCTCTTTAAGAAGCCTTTTAACTTCAGCTATTTGTTTAGTACAACTATCGTTAGCTTTTCTATACAATTTGAGATATTTATCCTCAACGTTTTTTATTGAGCCTTCATCATGTCCTATATTTTTGTACACACTTGTTAATAAAGCAGTTGCTAATACTGGGTTTGATTTTCCACTTTCTAATTCTTTTGTAGCTATTTCATTTAAGCAATCACCTAAATTAGTCAAAGCTATTTCGATATCGCTTTGAGCAAAACTAACTCCAGATAATGGTATATATAATAATGCACATAGTTTCCAAATTTTCATCATACTTCCTTGAAGTGCTAACGCCCTGTTAAGGGGCTGATTAATGTTTGGCTAAAATGTGAAGCGAAGCGGAACCGAGCCAAACGTTAGCAGTCCCGCGCTTAAACAGCTTGTTAGGAGTCAGTTTCACCTTGCTCACGTTCTTGCTTTAACCTAGCCTTATGCTCTCTGACTTCTTTGCGGTTTGTTGCCATATTATTGATATAACCTGAGGCTAGTGTAATCAATACACCCAAACTCACATAACCCAATATGGCTTGTATTGAAGTTATATGCCTAATTCTTTCTACAGGAGAGAAATCACCGTAACCTAATGTAGTCCATGTTGTAACACTAAAATAAATAGAAGTTAGAAAGCTAACATCTATTTGTTCGCCGTTTTGAACAAGCCCGCAACGCCAATAAATAACGGCAAATATTGTAATAATGACAGCTAAAATTAAACTATAAATTTTTAATGCTTGATGATGCCAGCCTGAACTTTCACCAATAATTGTAGCTACAACATAAAAAGAAAAGTAATACCCAATAATAATAAAAATAACAGTCAATTCAGGCCATCCAAAAAAACTAATTATTAATGCCACTAAAAAAGATAAGAATGTATATGCACGATTAAGAGCATCGAATGTGGCCATAATGACTCCTAACGCCCACATTAAGGGGCTTTTTATTAGTTTGCTAC